>JAJFJQ010000029.1 GCA_021773835.1 Gammaproteobacteria bacterium
GTGCAGAAATCTGTTCGCGATTTTCATCCAGAATGAAATAGGATCTCCCAGTACGTCGAGTTCGTACGCAATCCGTGACTTCAGAACCGTGTACTTTTCAGTTTTCCACTGAGTCCACAGGTCTCGCCCGCCACGGCAACGCGAGCCGCAAACTCGCGTGCCAAGGGCGGGGCCGCGTTCAGCGGCGCCTGTGGACCCCAGTGGGCAACTGATCGCGATCCGAAGGACTGAATTTTCTTAAACGTGCACGCGACGTGACAGGCGAATGCCTGGCGCAATGCGTGCTTGAACCGAAGGCGCCCCTCGTCACTAGCGAGCGAAGCGTGGTAGTGACGAGGGCGGAATTTCATTAACGGCGCGGGTTTGAGATTGGATTTTCGGATTACGGCGGGGTTACGTGTTCTTACAATGCGACCTCGTAGGAATTCATCCGTGGCCACTACGGGATTAGTGGCAATAGAGCGTACCCGGATCCTTTAACACGCTGCGGCTTGTCGCCGTGGGTCCATCTTCAAAACCGAGCTGATCGTTACGATCAATTCTTCTTCGCAGGCATTCGCCTGCAATCAATCAACGAGCAGAGACGATCGCGACGAGCGGTGCTGTCGATGCTCATATTTTATAAACCGCGGATCCGATCCGCACATTTAAAAGGAGGTGCTGTGATGAAGCCACCCTAAAAGAAGGCCCGTGAGGGCATGTTGGCCGGCGCTGGGCCATTACCCGACAGGGAAAAACAGCGTTGCCTGAGAACAGGCACATTCAGGTCTATTGGGACTGGTGTCCCGCGGTCGTTTCGCGCAAGCGAGCTCGGCAGTTTCCACTGCCAGGTGACCATTAAAACTTACCACTGGAAATAGCACCATGAGAGATCTGAACTACCAACTCAAACAACTCTGCCACCGTAATCGAGATGGCAGTTATGTCACGCAAAGCAAGCGGAAGCATCATTTGATGCAGATCGCCAACCAGTTACACGAATTAGGTTTTCGTGGCATGCAGGCACGCTCAATTAAGCCGAAGCATGTCGATGCGTTAGTCAAGGATTGGTTACGGCAGGAACTGGCTCACGGGACGATTAAAAACCGGTTGGCGGTGCTCCGTTGGTGGGCACAGAAAGTCGAGAAGCGGAATGTTATTGCAGGATCAAACGATCACTATGGGATCCCAGCCCGGCAGTTTGTCACGAATGACTCGAAAGCAAAGGGGGTAAATGCGCAGGATCTGGAAAAGATCAATGATCCGAGTGTCCGGATGAGTCTCGCGCTGCAGCGGGCGTTTGGTCTGCGCCGGGAGGAGGCTATCAAGTTCAGCCCGAGTTATGCAGATCGTGGCGATCGCATCACTCTGAAGTCCAGTTGGACAAAAGGGGGACGCGAACGTGATGTGCCGGTGCGCACCGATGAGCAACGGGCCTTGTTGAATCGCGTGCGATTGTTAGTTGGGACTGGATCGCTGATCCCGAGCGAGCGGAATTATGTACAGCAACTGCGGGTGTACGAACGACAGACAAGCAATGCGGGGTTATCAAAGCTACACGGCCTGCGGCATGCGTACGCGCAGGCTAGATATCAAGAATTGACCGGATGGCAGGCACCGGCTGCCGGTGGGCCGCTGACCAAAGCGTTGAGTCCCGGTCAGCGGGTCATGGATCGTGTTGCACGGCAGACCCTTACCGAAGAGCTCGGGCACTCTCGCCGGCAAATAGTCAGTGCGTACTTAGGCTCATAAGCGGTCCGCAGTTAACAACGACGGGCGTTGAAAGGGTTTTCCATTCCCTGTTTGATCTCGAGCCGTGATGATAAAGGCCACGCAGTACGCGACCGTTAAGCGACGACTTTCTCAAAGGCGAGGTTACTATGAAGCGATCCTTTTTACACCCAGCGCAGACCGTTAAGGCGACCGTTGTGTGCGTCGCGGCGATCTGGGTGGCAGCCACAGCAAACCTGCAGGCGGCTGGAATTCAGGTAGGTCGCTACTCCGTATTAACCGCTACTACACCGGAACAAGTTGATCCGTTTGCGACAATGACATTTCAGTTTTCGGATCAAATCGAAACGGTCGGGGACGCGGTCCGGGATCTGTTGAAACGGCATGATTTTCGTTTGATCACGATCGAATCAATAGAGCCTCAAACGGCAGGCCTATTCGCGTTACCGCTGCCAACCAACGATCGACGCCTTGGTCCGGTGAGCTTAAGGCAGGCGCTGCAAACACTTGCCGGAACATCCTTCCGAATAGTATTTGATCCGGTTAGTCGGGTCGTTGTCTTCGATCGGTCGGAGAATGCTATCAGCCGCTGCGGGGGCGCGTGTCCGAATGAGTAGTCGCCTACTATTTATTGCGGTGATGATCGCCCTGGCAGTATCCGGTAGTGTCGGCGCCGCCGGCACCTCTAATACCGAGGTCAAAGAGATTGTCTCAGATGCATCAGTAATTGCAGAAAGCGTCTTATCGTCAGCTGAACTTGCACGTGCGCAGCTATGGGATCTGTCTGCGGTCGAGTGGCATCGGTACCAACAATTGATGCAAGGGATCCGGGGGAGTATCAGTCCATCGACGATTTCACCCATTGAAGTCCTCGGGATCCATGCGCGCGACGATGCTGAACGCCGGCAATATGCCGAAGACTGGGTGCGTCTTATGCGCGAAGACGTCGATCGGATCCTCGCGTTCCAACATGCCTACGATGCGGCAGGGAAACGCCTGTATCCGAACGAACTAATGATTGACATCGATCGTCTACCCGGAAAACACGAACCGGCGGATGCATTTCAATCCACTGATCGGATCCTATTTTTCTCTCGTCCGAACTGTCCCGACTGTGATGCACTAATGATAAAGTTGTTAACTCGGATCGATGCAGTCAGTGGGATCGATATCTTTCTCACGGCGCTAGCGCCCGGCGATGACGCGGCGGTACGAGCATGGGCGTCAACTCACGAGATAAATCCCGAGTGGGTGCGCAGCCGGCGGATCACGCTTAACCATGACGCCGGGACATTTGACAAGCTGACTGGCGGGCAGGGCAAAGTGCCCATTATCTTACGTCGTCGCGGCGAGAAGCTGTCACAAGTCCGAGGATCGGCTCTTTAAGTGACGGCTTTAATAAGAACTTGCGGCGTCTGTTTGATCACAATTTCAATCCTCGTGTCCTCGAACGAAGTTAGTGGCACTGAAGCGGTACCACAAGGTTATCGTTCTATCGCAGCGGAGCGCGGCATTCCTTATACGGTTCTCTATGCGGTGGCCCTTGCCGAGAGCGGCAAGCGAATTTCGGATCTAAAAAGTTATCGGCCCTGGCCATGGACCTTAAACGTTGCAGGTCGCGGTTATTTTTTCGATTCCCGATTGGCAGCATGGCAGACACTGAAGGGATTGCTTGACAATGGTGATCGCTCGATTGACATCGGTCTGATGCAAGTTAATTGGCGTTATCATAGCGAGCGGCTCGGTAGCGCGTGGCAGGCGCTCGATCCTTATCACAATCTCCGTGTCGGTGCGGCGATCCTGCAGGACTGCTATGTCAACGAGCGCGACTGGTGGGCGAGTGTGGGCTGCTACCACGCGCCGAATAATTTGGAACGAGCCGCACAGTATCGTCGCCGTGTCGTTGCCCGCTGGCAGCGGCTCGTGAAAGCGGGATAGGGCGATGGCTCGATTCTCTCGTCAATGGTGGATGTGGTTAGCTATCGTTTGCCTTTTGACGCCGGTCATGGCGTATGCCGAACTCACCGTCATCTACGATAGTGGTGATACCGAGCCCATCGCACCGTTTCTCGAGCCGTTCGAATCGAACGATGAAATGCTACCGCAAATTTCGCTTTCGATTGACCGACAAATCGGTGCGGCAGATCCTGAATCGTGGCTTCCTATTCAGTCACCTGGGTTAACTCCGGGGGTTGTACAAACAACGACGCATTATCGACCGTTCGCACGACCATTCTTTCTGATCGGATCCGATCAGAAGTCGCGGCAGTGGCTCCGCGATCATCGCGAACAACTCAAGGAGATCGGCGCGGTCGGCATGTTGGTACAGGCTGAGACAGTGGATGATCTAGGCGCGATTGCCGCATTGGCAGATGGCCTGTCTATCCTGCCGGCAAGCGCGTGCGATATCGCGAATGCGTTAGAGATCTCGCATTACCCTGTTTTGATTACCGCTCACGCGATCGAACAGTGAGCACCCATCCGATCGAGGCGCTGCTGCGACCACCGGTCGAGCTGTGGTCGATGTTGGCCGCATTTGCCGCCGCGGCAATTGCCATTCTCGCGCCCTGGTCTTTAATGATGCCGCCGAGTGTGGCCTATGGTGCCGGTGCTTTACTCATATTAATGGGGCTAATTCGAGGGCGACAGGCGTGGCGGGTACTGCGTTACCAAAGAAACATGCGTCGGATGCCCCTCTATAAGGTGCGATCAAAGAAGATCCCGCTTAGCCGTCGCAAACTTTTCCTAGGCCGTGGTTTCCGCTGGAGCCAGAAGCATACCCAACGATTGCGCGATACCATCCGGCCAGAAGTTCAACACTATGTGCAACCCGGATCCCTCTATCAGTGGGCGCGCCGTAAGGAAGTCGCCTGGGAATCCGTGCCGATATTGAGTTGGCTTGCCAATGCGCTCAGAGTACGAGCCTGGTGGAATCCAGTTGCGCCATTACCCGATCTTGGTGGTAAGCCGGCATTGCATGCCGTCGAACTGGAAGAGCAGGATGTCTGGATGGACATCGGCGAACGGGTAGGGCACACCCTAGTGCTCGGCACTACCCGGGTCGGTAAGACGCGACTGGCTGAGATTTTGATCACCCAGGACATTCGCAGAGGCGATGTTGTGATTGTCTTCGACCCCAAGGGGGACGCGGATCTATTGCGGCGGGTTTACGCGGAGGCCAAGCAGGCAGGGCGGGCGAACGACTTCACGATGTTCCACCTCGGGTTTCCTAAAGTGTCAGCTCGCTACAATGCTATTGGCAACTTTTCTCGTATCACCGAAGTTGCGACCCGGATCGCCAATCAACTACCGAGCGAAGGTAACTCGGCGGCGTTCAAAGAGTTCGCGTGGCGATTCGTTAATATTATCGCGAGAGCATTGGTGGCCCTTGAACGCCGCCCGGACTATCAGCAGGTCCGACGCTACATCAATGACATCGAACCTCTGTTCATCGAATACACACGCGCGCATTTGGAACGGCACGGCGCGAAAGATTGGAAGGCACAGATAGAAGAACTCGCGAGTACGATTAAAGAACGTAATCTGCCGTCGGCACTGCGCGGTCGGAACAATGAAGCCGTCGCCCTAATGCGGCACCTACAAGCGCAGGACCTCTATGATCCAGTCCTCGACGGTTTGATGTCGGCCTTTAAATACGACAAGACCTATTTCGATAAGATAGTGAGCTCGGTCGGACCACTCATGGAGAAACTCACTACTGGCAATATCGCGGCGCTCATTTCTCCGGACTACCTGGACGACGACGATAAGCGCCCTATCTTCGAATGGATGGAAGTGATCCGCCGCAAAGGGATTGTCTATGTGGGGTTAGATGCGCTGACTGATACAACCGTCGCCAGTGCCGTCGGGAATTCTATGTTCGCGGATTTGGTGTCGGTTGCCGGGCATATTTATAAGCACGGCGTATCGGGCAACCCAACTGAGACCCCGCCGACGATCTCGATGCACGCTGATGAATTCAACGAATTGATTGGCGATGAGTTCATTCCGTTGCTGAACAAAGCCGGCGGTGCTGGTTTTCAGGTCACCGCTTATACGCAGACTTGGTCGGACGTGGAGGCACGGATCGGCAATCGCGCGAAGGCCGGACAGGTCGCCGGCAACTTCAATACGCTGATCATGCTCCGGGTCAAGGAGTTGGCGACGGCCGAAATGCTGACGGAGCAGCTTCCTAGCGTAGAGGTCTTCACGCTGATGAGTGTTTCTGGCGTAGACGACTCCTCAGAGCCTGGGTCTGGGGTGGACTTTAAGTCTCGAAACGAAGATCGGATCAGTGTCTCCGAAGTGCCGATGCTCACACCGGCAGAATTGATCACGTTACCGAAAGGGCAAGCCTTTGCGCTGCTCGAGGGCGGGCAACTTTGGAAGATCCGCATGCCGTTGCCGACGGCGGATCCCAATATGCCGGAAACGCTGAACCAAATAGCCAACGAAATGGAACGCACCTATATCACCAACGATCATTGGTATCGGGTAGCGGATCCCTGGTGGGCGTCAGGCAGAGATGGTGACGATCATGCCATCCACAGCGACGCGACGAATGGCTGAAACCGCTGTCGATCCCCGTCGCAGAGTTGTTCAGGATGGGCTGGTTTCGAAAAGCCTCACGTCGGTCACAACGGTTATTCAGTGGCTATTATTCTCTCTGGTATTTTCGATCATCATTGAGTGGGTCGGCATGGCGCTCTGGTGGCAAGATGAAGGCCTAGACCACAGCCGAGCCATGCTCGCGAAAGAGATCAGCTATCTTGACAGCGATTTTAGGCGAAGTGTTGTCACGTCCGACCCCGCACAATTCGCCAAACGGTTCGCAGATAATAGTTATCACTACCTATTTGAAGTAACGCGGTTCGTGGACTTTATTCGGTGGATCTCGCCGGCACCGACGATAAACGAACAAGGCCTGAGACCAAAGCTACACAAGGTCTATACGCCAATGGCTAAGTTCGTGATCGCGATGATGCAAGTAACGCAAGTGTTCTCGGTGCGCCTGGCAATTCTCACGTTGGCGATGCCGATATTTTTACTCTTTAGTTTAGTTGCGCTTGTCGATGGCTTAGTGCAACGAGATCTACGCCGTTGGGGCGGCGGCCGAGAGAGTTCATTTGTGTATCACTACGCGAAAAAGGCGGCGCTGCCCCTGGTCGTGTTGACGTGGGT
>JAJFJQ010000030.1 GCA_021773835.1 Gammaproteobacteria bacterium
CCGGTTGTGTGTCCAGCGAAGGCTGGCGTGTTCAGCAGGAGACAGTCCTGCCGGGGTAAGAGTCAGCAACCCCGTAGCTTGGATAGCAGGGCGGAGGGAAACCGAAGTTCTGAAGCCTATCGACAAAGCCTTCCTTGGGGAGGTTGCGAGTCATTGGGCCGTAATAACAGTGAACGCACGGGTGGCCCCGAAAGTGTGTAGCCCCGAAGGCCGAGCCCCCAACCGTAGGGCGAAGGCAGCATGGGCAGCCGAACGCTGGTTGAAACGGCTGTACCACTTCGGCGGGGTGGTAGCGATGGCACGATGACAAGGACACGCTAAGCAACTGGAGAAGCCCTCTTGGCCCTGGCTAGAAAATGGCTAGAGAAAGGTAGGTCCTATAACCGGTAGCACCGGGAAATGGGCTGAAGGCCAAAGGGTGGCGGATGGGTGTGTAGTAGTGATGAGGCGGGGTAATGCCCGCGGAGCAAAGGCACCCTACTGATGACATTCTTTTGACAATATGGGAGGCAAGGACGAAATGATAAAAACGTCCATCAATTTGCAAGACCTGAGAAGGAAGATTTACCGAAAGGCGAAGGCTGAACCAGCCTGGCGTTTCTGGGGACTGTACGTTCACGTTTGCAAACTGGAAACACTCGAAGTGGCCTACGAGATGGCGAAACGCAACGGCGGTGCTCCTGGCATCGACGGTGTGAGGTTTGCAGCCATTGAGCAGGACGGCTTAGAAATGTTTCTACATGGCATTCGGGATGAATTGGTCTGTCAGAGCTACCGCCCCATGCGTAATCGTAACGTAGAGATCCCAAAGTCCAACGGCAAAATGCGTAGGCTCGGGATCCCGACTATCCGAGACCGGGTGGTGCAAGGCGCGCTGAAATTGATTGTGGAACCGATCTTTGAGGTTGATTTCCAAGACGGCTCTTATGGATACCGGCCGAAACGGACGGCCCATGAAGCGGTGAACCGAGTAGCTGATGCAGTGGTGAAGAACAAGACCACGGTTATTGACGTGGATTTGGCGTCGTACTTCGACACGGTGCGGCACGACCTTCTACTGAAGAAGGTAGCCGACCGAGTCAGGGACGAGCAAATTCTCTGCCTGCTGAAGCTGATGCTCAAGGCCAGTGGCAAACGCGGCGTTCCCCAAGGGGGTGTGATTTCTCCGTTGCTCAGTAACCTCTACCTCAATGAGGTAGACCGGATGCTGGAGCGGGCGAAAGCAGTCACCCGTCAGGGGCGATATACGTATATCGAGTACGCGAGGTTTGCTGATGATCTGGTGATCTTGGTCGATGGTTACCGTAAGTGGCGCTGGCTCGCGAATGCTGCGTACCGACGGCTGTTGGAGGAGTTAGCCAAGTTGGACGTTCAGCTCAACCGTGACAAAACTCGTCGAGTCGATCTCGCCCGAGGTGACGACTTCGATTACCTGGGTTTTAACTTTAGACGCAGCACGACGCGACGGGGTGTGATGGGTGTGCGGTATACGCCCACCCAGAAGGCCCGAACGACGTTGCTACGAAAACTCAAGGATGTGTTTCGACGTTTTCGCTCACAACCGGTGGGTCGGGTCATAGCCCTGATCAACCCGATGTTGCGCGGATGGGTAAACTACTTCCGCGTTGGGCAATCGAGTCGATGTTTTGGTTACGTACGAGATTGGGTGGAAAAGAAGATCAGGCGACATTTGATGCAGGCGCGAGGGCGCCGGGGCTTTGGCTGGAAGAGGTGGAGTAGGCGCTGGTTGTATGCACAACTGGGACTGTTTAGTCAGTACCGCGTTGTGCGCTACGCGCCGAAAGCGCTCCCGGCACAATAGGTCACATAAACTTTGCGGTGAAATCATCAGGAAAGCCCGGTGCCGGAAAACGGCACGCCGGGTTTGCCGTGGCGGGAGCTGGAAACGGGATCACGAACATCCCTAGCCGGGCACGAAGGGGGCAACCCCGGATACAGACAAGGGATGTTCTATATCGGGTTACCGCGCCAGCTCTCGACCCTACCGGTGAGCGGGCGCTGGAAACCAGCGGCAGCAATGTCGCCAGGCGCCAGCGCTCGACTCTACTTCGTTGCGAATCTATTCTACTGAAAAGCCATTGGGTACTTGTCGTGATGGATCAGTTCACGCGCCGCATTATCGGCTTCGGTGTACATGCCGGCGATGTTGATGGGATCGCTCTGTGCTGCATGTTCAATAACGCCATTTCTAGTCACGGTATTCCGCACTATCTAAGTTCTGATAACGATCCGTTATTTCGATACCACCGATGGAAAGCTAATCTTCGGATCCTTGAGATCGATGAGATCAAGTCCATCCCTTATACGCCGCAATCGCATCCATTCGTCGAGCGATTGATCGGCACAATCCGTCGTGAACACCTTGACCACGTCTTCTTTTGGAACGGCCGGGATCTTGAACGAAAACTTGTCGACTTCGCGAATTACTACAACCGCGAACGGGCTCATCATTCTTTAGACGGAGCGTCACCGGCTGTTGTAAGCGGCGCGCCCCGCAATCAACATGCAAATATTGGCGATTATTCGTGGCAACAATATTGCAATGGACTTTTTCAGCTCCCAGCGGCTGCGTGAAATTGGAATTCGCCACACACACGTGTGGTCCGTCCTAAAATCGCGCAACGGAACGACGCCTTGATGTTGCATAGCACTCACCCATCGCGTTACCCCACGAACACGCGGAGCGAGTATATGTCGATCAAGCAATTGCGCGCAGAGGTTTAGATCCAGAATTGCGCGAATGTTTTCCGCGTGGCGCGCCAGCTAATTGCCCTGCCGGTAGCAGATAACTCATTGCCGCGCAGCCGAGCTTTGGAAATCAAATTCCCTTTTGCGCCGCCACATTTCAGTGCAGTGGAGCGCGGAAACGACACATTACAGTGCGTCATTGTTGCCAAAAATGCACATTGGAAACGAATCACCCCAGCTACCCTGCGAATTTTTGCTGTTGGCACGATTATCGCACTGTAATAAGTGCCCCGGACAGGCGTCGTATCAATTAATTCTAAGCTGAGGAGAATACTAATGCTTCTGCTGAAGCGGTCCGTATGGATCTGCGTCATAGGCGCTGTGTTGTTTGCAATGGGTAACGTACATGCGGGTGGCAAGATAGCCATTGATGATACGAAGTGGATCAGCCTTGGGGCTGCAGCGCGAACATCATTCACAACGATTGAGGATGCCGCACCCAATAGTTCCGATTGGTCTAACGATTTTAATCTGGACAACGCGCGTATCTATGTTAATGGACAGATTCACGAAAACATCAAGTTTGAACTCAACACGGAATGTGTTTTTTGTGGCAATAGCGCGTTACAAGACTTCGATGTGCTGGACGCCATCGCCAAATTTGAGTTTTCTCCCAAGCTTAACATCTGGGCCGGGCGACTACTCGTTCCTGCTGAACGTCAGGAGCTGAATGGGCCGTTCTATTCCACAACGTACGATGCGTTCAAAACGCCTTTCTACCCGTCTGATTTCAGCGTTAACTTTGGTAGCGGTGGCGCCGGCGTTTATGCCCGCGATCATGGTGCAAATCTGTGGGGCGCTGCAGGACCCGAGGGCGCCTTGCAATACGTTTTCGGCGTATTTAACGGGCTCGAGTCGTCTGGTGGGTCCGGTCCTAACCAGGATGACAATCTGATGTTCGCCGCACGGGTGGCCTACAACTTCTTAAGTGTCGAGAAGAACCCCGGCTATTACACGAGCGGCACGTACTACGGTGGCGGTGGTGACATTTTTACTGTCGCGTTTGCGACGCAGTATCAAGAAGACGGCTCAGGCTCGTTCTTGAATCCCGGCGATTTCTTTGGCTTCAGCGTCGATGTCCTGTTCGAAAAGATCTTCGCCAATAAAGGTGTGTTCACTTTTAACGGAGAGTACAAAAACTTCGATTCCGACTATGCCTCAGCGGCGTTCGGCGATAGCGATTGCTTTTGCATGTTCGACGGTGACTCTTATTCGGTGGTTGGTCTTTATTTATTCCCGCAAATGGTCGGTATTGGGAAGTTCCAACCCTACGTGCGCTATACCGACATTGGCCCTGACGGAAGCTCTGATCGAGACGAAGTCGAGGGCGGGATCAATTACATCATCGATGGCCACAATGCTCGAATTTCTATTTTCTACCAAGAAGGCGACATTGCCACCAAGGGTCTGAACTACTCGCCAGGTGCAGCTGGGGCGAGCGTAGGCGCCTTCAAGATCGCCGTCCAACTACAACTGTAGCGGTGTCTAAGAACGCCAGCATAAACGAATGTTAAGGAGAAATTTAATGACCAACTTTCGTCGAATTACACTAATGCCAACTATGGTCGCCGCCTTGATGGTGATTTTCATAATGCCTGTCCGGGCCGAAGATACTATCAAGGTCGGCGTCCTCCATTCGCTGTCCGGTACGATGGCTATTAGCGAAACAACGTTGAAAGATACGATGCTAATGCTTGTCGAAGAACAGAATAAAAAGGGCGGTTTGCTCGGCAAGAAACTCGAAGCTGTCGTTGTCGATCCAGCATCGAATTGGCCGTTGTTCGCCGAAAAGGCGCGCGAGTTGATCGAAAAAAACCAAGTAGACGTTGTTTTCGGTTGTTGGACTTCGGTGTCGCGAAAATCGGTGTTGCCAGTTTTTGAAGAGCTCAATAGCTTGCTGTTCTACCCCGTTCAGTATGAGGGTGAAGAGTCCTCTAAGAATGTGTTTTATACAGGCGCGGCGCCAAACCAACAGGCGATACCGGCGGTAGATTATTTGATGAAAGAAATAGGTGCGAAGCGCTGGGTTTTGGCCGGAACGGATTATGTTTATCCGCGTACGACCAACAAAATCCTCGAAGCCTATCTCAAGGCTAAAGGAGTCGCCGACGCCGACATTATGATCAATTACACGCCATTCGGTCATTCCGATTGGCAATCGATCGTCTCGGACGTTAAGAAGTTCGGCTCTGCCGGCAAGAAGACTGCAGTTGTATCAACCATCAATGGCGATGCCAATGTACCGTTCTATAAAGAGCTCGGTAATCAAGGTATCTCAGCCGAGGATATTCCGGTCATCGCATTTTCAGTTGGTGAGGAAGAATTGTCCGGCATCGACACGGGTCCATTAGTTGGCCATCTAGCAGCGTGGAATTACTTCATGAGCGTCGAAGCTGATATTAATGACGCGTTCATCGACAGCTGGGCGGAGTTCATTAAAGACGAAGAACGGGTAACCAATGATCCCATGGAAGCTCATTACATCGGCTTCAACATGTGGGTCGAAGCCGTTAAGAAAGCCGGAACAACTGATGCAACAGCAGTGCAGAATGCCATCGTTGGGGTATCTGTGCCGAACTTGTCTGGCGGAACCGCGACGATGATGCCGAATCACCACATCACCAAACCCGTACTCATTGGCGAAATCCAGGACGATGGCCAGTTCGATACGGTATGGCAAACTTCCGGAACGGTTGTAGGCGATGCGTGGTCGGATTTTCTCCCCGGTTCGAAAGATATTACGGCTGACTGGATGGCGCCGCTGGTTTGTGGCAACTACAACATCAAGACCGGAAAATGTTCTGGTCAAAACTACGAATAAGGATAGACCCTGTTGTAGATGAGTAAACGACGGGCCACTCAGTGGCCCGTCCCATCAATGATCATGGCAAGACATATATAGTGGGTCGTTTCGGACACACTCCCAATTCACAGCTGCAACCGTCCGGAGGCACGCGCTAGGTGCATCGACAACCGTCACGTTGGACATTGCTGCTGGCTATTGTGTGCTCGATTGTCGCATCGATGCAGGTACTTTGCGCAGATGATTTCCAATCGGCGATCGATGCGCTGAATACTAAGTCCTACGAAAATAAAGCCGCCGCCGCCACTGCATTAGCTCGACTCGATCACCCTCAAGTGGTCGACGTTCTGAACGCATTGCTAAACGGCACCCTGTACAAACAAAAAAAATCGAAAACGCTCGTATTCGCCGAAAAACTAGAGGGCGGAGGCTTCGCAATTACGGATCCTGCGACCGGTAGAGATCTTGGTGAGGTGGGCAGACGCGACGTGCGCAAGCTTAGCGTTAATAATAAATTAAGACGAACTGTTCGTGGATTAGTTGCAGGTCTGGAATTGAACCAGCCGGATCCCAAAGGACGGATCGCGGCAGCCGAATCCATCGCCGCGTCCGGGGTCGAGGAGCTGCGGGCACTGCTTGAAACACAACGCGAAAAAGAGCCTGAAGCGAAAGTCATCGAAGCCATCGATACCGCGATCGTCGTTTTCGACCTAGATGCTGAAGACGAGACCATCCGCCTCGACGCGATTGCCCGATCGGCGACGAATCTGGATGGGCGGGTCAGAATAAAACTAACCACCATCGCAGAAGACGAAAGCGGTAGCGACGCGGTGCGCAATGCCGCAAAGACTACGTTGCTTACGATCGAACGCGCCGTATCTCGCTACAAATTTATTGAGACGTTATTTTTCGGTCTAAGCCTCGGCTCAGTACTCGTGTTGGCCGCCATTGGTCTTTCAATCACCTTCGGGGTAATGGGTGTGATCAACATGGCGCACGGCGAATTGATCATGATCGGTGCATACACGGCGTACGTCGTGCAACTTCTGCTACCTGACTCGCTCGAGTATTCGATCCTTGTCGCAATCCCCGCCGCATTCATCGTGTCCGGTTTGGTCGGGATGGTAATCGAACGGGGTGTCATTCAGTTTCTGTACGGCCGTCCCCTGGAAACACTGCTCGCAACATTCGGCGTGAGTCTCATCTTGCAGCAGGCTGTACGGTCGATTTTCTCGCCGCTCAACCGATCGGTGGCCTCACCGGAATGGATGAGCGGGTCTATCGAGATAGCCCACGGTTTATCATTCACTTTCAATCGACTCTATATTTTGCTATTTGCGATGTTTGTATTCGTCGCATTACTACTCGTATTGCAACGGACGCGCCTTGGGTTGGAAGTTCGTGCGGTCACGCAAAATCGAGCGATGGCCCGAGCCATGGGGATCCGCAGTGCCCGAGTCGATGTGTTGACGTTTGGACTCGGTGCGGGCATTGCAGGGGTAGCCGGAGTAGCGTTGTCGCAACTAACCAACGTCGGTCCAAATCTTGGACAAGGGTACATCGTAGATTCGTTTTTGGTTGTTGTGTTTGGTGGCGTTGGAAATTTGTGGGGAACACTGGTCGCGGGGTTGTCGCTAGGAGTAATGAACAAGTTTTTAGAGCCGGTGGCAGGCGCTGTCGTCGCCAAGATATTAATCCTCGTTTTCATCATTATGTTTATTCAGAAACGACCTCGTGGCCTGTTCCCGCAGCGTGGTCGATCGTCTGAAGATTAATGTCGTTCACACAACAAATACTGCAAAATGGTGGCGGCCGCTGGATGCTGATCGTGATCGCGATCGCAATTGTGTGGGTACCATTTGCGAATCTTGTTGTATCGAGCGATTCCGCCCTGTATGTGTCAACTTACACCGTCACGTTGCTCGGCAAATACGTTTGCTTTGCATTGTTAGCTATCGCGCTCGATCTAGTTTGGGGGTATTGCGGGATTCTGAGTCTGGGCCATGGTGCGTTCTTCGCGCTCGGCGGTTATTCGATGGGTATGTATTTAATGCGCCAAATCGGGGAGCGCGGTGTTTATGGTCACCCGGAACTGCCCGACTTCATGGTCTTTCTTAACTGGGAATCGTTGCCGTGGTATTGGTACGGTTTCGATATGTTTTGGTTTGCGATGTTGATGGTTATTATTGCGCCGGGGCTGCTCGCGTTTGTGTTTGGCTGGTTTGCGTTTCGTTCGCGTGTATCCGGTGTTTACTTATCGATCATGACACAGGCGTTGACCTATGCGTTGATGCTCGCCTTTTTCCGCAACGAGATGGGTTTCGGCGGTAATAATGGACTTACCGATTTCAAAGAAATCCTTGGTTTCAGTTTGCAATCTGACGCAACACGGGTCGCCCTATTTGTTATTTCTGCAGTAATGCTCGCTTTTGGCTACATTGTGTGTCGACTCATCGTGACTTCCAAGCTCGGACGCGTCGTTACCGCTGTGCGCGACGCACAGTCGCGTACTCGCTTCATTGGTTACCGGGTGGAGCATTTTCAGATCTGGATCTTCACCGTTTCGGCAATTATCGCCGGTATTGCTGGGGCGTTGTACGTGCCGCAAGTTGGGATAATTAACCCAGGCGAATTTCAACCGCTTAACTCTATCGAGCTAGTCGTTTGGGTTGCAGTCGGTGGTCGCGGCACCTTGTACGGAGCAGCGCTTGGCGCCGGTGTTGTCAATTACGCTAAAACCATGATGACCGGTGCGTTCCCGGAAGTATGGTTATTCGCACTCGGCACGCTATTTGTACTGGTGACACTAGCGCTGCCGAAAGGCATCGTCGGCTTTTTGCAAAGAAGAAGATCCAGAGCTAACGGTGATGAATAAGACAACCTCGAAGCGCGCACGCCGCGGTCTAATCGAGCGCGATCGGGTTTTCGAATTTCTCATTGAAAAACCGACGCGCGACAGTCTTGTAGATACGGGCCATGGCAATATTTTGTATCTCGAAGACATCACCGTTACCTTCGACGGTTTCAAAGCGCTAAACGAACTCACGCTTTACGTCGAAACCGGAGAGCTCCGCTGTATTATTGGTCCCAACGGCGCTGGCAAAACGACGATGATGGACGTGATTACAGGTAAAACGCGACCCGATTATGGCACTGCGTTTTACGGCCAACGTCTCGACTTGTTACGTTTATCCGAACCGGAGATTGCGGATCTCGGCATTGGCCGTAAGTTCCAAAAACCGACCGTATTTGGCAGCCACACAGTATTCGAGAACCTTGAGCTCGCCATGGCTGCGGATAAGCGCGTCTGGCCAACACTTTTCAGCAAAATGTCCGGAGAACAACGCGACGGTCTCGACGAAGTACTCGAGTTAATTGGATTGGTCGAAAAAGTTCACACTGCAGCGGAAACATTATCTCACGGACAAAAACAATGGCTCGAAATTGGTATGTTAATCATGCAAAACCCGCTCGTTCTGCTGGTCGATGAACCCGTCGCGGGAATGACAAAGCAAGAGATGGAAACGACCGCAGAGCTGTTGACCAACCTGGCCGGCGAGCGGTCAGTTGTCGTCGTCGAGCATGACATGGAATTTGTTCGGTCAATTGCACGTCGCGTCACGGTATTGCACGAAGGACGAGTGCTCGCCGAGGGAAATATGAATGCGATCCAGAGTGATCCAAAAGTCATTGAAGTTTATTTGGGATCCTAATGCTGCAACTCGACTCGATTAACCAATATTACGGTGGAAGTCATACGTTATGGGATCTCTCGATCGACGTTCCGCGAGCGTCGTGTGTCTGTTTGATGGGTCGCAACGGCGTTGGCAAGACGACCACGTTAAAATGCATTATGGGGTTGTTACCGATCCAAAGTGGCCAGATCCGCTTCAATGATGTGCTTTTGTCGAAAGAGGCGGCGGAACGACGAGCGCCGCTCAAGATAGGGTATGTACCACAAGGTCGTGACGTCTTCCCGCGACTCACCGTGGATGAAAATTTGCGGATCGGGTTTGCTGTGTGTGAACGGTCCGCGGCGCGCCGAGCATATGATCGAGTTTTAGATATTTTTCCTGTTTTACGGCAGATGTTGAAACGCAACGGCGGCGATCTCTCTGGAGGACAGCAGCAGCAACTTGCCATTGGACGGGCATTGATTCTCGATCCGGAACTCTTGATCCTCGACGAACCGACCGAAGGCATCCAGCCAAACATCGTGCATGAGATTGGTGAAGTTATTGCACGTCTTAACTCCGAAGAAGGGATCACTGTGCTATTGGTCGAACAAAAACTGCCACTAGCGCGCCGTGTCGCCGATCGTTTCTGTATTCTCGACAAAGGGCGAGCTGTGGCTACCGGTTCGATCGACGAACTAACGGACGATCTGGTCAAGCAGTACCTAACCGTTTAAATCGAACCATAAAGATATAATTATCACCGGGAGTAGTAGCATGAATCGAACATCCTTGACTGTAGCCGTAATGCTGGTATTCGGCGTCGTGCCCATGGCACAAAGCCATTCCGGATCAGGTGTATATAGTCACGGTTGGCTAACGCATGTGCGGCAACATACTGAACTATTTTTTGCAGACTTCCACTTTGCACCGGATATCGAGTTGACGACGTTGCTGATTATTGGAGTTGTTGCGGCCGCCTGCATGATTAGACGCTATCAAATACGCGCGCGCCTTGGCAGTAGCGGTCGCGAGTTGGCCGGCAGTGGTCTCACCCTAAGAAAATTGTGGATTTCAGCCCTCGGGTGACGTCGATGGCGACGCCCGTGGCGCAATTTACGGAACACCCCGGATGGTCGGCTGCGTTGGGCTTGCGTTACGCAAGGCGCCACGATCGCACCTCGCTCGTCGAGCGCCGACACCATGGCCCACTGTCAGTGCAACGGCCCTTTTACCCTGAGATCGATGGCACTTGCCACACGTATCTTCTGCATCCCCCTGCGGGAATAGTTGGCGGCGATGAACTGACGGTGACGTTGACACTGGAGGTGGACACGAAAGCGCTGGTAACAACGCCGGGCGCGACACGTTGGTATTACAGCGATGGTCGAACCGCGAAGGTTTCTCAACTTGCACGTTTAAGCAACGGCGCCATGCTCGAATGGCTGCCGCAAGAGACGCTGTTATTTGATGGCGCGAATGCCAAATTGAGTACCCGCATTGAGCTAACTGGAAATGCGACATTCTTAGGATGGGAGATCTTAAGTTTCGGACGTCCCGCCTGCCGCGAAACATTTTCCAACGGCACGCTCGATTTTCGTTTCGAGCTTTGGCGCGATGGCGTGCTGTCATTGCGCGAACGGTTACGCGGTGATGGTCTGCCGGCTGGTCTGATGGGACATGCGGGCCTTATGACCTTCCTTGCCACGGGTGCGAACGACGTCGTACTGCAGGCGGCACGGGATATCTGCAGCAATTCAGTCGACGCGCTGTCCGGGCCAACCCTAATCGGCGATGTACTTATGTGTCGCGGTTTGGCCGAAGATTGCGCACCACTGATAAAATTGTCCCGGGAACTATGGCGCGCATTGCGGCCGCTGGTGTCGGCGCGGACCGCGGTGACGCCGCGAATTTGGCGCACTTAATTGGCTCGTGTGGATGTAACCGAACAACCGCGTGCCACGAATAAATTGACGTAGCTTAGGAGATGGCCGATGGAATTATCGCCGCGAGAGAAAGATAAATTATTGCTTTTCACCGCAGCGCTGTTGGCCGAACGCAGGCGCGACCGCGGCTTGAAGTTGAATTACCCGGAGTCTATTGCACTGATCAGCGCGGCTATTCTGGAGGGCGCGCGCGACGGCCGCACGGTTGCGGAATTAATGGACCATGGACGCACCATTCTCAGCGCCGATGAAGTCATGGACGGCGTTGTCTCAATGTTGCACGACGTACAAGTTGAGGCGACGTTTCCGGACGGCACTAAACTCGTCACGGTTCATGATCCTATTCAATAAGTGAAACTAATCGGACGATCCTTATGATCCCTGGGGAAATATTAACGTCGAGCGGCGAGATCCACCTGAATGAAGGGCGCGAGACAGTCCAAGTAAAGGTCGCAAACACCGGCGACCGCCCGATTCAGGTTGGCTCGCATTATCATTTTTTCGAAACCAATTCGGCACTGACCTTCGAGCGCGATCGATGTCGAGGATTTCGTCTCAATATCCCGGCGGGTACAGCGATTCGCTTCGAGCCGGGCCAAACACGTGAAGTCGAACTCGTTGCTTACGCGGGACAGCGGCGGGTGTTCGGTTTTCGCGGTGAGATCATGGGTGAACTGGGAGAAAGCACATGACAACGCTTTCGCGGCAGGCTTACGCAGATCTATACGGTCCGACGACCGGCGACCGGGTCCGTCTGGCGGATACCGAGCTGATCATTGAGGTCGAGCGGGATTATACGACTTACGGAGACGAGGTCAGCTTCGGCGGCGGTAAGGTTATTCGTGACGGCATGGGCCAAAGCCAGGCCGGCGCGACAGTAGCAGTGGATTTGGTGATCACCAACGCGCTTATCGTCGATTACTGGGGTGTCGTCAAAGCCGATATCGGGGTGAATGATGGACGCATCAGTGCAATTGGTAAGGCGGGCAATCCAGACGTGCAGCCCGATGTCGATATTGTCATTGGACCGGGTACAGAAATCATAGCCGGAGAAGGACGGATCGTAACTGCCGGTGGTGTGGATGCGCATATTCATTTTATTTGTCCGCAACAGATCGATGACGCATTAATGTCGGGGATCACCACCATGCTTGGTGGTGGTACGGGACCGGCGACCGGCACCAACGCAACCACGTGTACCCCCGGACCTTGGAATATTCACCGGATGCTGCAGGCCGCAGATGTCTTACCGATGAATTTAGGTTTTATGGGCAAAGGTAATGCGAGTCTGCCTGACGCATTGGATGAGCAAGTCAATGCCGGCGCCATGGGCCTGAAGTTGCACGAAGATTGGGGTACGACCCCTGCTGCGATCGATAACTGCTTATCAGTCGCCGAACGTCACGACGTGCAAGTCGCAATCCACACGGATACGCTAAACGAGTCCGGATTCGTCGAAGACACGGTACGGGCGTTTCAGGGTCGCACCATTCATACCTATCACACGGAAGGGGCCGGTGGTGGGCACGCGCCGGATATCATCAAAGTCTGTGGTGAAAGCAACGTGCTGCCGTCGAGCACAAATCCGACACGGCCGTATACCGTTAATACTGTCGACGAACATTTAGATATGTTGATGGTGTGCCATCACCTCTCTCCAAGCATTCCAGAAGATGTTGCATTCGCCGAATCGCGGATTAGGCGAGAAACAATCGCCGCGGAAGACATCCTGCACGATCTCGGTGCGTTCTCGATGATCGCCTCGGATTCTCAAGCGATGGGACGGGTTGGAGAAGTGATCACGCGGACGTGGCAAACGGCACATAAAATGAAAGTGCAACGCGGGAGTTTGGCCGGCGACCCTGCTCATCACGACAATACCCGAGTAAAAAGGTACGTTGCCAAATACACGATTAACCCCGCGCTCGCACATGGTATTGCCCATGAAGTCGGCAGTATTGAGGTTGGTCGACTCGCCGATATTGTCCTCTGGAAGCCGGCATTTTTTGGCGTCAAACCGAGTCTCATCATTAAAGGCGGTTTGATTAGCGCCGCCCCGATGGGTGATCCGAATGCCTCGATACCGACGCCTCAACCCGTGCATTACCGAAAGATGTTCGGGGCACTCGGTCGCGCTCGGAACGAGACGTGTATGAGCTTTTTATCCAATGGAGCGTTCGCGGCGGGAGTCGCTGATGAGCTGCAACTCAATAATCGGATCGGCTGTGTGCGTAATACCCGCGATGTAAGAAAATCAGATATGCGACTCAACGATTATCAACCGAAAATTGAAGTCGATTCACGAACCTACGAGGTCAGAGCCGATGGTGAACTGCTCACTTGCGAACCCGCCTCCGTGCTACCTCTCAGTCAACTTTATTTTTTATTTTAGTTCGGTGCCGAGAATTATTTCTAATCGAAACGGTTTGCCTGAGGATGTACAAGAGTGCTCAGATGCTTGAGTTTATTGAACTCGGCAGCGCCGATGATCCTGTCGTTGAGAGTCTCACATTGCCTTATACGGAGCGTCAGAAAAGCCGCCAACGGGTCGTGCTCGATAGCGGCAAAGAGGCGGGCATATTATTGGAGCATGGCAAAAGGTTATATGGCGGAGACATACTCCGTACCCGCGACGGGTATTGCCTGCGTGTGGTTGAGGCGTTAGAACCGGTCACCACGGTTATTACCGACGACCCACGGGCGCTCGCGCGTGCAAGTTATCATTTAGGTAATCGTCATATACCAATTCAGATAGGCGAACGCTGGATCCGTTACGAACGAGATCATGTGTTGGACGACATGATCCGCCGACTAGATCTCAGCCCAGTCCACGAGATGGCGCCGTTTGAACCAGAGAATGGTGCCTACGATAGGCAATCTCACGCACATGACGGCGCCGGCGGGCACGGCCATCATCATTCGCACTCAAGCGATGGTGCAAGTCGAGTCTAAGCTAGCTAATGGCCGCTCAACACGACCTCAGCTTGGTACGCGTGATGCAGCTCGCTAGCGGTACTCTCCCGGTCGGTGCGTATGCCTATTCGCAAGGCCTCGAATGGGCCGTTGAGGCTGGATGGGTCGCCGACGAAGCTGGCCTTAAAGCCTGGCTCAATGAACAACTGATGAGCGCTTTAATTCAAACCGATTTGCCGATTTTTCTGCGCCTATTTACTGCAGCAAGTCACGCGAACGATGAGGCGATGTGCGAATGGAGTCGCGTACTCATTGCCTTGCGCGAAACTAGTGAGCTAGTTGCCGATGACTGCGCTCGAGGTCGTGCGTTGGCGAGGTTACTCGACGAAATGGAGGTTGATGCTGCTCGCCGATGGCTGGATCGAGCGGACACGCCTTTTGCGACACTTACCGTGTTAGCGGCAGTCACTTGGGAGATACCATGTGACGCGGCTGCTTCGGCGTATGTTTGGGGATGGTTGGAAGGGCAGGTTTTAGCTGGCGTAAGATTAATTCCGCTAGGCCAAGTCGCCGGTCAACGCCTATTGTTCGATCTGGCCAGTGTTATCCCAGAGGCCATCGCCAGGGCGCAAGACTTAGGCGACGACGAAATAGGGGCGACACTTCCAAACCTGGCGATCGCCAGTAGCTTGCACGAAACCCAATACACGCGACTTTACCGCTCGTAATTGAGACAAAGAGGATTTAACCAATGGCTACACCGGCAGTATCCGTACGACCAGTACTCCGAGTTGGGATTGGAGGACCCGTAGGATCCGGCAAGACCGCGCTCATGGATGCGTTGTGCAAGCGGCTGCGCGATCGCTATGAAATTGCAGCCGTAACGAATGATATTTACACGCGCGAAGACGCCGAATTTTTAATTCGAAGCGAAGCACTGACGCCCGACCGCATCATTGGAGTAGAAACTGGCGGTTGTCCACATACCGCGATACGGGAAGACGCTTCAATGAATCTTGCGGCGATAGACGACCTGATGCAGCGCTTTCCCGCGTTAGATCTCGTGCTCGTGGAAAGTGGCGGCGATAATCTGGCCGCAACATTTAGCCCCGAACTAGCGGATCTGACGATTTATGTTATTGATGTCGCTGAGGGCGAAAAAATTCCACGCAAGGGTGGGCCAGGGATTACTCGTTCCGACTTACTCGTGATCAATAAGATCGACCTCGCACCGTACGTTGGAGCATCACTTGCGGTTATGGAATCCGATACTAAAAGGATGCGCGCCGATCGCCCCTATGTGTTCACTGACTTGCGACGTGGTATTGGCATTGATGTCGTCGAAGATTTTGTTGTTAAGGAAGGATTACTATCTTGAGCATCGGTTCGAATCACCAAAAATCGAATAAGGAAAATAATTTGGCATGGCGAAGCTGTCTGATGCTGCTTGCTGTCTGCGTAGGTGTAATGGCCTGTTCGTCGGTTTCTTATAAACGTGGTGCTAACCCGGGGACAATGGCTGAGGATGAAGGTCTATGTCGCGCGGGTAACGCAACTGAAGACGCCTTCCGACGTTGCATGCGTGACAAGGGATGGTTTTTCGCTGGTGGCGCAACGATCGAAAAGACGGTAAACGACACGAAAAGTCAGCAACCCACTGCGCTCTCAACACAGGATGTTGAAGTTGGCAGACCGAGTACCGCGACGACGGAAGTTATAGCCCCCGTGACGACGCACAATAGGTCCGAGGACGAATTAGTACAGCCAGTGCCCCACGAAGCGAGCGATCCTCAAACGACGAAATCCGCTGCGAGCTGGTGGAAATTCGGCGGCACGGCTAACGGGCTTGACCTCGACATAGCGGGATGCGCTGCTGAACTGGGCGAAACGCGTCGCCCCGGGTCTGGAACGACTTCGGTTAGCAATGTGATGAGTGATTGCCTGAAAGCCCGCGGTTGGTATGGCATTGGCAAGTAAGTGTTCAGATAAGCTGTGCATCCTAAAAATGAGATCATAATCACGCGGCGAGACGCATATATCGATGATGAAGTCCGCCGAGGAAAGGTAGAGCGACAACGTCACCTCCGTTCCAACGTTCAATTGCACGGTTTTGTGGTGGCATCTTTATCCAAACCCGAGTGGGTACGATGCCCATGGTAGTAGATGAGGTATTCCTTCAGCGTGCGACGTAAATGACTTTCGTTAAATACAATAATTCGGTCGAGACATTTACGGCGGACCGATCCGAGCGCACGTTAGGCATAAGCATTTTCCCAAGGTGGCGCCGGCGTCATTACGATATCCTTGATCTCGAGTGCGGTAATTCACCGTTTAACGGCGCATCCAAATTTTGCGTCGCCGTCCCTAATTAAATATTTTGGTGCCGTATCAAACGGGAACGCTTCGGTGAGGTGCTGCGCCATCCATTTACCGGTTCGGTGTGCGGTAACATTGAAATTAACAACCCGCCGACGAACATGTTCGATGACGACCAAGACATAAAGCACTTTGAAATTCACGATCGGAACTGTAAAGAAATCTATCGCCGCGATTGCCTCACAATGATTCGTCAGGAATGTACGCCAACTCTGCGACGGTGGTTTTCTATGTCGACGCGTGTAATTCGAAATCGTCGCTTCGCAAACATAGTAATCCAGCTTCAGAAGCTCTCCGTCGGTCCGTGGCACGCCCCGAGTGACGTTCTCAGATTGCATTCTGCGGATTAGAAACCGCAATTCGGAATCGACTATGGGGCGGCCTTGGCGGCGACTTTTCCAAGCCCAATAACGGCGAAACCCTTCCCGATGCCATCGGACAACCGTATCAGGATGCAGCGCGAACAGATTTCCCCGCCAATTTCCAACAAATTGCGCGAAAACCATCCAAACGGCGCGAACCATCGCGCTCGGGCGGGCGCGGTTCACCGAGCGCTTCAACACGACGATTTGTTGTCGAAGAGCGAGATTCTCTACCGTAAGCGCTCGCTGAGTTTTCATAGACGAAAAAAGCGATGCAATTATTACGTTAATGTACGAAAACGATATGCAGACAATGCTTAAACCGCATGACAAAAATGACAATTAGTTCAACGCGATCGAGTTTTTAGGAGGGACAGGTTGGGTGCTCCGTTACATTGAAATGGACAACCTTGCGCCGATGACCGATAAGGATCACCAAGACGTACAACATCTTGAACCTTACCGTTGGCACGACTAAGAAATCGATGGATACCATATCCTTCGCGTGATTGTTCAGAAATGATTTCCACGTCGGCGACGGTGGTTTCCGGGATCGCACTCGATACTTCTCGACGGTAGATTTTGCGACGTCGATACTAAGTTTCCGAAGCTCGCCGACAATCCGCGGTGAGCCCCAGGTGACATTCGCTGTCGACATGTTCCGGATCAGGTCTATGATCTCTTTTGGTACAGGCGGCCTCCCAGACTTGCCGCACTTGCTTAATTTAGCCCAATGATCCCGAAACCGTTTTCGTTGCCACCCAAGAACTGTTGCAGGCTGCACAATAACGAGGGCATCCCGCCAACCAGACCACCTTCGTGCGATCCAAGACCAGAATATTCGGTCGCCCCGCTTTATTCGCGGTCGTGTAGTTGAGCGTTGATACACCATGATTCGATGTCTCAACGCGACGATTTCGAATCGCAGCGAGAGCCGTGACCGGAAAGTCGTAGACGCGAACGCTAACAGCGCACCGATAATGGGTTTCACGATCCTGGATCCTCACCGACACTAACAATAACCGGAGATCTCAGGCTGACGTTGCTTTAGAATTTCGTCAAGGATATCAACAAGTACGGATATTCGGGAAGGACAGGTGTTCGGGGAAACTCGCACGCACCGTTCTTAGGGGGGCGTGAGGCAGTAATGTCTCACGCCTACCCGACCGTCGATCTCTTTCGATGTGGATCGGTGATCCTGCAGTCCCATTGGGTAATGGTTGTTATGGATCAATTTACCCGCCGGATCATTGGCTTCTCTGTCCATGCAGGCCCTGTCGATGGACCTACACTCTGCCGACTGTTTAACAGTATCCTCGCCGCATCAGTAAGCCCACGATATTTGAGTTCGTATAACGATCCGCTGTTCAAGTTTCACCGATGGAAAGCCAACCTACGGATCCTCGACGTCACAGAAATAAAGACCGTGCCCTATGTTCCACTCTCACACCCATTTGTGGAACGACTCATCGGTACCGTTCGGCGAGAGTTTCTCGACCATGTCCCATTCTGGGGTGCACGCGATCTGCAGCGGAAATTACATTCATTCGAAAAATACTACAACCACGATCGTGCGCATCGCGGACTTAGAGGTGCGATACCTGAGGCGAAACCGGCGAACGCAGCTCAAAGCATTGCTCGCCTCGATAACTATCGATCGAAATCCTCCTGCCGAGGTTTGTATCAATTGCCAATCGCGGCCTGATTAGTAATTCGCACCCAACACGTGAGTTTCTCGACCACGTACCTTTCTGGGGTGCTCGCGATCTGGAAAGGAAATTACATTCGTTTAAAGAGTACTACATACAAGATCGCGTTCACCGTGGACTCGAAGGTGCAATCCCAGACGCAAGGCTACCGGGCGGAAATAGAAGCGTCGCTCGCCTCGATGACTACCGATGGAAATCCTGCTCCCGTGGCTTATATCAATTGCCAACCGCGGCTTAATTAGTAATTCGCATCCAACACGTTGCCGGCAAGCAATGGGGCCTTTGACAGTGTGGGTGTCGGTGGTCAGGGTCGGAAACAGCAGGATGTTGTCCTTTCCTTGATGATTTCTCTCGCCATGATAATGCGCTAGATAATTGCGCAGGGCGCGCCCCAGCGAGGCTTCGCCAAACAAGATCAACTTGGCCAGGCACTCGTCCTTAACCGACTTCACCCAGCGCTCGGCGTAGGCGTTCAAATTCGGACTCCGAGCTGGGAGCTTGAGTGGCTCTACATCACTCGATTTGACGATCGCGCGAAAGGACTCCGTGAATTTCGTATCGCGGTCATGGATGAGATATCGGCGGCTCTCGAGGAAGCCCCATTCATCCATGGTGACATTCCTGGCGATCTGCATCATCCAGGCTTCATTGGGATGGAGCGTGATCCCGGCGATCTCAACGCGACGGCTTTCGAGATGGATGAAGAACAGCACGTAGTAGGTGACCAAGCCGCGCAGTGTGAACACTTCCACGGTGAAGAAGTCGGTGCCAGCGAGAACGGCCATGTGGGCGCGGATGAACGCTTTCCATGTCGTGGTACGCTTGCGCGCTCTGGGGCCGGGGGAATGCCGTTGCGACGGAGAATGCTCCCTATCGTCTCGTCCGACAGGGAATAGCCCAGATTAGCGAGCGCGCCTACGATTCGATCGTAGCCCCACCCGATATTCTCTTTGGCCAGCAGAACGACTAAGTCTTCGATTTCACTATCAACCCGGGGCCAGCCAGGGCAGCGGCGTGCCTTTGAACCATCGAACTTACGGGGGACGAGCTTCCGATACCAGCCGATAATCGTGTCTGGCTTGGCTGTGTTCGCGACGTCCTCGAGCGCTTTACGACCGAGCCTATGGGCAATTTCGGCGAGTGTCTTTTTCTCAGCATCCGACAGCAGGAGACGACCCTTGATCTGCGCCCTCAGGATCCGGTTCTCGGTGGCGAGGTATTCGTTGCGCAACAGAAGCTCCTCGTCGACGCTCCCCGTGATGTAGGCCAGGATCTGAACCCACTCCATGTACTCCTCCGTGCGTATCCGCGTTACCAAATTGGGGTTCGCATTCTAAGCGTAATCGAACGCCGGACAAAGATTGAGCAGAACACCGCGCCAGGGGTAAACTGTGATGGCTCAATACGTTGGAGTTTTTTGACCACACGAGGTTGCCATGGCGAAACTATACGCCAACGAGATGGTCCAGCGCGTCACCAACGAGGCCCTGCAGATTCACGGACATTACGGCTATACGCGCAGTATGTGCCGCGATTGCCGGGGCTATGCCGTGGGCGGCGGCACCACCGAAATCCTGCGGAATACCATCGCCGCAATGGAATTCGGACGGACCTTCGATCAACGCCGCGGGTAACCCAATTAGTGGCTAGCCGAGACGAAGATTCTGAATCGAAGTGGTCGAAATAATTCACCTACGCGCCGTTAGCGTCCCGAATCACCCACGCAAAGTGGACACCCCAACGCATCGTAATAAGATGTAAGCAGAAGTTTCATAATGCCGAAGAGAAAGAAAACACATTCGTGGCCCGAACCGTTCGGCCGCGAGGCGCTGTGCTTGGCGGACCAACCGGGTCGAGCGGCGACAGACGTTGCCAGGGAACTGGGGATCCTCGCCGGCCGGATTTATAAAAGGCGATTCGACAAGCTTCCGATGACCTCGATACCAAAGGTACCGCTCGAAGTCGATCCTAGCTCAAGACAAGAACACAGTCCGCGTCGGGCATGGCCATTGTGGTCCACGTGTGTCGTGTTGGTCGCTTTGGTGGGCTGCGGAAAGGGTGCTAGTGACACTTCCCCGCCCGATCCGCCGGCGGTGACAGTTGCCCGCGCGGCAGAGCGGGAGATTATCGAGTCATTCGAGTTCGTGGGACGGGTCGCTGCAATTGAGGAGGTTGAGTTGAGCGCGCGTGTCACCGGTTACCTCCAGGAACGCATATTCGTCGAAGGTCTGGACGTCGAAGAAGGCGACGTGCTTTTCGTCATCGAGCCCGATGAGTTCCGCGCCGCTGCGGCCGAGGCCAAGGCGAGACTCGAACAAGCGAAGGCCGGCCTTACCAATGCCGAAAGCGCCCTCAAACGCCAGGCGATGTTGTTCAAACGCGGTACGGTCAGCGAAGCGGGTTACGACAACGCGCTGGCGCTCAGGGACGAAGCGAATGCGAGTGTGGCTGCGCGTGAAGCCGAACTGCAGATGGCGGAGCTGAAACTCGACTATACGCAGATCACGGCGCCGTTCTCGGGCCGGATGGGTCGTACGGCGTTCAGCAAGGGAGACGTCGTGGGACCTGACCGTGGGCCTCTCGCAACGCTCGTGCAGGTCGACCCCATCCACGTTTACTTCGCGGTAAGCGAACACCGCTTACTGCAAGCCCAGAAGAACCGGCGGTTCGTGCGCGAGGAAAAAGGTATCAGAACGCATGTAAACGTGAAACTCCGCCTGGCCGACGGAGAGATGTATGAGCACTCGGGACGGATCGATTTTGTTGACAACCGTATCGACCCCGCCACCGGCAGCATCACGACCCGCGGAGTGTTCCCCAACGGCGAGTCTCTGTTGACACCCAATCAATATCTCACGGTCGTGATTGAGCCGGTAGAGCCAATTACGGCCGTAACAGTGCCTCAAGCGGCCATTCAGGAAGATCAACGCGGGCGCTACGTACTGGTCGTCGATCTTGACAACCGCGTGCAGGTCCGCCGAATCGATACGGGCTCACAGCATGGGCCGGACTGGGTCGTGACATCGGGGCTCGAGCCGGGCGAAATGATCATTGTCGAGGGCATCCAGAAGGTTCGCTCCGGAATTACCGTGAATCCCGGCACCCCTATGACTCGCACGCCAGACTGAGAGCCATGCTTTCCAGATTCTTTATCGATCGTTCCAAATTTGCCCTGGTCATCTCGATCGTCATCGTGTTGGCCGGCGTCGTGTCGGTCGTTGTGATGCCGATCGCGAAACTCCCGGATATTTCACCGCCGCAGGTGCAGGTCCGCGCTATCTATCCGGGAGCCAGTGCGGACGTCGTCGAACTGAGCGTAGCCGCGCCCATTGAGGCGCAAGTAAACGGTGTCGACGACATGCTGTACATGTCCTCGAACAGTTCCAGCGACGGAACGATGACGCTGGAGGTTACCTTCGAGGTGGGAACCGACCCGGATATTGCTGCTGTAAACGTCCAGAACCGCGTTGCGCTAGCTACCTCACAACTTCCTGAGGAGGTCATTCGGCAGGGCATCTCGGTAAGAAAGCAGTCCACTAACCTGCTGCTGGCAGTCACTTTGTCATCGCCGAACCAGACCCTTGATCCCATTTTCCTCAGCAACTACATGAGCATCCATGTTCGAGACACGCTTGTGCGGATCCCCGGGGTCGGCGATGCACAGGTGTTCGGCGCCCGCGATTATGGCATGCGTATTTGGCTCGACCCCGATCGCGCGGCAGCGAGGAACATCACTGCGAGTGATGTCGCCGAAGCGATTCGCGACCAGAACATTCAGGCGGCGACAGGTCAAATTGGACAAGCGCCTTCGTTCGAGGAGCAACAGTTCCAGTACACAGTGAGGGCCCGAGGCCGCCTAAAGGAAGTCTCCGAATTCGAGGAGATAATCGTCAGAGCCAAAGCGGATGGATCCGTTGTGCGGGTCAAGGACATCGGCCGTGTAGAGCTCGGCGCCAAGAGTTATGGCGCCTTTGCGGAGCGCGACGGACGACCCGCAGCCGTTTTAGGTGTGTATCTATCGCCGGGAGCCAATGCGATCCAGGTCACGGACGCCGTCCAACACGAGCTTGTTCGCATTTCGCAACGCTTCCCCGAGGATTTGATTTACGGGATGCCCTACGACATAACCCGCTTCGTAGATGCAAACGTTCGGGAAGTCATCATTACTCTCATGCTTGCGCTCGTGCTGGTGATAGGAGTGACCTATGTATTCCTTCAGGACTGGCGCGCCACCCTGATCCCGGCAATTGCTATACCTGTATCGTTAATTGGCACGTTTGCGGTCCTCAACGCCGCCGGCTTCTCGATAAACACGGTCACTCTGTTCGCTCTCATCTTGGCGATCGGGATTGTCGTCGACGACGCTATCGTAGTAATCGAGAACGTGCAGCGCCTGATGGACGAAGGGCTTGAACCCCGCCAGGCGACCATCAAGGCGATGGAGCAAGTAACCGGGCCCGTAATCGCAACTACGCTCGTTTTGTTTGCCGTCTTCGTTCCGGTAGGTCTTTTGCCGGGTATCACCGGCCAGCTTTACCAACAGTTCGCGGTAACGATATTGGTGGCGGTGTCCATTTCGACCTTCAACGCGCTCACGCTTAGCCCGGCTTTGGCCTCGTCGTTCTTGCGCGGCGGGGTGCGCGTCCGCGGAGGCCCATTGGCACTATTTAGCAAGTGGCTCGATCGTACCCGAAGCGGCTACGTGTCATTCGTTGCCCTGCTCGCACGTCGGCTCGCTTTGGCGCTGACGGTCTTTGGTGCGTTGACACTGGCGGCCTACGGTTTCTATTCCTTGCTCCCAACGGCGTTTCTGCCGCAGGAAGACGAAGGCAATATTTTCATCGACGTGCAGCTTCCGGAAGGAGCTTCGCTAGTTCGTACGACCGCTATCGTCGATCAGATAATCTCGCTTGTGGCAGACACCGACGGTGTTTCTGAGGTCATCACCGTTGTTGGCTTCAGCTTTCTTGGTAACATCAATGCGTCAAATCGAGCGGCCGCAATCGTCATCCTCGATCCCTGGAAAGAGCGACGCGAAGCGCAATTGCAGATGGCATCACTCCTGCCTAAATTACGCGCACGCTTGGCTACTGTACAAGGTGCCAGCGCGATCGCCTTCGTACCTCCTTCCATTCCGGGGCTCGGCCGAACGGGCGGCTTCGAGCTCAGGGTCCAAGACCTTGGTGCTCGCTCTCCGCAAGCGCTAGCAGCAACGACGCGAGCGATGGTCTACGAAGGCAACCAGCACTCAGGACTCGCCCAGGTGTTTAGTACCTTTCGTGCGAACGTGCCCCAAGTGTTCATAAAACTCGACCGACATAAGGCGAAAGCGCTGAACGTCCCGGTTGCGCGGGTTTTCGAAGCTTTGCAAATCAACCTTGGCTCGCTGTACATCAACGATTTCAATTTGTTTGGCCGGACATATCAGGTGCTGTTGCAGGCCGACACGAAATTTCGTGACGAGATCGAAGACATCGGTCGTTTGTACGTTCGAAGTGATGCAGGTGAAATGGTGCCACTCAGCGCCTTAGTGACCATTGAGCGCGGGTTGGGACCTGAAACACTTACGCGCTACAACACGTTTCGTTCCGCAACGATTAATGGTGAAGCAAGCCCTGGGTCCAGTTCGCGGGAAGCTATTAATATCGTTGAAAGCGTGGCGAAAAAAGTCCTGCCGGCGGGCTTCAGTTACGAATGGTCCGGGTTGTCGCTGCAGGAGATTCGCGCTGGAACTCAGGTCGCGCTCATCTTCACGTTTGCGCTGATTTTCGTCTATCTGTTTCTCGTCGCCCAGTACGAAAACTGGTGGATCCCCTTTGCGGTAATTCTGTCGGTATCAGTCGCCATCCTGGGAGCCTTTTTTGCCCTTTGGCTTGGTGGCCTATCTTTAGATATCTATGCCCAAATAGGGCTTGCCTTGCTGATTGGATTAGCAAGCAAAAACGCCATTCTCATTGTTGAATTTGCCAAGCAGCGACGGGAATATGAAGGCAAATCAATTGCAGACGCGGCACAGACGGCGGCTAAACTACGCTTTCGGCCCGTGATGATGACGGCACTTTCGTTCATCCTCGGCGTTATCCCCTTGCTTTTGGCGACAGGTGCCGGCGCCGGCAGCCGAAACGCCATAGGTACCACCGTCTTTGGGGGTATGTTAGCAGCGACACTGGTTGGAGTGATCTTCGTCCCGCTGCTATATGTCGCGGTGCAGTCGCTGAGCGAAAGGCTCGTTCGGTTTCGCTCGTAAGCCGAGGGCATTATCTCGCTCGTTCAATCTTCATTTACAGAGTCAATCGCGACGAAGCCTGCACGGCACCAGTTCGCTAAAATCTTACGGACTCGCTGCTTGTTTTCCCTGCCGTTCGGTTCTATGCCTGTGGGGTGCGAATTCCAATTTTGGATGAAATGCCAATGATTTCCAAGATTTGTTATCGACGATAGATTCGTTACGATGACCTGGCGATGCGTGATCTCGTTATTCTTTTCATACACCTTCTCATCACGATCGCCCGCGTGGTCGGACCGGGAGGCACGCGTTCCGTTGTTGCTGAATCGTTACTGACAAAACATTAGATCCTGATAATCAATCGCTCACGAACACGAACGCCGCGTCTACGCTTGAGTGACCGAATTATCGTTGGGATATGCGCCATATTGATGCGCCCTACCCGCTTGCTACGGTCGGCAATTATCCTGGAACCCTCGACAATTCTCAGTTTTCATCGAGCACTAGTTAGTCGTAAGTACCACCTGTCATTTACCCCGAAAAATCGCCGTAAACCTGGGCCTGTAGGACCATCACCGGAGTTGATCGCGATCATCGTTGAAATGAAACGCAGAAATCCCCGCTTCGGTTACCAGCGGATCGCGGATCAAATCTCATTGATTTTCGATATCCATGTTGATAAAGATGTGGTCCGCCGCGTGCTAGCGCGGCACTACCAGCCTCAAGGTGGATCAAACGTTCCATCCTGGCTTACATTTCTAGGTAATAGCAAAGACAGCTTATGGAGGTGCGACAAGAAGTCGCTTTTACGAGTTGTTCCCCCGACTGGAGGGAACCACCTGTTCCACCAGGTGAGCCTACCGGCATGAATCAAGAGCTACCGGGACAATGTACCAAAGCAGTAAGGAAGTGCGGGGGAGAAATCGTGAGAGGCCTCCCCTCCTGGAAACCTCATCCGGGTGAGGGCTAGGCGGTTGGTATGGTGAAGATATCTGGATCTGCGATAAAGATCGTCAGCTGTAACAAGCTAAAGAGGTTGTTAAGCTTGAGCCAAAAGGCGTCAGAAGTCGGATGTCCGTCTCTCCATTGCGGCATTGTGGACCACAAGCTTCTCGGTCGAGAGCAGGCACCTAACCCAATGACTCGTGAAAGCGGAACTTGGAAACCCCGTATCGTTCTCGGCTTCGGTCGGGACAGCGCGCCGCGAGGCTCGCCTATGGCGGTGCGGGTTTGGGATGTCGGAAGAAGCGAATGCCGTGCTGTAATGGTGCGGATACGGGTTTGAATGTCACCCGGCACGAAAGTGAGCCCACGTCCGACGGGTCTTTCATCGCAAGAGCGTGTGTAGAACCGTCAGCATGAGGAAACGCAAATGACAACGACGGCTATGCCGTTGCTTGGTGCCTCCTCAGCGGCGTTGACCTGGGATGCCATCGAATGGCAGAACATGGAAAAGCAGGTACGGCGGCTGCAGATGCGGATTGCGAAGGCGACTCGGGAGGGGCGTCGGAGCAAGGCGAAAGCCATGCAATGGCTCCTCACCCACTCGTTCTCGGCCAAGTTGTTGGCCGTGCGGACGGAGAAACCGGGTCAGGCAACTGGCTCTTGAGAGGCTTGAGCGGTGTTCGGGGAAACTCGCACGCACCGTTCTTAGGGGGGCGTGAGACAGCAATGTCTCACGCCTACCCGACCGTCGATCTCTTTCGTTGCGAATCGGTGATCCTGCAGTCCCATTGGGTCATGGACCAGTTTGCCCGACAGATCATTGGCTTCTCTGTCCATGCGGGTCCCGTCGATGGACCTACCGTCTGTCGACTGTTCAACAGCATCCTCGGTTCATCAGCAAGTCCACGATATTTGAGTTCGGATAACGATCCGTTGTTCAAATTTCATCGATGGAAAGCCAATCTTAGAATTCTCGATGTCGAAGAAGTTAAGACCCTGCCTTATGTTCCGCTCTCACATCCCTTTGTGGAACGGCTCATCGGAACCGTAAGGCGAGAGTTTCTCGACCACGTACCTTTCTGGGGTACGCTCGATCTGGAAAGGAAATTACATTCATTCAAAAAATACTACAACCAAGATCGTGCGCATCGCGGACTTGGAGGTGCAATTCCGGACCCGAGGCTAACGAGCGGAAATCGAAAAACCGCTCGCCTCGATGACTACCGATGGAAATCCTGCTGCCGAGGTTTGTATCAATTGCCAACCGCGGCTTAATTCGTAATTCGCACCCAACACCTTACGCTTTGTTTTTCACACGCCAGGCGCCGGAACAGTAAACTTTGAAATATCCACACTCTCTCCAATGATCAAATCTTCACGCGACAAGAACGTCGGTTTAATAAACCAGACTAGCGTCGGCAACGCCACCAGCGAGAGCACCATATTGATCAACATAATGGCAACCAGCAGTAGCCCCATGTCGGCCATGAATTTAAGGTCAGATAAAAAGTACCATGGCAAGATCCCCATGAGCATGACTGTGGCAGTGAACATAATCGCCTTACCCGTAGTGGTAAGCGCGGCGTTGATTGCTTTCTCTAAATTATGGTTTTGTGCGTTGAATTCTTCACATATACGGGATAGCAAATAGATCCCATAATCAATCCCAATACCTACACCCATCACGGCAACAATGACTGCGTTAATATCCATGCCGATCCCAAGCACGTGCATCGACGCGCCAAGCATGAAGTTCGACAGATTAACCGGCACCATTAGGATCAACGCCGCCATGATCGATTTGTACGCGTAGGCAGATATCAGCATCACGGCGCAATTCAACAAGCCTAAAATAAACCAGTGATAGCGCTCAACCACACTATTCATCGCCTGTTGCAATGCGATGACCCCGGTACCCAAGCGAACGGTAAATCTCTCGTGCTCTACACCCACGATATCGACGGCACGGCGCGCGCTGGCCAGCGCCGCATCAACCGTCCCCTGCTTATTGTCTTTGTACCAAATCGAGACGGTTGAACTCTGCAGGGCAAAATCGGCAAGGTGCGAAATGTTGATTGGACTACTACCGAACAACGCCGCGACTCCGGCAGCACCGACGGCCTCTTGCGTGAGGTCCATGGGACCCCATTTAGGATTACCGCCCGAATAAAGGCGGGTGCTTTCACGCATATAGTCTGCAAACGTTAGGGTGGCGCGCGGTGGCAGCTCCGGATTCGATTCCATTAAGCGTTGGATTTTGGTCGCCACCTCGACAACTTCCGGCGTGCGTGCCGGTGGATTCGCGATATCGCGTTCTTTCGCCTCCAATACGATTTCGAGCGTATTCATTCCTGGAAAATGCGCGTTGATGGCCCTTACGGCCGTATTGAATTCGGAGTCGTGCCACAATAAGTTGCTGCCCTCTACGGGGTTACCAATCTTTATTTGCGAATTTAAATAGATCGCCCCTACACCAAAGAGCGCTACGACAATTGCGGTTATTCGCGCAGGTTTGCCGACTGCAATTCGTGAGATCGCGTTGAGCAAGTGTTCTTGTAGAAGATGGATCCCCGACTCCTTTTCTTTTCCTCCAACAATACTTTCAATATTTTTCGGCACGGGTAAGTACGACAAGACGATCGAACAAAGAAAGACGCCCGTCGGAATGATCCACAAAGCCCAGAAGCCGCAGAAAATCGCGTGATTTTCCATCGTCTTGATCGGCGCTACGGCAATGAAAATAATACCAAAGACGTCGGTCAATATGCCTAGGATGGAGGGTGCCATCATGATACCCATCGTCACCTCAGCCGCATGCCGACGGTTCTTAAGGTGAATTAAGATCTCGTAATATCGCTCGGTGTACTGGACACAATGCGAGAACGATCGCGCAACCAGTAGCAGGGGTACAATCATCAATAACGGTTCTATCGGCCGCCCTAACCAGCCGATAAATCCAAAGCCCCAGATACCGGCAACCAGCGCGCACACGATCGGCGTAACCACACCAGCAACATTGCGCATATAAAAGACGAGCGCGATGATCAACGCGACGATCGTGACGGAAAATATCTTATAGGTCTGTTTCTGAAGCTTATACACCCAACCGGTCAGCGCCGGTTGTCCAGCAAGGTAAACCTCATGATCGATATCCCGCGCCTTCTCAACCAGATTTTGCACATACGCAAAGGAGACGCCGTAATCAAGTGTGTCTTGAAAAGAAGCGTTGATGATCGTTGCACGTTGATCGCCGGAAATATAGAAGGTCTGTGCGTTTGGTGATCGCGAGACTCGCTGACGGAAATTATCAATTTCCTCGAGAGTCCTAGGTGGCTGGTCGTCCATCAACGCCTGCGAGTCGATCCCAAACGGCGTGGCGCTCGCGTACCGTAGTTTCTCTGTTGAAATTGAGATCACCTGATCGTGATCAACACCCGGCGCGAGATCGATATCGCGGGTCAACTGATAGATCTTTTTCAACGTTGCCGCATTGAAAATATCATCGTTTTTGCGTTTGACCATAATCGACATGGTCAGGGGGTTGCCAAAACTACGGTGGTCGAAAAAGACCTGTACGAACGGATCGTCTGACGGCAGAAGATCGTTGAAGACTGTACGGATTTCCACCTTCGGGAATCCAGCGACAAACGCCAGTGTGACAAGAAGGAAGGCACCACTGACAGCAACACGGTATCTCATCACCCAGCGGGCAAGGCGGAATCTCATACTCACGAAGTCCTGTGAAATTTTAGGTCGGCAGTAGGCGTGACTATTTTTGTTTTGGCCGCTTAGATGACATCGAGGCGTCCTTCAACGTTGCAGATGTCAGCGAGCACCGAAAAGTTCAGGTACCACTAATCCCCGATAGCCCTACAATAAGCGACGAGGCATCAACACGCGCCGATTATCACGCGCCCAACTGCGCCAGACCAGAGCCACCGATCGGATGTAGGCGACACCTTTCGGAGCCGAGGCCAGAAGCGAAACCGCGTTCTAAACGCCTGGGTTCACCGCCCCTCGTTACGAGGGACGGTAAGACCAAACTGAAAAATACCTTTAAGCGGCAGCGATTGAGTGCGTCGTGGACTCCTTCCACTGATTCAGACGGATCAGATCTCCGGGCGTCGCGCCGGTACACTCGCCATCAATGAACGTGATAACACCGTTTACCATAATGTAGCGATAGCCCTCAGCGCGTTGGATCCGACGCCACTCCCCGGCCGGAAAGTCGTGGGCGACTTCGTAATCCACCTCTGGCACGCGCTTCAGGTTTTCCAGGTCATAGACGATGATATCGGCCGGTGCGCCTTTGCGCAGATAGCCTCGATCCTGAAAGCCTGCCGCCTGCGCCGGTAAATAGCTTAGGTGATAGTGTGCATCTTCCAAGGTCATTTCTCCGGTGTCGCGCACGAGCCAGGTGATGAGATCCGTTGTATACGATCCACCAGTGAAGAACTTCGTGTGCGCACCATCATCAGAAATGCCGGGGATGACGTGCTGGTCGCGACACAATGCGCCGACCTTGACCGGGTCGGTACTGGCGATGTCCTGGGTGCGATACAAGACCTGGAGATCGCCGGCCACCCCGATATCGAGCATCGCATCGACCGGGTGCTTACCTTCCGATTCGGCAATTTCTCCAATGAGTCGACCGTGATATTTTTCCAGTTCCGGGTGTCCCGGCGTATCCTGAATTTTGAGGCCGGTGATTGGGCCCCCGACCCCCAGCGTGATCAGCGATTCATCTTCGGCAATCATCCGTTTACGAATTTCAGGATCAGCGAGTTTCACCATACGCTCGGCCGTCGTACCCTGCGTCGCTTCGTTCCACGCGGGGCTGCTGTCATAGAGATTCCAGTGCTCTAAGGTGAACTGAAACGGCGAACGTACGGTCAATCCTTGTCCGAAGATCCGCAGTCCCCGCGCGTTACAGTCGTGCAGCCATTTAAGTTGCGCGAAATGGGCTTCGGGTATGTCATCCAGCGCCGTGACGACGTTATACAACACCGGCCGTTGGCAAGCCTCAGCGAAACGCTCAACGAATAGCTTGTCTTCCTCCGCGCCTAAGCTCAACGGATCGCCATTTTGCGCATTGATCATCTCGACGAAGCCTTCGCCGCGCTCAGCGAGTACCCTGCCTAACTCAAGCAGATCCTCATCCGGCATCATATCCGTCGGCATCGGTGTACCATCGAAATCCGCCTGCAGCGAATGCTCACCCAAACGCTGGACGCCGAATCCCATCATGCCGCAATCCATCGCCTCGTTTAACAGACGCTTCATTTCGGCCATTTCCGCCGGAGTAGCGCTTTCACTACTCTTAGCCCGCTCAAGCCCCATTACGTGCACGAGTAGGGGATTCAAGGGAACGTAACTCAACAGATTCACGCCCTTGGGGATCCCGTCTAAATGGTCCATCCATTCCGGCAAGGTTTCCCAATCCCAATCGAGGCCGACGCCTTCGACCATACTCTCGTAAGGGATTTGTTCGGTACGCGTCATCATCTGAAACAGGCGTTCGCGCATTTCGGGCCTCGCGGGCGCAAAGCCGAATCCGCAATTTCCGATCGCGACAGAAGTCACGCCGTGCCATCCGGAAATGGTGCAGTAGGGATCCCAATGAACTTGGGCGTCATAGTGGGTATGCAAATCGACGAAACCCGGGGCGACAATCAGACCGTCCGCGTCGATTATCTTATCGGCGTCGTTTGATTTGATCTTGCCGATCTTTGCAATTGTTCCATTCTTGATCCCGATGTCACCCCTGAATCTGGGCAACCCCGTGCCTTCAACAACCATTCCGTTCTTTATCAGTATGTCGTACATCGCCATGGGTTCTGCTCCTTCCTCACTCGCTTCGTCACCGATTGGAATGCGTTATGTTGCGTCGCACTCAGCACGCTTATTGATACGTTGCAATGTTCAGGCCATTCCTCATCGCTAACGGTAGTGCTAATATTTATCAACGAGTGTCCCGTTAGCGGTCACTTGGAGTAGGCCACATGTCTCAAATAGCAACACTATCGATCCTCGCCCGACGCAAAGCCTGGAACACATTTTGCGACACGGGCGATATCGACCGGCTGCAGCATCTACCTCCACATATCGCGGCGTCTTGGCAAAGATCACGCGAGTGCGGAGTCGACCCGGGCCTCCGAGAAATTCCGGTGGAACCGGCGCCGACAATCTACGCCGGCCGCACCAAACAATTAGACGACGCGGCCGGACAAGTCTTAAGCTTACTCGAGCAAGAAATCGAAGCAGCCTCCATCCTGGTAATCCTGATCGATAATAAAGGAACCGTAATTCAGCGCGGTGGGAATCTCGCTATGCTGCGTTTGGCCGACACTATCAACGTTGTACCCGGCGCCATAGCGGCGGAACATATCGGTGGTACAAACGGCTGCGGGTCTGCGTTGCTGTTACGCGACATCATGCCGGTCGATCTTTACGAACATTACTGCGAAGGATTTTTCGAGTGGTCTGATGTTGGCGCACCGCTCATTCACCCAATGACGCACGAACTGCTTGGGGTCATCGATTTAGTCCGATGGAAGCAACCTTTAGCCCCTGAATTAACGCTATTGGCTAAAACCACGGCGCACAACATTCAGTCCACCTTGTACGAATGGGATCAGCGAACCCATCGCACATTGGCCGAAAAATTTACCCGGTACGACACTAAACACTCCGGACCAGCACTCGCCGTCGATAGTAACGGGCTAATTGTCACGGCAAACGACGCCTGTGCAAGGTGGCTGAAAATGGAACCTCAGCAACTGCGCGGTCGAGCAATCAGCGATATTCGTCAGTTTGGTCTCGAACTGCCTGAGACGATTACACAATCGGGCTACGGCGAAAAAGGTACAGAGATCGCGCTTGAAGGACACGATAAAAAGGCGCTACTAGAACCGATACGGCTAGAAGGAGAAACCGCCGGCGTCTTCATTACGGTACCGCGATCATCCGTATCTCGACACAAGAGGGGAGGCCCAGCAAAGATACACCGCTGGGACTCGCGCTACACATTTAATGACATTGTTGGCGAAGATCCGAGTTTCCGAGCGGTTCTTGAGCTGGCGCAGAAGGCTGCCACGACCGATCTGCAAATACTAGTGTGCGGCGAGACCGGGACCGGCAAAGAACTCGTTGCCCACGCCATTCACGACGCAAGCCCGCGCGCGGCGGGACCGTTCGTAACCGTCAACTGCGGCGCTATACCGGAAGAACTTATCGCATCGGAATTGTTCGGCTACGAAAAGGGATCATTTACCGGGGCTTCCACTACGGGTAAGCCCGGAAAGTTCGCTCTCGCTAATGGGGGTACGATATTTCTCGACGAGATCACAGAAACCTCTTTCGCGTTTCAGGTCGCGTTATTGAGGGTACTACAAGATGGGGAAGTCATTCCTCTTGGTGCTGAACATCCTGTCGCTGTTAATGTTCGTGTGATCGCGGCGACGAATTGTAATGTCGACGATTTGCTTGAACAACGAAAGTTTCGTTCAGATCTTTACTACCGTCTCGCCAGCATATCGCTAGAGCTCCCGGCACTACGCGACCGAGTAACGGATATCGAATTGCTCGTTGATCACGTGTTACGAAAAAATGACTGCCACATAAAACTCGACGCAGAGGCGGCATCAGCGTTGCGGCAATATCCCTGGCCCGGAAATGTTCGAGAATTGGCCATGGTCCTGGATAACGCGGCGCTTATAGCGACAAATGAAATTATCGGCTTATCGGACCTTCCAGTACGGGTTGCCCAAGCGCATGCCAGTCCAAATCGGGTAGGGAGTAAAAACTCGGACGGATCGTGCAGCCTACGCGAGCAGGAGTACAACGCGTTATGCATAGCGATCGAGTCACACCATGGAAATGTTCAGAAAATAGCGAGTGCCCTCGGCTTAGCTCGAAGCTCGCTGTACCGCAGAGTTAAAAAATTCGGTCTAGAGCCGCGCTTGCAGGGCGCACGCCAGCGGCGATGACATCGATCACACGTTCTCCCATCTGAGTTTTCCGTTTGGACGCCTTCGAGTCCAAGTCTCGGCGGCACGCGATAAATTTCAGGCCGGGTTGCGGCCGACAAAAAATTCAGCATCGTCGCGATCCTCGATATCGAAACCGGAAGCAATAAGCCCCTGGCGCAGTCCTTTCATTTGGCGATCCGCCAGACGCATACTCGGCGCGCGCAAGGGTCCGCCATTAAACCCCTGTAGCCAGCCTTGATACTTCCACAACAAGCGATGCAGCAAATTAGAACCGGCTAGCATCGCCATGGCCTGCACGTTAGCCTGCCGGGCGGGGTATATCTTCCAATACTCATCCATCGCCTCGTTGTTACGCCCTTCACGGATCATTTTAAAAATTCGCGGTATGGTGGGGCCTAGATAATCGTAGTTGCTTGTCCCCATAAATTGGAGATCAAGTAACGTCGCCAATGGCAGGCCGTTACCCTCTATAGGTTCAATGACAATCACGTCCTCAGCAAAGCGATTGTAAACATCGACGAAACCGCCAACCGCGGGGTAGCCACCTTCAGCCTTGATGGCCACGATGTTGGGACAGGCCTTGAGCAACCGTTCGATCAACTGCGGACTGAAGCCAGCCGACGGATGGATGCGCTCAAACCCCCACAATGGCACCGGAAATAAAATGACGCCAAGCTCGGTCGCGTCGCAGAAGGCCTTAGTGTAGGCGAAAATGTCGTCGGCCGTTTTCGGATAGAAAGTCGGCGGATAACCGAGCAGCGCGAGCTTTGCACCACGGGTCTCGGTCAATTGCGCGGCGGCGATGTTGTCTTCGAGCGTGTTGAAACTCGCATGATGAATGAGGTGCAGCTTGCCCTGCGCTTCCTCAGCTCCCCATGCCACAAACTGCGCATACTCATTAAGGGTAATGACGACTTCCGATACCATCAGCGCACCCCAGAAGCCGTAATCTATCTCAAGACGAATGTCGTGCCGAGTCGCCTGCTCGTTGATACCGGATAAATCCGAAGTACAGGTCGGCGTAACCACATTGGCCACCCCATGCATGTTCTCACGGGCCCACGCACGGGCGTCAACTTTGCTAAACGGTACTTTCATTATTGGATCCCTATAGAGTGAGTTTGAGACCGCCGTCGACGTAGATCGTCTGCCCGGTGATGTAGTGCGCCGCCGGAGTCGCGAGCAGTACGGTCGCCTGCCCGATGTCGTCCGCGCTGGCCCAGTCACCGAGTGGAATGCGAGTTGCGAACTCAGCATCGACGGCATCGGTATTGGCGTCGCCGCGCTCACGCGCGAGGTTGCCTCGGACAGTGAGCGAGCCGGGCGTCTTGGCCGCACCCGGTGCAATTACGTTGGCGGTCACGCCGTCCACAGCAAGTTCCAGTGCGCACGACCGAGTGAACGCCTCGATGCCACCCTTACTTGCGTCGTAATGACCCATCCCGACATAACTCTTCCAGGTATCGATCGAGGAGACGTTAATCAATCGCCCGTTGCGGCCGGACTTCTTTAGGTGGGGCATCGCGGCCCGCGTCAGCAAAAACACGCCACGTAGATTGATCCCAAGAACCCTGTCCCATAAATCGGTCGACATTTCGCCGATGGGTGACATTGGATAGATTGCCGCGTTATTTACGACAATATCGAGCTGCCCGTAGGCATCTATAGTGGCGGCCACCAAATCGTTGATGGAATCTTCGTCGGCCATATCGCAGCCGATTGCCTTGGCGGCACCACCGGCAGCAATGATGGCAGTTTCACAGGCGACGCTTTCTGCCCGAGCGACATCTGCGATGACCACGGCAGCGCCAGTAAGTGCGAGGTTCTCAGCGATGCCGCGCCCGATCCCCTGTGCGCCGCCGGTGACGATAGCAACACGGCCATCCAGAGCAAACATAGTTGCAGCTTTCTCGTGCATTAACGAGCCCCTAGATAAACACGGTAATGTTTTCGATGACGTCGTGGTCGAAGATGATCATGCGTTCGCGCAACCGCCAGCCGGCCTCCGTGTGTACCCATTGGTCGCGACGGCCACCAACAAAAAGGTGCTCCTCAAGCCCTGGACGACTGCGAAAGACGATAAAGTTGGAAGCGACCTGCACGCTCTCCGGCGAACTCGCGTCAAGTATTTTGACGTTGGAGACGAAATGGCGCCGACGCGAGGGCGGTTCTTCTGCGTGGGCAAAACCCGTACGCAAGCGTGCGACACGTAGCCCCATCGTCATTCGATCCTCGTCGAAATGCGTCAGCAGGTGCAGCTGGTGAAAATCTTCCTCGTCACGACCGAGGTTTTCCCGCACCGGCGCCCAATAACGAATATCGTCGGTCATGAGCGCGAGCCAATCCTCAAAGCGGTTGCCATCGAGCAACCAGGACTCTTCGATCATCACCTCTTCAATTTGCAGTCGCAGATCGGTCGTCATCGTGCCATCATCTCGCGCCATTTTTCATAGAGGCCGAACACGCCAATCTCCGTCGACGGTGGGTGAATGAGGCCGGGTTTGTCGTCCATGCGTTTGCCGTGGCCGCGACCCATTTGGTAGTTGAACGGATATTTTCTGCGTACGGGCCCACCCTGGAACTCGGCGATGTCACCCCAGGCGACGCCGTCGTCTTGTTCGTAAATACCTGAGGAAGAGAATGTCAGGCCCAACATTTTGCGCGTGATTTCCTTCACTTCCGGCGGCGCGTCGTGTTCGACCAGACCATAGGAGTGGACGCGAATTTCCTTCGGCCCGCACGGGTGCCACACGCGCACTGAGGTAAAGCCGATAAAAGAAATTATTGACAGATTGGGGAACACCGTACCGACCTGTACGGACAAAACCAACTTGGCTTGTTCGGGGGTAAGCGTCTCAACTGCCTCGCGGCGTATTTGCTCAAAAAATGCAGCTTGGATCGGCGGTGCTTCACCACTGTCGATATCGAAGTTGATGAAGCCATGGCCATTGCCGCACTTAACCTCGAAATCGCTAATCCATGGATTCTTACCGCGAAAGTCACCTTGCGTGCCGAGGCCGATCTCCACCATCGAGCGATGCAGTGCACCGGCGTGATAATTGTCGCCACCGAACTGCTCCGCAGCCAGCTTCCAATTACCGCCGAGCCGCCAGCGATGGCACCCTGGGAAAGCGATCATGCCGTTCTTCGAGCGATTCACTATCAGATCTAAGTACCAGGCCATATCACCGAGGTATTCTTCGAGCGATTCACCCTCAGCATCGAAATTAGCGAAAATCAGGCCCCGAAAACTTTCCACTCGCGGTATTTCGATCAGACCCCACTCGTCACGATTCAGTTCGTTGTAGTAGGATTCTTCCAATTGCGGCACACCACGCAGCTTGCCGCCGGTATCATAGGCCCAGCCGTGGTAAGGACAATTAAACAATTTGGCGTTGCCATGGTCACGCCGACACACGCGCATACCGCGATGACGGCACGAGTTTAAGAGTACGCGAATGCTACCGCTGGCGTCGCGAGTGAGCAGGACTGGCTCCGCACCCATAAAGGTCGTCAGATAATCATTCGGTTCCGGGATCTGACTCTCGTGACCAACAAATAACCACGTACGCGTAAAAATCTTCTCAAGCTCAACTTCGTAGACGTCCTGGTCATTGAATACGCGTGGACTGACGGTACAGCGATCGAGATCCACCAGGGAAGCAAAATCAGTCATGTCTGTCTCTCTCAAAGTCATTGTAAACAACAAGCAGGTTTTTCTCGCACAGCCCGATACGAACATTGCCCTTACAGTTGATTCTCAATCGCATTGCGTAATTACCAATCGAAACGTAATTACTTCGCCGCAGCAGGTGCCTAGAAACTACGAGCAATAATCAGGCCGACTACCAACACCACGCATGGCGTTGGTTTTAACGGCCGAGCGTCCGAAATATGGCCGCATAAGCGCGCTGCATCTCCCACTTAACACTATTGAATTTAACGTGGCGCACACGTACCTCGTCACGAGTGGCGTTACCGCGCCCATGCGATCGAGGGCCGCATCGTATGCGCGACATCGAGCGATCGGAGATGGCGTCGCTATGGCGATCCCAATAGTTTTCCGCGAGCCGCCGAAGCCGCCACCCACTACGATCACGTCGGGAGTAGTCGTCGATTCGGGCTCAAACATAATTATCGCTCCGGTTATTCTTTGCGACCGAGTTGCATATTCGCTGTCAACCCGCCCTTGTAATTATTGCTTCGTGTCCGTCCTCGCGCAGTTGCGGGGACATCCTGAAACCCAACTTCCGTTAAATCATGTGTGACGAATCCATCTATAGGTCGAGGCACGTATGTGGTAATCAATGCGACCATCCACTCGCTCCGATATTGATTACTTGTACCCACGAATTTCAGATGAAAATTCCCGCAATATGATCTAAGCTGACCGGTCGGTCGGTCAGCTTAGAGAACACTACACTATGTCGGATACCCTAGCAACTGCACGAGAACGCGCGCCTTCCCGTGGGGAAACTGCGATTATCAAAGGTGCTGCGCGCTTATTTTCGGAGCGCGGGTTCGACGGCGTTTCGATGCGTGACATTGCCGACGCGGCCGGCGTGAGCAAAGCGAACATCTACCATCATTTCGCGTCGAAACAGGCGCTGTATGTTGCGGTACTGAGTGCGCGCGCCGCCGAAACCCGGGCGCTACTGGAAGAATTGTCCGAGCGGGAGGTACCATTCGCCGAACGGGCAAGGCGCTTCGTCAGCGCACACCTTGCGAGCATCTTAGAGCACTCGCAGACATTCAGACTGCTGCTCAGAGAGTCGCTGTCCGAAGATGATCGCCAGGCCCGGGCGCTCGCCGATGACGTTGTCGGCGAAAACTTTCAGCGGCTCGTTACGATTCTGCGGGACGGCCAACGCGCCGGCGTGATCAGATCAGATTTCGATCCGGCACTGTGTGCGACTTTGTTGGTCGGCGCCAATGTCTTTTTCTTCCAAGCCCAGCGGATATTGAGCCATATCCCTGAGGTTACTTTCGCCAATGACCCAGCGCGATACGCGGCGGGCAGTACCGATATATTTCTGCGTGGTTTGTTGAGCCCGGTTGCAACCGATTCGACGGGAAGGTCAAAATGAACCAGATAGGAAAGTACATCGGAATGTGCCTGTTGGTACTCTGCGCGACGGCTACTGGGTTGTACGGTTGCGGTAAGCAGGCAGGTCCGTCGCAGAACGAAGAGACCGTTCGCCCGGTTGCTATCACGGTGGCCAAGATCGGTACGCGCGAAGTGGTAGCCCAACTTCATTCTAACGGCCGAATGATCAGCAGAAACACACCTACGCTGGCCGCGGAGATCGATGCTCGTATCGTTGAAGTTCTCGTCGACGTGGGTCACGAGGTGACTTTAGATCAACCAGTCGTTAAGTTCGATTCAACTGAATTCGCGCTTGCCCGGCGCGAGGCGCTCGCCGAAACTGCTCGCCTCCAGGCGACCATCGCGAATGACCGGCGGCGGGTCTCCCGGTATCGCGATCTGCGCAAGACTAACTCAGTACCGCAGGAATTGCTCGATAACGCAGAAGCCGCTTTGAACGTTTCCAATGCGTCGCTCGAGGGCGCCCAGGCGCGGCTCGCCATTACTGATGATCGGCTCAGCAAATGTGTCGTGCGTTCGCCCTTGACCGGAACCGTTGAAAGTCGCCATGTCTCGGTCGGCGATTATGCCAAGCTGGGCGAAGACTTATTGCGCATTAATGACACGCTGCATCTGCGTGCGAGGCTGCCTTTCCCGGAGACTGTCGCGCGACATTTGCGGGTTGGGCAAACCGCCATTATCGAAAGCCCGCTCGCGCCGGGACAAACTACGGCGGCGGCGGTTACTTATCTAGACCCTGATGTCGGTCCGGGCAACCGCGCGGTCATCGCGACCGTTGACCTAACTAACCCAGGATACTGGCGCCCAAACGCCACGGTTGTCGGGCGTGTCATTATCGAACGGCGCCCGCAGGCCGTCGTAGTTCCAGCAATGGCGGTAGTAACCAGGCCCGCTGGTCAGGTGGTTTATGTCCTCGCCGACGCGAACGTCATCCAGCGGCAGGTCGTACTCGGCGAACGTGGGGATGATTGGGTCGAAATTACCAGTGGGCTTAAGGCCGGTGAGGTCATTGCCATTGAAGGCGCCCATTATCTTAGCGACGGCGTCGCGGTGATCATAACGGGCGACGGCGCATGAATCCGACTGACACAGGCGACCACCCAGGAAGCGCCCCATCCACGGGGTTCTCGCTGCCCGAAATGTCGATCCGCAGATACGTATTCGCCTATATGCTCTCTGGCGTATTCCTGCTATTCGGCCTTGTCGCGTTCAAGGACATCGGCGTTGACCGCTACCCGATGATCGACTTTCCCATGATCTCCGTGCGCACGGTATTGCCCGGCGCGAGCCCGGAGGTGATGGACTCGAGCGTCACGAACATCATCGAGACCTCGGTCAATAGCGTCCCTGGCATCGAACACATCGAGTCGACCTCCGCCCCCGGTGTGTCGGTGGTGATCGTGCGATTCATCCTCGAGAAGAATGTCGATGTTGCGTTCAATGAAGTCCAGGCCAAAGTTAATCAGGTCTTGACAGATTTGCCCGATGAAGCGGACCCGCCCGTCGTCGCCAAAGTTGAGTTCGGCGCGCTACCGGTCCTTTGGCTCACCTTATCCGGCGACCGTACCTTGCAGCAGCTCAACCAGTACGCGCGTAACTTCATCAAAAAGCGACTCGAAACCATCGACGGCGTAGGCGAAGTAAGTTTGGGTGGGGAACGCGAACGGACGATACGGGTCAATCTCGATCCGGACCGTATGGCCGCACTCGGTATCGCGGCGAACGACGTCATTGGCGCATTTGCCTCCGAGCACGTACGCCTGCAGGGGGGCTTCTTGGTCGGCGATCAACGCGAGGACCTCATCGAACTTGATCTCGAATACCACAACCCGCGCGAACTCGAATCGCTGATAATTTCATTCCCGGACGGTGCGCCGATCCGACTCGGCGATGTTGCCGTGATCGAAGATGGACTTGCGGATTATCGCGAGTTGGCGCGCTTCAATGGGCAACCGACGGTCGGGCTCGGAATTGTCAAGATTCGAAACGGCAACACGGTCGCTATTGTTGACGAGGTTAAAAGGCGACTCAAAGTCGAAATCGAGCCGCAATTCCCGCCTGGTCTGCATATCGATATCGCACATAACGAGGCGAACTTGATTGAGGACATCGTGGCCGCCCTCGAACATCACATAATCGAAGGAACGCTCTTGACGGCACTCGTCGTCTTATTGTTCCTCAAGAACCTGCGCTCGACCTTAATAATTTCCGCCGCGATTCCGGTATCACTGTTCGGCGCCGTGGCCGTCATGTACTTCTTTGGTTACACCTTCAATACGATGACCCTACTCGGACTGTTATTGCTGATCGGCGTTGTCGTGGACGACGCCATTGTGGTCCTCGAAAATATTTTCCGACAGCGGGAACTTGGTAACGAGGATCCGGTGGCGGCGGCAATAGAAGGCAGCCGCCAGGTCGTATTTGCGGTCCTTGCGGCGACACTAACCCTGGTCGCGATCTTCGCCCCGGTCGTATTTATGCAAGGTGTCATCGGTAGCTTCTTCCGTGCCTTTGCGGTCGTGGTCTCGTTCGGCGTCCTGGTATCGCTATTCGTGTCTTTGACCTTGACACCGGCGCTGTGCGCCCGCCATCTTCGCTTATCTAAGCAGCATGGCAGGCTATACCGCGCGGTCGACTTGCCGCTACGTCTACTGGAATCGGCTTACCGACGGGTTTTAGGCGGTGCGCTGCGTTTCCGTTGGACCATCATCGTCATCGCCTTTGCGGTGGTGTGGTGTAGTGGGTATTTCTTTAGCCATATTGGTAAGGGCTTCATGCCGGAAGACGACGAGGGGCGGTTTCTCATTACGCTGAAAACCCCACTCGGCTCCAGCATCGAATACACCAACACGAAGATCGGTGAGATCGAACGCATCATGTCAGAATTCGACGCCATCGAAGGCTATTTCGCGACCGTTGGTCAGGATCAAACTGGGCAGGTGAGCCGGGCACAGATCATCGTACGTATGGCGCCGTGGGATCAGCGTAGCTTGAGTCAACAAGCACTCATGCAAGACCTCGCACTGCGGTTTCAGTTAGTTCCTGGTGTGGAGGCGTTTCCGACGCGCATGCCGGTGATGGGCGGGCAGCGCGGCGACCCACTGCAATTCACAGTGGTCGGGCCGGAGCTCGGTCAGGTTGCACGCCTAGCCTATGAACTAAAGTCCAAACTCAGCGCTGTGTCGGGGCTCGGAGAGCTAGATCTCGATCTTCAACTCGACCTGCCGCAGCTCGAAATGCAGTTATCACGCGAGCGGGTCCGATCGCTGGGCCTCAGTACTCGCGACGTCGCGATGGCCGTCAATGTCATGGCCGGCGGTCTCGATGTCGCGCGTTATAACGATGATCCAGGCGACGGCGAGCGCTACGATATCCGACTCAAGGCGACGCCCGGGCGCCTACAGTGGGCGCCCGATCTCAGCTTACTCTACCTGCGCACAGCGTCCGGCGAACTCGTGCGGCTCGACAATATGGCGCGCATGCAACGGCGTCTCGGCCCCGCGGTCGTGTCTCGCTACGATCTGCAATATGCGGCGAATTTTTTCGGCTCGCCTACCATGGCCGAAGCCTCAGCGATCGAAGCAGTCGAGTCGGCCGCCGCGGAGGTCTTGCCACCAGGTTACCGGGTGCGAATGAAAGGCCGTGCAGAGGAGTTTGGTAAAACGGCAGGTTACATGCTGTTCGCATTCGTGACCTCAATCGTCCTCGTCTATATGGTATTGGCAAGTCAATTTAATTCGTTTATTCAACCTCTCATAATCATGGTTGCGCAGCCGCTTGCCATTATCGGTGGGGTCGGCGCGTTGTGGGCGTCAGGGCATACACTCAATATCTACTCGATGATCGGGCTAACGCTCCTGGTAGGCTTAGTCGCGAAGAACTCAATCCTGCTCGTCGATCTGACGAACCAGTTGCGCGCAGACGGGGCACCGATCGATGCCGCCCTGCGTGAGGCCTGCCCGATCCGCCTGCGCCCGGTCCTCATGACGTCGTTAACCATCATTCTCGCGCTCGCTCCCGCCGCTCTCGGGCTCGGCGCGGGCGCCGATACAAATGGACCGATGGCGGTAGCCGTGATCGGGGGTATGGTGAGTTCCACGCTACTCACCTTAGTCGTGGTACCTGCCGTTTATTCGCTGGTCGAACATGGGATAGAGCGGTTGCATCGGCCGGGCAATACGGTCGAATCAACGGGATAAAATTAAGCGACACTAATTTTCACGAAGTTCAACCTCCCGGCAGTTAATAGCGCACGCTATCAATCGGCGGCAAGGCGGTCTGCGACCCGTTCTCCGACTGCGGTTAAGTAGGCTTGAACGGCGTTGCGGGCGGCGTCGCTATCCCCCGCAATGATATCGTCGCGGATCCGCCGTTGGGCGCGTTTAACCGCATCTGAGAAATAGAGCGAGCCGAACGCCAGTTTGATATAAAAATCGCTACGGTCCCATAGACTCGTCGCGATCGTGGTTGAAACCGGAGATCGAGCCATCCGGTGGACGCAAGAATGGAATAGCAGGTTAAGGCGTCGGTAAGCCGGGTCGTGGTCGACCGGAGCGCCGGCGTCCCTTGCGCCCGTATCGACACGTACGCAAACATCACTGAACTCTACCAAATCGTGCGCCGTTCGCCTCGCGGCCGCGAACGCCGTGACAGTGCCCTCGACGTTGCCAAATAAAGTAAAAAAGTCGCGTACCTCGTCTACTCGAGGGGTGACTACCTGGCAGCCGACCTGCGGCACAATTTCGAAGAAACCTTCCCCGGCAAGGCGCTTAAGCGCCTCCATGACGGGCACCCGGCTACATTTAAGTATCTGCGTGAGGCCAACGACCGAGAGCTTCTGACCCGCACGTAGATCTCCCTCCAAGAGCAGAAGCCTGACATAGCTATACGCGGTTTCGGCGCGTGTTGTAGACGTCCCTACCAGGTCTGCCGCCGTCTCCAGATTGATTGGTAATGAATTCATTGCACGAACATTTGTATATGGTTTGCGGCCAACAGTATGCAGTCCATTGTAGTTGGGACCAGTTGCAAATTTTTAAAATATTAATATACTAGTATATATTAGCACGTCGACCAAACACTAATGACGTACGCAATTACGAATATGACGTTTGGCACTTTCAATTGTTCATCAGAGATAAAAACTATGAAACTACGCCTAGGTGCTTTCCTCTTACCCAGCGCCGGCGCTACGCCGGACGAATTCGAGCGCGGCGGTGCCGGTCAAAACCCTAATTATTATCAACGCGGCTTATCCGACAGCGCACGCATACTGCGCCAGGTAGAAGACCTCGGTTTCGATTTCGTCGCCTTTTCCGAACACCATTTCCACGTCGAAGGACTCGAGGTCTCGAACAACCCCATCCTGTTGGGCTGCTGGGCGGCGATGCAAACCTCGCGTATACGCATCGGACAGATGGGTAGTGTATTACCCGCACGCAACCCAATACTCATGGCCGAAGATCTCGCGATGCTCGACCATATGTCCGGTGGGCGCATGTGCGCCGGCTTCGCGCGTGGTTATCAAGCGCGCCACGTCATGACTATCGGTCAGAAGATGAATGCCGTTTGGACCGCTGCCAACGATCCGGATTTCGCCGAGCACGACCGAATCAATCGCGAACTGTTCAACGAACATTACGAGATCATACGGAAAGCGTGGGCGGAGCCCTTATTCAAGCATGATGGGAAGCACTGGCAGATCCCGCCCGCCGGCATCGCGTGGGATCACCCTGCGACGCGCCACATGGCCCCGGGCATGGTCGGTGAAAACGGACAGCTCGACAAAATCGGGATCGCACCACTGACCTTACAGGAACCGGACAGCATCGAGGTTTTCATCCCGTTCACCATGAGCGCTGAAACGATTGAATGGTCCGCGCGGGAAGGGATCACGCCAGTGATCTTCACGCCGATCGAAGAACATGCGCGCGCCTCACTCGACCTCTATCACAACGCCGCGACGGCGGCCGGACACGATCTAGAATGGGGTCGGGGACTCGGCCATTTCCGCAACATCGTCGTTGCCGATACTGACGCTGAAGCGCATGCCATTAGCGACTGCGGCCTCGGGTACCTCTGGACACGCTGGCACGATTGGTTCGGCTTCAATGAAGCGCTGCGTTACCCGGGCGAGAAAGGACCGATTCCGAATACGGCCGAGAACGTGCGCGAGAGAGGCTATTCGATATCGGGCTCTGTCGATACGGTCGCGCGTAAACTCGAAGCGATGATCAAGACGTTAAACACGGACCTTATCGTTCCGTGGATGGCAGCCGGGCCGGCCCCGATCGACGGCCTACTCAAATCAAACGAACTCCTGGTGGAGAAAGTCCTGCCGAAAATTGGTGTCGAACTTAAACGCGTTGAACCGAAGCTGCGAGTCGAATACGACGGCCACGGATGGCAGGAATAGGGGGCGCGCTAACATGGGCATACGCACGGGACAACAATTTATCGCCGGTCTGCGCGACGATCGCGAAGTTTGGTACAACGGCCAGCGAGTCGCAGATGTTACGGCATTCCCGGAATTCCGTGCCTCGATCGAATCGCTCGCAAAACTCTACGATATGCAACATGAGGCAGAGCACCTTGACGTGCTTGTTGTCGAGTCGGGAGAAATCGGAGAGCCAATAGGACGCGCCTATGAAATCCCGCGAACATTGGAACAGTTGTGCCTAAAGCGAGAGGCATATGCTACCTGGGCGAAATCGAATTGCGGGATGCTCGGGCGCAGCCCCGACTTTCTCAACGTGATGATGGCCTCGCTCGCTGCTAAACGCTCGTTCTTCGCCGAAGGTTCCGCTGAACGTGCTGACGCGTTGTCCAACTATTATCGATACTTGGCGAAGAACGATTTGTTCATGACCCACGCGCTGCTCGACCCCCAGCTCGACAAAGGTAAGTTACGGCACGAGCAATCCGATCCCGGCATCTGCCTACGCGCCGTCGATAAAAACGCCGATGGTATCGTGCTCGATGGCATCAAGCGCATCGCAACTGCCGCTCCCTACGCCGACGAACTTCTGGTGTGGCCGTTCCCGCCGACCTTCCAGCCCGGCGAGGAAGACTACGCAAACGTTTTCGCGATCCCGATGAACACTCCAGGACTAAAGACAATCTGTCGACCCTCGTTTGCTCACCACGGCGCTGCACGTGACTTCCCGCTTTCCTCGCGGTTCGATGAAATCGATGCGACGGTGGTATTCGATAACGTCCTAGTACCGTGGGACCGAGTCTTTATTTACAAAGACATCCCGCTATTGAACCGGATGTATCGCGACACACGCATGCGTGAATTAACCGCACATCAGACGAACGCACGGCTAGAAGTCAAACTTGGTTTTATTTACGCACTCGTCCATCGCATGGCCGAGGCACAGGGAATTGCAACTAAACCCAACGTAATGGAAATGCTCGGCGAAGCTGCTATGCGAGTTGAAGTCCTACGTTCTACAACTCGATCGGCTGAAGCACAGGCCAGCGTGGACCCCGAAAACGGCGTCATCTATCCGGATTTGTTCGCGCTCCAGGCGGGCCGCGCGTTCGGGCCGATCTTTTACCCTGAACTGATAAAAATGGTGCGGCAGATGGGTGGCGGCGCGTTGGTGCAGGTTCCGGTGTCGATGGACGAATTCGACTCTCCAATTGGGGAGGACATCGAAAAAGCACTGCGCGGCGCAAGCATCGATGGGCGGCGTAAGACTCAATTACTTAAATTGGCGTGGGACATTTGCGGCTCTGAATTCGGCGCGCGCCACGAATTGTATGAAATGAATTATGCCGGTGATCGCAGCGCTTTGTTGGCTGGGGTCGAGCGGGAGTACGGACGTAAACAGGATTGGCTTGATCACCTTGACGGATTTCTGGAGGGGTTATGACTGATAATAATGAAGCACACGAGAGTTTTTGGGTCGATCTTCGCGGCGCGACCTTTGGTCAGGGATATCTCGATGCTGGCGGCATACGCACCCGCTACCTGCACACGGGCACGTCGGATAAGCCACCACTGATACTCCTGCACGGCACCGGCGGGCACGCGGACTGCTACACGCGGAACCTCGCCCAGCACGGCGAACATTTTGATACCTGGGCCATCGATATGATCGGGCATGGATGGACCGATAAGCCGGACGTCGATTATGAGATCGACGTTTATGTCGAGCACCTGAAAAGTGTGATGGAGACGCTCGGTTTCGAGCGCGCGCTAATTTCCGGAGAATCACTCGGTGGCTGGGTCGCAGCGCGCTTTGCGTTGAAGTATCCCGACGCCGTCGATCGGCTCGCGCTCAATACCACGGGCGGCGCGACGATGATCCCGGCCGTGATGGAGAAGATAAAGCAATCGACCCGCGCCGCCGTGCAGAACCCAACGTGGGATACGGTCAAGGCGCGCCTTGAATGGTTGATGGCGGATCCGTCCGTGGTCAATGCGGATCTCATCGCCTGCCGCAAGGCGATCTATGAGCAGCCGGGTTTCATCGAAGCCTTGGAGCACATCTTAGTTTTGCAGGATCCGGAAATTCGCCTAGGTAATAATCTTACAGACGACGAATGGGCGGCTATCCGTCACGAAACCCTCGTGCTTTGGACGTCACACGATCCGACCGCAGATGATTCCGTCGGGCAACGTATCGCGGAGATGATCCCAAATGCGCGTTACGCCTTGATGCAGGGTTGTGGGCATTGGCCGCAATTCGAAGACCCCGTGACGTTTAACCGCATCCACGTTGAATTCCTGCTGGGTCGGGACTGAGCGCGGTCATGGCCGTCGCAACCGTTTTTGCATCGCACTCGCCGCTAAAGGATCATCGATCGCCGGGTGCAGCGATCGTAAATGAAGTCGATACCTGTCTCGCCGAGGTCGCCGCCTGGGTCGCGGACTTCTCACCTGATCTCATCATCGCGATCGGCCCCGATCACTTCAATGGTTTCTTTTACCGTCTGATGCCGAGCTTCTGTATTGGCGCCGCGGCCGAATCAGTTGGCGATTGGAGTACGCCCAATGGCAGCCTGCCGGTCGCGGGGAAGGTCGCGGAGGATTGCGTCCGCGCCTTACACGTCGCCGGGATCGACGCAGCTATTTCCTATCGTATGGATGTCGATCACGGTATAACGCAATTGCTCGATCAGTTATTCGACTGGTCGGCACTACCGCCGGTCGTGCCTGTGTTCGTGAATTGTGCGGCACCGCCGCTCCCGCCGATTTCACGAGTCGTAGCGTTCGGAAAAGCGCTGGGCGAATTCGCTGCCATTTACCCGGGTCGAGTGCTACTCGCCGCATCCGGCGGCCTCTCACACGATCCGCCGATGCCACAACTCGCGAACGCACCTGAGTCAATACGTCAGCGGATAATCGCTGGAGGTACCTTGAGCCTACAGGCGCGCGCAGCCAGGCAGGAGCGGGTCATCAACGAAGCAACGAACCAGATCGACGGTACGAGCGATCGAACACCGCTGAATGCTGACTGGGATCAAGCGTTCCTGACCCGTTTACAGGCCTTCGATTTTGATGCCCTAACGGCCATGAACGACGACTCAATCACGCACGACGGTGGTTGCGGTGGGCACGAAATCCGCTCGTGGATAGCGGTTGCGGCGGCGGCCGCTAGCACCGGGATCGAACACCTCGACCTGCGATATTACCGGGCGATCCCCGAATGGATTGCGGGTTACGGGGTGATGACGGGAGGCTGACTAGGGATTTTCCGAAGCGAAGTGTCGGACGCACAGTTAGATTTCGTTTAGGCTGACGCGAACTACCGGAAGCATAAGCATGTCGATAACGGAAACGGAACCGTTCTTCAAGATCAACGTGATGGCCCCAGAGGCGCTTAGCGATCCTCAAGCGTACCTTGCCGAACTCCGTGAATACGAACCAGTTTTTTGGGACGCACGCTACCGCTCGTGGGTAGTCACGAGTTATCGTCATGCGACCGCCGCGCTCCGCGATGAACGCTTCTCTTCAGATCGCATTGAACCATATATCCGCAAGAAGCTGTCCGGCCCCGATACCGATCCGCTCGTGCTGCACGCCTTCGAAGTATTAAGCGGCTGGCTTGTATTCAAGGAAGAACCGGCGCACATGCGCTTACGGGGTTTGTGCAGTCAGGCATTCACTCCTCCATCAATCGCGCAATTGCGCTCGCGCGTGGAAAGTTTGTGCGCAGAATTACTGGCTGACATACCAGACGTGGGCGAGTTCGACCTGGTTCAGAAAGTCGCTACACCCGTGCCCTCCATCATTATGGCAGAAATGATGGGCGTGCCGGTTGAGGATCGGGTAAATTTCGAACATTGGACCGCCCAAGTCGCGCCGCTAGTTTCAACCGCGCTCGACGATCCTACTCGGCATGAAGGTATCACCCAAGGAATGGGTTCACTGGTCACGTATTTCCGTGGTCTGATTGAACACTACAGAAAAGCGCCCGAAGATAACTTGATATCGGCACTGATCAGCGCGCGCGACGACGATGACATACTGTCAGAAGCAGAACTCATTGCGACGTGCACGTTGTTCCTTTTCGGTGGCCACGAGACCACTGCCAATTTCATCGCTAATTCGGTGCTTGCGCTGCTCCGACATCCCGATCAGCTAGCATTGCTACGCGACGATAAGGTCGATATGAAGAACGCCCTCGAAGAACTCCTACGCTTTGACGGACCAGCCAAGACGGTCGTACGGCTGGCGCGCGAAGATTTCGACTTCGGCGGCCGTCAAATCAAGCAAGGACAGCGCGTGTTCGTGATGCTGTCGGTAGCAAACCGCGATCCCAAGGCGTTCGAGGATCCGAATGACTTACGCTTGGATCGTGGGTCAGTGCGTCACATCGGATTCGGCTTTGGCGGTCATTTTTGTCTCGGTGCGCCGCTCGCCCGATTGGAGGCTGGCATTGCCATCCCCCAGATCGTTAAACGCTTTCCGGAACTCCGACTCGCGCCAAAAGCGCTCAAGTGGCGGGTTCTGCTGGGCGTCAGAGGCTTGCGCGAGCTGTACTTGATCGCTGGATAAAGCTGTCTCGTCATACAATCAGAAGCGGTGGTAATCGTAGCTTTGGCAGTGCGGACAGAACGGCGCCGCCCAAACGACGATCGGTCGCTGAGAGAATTTTCAAAACAACCAACAGGGTAATCATGATGAGCGTCTACCGTTTAATTCTGGTCTTTCTTTTTGTCAACTGCGCACAAGCGGCCGATATCGATCTCGGGCCGCGGAATTGGATCTGGGGCGACGGCGACGAACTCGGTGCCGGTAACCGCATGAATGAATCAACCGTCATGGCGGCGCTCGGAACCGTGAAGAATGGCGAGATCATCGAGCTATCGCACATGGTGAGTGAGGACGCACCTCAGTTCCCCGGTTTCCAACCGCCCTACGTGATCAGTATGTACAAGACTTCCGATCGCAGCGAGCGTTGGATCAAGGAACACTTAGGCGCGGTAAATGGACTCGGCTTCAATATAGAACGCATAGAGATGACGGTACACGTCAGCACGCATATCGATTCGCTTGGACATGTGTCGATAGAGGGGCTCCTTTATGGCGGTGTACCCGATGAAATGGGTATCGCTGATAAGGGCCTCGTGCACGGCGGTATCGAGAAAGCGCCGCCGTTCATCGCGAAGGCGGTCATGCTCGACATCGCCGGCTTTCGCGGCGTCGACTACATGAAACCTGGTGAGGTCGTAACGGTCGCGGATCTCGAAGGCGCATTGTCGCGTGAGGGCGTGGAAATACCCGAAGCGGGCATCGTCATGATCAACACAGGTTGGGGTCAGTTCTTTGACAAGACACCAGCCGAATACACCAAACACATGCCGGGGATCGGTATAGAGTCGTCGAAATGGCTTGCGGCGAAGCAGGTCGTTGCCATTGGCTCTGACACCATGGCGGTCGAGGTCGTTCCGTGGGAACAAAAGGAGATCGTATTGCCGGTACACCAGCACCTGATCACAAACGAGGGCATCTACATGATTGAGAACCTCAAGCTCGACGAACTCGCGGCGAAAAGGATTTACGCGATCTCGGTGATCATTCTCCCGACCAAGTACCGAGGCGCGTCGGGCTCGCCGGTGCGAATTATTGGTTTGCGCTGAGCAATTTCGGATCGAGCGCTCTTAGCTGCACCTGTCCGACCCATGACCGCGACTGTGCCAATAACTACGATTGGCAATTGGCTTCGACAAAGAGGATACGTCGTGAAAAATAAACTCTGCGATATGTTTGGGATCGACATCCCGGTCTTTGCCTTCTCTCATTGCCGTGACGTCGTGGCAGCCGTCTCGAAAGCCGGCGGCCTCGGCGTACTTGGCATGGCGCGCATGGGACCTGAACGCCTGCGCGAGGAACTGCAATGGATTGACGACCACATCGACGGCAAGCCTTACGGCATCGATGTCCTAATGCCCAGCACCTATAGCGACGCTGGCGATCTCAAGTACGACATCGATCGTTTGCTACCACCCGAACACGTCGCATTTGTACGAAAATTGATCGACGACGCTGGGATCCCCCCGCTACCAGCCGGGGAGAAGGACGAAATCGTGCGCGCCCTGCTCGGCGAGCTATCCTTCACCCCACGCGAGAGTATGCAGATGATCGATATCGCGATGGCGCACCCGATCAAACTCATCGTCAACGCGCTCGGCTCGCCGCCGCCGGAGTTAGTCGATAAGGCACATGCGCGCGGGATCCGCGTCGCCGCAATGGCCGGTAAACCGAAGCATGCAATCAAACACAAGGCGCATGGCTGCGATTTCATCATCGCAGTCGGCACCGAGGCCGGCGGCCACACCGGCCCGGTCAGTTCAATGGTGCTGTGGCCACGGATCGTCGATGCGGTCGCGCCGCTGCCGGTATTGGCCGCAGGCGGAGTTAGCCGCGGCCGGCAGTTGGCGGCGGCATTCGCGCTTGGCTGCGAAGGGGTTTGGTGCGGTTCAATCTGGTTGAAAACCGCGGAAAGCGAAGTCATTCCGGAGATCAAGGAGAAGATGTTCGCGGCGGATTCGGAGGACGCCGTAATGACTCGCGCAGTCACCGGCAAACCCTGTCGCACACTGCGCTCTGCCTTCACCGATGCGTATGAGCAACCGGACGCGCCGACGCCACTGCCAGCGCCGCTGCAAAATATCCTGTGGTGGGCGGAGGGACGCACTCGCGCCGAGCGCGTCCGCCACCCCAACTTTCTAACTTACCCGGTCGGCCAGATTGTCGGCGATATGACTGGACCGACCACCGTCCGAGAAGTGATCTACGAGATGATGACCGAGTTCGTGGAAACACAGGCACGCCTCAGTGACATACTCGAATGACACACCGGCGACTAGATTTAGGAAACGTTAAAAAAGTGGCTGCGCAACTCGATGGTTTCATTGCGTGGCTCACGCGTCCTGGCCTATCTCGCTAATATATCCAGGTTAAGGTCTCCAGAGCACACCTTCAACGTCCGCTTGAGTTACTCAGTTTATATCACGCCGGCCGTGCGGAGCGCTTCAATTTGCATTGGCGTGCGGCCAAGTTCCGCGAGAATATCCGCGGTATGCTCGCCGGCGACGGGCGGCGCAGTGCGGATCTTTCCCGGGGTCGCCGACAGCTTGACCGGGATCCCCGGTTGTACCCCGGACGGTACTCGCGAGTCACCGACGGGCACTATCATCTCGCGGTGCCTCAGTTGCGGATCGGCGATCGCTTCGGCTAGGCCGTTAACTTCACCGACACAAACGTCGGTCCGTGCGAAAAATGCGACCCACTCATCACGTGTGCGGGTACGCATAATGGCCTCGACTTCCCGTTTCGCGGCGCCGGACCCAACGCTAACTGGGCTCTGGAAATCATCGGTCCTCATCCGGTACTGCTTCAAATCTGGTCGAGTCAGCGCGTCGCAGAAATTATCCCATAGCCACGGCTCCATGCAGCCAACCGACAGCCACCGGTCATCCTTAGTCACATAAACTGCGTAGTACGGGTATTCTCCCGCGAAAACGTTGTTGCCGCGTTCGGGCTCGGGACCGCCGACGAAGAAATTACGGATCCCGGGTACGGCCGCGAGTAGCGCGAATGCGGTATCGAGATAAGCCACATCAACATGCTGACCGCGCCCGGTCGATTGTCGCGCAATGAGCGCGAGCAGTACCCCGACGACACCATGCAACATCGCGCCAGCATAGTCGGCCACGATATTGAGGGGGATAGGTGGTGGACCGCTAGCGCCGCCTAATTGGTTGAGCACACCGGCGATCGCGAGATAATTAAGATCATGCCCGGCTTTATCGCGATACGGGCCATCCTGCCCGAATCCACTAAGTGAACAATAGATGAGCTGCGGATTGATCTCGCTCAGCGTCGTATAATCGGCGCCGAGACGCGCGGTGACTCCAGGGCGAAAGCCTTCAACCACCACGTCTGTTCGCGCGACGATCTCATGCAGCAGGGATTGGGCTTCGGCCACCTTGAGATTCAGCGTGATGCTCTTCTTGTTGCGGTTCGCATATTCCGAAAGCACCCAGATATCTTCCTGTTTTGCGACGGAGTGCTTGGCGCTGTCCGGGTTAGGCGGTGTTTCGACCTTAATCACTTCCGCACCCATGTCACCGAGCATCATGGTCGATAACGAGCCGGGCGCGACACGATTAAGTTCGAGGACGCGGATCCCTTCCAGGGGCATAGCCATAATGAAAAACCTTTGCGCTAGTACGATGTTGTTGAATCGCTCATCACGAAGATCATCGAAATCGCCAACGGGCCCGATCTGGTGCCTTCGCTTATATCGAGAGATTTCATAATCGAAAACGGCGCAATTGTCGTACCGGAAGCGTCGCGTCATTCGACTTCACACTAAACTATGAGAGTAACCTTTTATCAAATTTCGGGTTTTGTGAAGACCGTTCACGCGGACCGCTTTGAGCCTCTTATTAGGCTGCGTCGAATCTAAACCCCGGGGGCGTCCGCTCGCTACCTTCTAATTCGATATCGACGCTCAAACAGCTCGCGCACTCGGAACAAAAGCGCTCTCGGACATACACCGGCTGTTGCTCGCGCGTTCGTAATTGAGTCTCAGCCTTGTCGAACAATTCACCCAGCGCTCGCCGGCGTGGCACGACGCACACCTTCCAATCTTGATTTAACATGCCGAGTTTCGCCTCGCAATGGGAGCAGCACCAATGATCGCTTTTTACGGTAACGCCGGCCGCTCCGTTTTCGCACGCGGATTCTTTTAAAGAGTGGCGCTTGTTAGGTACTAGCGCCGCTCGAAGCCGGTCGCGCTTATCCCACGTTGCCGCGTCGTCCACATACAGGACACCCTCGCGTTCTCCGACTACGGCCCCATAGAGTTCTTCTGCAGCGGCGCGTGAAATCTTCGCATCTTTGAGATCTCGATCCACCTGCTCTGGCGGCCGGTGGAAAGGATCGCCGAGTCCGCCGCCGCCTGAGGACGTTGCCCAATACACATCACCTTCGCGCAAAGGCACGTTGCTTACTTTGGCCGGCAGCACGTCTAAAGCGCCACTCAGTTTATCTGGCGACGACACTGGCTGACCACTCTTAAGTTTTTCCAATACATTCGAACTACGGATGATGGCGCTGCGCGACGCACCGCCAGGATAGCCGCCCGCGAACCCACGCGCGGGTAGTTCAACCGCGGAAATAAACAACGAACCACTAAATTTATCGGCTTTCCACAACATGTAAGCCTGGTCCATCCCCATACCACCACGATGGTAACCGGCGCCGCCGGAATTGAGGCTAAAACGCCGCCACAGAACGAAAAATGGATCGACCAATTCGTGCACTTCTACATCCGGAAACGACACCGCCAAGGTAGTCTGAAACCCATAGAGATCTTGCCCGTCACCCGTGGTTTGTGCACCGCCGCCAATTCCGACTAGATTGTCTAACGGAAAAATGATCGCGAGTGCGCCGTCGTCTTTTACCCCGAACCACGCAGCACCCGCGCCGGAGCTCGTCGCCTGTCCCGCGGCTCGACCGCGCAACATCTCAGTCTCGCTAAGACTGCCGGTGATGGAAAGCGCCTCGCCAACCATCCGCCCGAGACGCATGCCGGTTTCTATGTGCGCATTAGTCACCGGTGCGGGCACCCGCGGATTGACGATGGTCCCGGGTAAGCCAGTGTCGATTTCGATGCAGTTCCAGATCCCTTCGTTAAACGGAATGTCGAACGCTAACTGGCACACGAGCGGCGTCATGATTCCCCCGCCGGCAACAGCGCTCGGTGTCGCATTAATGAACGCATCAAGCTGCTCGGCGCCGGTAAACGAAAATCTAAGCTGGTCACCGTCGACTGTCATGTCGCAGGACACGGCGTGCAGATCTGAAGAGCCGCGACCGTCGTATTCCACCCAATCATAGGTATGGGCAACGCCATCGGGCAGCAGGGCGATACGTTCGCGAAACGCTCTTTCTGATAAGCCGATGTTGTAGTCGATATAATGATCGAGCGTATCCACGCCGTACTCATCGACCAGCGCTCGCATTCTTACGGCTCCTGCGTGACACGCGGCGATCAGGCTGCGTACATCGTTAATAAACGAAATCGGAACGCGGACATTTACTTCGATGAACCCGATCCACTCGCGGTCCAACACGCCATTTCGACCCGCCCGGCTACCTGGAAAGCGGATCGCTTCCTCGAAACAGTCGTGCGCTTGCGGTGCAATTCCGCTGATCGAAACGCCACCCACATCTATAAGGTGGGCATTCGTAAAGGTCCAGCCAATCAGCGTTTCATCTTGGTGGATGGGCATGACAATGCCGACGTCACCTTGATGTAGGGCGCCTACGGTATACGGATCGTTGCAAATGAAAATGTCTCCCGGCTCGAGATCGTCAGGCATTCGTTTTTTAATGATTTCCTGCACGGCGATGCGTGAACTTGCGAGGTGTCCGAGCACGTAACCCGCACTACCGACCTGGCGCCCGACCGCGTCGAATACGACGGCCGAGAAATCCTTGGCTTCCGTGAGCACCGGCGAACCCGAGGTGCGTAACAATACGACGGCCATTTCGTCGGCTATATTGTCAAACGCGCAACGAACGACTTCCGCCGTAATCGGGTCGAGTTCAGGTGCTAGGTGCGCGGCGTGAGTGGGTGCCACTGCTTGCTTGTTCATAGCTTTAACCTAAAGTTCATGTACCCGTCACGCTCGACGATAGCGTCGCGGGGTACGTAAATCGTAGTGTCGCGTACTTCAATAATACCCGGCCCCTCGAACCAAGCGCCAGGCCCCATTTTTTCTGAATCGTAGATCGGGGTATCGACGCGCTCGCGGGCATCGGGCAGAAACACGGGACGAGTCCCCGTAAGTGCGCTGTCCGCGGATTGTCGGTGAACTTCAACGGGCTCGATGTGCGGTTTGTCGCGCACAGCAATGCCAGTGACCACGTAGTTGATCAGCATCAGATTCGAGTCGCGCCAAGCGGTCTCGGGGCCGAACTCTTCCTCGTAAGCGGCGTCGAAATTTTCGCGCATCCCACCTGAGCCTTCTTTCAGGATATCGTCCACACCCAAGTCCATATACATTTCATTGAGCTGACCGGCATAGCGGAAATCGGCGCCGTGCAGCAATTGAATATCGTCGCGCGAGAACCCAGCGTGTTCGATCTCCTCGGACACCTCTCGTTCCAGTGCGTCGCGCGTATTGATCATGCCGCCCAACTTATCGCGGTCTTCAACCGTCCATCCGATCGTTACGGATTTGCGCCGGATATAGTCGGCCTCCAGTAGACCGTAGGCGGAAAAGGCGGAACTGTGATTCGGCACGATCATCTCCGTGATGTTCAGCGCACGACATATTGCCGCGGCGAACATCGGCAGTGCGCCACCGTAAGCGACGAACGTGCATTTGCGTGGGTCGTAGCCGCGCCGGATAGAAACCCCACGCAGCGCGTTTGCCATATTCGCGACGGCGAGGCTGTAGGCCCCGGCCGACGACTGCTCCGCATCCCAACCCATAGCGTCGCCAACATATGCGACGAGCGCAGCTCGTGCGGCATCGATATCGAGCGTGTGCTTGCCGCCGAGGTAATTGTCGGGCCGTAGAAATCCTAAGGTCACCATGCAGTCGGTCATGGTCGGTATAGTCCCGCCTTTGCCGTAACACACGGGACCCGGCATCGAACCGGCGCTTTGCGGACCGATTTTGGGCACACCGCGCGAGTCGAGCCCAACGAGGCTGCCACCGCCGGCGCCAATGGAAATGATATCCAACAGGCTAATCGCCGTGTCGAAGGATCCGATCCTGCAGCGCTGGGCAACGATGGGTTTTTCGTGATGGATCAAGGTCGTGTCGAAGCTAGTGCCGCCCATATCACCGCACAGCAGGTTATCGATGCCGTAACGGCGCGCCAGAGCCGCCGCGCCGATGGCGCCGCCGGCCGGCCCCGAGCTATAGAGCAGGATCGGAAGCTTGCGCACTTCTTCGGCCCCGAGTACGCCGCCGAGACCATTAAAGAATTCAACCGCCTTTGTATATCCGCGCTTACGCAAGCCTTCGGATACTCGCGTCACGAACGAATTCACTGGCGGTTGTATGTAGCAATTCAGGATCGCCGTCATCCAACGTTCGTATTCGCGGAAAACTGAAGCCGCCGAAATCGAACACGTGACAAATGTCTTGGGCGCAATGTCGCGAATAATTTGTTCCGCTTCGCGCTCGTGCGCATCGTTACGGGTGCACCAGAGAAAACACACCGCGATCGAATCCACGCCTTGCGCGATAAGCCTTTTTACTGCTTGTTCGACCTGGCTACGCTGCAGCGGCACCACGATATTCCCGTCACGGTCGATGCGTTCCGTAATTTCGACGATACATTCCTTCGGTACGATCTGCGGCAGATTGACCTGTAATTGGTCATCGAATTCGTTCGAGCGGTTGCCACGTCCGAAACGTGGAATATCGGCAAAGCCGGCGGTTACCAGTACGCCCACACGGGCGCCCTTTAGTTCAGTCACCGCATTGGTGACGATAGTGTTCCCGTTAACGAAAGTCTGGGCGTGTTCCGACAGCAGATCGTCAACCGACAATTCGAACTCTGTAGCGGCGGCTTCGAGCGCGACGAAAATGCCTTCGCTATAGTCGTCATGGGTGGTGAGCGCCTTGGCCCGCACGGCGCGGTCACCCTTGATGGCTATGAGGTCGGTATGAGTCCCTCCGACGTCGATTCCGATACTGATCCCCGACATCTAAGATGGTCTCCTGTAATTACTCAATGCGACACACTTATTCTAAATGACGCAGCGATAACAATTGGTATTGGCAACGGAGCAAAGGTCCGGTCCATTCGCAAGCCCGCATTAAAGGCTTCGCCTGCAGTTGAAAAAAAATATCATCCATTGAAAAACATCGATGAATGGTGTCTTAAGCGACATGCTTCAAACGCACGACTCGCAAACTGCGAGAACGCAAGGTCTGAAATACGGACCTATGGCGACAGCAACTTTTAAGGAAACTTCGCTGAGCGCGTGTGTAAGTTCTTACCACCCGTAGTTTGGTGTCGCCCCCAAGGGTAAGTCTCGCGCTTACTCGTTAGACAAACAAAAAACGCCGCACCCGCAACGTTTCCACGCAGCATCTAAGCCATAGCCTGTTGCTTCAGCTTCGCCTTGCCAAGACCGTGGCGCAGTAGTTCACCAGAGAACACGTTCGTCTGTTCATCGTTTTCGATGGTAACCTCGCCATTGATGAGGACGTAACGATAGCCTTTGGCCTTTTGCACCCGGCGCCACTCACCGCCCGGTAAGTCATACGCGACCTCCACGGGAGTAATTTCCAGATTTTCATAATCGTAAACCACTATGTCGGCCGGAGCGCCAACTTTGAGTACACCACGATCAGGACAACCGGCAACTTGCGCCGGCAGCGCGGATAGGCGCCAATGTGCCTCTTCAAGACTCAGCATGCTATTTTCTCGCACTATCTTGATCAGCGCCTCCGTGGGGTACCGACCTGCGGTCAGAAACTTCGTGTGGGCGCCACCGTCCGATACGCCAAAGAGCACATAGGGGTTATCTACGATCTCTTTCAACAAATCGAGACGCGTGTTGGGTGGCATGGAGAAAAATTCGGTTTCGAGGTTATCTGCTACTACAATATCGAGCATTGCATCGACAATATGCTTGCCGGTTTTCTCAGCAACCAAACCGACCGTGTGATCAAGCCATTGCCGTGATTCAGGGGTGACGGGACCTGTCACAACGATTTCCGCGAACGGCCCGAGAACAAATGCCGGCACTTGCTGACGCAACGCTTTGCGGCGTTCCGGATCCGCCAATTTTGCGAGCCGCTCTTCCTTTGTTCCAACCGTGGCTTCACGCCAGGCTGGACACTCATCGAACAAGTTCCAGTCTTCGAACGTAAACGAGTAACCAGCATCGGTGGTTATGCCTTGGCCGTAGACACGAATACCATTTTCACGGCAGCGGTCTAACCAAGCCAAAACCTTGCGGTGAACCTGAGGCATACCGTCCTGAACCTGTACGACGTTGAAGACCATGGGCCGCCCGCTAATTTCCGCAAGTTCCGCGAGATGCGCCTGATCGGCCTTGGGATCACCAGAAACCATCGTGCACTGCATATGCCCGGCATTGCGGTCGCGCAAAACTTTGGCGAATTCCACTGCCGTTTCGTTATGCATGACGTCCGTCGGCATCGCGGTGCCGTCATAGTCGAGTTGGGCCGCACCAGGACCGGATGGTGGTAGACGTTGCATGGACCAACCGCAACCGCCTGCGTCCATCGATTCTTCTAGAATTCGGCACATTTCTGCATGCTCTGCGTCGCTCGGTAAGCGACCCGCCTTGGCGCCTTCGAGACCCATCACGGAAACCATAATAGGGCTGATGGGGACATAGGGCACAATGTTCATCGCCTTGGGTGCGCGATCGACGCTATCGAGAAATTGCGGAAACGTCTCCCAGTCCCACGGCATACCCGCTTTCATAGACGCCAACGGAATGGCTTCAACTCGAGTCATCGTCAACATAGCGCGTTCGCGTGCTTCTGGAGCGACCGGGGCAAACCCGAAACCGCAGTTTCCAATCACGACGGTCGTGATGCCATGCCAACCCGAAATGGTGCAGTAGGGATCCCAGAAAAGTTGTGCATCGTAGTGCGTATGTAAATCGACAAATCCGGGCGCAACGACCATGCCTTGCGCATCTAGAACGGTGTCCGCGCGTTTGGCATTGATGTAGCCGATCTCCGCGATCACACCATCCTTGATAGCGATATCACCCCGATAGCGTGGTGTGCGTGAACCGTCGATAACCATGCCGCCCTTGATGAGTTTGTCGAACTCAGTCATCGCCACCGCCTCCCAATACTTATTGGTAGTAATTATTACTGGTCAGTATTATTACACAGGGCGATGCTCAGTCAATGCCGAATACGGCAAGCCGAGCCCATCACCTCAAGTACGGGTTCAACTCACTGAATGCTAATTTTGCAATCAAATCCGGCAATTTTTGACGATATCGCGACCGCGGGCCGCTGAGTCGCCCAGAGTAGACAATTAGCTTGTTATCGTGGCGCGCATTGATTGCGGGGCCTCATAGCCGACAATTCTCAACGCCTGTTCAGAGAAGTACGCGGAAATCTCATCGACTTCAAATTCGCCATCCGGTCGATACCAGCGCGGGATCCACTGCGCAAGCCCGATCAGAGCAAAGGACGCGAGTCGTGGATTATCTACGTTAAAATCGCCGCTCTTAATGCCGCTTTCGATCAATTCGGTTAGGCGAAGACTAAAGACTCTTTGTAGATTTCGGTTTTCTTCTTGGGTTCCCGGTAAGAAATGATGTTGTTCTTGCCAGAAGATCATAGCAATCATGCGGAACTCAATATTTTCTCTGACCCATGCGCCAACAAAACTCCGCAGGCGTGCAGGCGCGCTCGTTTCTCGTTGGTAAGTGAGATCGAGCAGGTCCGTGGTTCGCATGATCTCTTGCTCCACCACGGCCGCGAGAATTTCATGTTTGCTAGTGAAGAACTGATAGATAAATGGCTTGTTGACCTCTAGTTTATCGGCGATAGCATCCAATGTGGTCCCGACAAAACCACGTTCGTAAAACAACTCACTCGCAACTTCGACAAGGCGCGCACGTTTGTATTTGTTAAGTTCGTCTTTCATATATCGCGACTTAGAGTACTTTATGACCTCCGGTATACCGTGGCGCTGCTACTCCGATCGTCGAATTGCGACGAATCGTGATCCGGAAGTTGCGCTCTACCTGAGCATTCTGCCACGGACTTCGGGGCCCAGAGCGTCGAGAAAACCCTGGCCTTTGTTCCTCTCTTCGCTGTCGTAATACCCCAGAGTTCAGTTCTCCTGAAACACGCGCATGGTTCTTGGACCGGACGCCAACTTCAAGCACACGGTTTCGGCCTCAAGGGTCGCATCAATAGACTTCGCATCACGCCCGCTCATCAGCGAAAGGTAACGCCCTTATAGCCCTCCTCCGCGATCTGGGTGATCGTGGCGAGGAATTTCGGGGCGCCACCGTTATACACGAGATGGCGAACTCGACCAGACTCGTGACCGTCTACGTTGGAGTTATAGCCTGTGAACCAGCCTTTAGCTTTGCGCATTAGCATGGTGCTATACATCTTGACCACGTGTCGAGTCCACCGCTCCTCAGCTTCCGGCGTGGCTTCCATGCGCGTGTAGCCGTGCTTCCACATGTACTCGAGTAGCCCAGTCACCCAATCGACGCCGATCTCGATACCGCGCGGGTAATTGGTCGCCGACGACCCGCTTTGCGGGCCGGCCACAGTAACCAAGTTCGGGAAGCCGCTGATTTGCATGCCAAGGAAAGTGATCGGACCGTCGGACCACTTGTCGCGCAGTCGCTGGCCCCCAACACCGCGGATGTCGATCCGGTCGTAGGAACCCGTGATCGCGTCGAAGCCGGTAGCGTACACGATGATATCGACGTCGTACTCACGCTCGGTCGTACGTATCCCGGTGCGCGTGATGCGCTCGATCGGCGTTTCCTGGATATCCACTAAGTGGACGTTGTCACGGTTGTAGGCTTCGTAATAGCGCGTTTCTAATGGTACCCGCTGGATGCCGAACCCGTGATCTTTGGGGATCAGTTTCTCGGCGAGAATAGGATCCGTCACCCGCGCGCGGATCTTATCCGCAACGTACTCGGAGAACTCCGCGTTCGCCTGTTCGTCGGTAAAGATCTCGCGGAAGTTGCATAGCCAGATTCCGAATCCCGGCTCCTCATACAACCGGTCCCACAAGGCTAGCCTTTCTTCGGCTGATACCTCATGGAATCCACGCCGATCGGGCTCGTGTTCGAAGCCGCCCGGCGTGACTAAGCACTTGGCGAAGATCCCGGCGTAACGTGACTTGATGTCGGCCATCTCCGCCACGGAGATCGGCCCATTGTTCAGCGGCGCGCACCAGTTGGGCCGCCGCTGAAACACGGTGAGCTCGTCCACCTTGTCGGCGATTTCCCCGATCACTTGCACGCCCGTGGCACCCGTGCCGATCACCGCCACTTTCTTGCCCGCCAGCTCCATCGCCTCGTGCGGCCAGTAATAGGTATGAAACGACGGGCCTGCGAAACTTTCCATGCCTTCGATCCGAGGCAGGGTGGGCGCCGAGAGCAACCCGAGGCCCGTCACCAGGAAACGGCAGGTCAACTCGCGGCCGTCCTCAACTTGCAGCCGCCACAGATTATGCGCCTCGTCGAAATGCGCCGACTCGACCTTGCAGTTGAACTGCATGTGTTTGCGCAAATCGAATTTGTCAGCCACATAGTTCAAATAACGCAGGTTCTCCGGCTGACCCGAGAAGCGCTCTTTCCAATCCCATTCTTGCAACAGTTCCTGCGAGAACGAAAACCCGTAGGTGTAGCTCTCCGAATCAAACCGGCAGCCGGGATAACGATTCCGGTACCACGTCCCACCGAGGCCACCAGCGTCCTCAAGCACCGTCGTTTTAACCCCAAGCTCCACCATTCGATAGAGCTGGTAGATGCCAGCTACGCCGGCACCGAGGATAATCACCTCGTAGCGCGGTGCGGTCCCCTCCGCCGCTCCTGTCGTTTGCTTATTCAATGATTAATCTCCTGCTGCGACACCGGGTCTCGCTATATTGGCCACACCTTATAATGCGGCATCGGGTTAACTATTGCCGTGAAAATTAAGTTCCATCAAGCCGGTAGATTGGCAGCGTGCCCATTGCGCTAGACGCTAGCATAGCCCTAGATACCCGGCAAACTACCACGATGCATATCGTGTTCTCTGTTAATGTGTACCTTACAATCATGCTGAAGGCTTCTTCAATGCGCGGGCGCAGGCTGGGAAGTCGCTGGAGAACGAATATGTCTGAGAATGCACGCTTCGCTGGACAAACGGCGATAGTTACGGGAGGAGCGGGTGGTATCGGCAGCGCTGTCGCGCTGCGGCTCGCCGCGGAGGGGGCCGCCATCGTCATAGTCGATCGTAATCCCGAAGGCTTCGACGAACTACAAGCCCAACTGCACGAACACACCCGTGACTACTTAACGCTCGAGCTCGATCCAGGACAGTGGGACGACGCGGTCGCGATGACTGCGATGTGTATCGACAAATTCGGTTGCGTGGACATCCTCGTGAACTCAACAGGCATTGCCAAGCCTCAGCCGTTCCTCGAGTTGACACCTGAAAACTGGCGGGCGCATATGAATTCACATTTGGACGCCACCTTCTACAGTATGCGAGCGGTAGCCCCTGAAATGGCAAAGAAGCACTATGGTCGGATCGTGAATATGGCCTCAATTGCAGGACTGATGGGTCCTATCGATCTAGCCCCATACGGCGCGGCAAAAGCCGGGATTATTGGTTTGACCAGGGCCGCTGCCTTCGAACTGGCCGACGTAGGCATAACTATCAACGCGATCGCTCCCGGCCCGGTCGAGACACCGATGCTGACCTCTGCATGGAGTGCCGAAGCGCTGGCCGAGCGTGCTCAACACCTGCCGATCGCACGCTGGGCGACACCGGCTGAGATCGCAGACGTCATTGCCTTCCTCGTACTCAGGGAAACATCGTTCATTACTGGCGTGACGCTCCCCGTCGATGGTGGCTCGGTCGCTGCCGGCAGCTACATGGTGGAGAAGTACCGCCGCCGAAAACAGTCGCAACCCTAGGGGCCGCCGTCACCGACGCGCGCATTGGTGATACTGGTAGACCAGCGCAGGTAACGCGCGAAAAAGCAATTACTGCCAATTGGAAGCGCAGGATAAAATATGAATCGGTTCACTGACAAAGTCGCAATTGTTACGGGCGCCGCGCAAGGCATCGGTAAGGCGTGTGCATTACGCTTTGCGGCCGAAGGTGCACGGGTCATCGTCGCCGATCGTGCGGAGAACGAAGCACGCGCCACTGCTGAGCAAATTCTAACGGATGGTGGCGAAGCAACAGTCAGCATTATCGACCTCGAAACCAGCGTCGGTGCGCGGCAGCTTGTGGAGGACGCCTTGAAAACGTTCGGACAGATTGATGTTTCCGTGCACAACGTTGGCGGTACTATCTGGGCCAAACCGTTCTGGGACTATGCAGATGATGAAATTGAAAAGGAGATCCGCCGTTCACTATGGCCAACGTTGTGGTGCTGCCGCGCCGTGATCCCGCATATGCGGGAGCGCGCCAAGGGCGCAATAGTCAATGTCGGATCGATAGCGACCCGCGGCATCTATCGCGTTCCTTACTCGGCTGCCAAGGGCGGTATCGAGGCAATTACGACGTGCCTGGCGATGGAGTTGGCGGATGACAACATTCGCGTCAATTGTGTCGCACCTGGCGGGGTCGATGTCGGCGAACGGGCGATCCCGCGAAACCCCATTCCACCCACTGAAGCTGATCGTTTAGGCATGGCCGCGGTATTCGAACAAACACTGCGAGATACGCCGATGAAACGCTTCTCCACCCCCGAAGAGCAGGCAGCGGCGATCGCCTTTTTGGCCTCGGACGATGCTTCCTATATTACCGGGCAAACATTGTTCGCTGGTGGCGGCGCGATCGGTTAAGCCGCAGATCGACCACAACGCCTTACCACATGCACCCTACCCCAGCTAGACACATGAAAAGACAATTGGGCGACGGTCCGAGAAATGCCCTTGTTCGAATGGTAGTCGGGCCGTTTGCGTATTCCACCAGGGAGGACTAAATGCACATCGACGCAGCAAGAACCGGGCTCGTTTGGCCCGCCAATCTCAACGAAATTCCGAAAGAGGTTTTTACCCGCGCGGATATATTCGATGACGAGCTCAAGCAGATATTTTACGGTGCTGAGTGGCATCCGGTCGCGCATGTGGGTGAGATCCCCAATCCAGGTGATTTCAAAACTTTTTCGCTTGGCGAGATCCCACTGCTTATTGCACGCGCGAAAGACAACGAAGTGCGTGTCTTTTATAATGCCTGCTCGCATCGCGGTAACCAGGTAGAGGCGGCGCCGTACGGTAACAAACGCGAATTTGAATGCCCCTATCATCGGTGGCTATTCGGCATCGATGGAGATCTAGTCGGGTGCCCCAGCGAGCGCGAATTCAGCCCTGGCTTTGAACGAAAAAACTATCCGCTAAAGCAACCACGAACGGACAAGTTCCAGGGTCTAGTATTCATCACTTTGAGCGACGAGACGCCACCCCTAAAAGACTTTCTCGGCGACATCAGGCCGACACTCGCCGAGGCCATGGCCGGCGACGGGCGACTCAAATTGATCGGCTATCAACGAGTCAAATACAAGACCAATTGGAAGGCCTATTGCGACAATGACGGCTACCACGCGCCACTGCTACATCGCGCCTTCCAATTGCTCAACTGGCAGGGCGGTACGGGTCGCCAGTTCGCAACCCGCGAATACGGTCATATTGGATTCGAAAGTGAACTGACGGTTGCGCGCGTCGGGAATACACTCAATGATCCGTCCATTGTCGAATTTAAAGGCGTGGATCCCTCCAAGGGCTCGCGCGTCGTCGAACTGTTCCCCTTCTTTATCGCCACCAAGCATCTGGACACGATTAATTTGCGCTTCGCGATTGCACGCTCAGTCGATGAAACGGAGGTACACTATGCGTATTTCCACCACCTCGACGATGACGACGAACTGGTTCGCCACCGCATCCGTCAATCATCCAATCTTCTCGGGCCGTGCGGCTTGGTTAGCATGGAGGATGCATCGGTTTTCCATCGCGTACACATCGGCAACCACACTCCAGGGACCGTTGCCTTTCAGAAGGGCGTGACGGATACGCGTAAACTTTCGTTTCAATTCAAGCAAAATGACGAGACCGGTAATCTGCCGCGTTGGGAACACTACCGGCGGGTAATGGGCTTCGAGCGATCAACAACGTGAGTTCCGATTCCGACGCCCAAAGCGCGATCGTGGATGTGCAAAACGCCTATATCGAAGCGCTGGACAATAAAGACATGCCCGCTTGGCTCGCGACTTTCGACGAACGCGACGATGCCTCCTACATCCTCACCACACGCGACAACGAGCAGCAGGGTTTACCGTTGTGCCTGATGCTGGATGATTGCCACGCGCGATTAAAAGATCGCGTTACCTATATCACCAAGATTTGGGCCGGGACCTTCCAAGACTACCGCACACGCCACGTCGTTCAGCAAGTCGCGTGTGCAGCTGCAGCCGACAATCAGTATGACGTGCGTTCTAATTTCTCTGTTTTTTATACGCCGAGCGATACGGGGCAATCGAGTTTGCTCGCCTGCGGCGTCTATCTGGATCGCATAGCAATTACCCCAACTGGCGCGCGTTTCGTTACCAAAAAGGCGGTGACCGATACCTCCGTGATGCCTCAATATCTGGTTTACCCGTTGTAGTTATCTGGCCCCGACCTCCACCCCTGGGGCCTAGAGCCGCGGATAAGCACAACCGAATCTCCCTGGTTGCAGTCGCGGCGCCAACGGCATCGATGGCATTCGCAATTTCACGGTTGTCGGACTTAGGGGTTCGTAGCGAGGCGGGTGGAAAATCGTTTCCATTTTTTCGCCATTTTGAGGCGCATAGTGATGACTACGTAACGAAACATGGCGGAGTAATGGGCCGATTGCCCGCCGCCGCAGTAGAATCGGCCTAAATCTGACAGGCTCCTGGCCTTCTTTCAATTTACTGCACTGCTCATGGATTCACGTCCGCAGCTCACGCAGCGTGATTAATCGTTCATAATTCCACATCCAGTCCGTAGCCCTTTGCTTCAGGACCGTGGCCGAAGATATCGCCGGTGTAGTACTCCTGCTGGGTCAGCGATCTTCGCGCGCCCCAACCGAGCTCGAGCAACCAGCCGGACGGCGTAGCCATATAGAACGTCAGCGCCTGGTCGTTTGAATGCTTGCCCAGTTGCAGCGCCACATCGATTTCACGACCGCGTATGATGTCGTGCGCCATGCCAAGGTCGTCTAGTTGCTGATATTCGAGCATCAAATGATTGATGCGCTTTTCCTGTGGCCCGAGCCCGAATGCGAGAGAATGCTGACGATCATTGCAATGCATGAAATAAATTTCCGCGACTATCCCGTTCGGCATCTTGAGTTTGTATTCCACCGCACCGCTTAGGCCCAAAACCTCGTAAAACGCGGCTGCGGCGGCGGGATCCTCTTGCCTGAGAATGCAATGACCGATCCCTTGATCACCGGTCACAAACCCACCATACATTCTGCGTCCCGGGTGGAACGGGAATTTTGTCTCCACGCGTGCACCATAGAATATCTCTGTCGGGTTGCCGCCGGGGTCGTCCAACTTCAACAACCCAAGTACGTGGCGTTCTTCGGCCTCCGCCGCGCTCGCTGCGCGAAATTCGATGCCCGCGTCGTCGAGTTGTCGCGCCATCTCTTCAAGCTCCCGCGGTCCGGTAACGCGCCAACCACAGTAGGCGAGATCGTCATCGCCACCGACGTGCATGATGAAGCGATGATGCCAGTGATCCATGCGCAGATAGAATCGATCAACCTCACCCTCATCGAGCACCTCCATACCGACGCAGCCTGCGGCATAGTCGCGCCACGCATCAGCATCGGTGATATTGAACCCCATATATGCAAGCTCGGTTACTTTAACCATAATAATTCACACCTCTTATCAACTACCGGGTTTCGTCCTTTACCTGGCACAGTAAAAATATATTTTCACACGTCAACGGAACGGTTTCTAAATTGCGGCTGCAAACTATCGTTGATGGTAGAAAATATGATCATCATCAATAACCTGTAGACATGCAATATGTTCGCCGCCACTACGTTCCGGCACCCGTAAAACGACGCGTGTTTTACCCACCAATTAATTGCTTGGCTTACCCCAGAGGCAACATTGCCTATAATGGCACCTTTATGAGCCACCCAGCATAATTGGATCGATCCCCGCCGACCTGAATTGAGCCCTTTTTGGGGGAAACGTTCCGAAATCCGAGCACGGCTGTTTCTGAGGACAACATCTATGACCATTAGCATCGATGAATTACGGTCGCTCATTGACGAGCAACCAGGGGAAGGCATCTACCGTGTGCACCGCAGAATATTCACCGATGAGGAACTGTTCGAACTCGAAATACGACATATCTTTGAAGGCGGATGGGTGTTTCTCGCCCACGAAAGTCAAATAGCCGAACCACATGATTTTATTACTACAGTCGTTGGACGCCATGGGGTCATCATCAACCGCAACAGCGAAGGCCGTCTCGGTGGCTTTATCAATGCATGTCAGCACCGCGGCACGGTCCTCGAACTCATGAGCAGAGGCAACAAAAAGATTTTTATGTGCCCATTCCACGGTTGGTGTTACAAATCGACAGGAGAACTCGTCGATTGTGGAGATTCCGAAAAAGCCGGTTATAGCGCACAGTTCGACAAGATGAAGTTAGGGCTAAAACCGCTACCCAAGCTTGAAAGCTATCGCGGATTTATCTTCGGCAGTCTCAAGCCTGACGTACCAGCGCTCGAAGACCATTTAGGTCAGGCCGCGCGATGTATCGATCATATTGTCGACCAACACCCGGCAGGCCAGCTCGAAGTCCTCCCCGGGCAACAATCGTACACTTTCGACGGCAACTGGAAACTACAAGCCGAAAATGGTGTCGACGGCTACCACGTCGGTACGATCCACGCGAACTATATTCAAACAGTTAGTCGACGCCAGCAAACGTTAGGGGAAAAAGATCCTGTCAAAGCGGCTGACGTACTCCGGCTCGATCAATGTCCTGGCGGCTTTTTCGCATTCGACAATGGCCATGTGCTGCTATGGAATGAATGGCCAAATCCACAAGTACGACCTGCTTGGTCACAACGCGACGCATTAGCGACACGATTTGGCAACGATAAGGCCGATTGGATGACACAGTATTTACGCAATCTCCTGATTTACCCCAACGTTTTTCTCATGGATCAGATGAGTACCCAAATCCGCATTTTTCGACCGCTAGCCGTTGATAAGACCGAGGTCAGAACGATGTGCTTCGCGCCTGTGGGCGAACCAGCCGATGCGCGTGTCCGCCGCATCCGTCAATATGAAGATTTTTTTAATGCGAGCGGTATGGCAACTCCCGACGACCTTGCAGCGTTCAATGCGAGCCAGATTGGCTTCAGCGCTAACACGGCCGAGTGGAGCGATGTATCACGCGGTGCCTGTAACGTGATCAACGGTCCCGACGAACAAGCGCGCAAACTCGATTTGGAGCCGAAATATTGCGGTAGCCAGCTTGAAGATGAGGCTATATACCTTAACGAGCACCGACGCTGGCTGGAACTATTGAGCGACGGACTCGAACGCGACGAACGCGAGCGGGCCGCCCGCGATGTCGCCTGAGGTATCCGATGCAGCACGCGAACTCGTTTCGCTCGAAGCTTGGTTGCTCGATCAGCGCGATTGGGACGCGTGGCTGGGGCTATACGCCGAGGATGCGGAATACTGGCTACCATGCTGGGAGGACGAGTACATCCTCACAAAAAACCCAAATACTGAGGTGTCACTGATCTATTACAACAGCAGAGCAGGACTCGAGGACCGAGCGCTCTCTCGCATCGACTCCGCTGCCACGCACTTGTCACATGGTCAATGTCGCCATGGTAACCGAGAACACCGACGGTAATATCGTGGTCCAATCCAATTGGTCCACGCACTCCTACCGGCTCACCAAAGCGAATTGCTTTTTCGGACAGCAAACGCACACGCTACGGGCCGCTGACGGTGGCTTAAAGATCGCAAAACGCAAGATAATCGTAGCTAACGACTGCATCCCCAACGTACTCGATTTTTACAGCGTTTAAGCGACGCGCGGGCGCGCATCGGTCTGGTGTCTGGCGAGATATGCGCGCTAATAGATCGACGGCATAGGATCCTGCCCCACCAGGTAGCGACCATAATTGCGGATGCCGACTTCGTAATTCGATACGACGTGCTGCGCTATCGAATGAATATCCCGCCAGAAACGCTGAATTGGGGTCCCGGCGAAGATCGCGGAGGCCCCGGCATTCTCGAACATCGCCGTTGCCGCAACGCGCGCCTCGCGGGCCATGAACGCGCGCCAGGCGAAAGCGCGTACCCGCAGCTCCATGAGATCGACCGCCTTTCCGTCCACCACCGCCTGACCAACGGCCATGAGTTCGTCTGCATTGCTATAAAGCAAATGTTCACAGGCGTCGAGGCGTACTGAGTTTTCAGCTACGAGCATTTGCGAATGCACCATTTGATCCTGGCGCTCTACGGTAAAGGTCGGAACTCGTTTCTGCATAATATCGCGGAAAAGGTCGACCATAGCCTGGGCACCGCCGACCGGGCAGCCCATCAGAGATAGACAGATACCAGGGCCAAACGGGATCCGATATAACGGCCCTGGATTATAAGTGTGCCCGGGCGCGATCCCTTCATGGATCAACTTCGACAAACTCAGGGTGCGATAGTCGGGCACGAATTGTTTCTCAACCTTGACCCCGCAGCTACCCGTCCCGCGCATACCGAGTGTGTCCCAATCGTTGAGAACCTCGCAGTCTGACTTCGGCAGGAACAACATACGATAGTCCGGCTCACCCGCATTGGGGGCTGCTATCATGACGCCAAGCGCAATGTATTTCGCCCACAGCACACCACTCGAAAACTTCCAGTCACCGCTGAGTACGTAGCCGTCTGCAACGCGTTCAGCGCGGCCGGTCGGCGCGAACACGTCGGAAAACAAGACGTGCGGATCCTCACCCCACATCTCATCTTGCATCTGCGGAGTAACGAACGCCCCCCACCAATGATGGACCGACAAGATACTGTACACCCACGCCGCCGCCATATCATGTTGTGCCAAGGCTTGACTGATGCGTACCTGCGCGGGGAATCCCATTTCCAACCCGCCGAAACGACGCGGTTGTAATACTTGAAATAGGCCCGCGTTGCTCATGTCCGCGACGATGTGATCGTCCAATTTACGATCGCGCTCAGCCTGGACAGCCTGTGCCGCGGCGCGTTCACCAATGCAATGGGCGGCATCGAGCAATTCATCCAGTGACATTTGTTCACTAGGATCTACGTATTCCTTGATTGTTGCCACGTTGTCCAGCCTCCGTTAACGTGCATTCGCTCGGCGTCGCGTCGATCGGTTACCAGGCAGTTCATGCGTTAGGGCAATGTTAGCAAGAGTACCTACCCGTTAGGCGTCCCTACCGTAATTCCCATACGACGCAGCACGTCTGGAAGACCGGGATCCGCCGTCGCGAACTTCAGCTTCTCCATCCCCAAGTATGAGTTCGGCATGTCTCGGAAAACCGCTGGCGGATTATCACAATAGACCTCCAGTTCATGACCGTCCGGATCGAGAAAGTAAATGCTGTCCGTGATCCCGTGGTTTACCGTGAACGAGATGGGAACGCCGCGGTCCTTGAGTTCATCATATGCCGCTTCCAATTGCTCGGCTTTCTCTAGACGAAACGCAATGTGCGCAAGTCCGAGCGCGCGGCCGTCCGGTTGCGTGGCTTGCAGGCCGACTTCCAGTAGAGCAAGTTCGTGGTGGTCGCGCCCGTGGTTCGCAAGAAACAGTAAGCCAGCTTGTGAACTGTCGTTCATTACTTCCATACCGAGTACCTCAGTGTAAAAAGCCCGCGATCGCCCGAGGTCCCTGACTTTAATCACGACATGTCCAATCCGTTCTGGTTTGATCATTGTTTGTTCCCCTATTTCGCCATGACAGAAAACCTTACTCGATTATGCGGCCGTGGCTCGCGGCGCGACGTTTTGTTACGGCTAGAAGGTACCCGGGCTCTGGCCGAAAACCAAATATCAATCCTCGTCGCGTTGACATCGCGGTCGGTCGTTCGGTACCGACTTAAGCCTGCTTCGGGTCGGAGCCTGAGGGATCTCCACGAAATTAGGCGAAATCAGTTTAAAACTTCCTGCAAAAGGCTTCTCGACCAAGCTTGAAAATCTTCTTGCTTGTTCGCGCGTGGATACGGCGATGAGGGCACTTCCTTATTCAAAAACTTGCACAGCGGCTCCCACCCATCTTTTGCGTCGAATACTAGCAAACGATCATCCGGAATATTTACTTTTACAGCTTCGATATGCGCTTCATAATTTTCAATTGCATAAGCCTTGTCATTAAATTTTCCCTCAAACTGTTGTTTCCAAATTAGGTTATCCATCAATCGAATAACTTTAAATAAATCTCTTGCAGTCGCAGAAAAAGGTAATTTGGCGAACATTTTTCGCTTGATGGCTATCCCAGGATCATAACTATAAATAGTGGCGCAGACACTTTCGTACCAGCTCTCAGCATCTCGCACGCTAAGGATCACTTTTGCCTTCGGGTAGTGTGCGGCTAACTCCTTGTAATAAAGGCTGCCTGGAAAGTCTACGATGGATTGGAATCCGGAAAAGAGCACGTCCCAATCGACCTCGGCTCGGTTAATCGCATTCGCCCAGTGCTTTATACCCGCAGGATCCTTAATTAGGGCCATCATATGGTAGCAACGACCGTAACCTAGCCCTTCCAACGCCAGCTGCAGTGATCTCGTGCCAGTCCGGCCGTAGCCGGCTCCAATTACTTGCATGCTAAGTTCCCTTTTCGTTTAGAGCTCGATTAACTCGGATTATCTTTTACGTAAATTATTTTGTTTCAATCATCGTTCTACCGAGGATCTCTTTCACGAGTTTTTACTCTGACCCTGACGGGTCCCCACGAAATTAGCCGTAATTATCGCACGCCTGTCCTGCGAGGTAGCTGAGTCTACACATAGCCTGTCGGAGATCTCGGATCCTTAGTCGAATTTTTCGGTCAACAACAACCCTTAGCCCGATAAAAGCTAAAGACAACACGTTTTCATGGCGCGTTGTGTTGGCTTGTGACTTCCGATGTTGATTGGACACGGTTGCAGCCATGCCGAGTATCACCAATATCCAGTTCGCGAGGGTCGTGAGCAAGATAAGGACCGTCATTCGTTTGATCTGTCGCGTGCCGTTTTGTTCAAACCCAAGACCGAAGCGTGAGCTTTTCATATCGCGGAAACTTTCTTCTATTTGCATCCGAGTACGATAAATATTCACGACACGCTTAGCCAGTTGCTGATGCTTAGGCAATGAGGTGCTGAGCAGCCATGGATTATTCGCTGACTTTTTGTATGTTAGCGCCTTTTTGGAACGCCTCGGATGTCCCTTACGAGTAAGGTCCGCTCGGCCCTGACGTTTCTGTTTGTAAAGCACCATCGTGCAATTCAGTGGGTTACTACGGTTGATGTAACCGGTGAAAACTTTCGCAGTAGAAGTGGCCTGCTCATACAACACTGAAATGCTTTGCCAATGGTCATCGTCCAATGAATAATAATTTGGCTTTCGTGAGCGTCCGACAAAATCCCAGCCCAGCGCCAATACCTCACGAAACAACGGCGTTTTAAAGCCCGCATCCGTGAGGATGACCGGTCGGCAATCCGGACCCTATATACCCGCCAGGCGGTTGAGATATTGGCGATGTGCCCTCGGCTTTTCTTTCGTTGTCACGTCGTGGACTTCTTCATAGAGCGTCAAACACCGACCGTCTATCGCCAACGTGGCCCGAAGCAAGAAGTGTCGCTTGCTGGCGTCCAGATCTGACCAGTCGACAAGTATGATGGGCCGCGCTATGCCTTGAATTATCGTCCTGGCCATTGACGTATAAATCGTCATCACTTCCCCGTGTAACCGATGATTCGACAGCAATCGATCCGCTCGCTTAATGTTATGTTTTTCTTTGGCGCTCGACTTTAGCCATCTGCCGATACGTGTCACCGTCGCCGAGGAACCGCGGAGTAAACTGCGCACGCACGCAGATAATGCAGTCCGTCGCGAGTGATGCATCTGCGGCGTGACAATGGATAGGCTTTTATTCAAAATAGTCGTTACATGCATGGTGTTTCCTGGTTTGTGATGTTTGGCGATTGATCAGATCACCAAATGCCATGAATGTTCCCTTCGATTTAACTTATTTGACTGATCCTTATCAACTATTTATGGGGATACCTCAGGGTCAGAGCCGAAGGCTAAAACTCGGTCCGGTTCAATCGCATATATCACCCTTACTTCATTTTCCCTGATCGGCGTGTAGGTATTCTCGCCGGTATATTTGGCGGCCATCAAATGCATGTGATCCATCCCACCTGTTGTAGTGTAGGTCACAACACGGCCGCGAATTTCCAGCCAAAAATAAGGACTGTACGGATCCACGAGTAAAACCGTGGCCCACATGCGTTTTTCCATGTTGCGGCTTTTTTGGCGGTCGTCCGCTGCATTAACCCTAAGATAAGTTCCATCATAGTCGCACCACACCGGGTGGACTTGTGGACGGCCATCCGGCATGACTGTAGCGAGATGGGCGAGCACTGGATCGGTAAGCAAACGCATGTGGCTGTCAGGAATAGCTATCGGCACGATGGGTGTCCTCAGCAAAGACGTCGACAGCGCGACGTGCCCGCAATTGCATGGTTCGAATTGAAAAGATTCTATGTACTGGGCGGCTTCGATCTTACAGATAGCGCCATATCTACTTCAGCCAGCACCCCCAAACCGGATATTTAACCGATGTAAAAACCATGTGTTGACGGATGCAAATCGGCTACAACCAGAAGAACGGACGACGTCAAATCGCGACAATACAACCATCATAGGCAAGCATATCGCTGTACATGTGTGTAAGCACGATCTTGTTAGCTTGTAGGTGCGCAATATCGGGATAGTTCAGATACCACTTCACAGACTTACTGTAAAAATTGCATTTTGCAATCAGCAGATCGACGCCGGGGCCATGAAAGATGCCGGTGCTGGTGCCATCGTTAATATTTCATCCATCGCCGGTATGCTCGGTGCCGTAGGTGGCATTGCCTATTGCACCAGCAAATTTGCGGTGCGTGGCATGACCAAGGTAGCGGCGGTAGAACTCGGCCCTGATAGAATTCGTGTCAACTCCATTCATCCCGGCGGCATTCTCACCGATGCCGGAGCCAATGATCTGTTCTCAGATGAATGACACAAGGATGTGCAATTGTTTTGGGGACGTGCCCAACAAATCCCGGATCCATTCTGAAGATACGCAAATAAAACCCCGATCGCAATTTTATTCAATCGGCCTAAATACCAGTTGTCCGTCACCATCGAATTCAGCCATTAAAGCCATACCAACTTTCAGAGCCGAAAGATCATCAATAATAACCGCACTGATCAACCGAGGCCCCTCGGCCAGTTCAACGGTGGCGATATTGTATGGCGTGGGCCGGTTGGGATCGTACTGCTGGTGGTAGATAACAAAAGAGTAGAGCGTTGCGCGGCCACTAGCGGCCACCCAGTCAACTTGCGTATCCCAGCTATCCAGCGCAGTTCGAGCCGTTAAGCCCATCACGTTACCATCGCCAGATTGAGGCACCCGCAATTCACCGGCCTGAATAAACGTCTTAAAGGTTTTATCGAAATCTTCACCACCCTGCTCTGCATTAATGCTCATGACAGGTTCTCCATCGGACTCATAATCAGCGCGGCGTGGTATTGCAAGCGCCCGCCACTGCCGCTCACCAAGATCACATCGTTGTTATCCACCTGCCGGTCGCCGCCATCTCTGCGGCCCTGAATAACGGCTTCGCTGATGGGAGTCATGCCCTGAAGATAATAGCCGGACAACTGACCACCCCCGGTATTGACCGGCAAAGCCCCGCCCGGGGAGATATTGCCGTCGGCAATAAAAGGCCCGCCTTCACCGGGTGGGCAAAAACCATAATCTTCGATCGACACCAGACCAGCGTAAGAAAAGGCATCATAAAACTGGCACATCGATACATCCTTCGGGCCGACGCCCGACATTTGGTAGGCCCCCTGCCCGGCCAATTTGGCACCTGATGTGGTTTCCCGATCAAATCCGGTCAGCCCAGGCATACCGGCGTGGCCCTGACCCATGCCGTGAATATAGACCGGCGGCTTGACGCAATCTTTGGCCCGCTCAACACTGGTCACCACCACCGCTGCCGCACCGTTAACTGGGTAGCAACAATCGAAAATGCGAAACGGCTCGACGATTAGGCGAGAGGCGAGATAACCTTCCATTGATAGGGGCTTTTTTAGAAACGCACGATCATTGCGCATGGCCCATTCACGTAGCGCGATGGCGTAACCGCCGAGATGCTCTTCGGTGGTGCCATAAACCGCCATATGCCGTTGCGCTGCCATGGCATAGCCACCCGTAGCACCAATAAAACCGTAGCGCTGTTCCCAGCCGTCAATGCCGGTGAGTGGCATATAGATAGCAAAAGCATCGCCACCGCCGCCTCCGTCCTGGGGTGCCAGGGGCGCATCCGAAAACACGCACACCACGGCTTTGGCCATGCCGTAACTAATGGCCATGGATGCCTGCTGCAACATTTGCACGGCACTGGAGCCTTCGGCTTCCACGGAATTGGCCAGGCGAAGATCGTAGAGACCGAGATCGTCTTGTAGCTCCAGAGGCAAATCCTCGAAAGGTGCCAGTGGTGAGCGGTTCAATAACATACCGTCGATATCGGTTTTATTGAGCCCAGAATCTATCACCGCAGCACGCACCGCATCGGCCGCCAGCTCCCGCGTCGTGCCTATAGGTTTGCGGGACAGCTCACTAAAGCCGAGGCCCACAACCGCTGATATTGCTTTATGTGCCATTTCTTGCGTCCCTCAGTCTTTGCCTCTAACCCCTGTTAAATCAGAAAACCAATGCTGGGCAGAGCTTCATTGCCATTTATCAGCATTACTTTTTTCAGAAACATCTTTAGTTGACCACCTTTGCGACGGATACCATGTTCAACCCGACCGGGCCAGATCTCGATATTTTTTGTCGATTGCGCGCGCAGTTCATATAAAACGAAATTGGATAACACCTTGTATTCGGGATCCTCTGTGCCCTCGTAGATTTCTATTTCGATATTGGAAATTAATCGGCGCATCGGCGACCTCGGTACCTGGGCATAGCGCTCACCAGTATTGAGTTGGGCGATGCGTGTTCTTATCCGACTGCGATTATCAGCGCTAATCGACAGATGTTTGGCCGAATCAAAATCACCTTCGCCCCGGGGAATCCAATAAAACATATCATCATCGACCAGGGCTTCCCACTCGCTATACCGGGACTCGTCGGCAAAGCGCGCTTCTTTGTAGAGAAAATCCCGTAGTTCGGCGTATTGTTCGTAGGCAAGGGTCAAAAGTTAGTACTCCATCTCTTAACAATTAAGTCTCAATAAGCATGTCTCAATAGATTATGGCCAAATAAACGTGCCTCAAAAAATATGGCGCAAGGTGATTAATTGCTCTCAGACCGCGGACATAATGTCCCGATAATGGTGCCAAAAACTGCGATTAGTCACCTCGTCGGAAATCCTACCGCTGCGTACACCGTACTCATCGACCTCTTCACGTTCGGCGCCGCGAGATAATTCCAGCCAGCTCGAAGCGCCCTGCAAAGCAATTTGCTGGCGCTCAGATATGATACCGTCATCGGCCAACACCAGCGATGCCGGGCCAAGGGCCGCTTCAGACTGACGCATAAATTTATTATTTAAATCATCGGCGACGCCTTCGAGCAACATCGGCGTATGCCATTGCACACACTCATTGGCGTTAACTGGCTGGATGATGACAATATTCATTTCACCCAAAAACAGGTTAGGGAATATTGTTGCGTGGGACGGCCCGTCAATTAATTTGCGCATCCCTGCTTCTTCGCCATAGGCCGCAGCCATGTCTTTCGCGTAGTCGGGAAACCGGCTAATCGGCGCCCCGAGCCACTCCAGAGGTTTGGTGTAAACCGGAGCAAAATCGAGCTCCACGTGGCCACCGCCCCAATCCCGGGTGCGTGCCAGAGTTTCTTCATCAGGATCGGTGATCGCGTCGGCGTAATCAGAGTCAATCACTTTCTTGAGGGATGAATGAACAAACTGAACGTGATAACCGTCGGTGTCGTTCTCGGGCAACATTTTCCAGTTGCCCTCGAACTTATGCTTCACCCATCCGGCAGACAGGTTGATTTTCCCGGTGGGTGACATTTCTACATTGCGGTCGATCAGGCGCTTAGCATGGCCCAGATGGTCCTCAAGGGACGCAACACCTGCATTGAAGGTAGCAAAAACAAAACCGCGATAGTTTTCGGTGCGCAACACACGCAAAGGTAAGTCCGATTTTTCTTTAGCGAACCGACCGGGTCCTGGCACATCGAGGAGTTCGCCATTTAAAGAATAAATCCAACCGTGATATAGGCACTTCAAAAATTTAGCATTGCCCTCAGGATGCACACAGATCATATTACCGCGATGAGCGCAGCGATTGATCATTACGTTAATATTGTCATCCCTGGTACGAACCATCACGAGGGACTCCCGGGCAATCGTGCGGCAAACATAGTCGCCCGTTTTCGGTATTTCAGAATCGTGACCGATGAATACCCAGTTGCCGTAAAACACCCGATCCATCTCTTCATCAAAAATATCCTGACGGGTATATAAACTGCCGTGAATACGATCGGATTGGATGAGATTGGTGTAATCGATTGCGGGTTTTTCTGATTCAGACTGGGGGCGTTGTTGCTTATTCATGATCGAGTCCATCTAAATTGCTGATCCAAATATTGCGACTCTTGGCTCGTTACCTGGAAACGGGCTAGCTTCACGCAAAAAGGCTCACACGGCGAGTATTAGTTTATCAATTCTCGAGTATCGGTGGTTGCGTGTGATGTTACCATGGTTCTGTTTCCAGAGTTTCTCGATGTCGTTCACCCAGGGCTGATAGCCCGGCTGGAAAAGGATGTCGAACTTCGGGTTATGTTTCAGCCAGGCTTGCGCCAGGTTGGATTTGTGGATGATGTAGTTATCGGCAATGAGGGGCCAATAGCGAAGCCCGGCCTTTCCCTGCGTGGTCGAACCGATCGTAAGAACGCGAAAGATACGCGAGTGATCCGTGCATACGATGACTCAAATTAGCGCCGAAGTTATGTACGCCGGGAAAAACATTGCGGTAGCTGCTCGACATCGCGAATTGTTCTACCAGGAAATATCCCGATGGCCGAGTCAGGCCGAATACTGTAATTGGCTTAGCCGGTAGGCCGCCGTGCTACGCTTCAAGAATATCGGTGGGCAGCGTGCACCGGCACACCGGCCAAGTTCATCTCATTAGCGAACCGTTCCGTATCAACGCAGTTCCCCTCGACCAACGCCACCGTCCTGGTGCGGCCGACTGCGAATACCGGAATCGCGCTGCCAACGATTGGAGAACTCTACGAGTCGCGCCTCAAGTTGATTGAGCTAGCGGATCAGGCAAGTTTTTACGGTTACCACCTAGCCGAACACCACGGTACTTCACTGGGGATGACCCCTTCGCCGTCGGTATTTTTAGCCGCACTGGCACAACGTACAACGCGCATTCGATTCAGTCCTGTAGCGTTTCTGTTGCCAATGTACCATCCGGTCCGTTTAATCGAAGAAGTTTGCATGCTCGGTCATCTTTCGCAGGGGTGCGTTGAGTTAGGAATTAGCCGCGGTATTTCACCGTATGAAATCAAATGCCTTGGCATCGACCCTGACGCAACCCGTGAAGTCTTCGTAGAAACGCTAGAAAATTTTCGCGCGGGGATGAGCAACGACGTACTCGATTACACCGGCAAACACCACGAGTTTCACGACGTGCCGATGAAAATCAAACCATTGCAGCGCATGACCATTGGGATTGATCCAAGAACTCCGCGGTGCGTGACTCACCGGCGCTATGTTTCACCTTGACGTGCTCGAACGGTAATTCTAGTTCTTCGAGCAACCACAGCGCGCTGAGCCCGCAACATAACCTTCCCAAATGGCGTCAACATTAGTCTCCTCCGGTTAGCTTGCAGTAATTGCTAGCGAACAACGAACCAAAGGACGTCAGTAAAACCTATTGGACAGCACAAGCTGAAAGCTTCCCTGCCAGCGTTTCGAGGAAACTTTCCGGTATCTTTAGCTGGATATTTGGGTTTACGCGGTGAGGTTGACCTGATAGCGTGAACGTCAATAAGTGTTACGGTTGTTCACAGAATAGGGACCGCTGGATGCATGTTGGTATGACGACATTTTTTTCAAAACTTGAGCGGCATCCATACCGACCAAGAAGTTTATCAGCACGAATTGTCCATGGCTGATATGGCAGAACCACTGGGGTTTGAAAGTATTTGGACGGCGGAGCATCATTTCGACGACTACACAATGTGCCCGAACCCGTTGCAATTTCTGACCTACATGGTGGGACGAGCGGAGCGGGCCTTGCTAGGTACGATGGTCATGGTGCTACCGTGGCACGATCCAGTGGGCGTCGCCGAAGAGATCTCGGTACTTGACCCTATGTCCAACGGCCGCGCCATTGTCGGCGTCGGAACGAAGGCCTAGCGGATATCAAGGGCTATGAGTACTACGGCGGCTTGTCAAAAAACATCAACAAGCATGGCATCGACACATTCGTAGACTTCCTCGCCGACCTGCAGGTTTCAGGCGCGCCAGATCAAGTGTTCGAGCGCATGCGCGAATATCAGGATATGACCAACTTTGCCGGCTTCAATTACGGTGGCATGCCGCATGAACTTGCAAAAACATCCATGCGTACCCTTTTCTCCATGGGGTGGAATTCAATCGATATAATTCCTAACCAGCTTTCGATAAATCCGGCGTAAGAAACTGATAATGAACGCCGATGATTTGTAAGGTTAGCGATCGATATGGCAGCAATTTTATTGATCGGCTGTCATGATTTTAGTATCCCTGAGGATTACGCGTAGCAAGGCGCCAATGGGATCAGGTTATGACCAATCCTTAAACATTTTTGCACATCCCGAGGAGGTCACAAGATGAAAGCCGCAGTCATGTATCACGTGGGCGAACCTTTCCAGATTGAAGAGCTAGAGCTAGCGCCGCCTCGAATGAACGAGGTAAAAGTCAAGACAGTAGCAAGTGGCATTTGCCATAGCGACTATTCAATCGCCCACGGTGTGCTGAAAGTACCGACCCCGGTGGTTCTCGGCCATGAAGGGGCCGGCATCGTTACCGAACTAGGTCCTGGGGTAACTGATCTCCTGGTCGGCGACCACGTGATTGCCGCACTCTCCCCTACTTGCGGTCAGTGCGATATGTGTAACGAAGGTCGACCCTACATGTGCACCGAGATGATGAAGGCCAACACTTACTGCGCAATGCCGGATGGCACTACCAGGCTATCCAAAAACGGCGAACCGATTCATCAACTTTGCGCCGTCGCTTCTTTTGCTGAAGAAATGGTGATGCCCGCGGGGGCTGCGATCAAATGCGATCCAGACATTGCCCTGGAAAGTGCCTGCCTGATCGGCTGCGGGGGTAACTACTGGAGTCGGCGCGGCTATGAATACCGCCAAGGTAAAACCCGGCACCAGCGTTGCGGTGATTGGCTGCGGCGGCGTCGGGCTTTCGATTATTCAAGGCGCACGAATTCAGGGTGCGACCACCATCATCGCCATCGACCCGATGGAAGAAAAACGCCAATTGGCAATGCAGCTTGGCGCTACCCACACGATAGACCCTTTTAATGAAGAGACGCATAAGGTGGTGAAGAAACTCGCCGGTGGCGGCGTGCATTATGCCTTTGAGGCTCTTGGTAAAACACAAACCATCGAACAAACCTGGAAGTTGATCAGGCCAACCGGCGAGGCAATCATAGTTGGCGTGGCCAACCTTAAAGAGCAGGTGGAATTATCCGTAGGCGGCCTGTTGGCGGAGTACAGCATTAAGGGCTCAGTCTACGGCTCCTGCAATCCCAGGGAGTACCTCCCACAATTGGTCGATTACTATAAAAAGGGCGACCTCAAATTGGACGAAATGATCACTAACCGCATCGCGTTGGAGGACATCAATGAGGCTTTTGCTGCCCTGGGTCGCAGTGAAGGTGCCCGCACCGTCATTGAGTTCGATTAGTTGCATTTGGATATCACGGAGAATAAATAATGAAAACAAAAGCCGCGGTACTCTACAAAGTGGGTGCCCCACTACAGATTGAAGAGCTTGACCTGGACGGCCCGAAACAGGACGAAGTATTAATTAAAATGGTTGCCAGTGGCATTTGCCATAGCGACTACTCCTTTCGCTACGGCGTGTTGGAAACTGCGCTGCCGAGTGTTCTGGGGCATGAGGGTGCAGGCATCGTGCAGGAGGTCGGCCCTGGGGTAACTGATTTGGTGGTTGGAGACCACGTGGTCTGTGCGCTAACCCCAAGTTGTGGCAAGTGCGGCATGTGTCTAGAGGAAAAACCCTACCTTTGTGCTGAGATGGGCCGGATTATTTGGAACGGCTGCTTGCTCGATGGCACCACCCGTTTTAGCAACCATGGCTTGCCGGTACATACCCTTTGTGGCGTCGGCTCTTTTTCCGAGTACTCGGTAATTCCCGCCGGTTCGGCGATCAAAGTGACCAAAGACGCCCCCCTTGAGACGGTCTGTCTGGTGGGTTGTGGGGTTACTACCGGGGTCGGGGCGGCTATCAATACTGCAGACATCGAGCAGGGCGACAGCGTTGCCATCATTGGCTGTGGCGGTGTCGGCCTGTCCGTATTACAAGGCTGCAAAATTGCGGGTGCAACGACCATTATCGCGGTTGATCCGGTGCCTGAAAAAAGGACGCTGGCACTTTCTCTTGGCGCAACCGATGTGGTCGATCCCAACGACGGGGATGCGGCTAAACAGGTACGCAAGATGACGAATGGCGGTGTTCACTTCGCCTTTGAGGCACTCGGTCGTACCGAGACGGTGGAACAAGCGTGGAACATGCTGCGCCTCGCTGGTGAGGCGATCATCGTCGGCGTACCGAGTCCCAAGGACAAGATCAAATTGGGTGTCGTGGGCTTTTTTACCGAGCGCAAGATAAAGGGTTCAGCCTATGGCTCGTCCGTCCCCAAAAGAGATATCCCAAAATTTATCGACCTTTACTTAAAAGGTGAACTCAAACTGGATCAAATGATCACCAAGCGCATTCGTCTGAAAGATGTCAACCAGGCATTCGACGAAATGGGTAGGGGGGAAGGCGCCCGCTCTGTAATTACTTATTAGAAGCGTAAATAATAACGCGACGAACGTTGAATCATCTTTTCGCCCTGTTATTTATTGGGTGTGCCCAAACCGTTTCCTAACTGGCCGGACCATGACGCCGATCGAATGGTATTTTCGTCGCGAAGTCGCGCTCCGTGTGGGCAAGCGCCGGCGTTCTTCTGAGCGGACGCCGACTGGGTAATCGTATGAATACCAGTCGTTTTATGGTACGTTTTGTTAGCAACTTATCCGCGTTATATTGCATCGTCGCTTGAACCTTGATTACGCCGAGACGCCCCGTGCAGAAACCAATCATTTCCTCCGATTCACACGTCACTGAGCATCCGGATTGCTATTCGACCCGGGTGAACAAAAGGTTCCGAGACCGTGCGCCGCATCTCGTCTACGATGAAAAAATGGGTGACCTGATGGTCCTCGAAGGCGCCAAACCGATCGTGTTGTCGCTGGCTTCCGCTGCAGGCGAAGACCCGAAGGATCTGCTCACGAAACGGGGCAAGAACGCAAAATTCGACGTACTGCCCAAAGGCGGTTGGGAAGTCGAAGCACGCCTCGCCGCGCAAGATCGAGACGGCGTGGCTGCCGAGGTGCTCTACCCCACCGTCGGCATGGAGGTGTGCAATCTCCAAGACAATGAACTCAAAAAAGCCTGCATGGATGCCTACAATCTGTGGGTAGCGGAATTGACCGCCAGCGCGCCCGAGCGGCTCTTCGGCCTGGGCCAGACCCCGATGCGGAATATCGACGAGAGTATGAATGATCTGCGTCAGATTAAGGAGTTGGGCATGGTCGGTGTGATGCTGCCGGGCATACCCGCCATCGAAGGGCACGACTATCACAGCGATGTTTACGACCCGTTCTGGGATGCCTGCGTGGATCTGGAACTGCCACCCAGCTTTCACATTCTGACGTCAGGCGGTGGTGGAGCGGCGTTGAATCAGGTGCGCGGGCACAAGCTCAACGCCTTCATGGGCATCATTCGCGCTAATCAGGACATCATGGGCATGATGGTGCTCGGCGGTGTGTTCGAACGCAATCCTAAGCTCAAGATAGTGTGCGTCGAGGCGGACGCCGGTTGGGTGCCTCATTACCTACAGCGCATGGACCACGGTTACGCCTACCACCGTTATTGGATGCGAGCGACGCCCCTGGCACGCAAACCGAGCGAATACTTCTTGGACCACATCGCCCTAACGTTCCAAAATGATGCGATTGCACTCAAAAGTAAGGACGATCTGAACATCAAACACCTACTGTGGGCCAACGACTATCCGCATCCTGACTCAACTTGGCCCAACTCCCAAAGCATCATCGGTCCGCAGATGGCGCACCTAAGCGATGCGGAGAAGAACCAGGTGCTCCATGACAACGTGGCAGAGTTGTATAACCTTGCGATTTAGGTGCCTGACTGACTTAGGCCAGGCCGCACGTCACGCAGAACGATTACCCACACATCCGCGCTTCAGAGGCGAACATAGTGACTTACGATTTAGTGATTAAAAATGGGACCGTAATCGATGGCACCGGGGGTGCACGCTATAAAGCTGATGTCGCTATCGTCGATGGGAAAATCGCTGCAGTGGGTGCTATCGAGGATGACGGGACGGAGGTGATCGACGCAATAGGCCAGGTAGTGACCCCCGGCTTTATCGATGGCCACACCCATTTGGATGCCCAGGTCAACTGGGATCCACTCGGTACCTGTTCCGTATGGAACGGTGTAACCACGGTGGTAATGGGCAATTGCGGATTTACCGTCGCGCCCTGCGCCGCGAAAGATAAACAGTTCGTTGTACGAAACCTGGAACGTGCGGAAGATATATCCCGTGAGGCTATGGCAGCCGGTATCGATTGGACCTGGGAAACGTTTCCCGAGTACCTCGACAAGATCGAGAGCTTGCCAAAGGGCATTAACTACAGCGGCTACGTCGGCCACTCCGCGTTGCGCACCTACGCCATGGGCGAACGAGCCTTCACCGAACAGCCCACCGAAGAAGAAATGGCGGTAATGAAAAAGGAACTCGCCGATTCCATTCGCGCGGGCGCCATCGGATTTTCTACTTCTCGAACGCGCAATCACATGACGTCCGACGGCCATCCGGTCGCGAGCCGGATTGCGAACTGGGACGAGATTAAAGAGCTGGTCGGTGTGATGACCGAACTCGACGCAGGTATTTTTGAAATTGCCGGCGAAGACGTCGGTCGTGATCCCCAAGCCCAGCGGGAATATCACGAACGCTTGCGCGATCTCGCTGTGGAGTCCGGGCGGCCCATAACGTGGGGCATGTTCAGCGCTCGCCGTGCACCGGAAATCTGGCCACCGTATTTCGAATTGCTGGACGAAACCGCCGCAGCGGGCGGTACCATGTTTGCTCAGGTTCACAGCCGCGCATTGAATGTGCTGCTGTCTTTCGAAACCCGCATGCCTTTTGACGACTTCCCGCTCTGGAATGAAATGCGCATTCTGCCTCTCGCTGAGCAAGAAGCTGCCCTTCGAGATCCGGCTATCCGCGCGCGCTTAGTAAATTCGGCTAACGCATTCGAGCAGGAGCAGCAGGGTGTCGGCGCCGAGATGCGTCGACCTGAATACGATTGGTTACTGGTAATGGATAGTGTGGAAGGTCCGCACAAAACAGTTGCCGAAGTGGCCGAAGCGCTGCAGATGGATCCAGTCGATGCGATGATCGAGATTGCTTTGCGGCATCACCTCAAGGTCTTCTTCCGTCAGCCTCTATTTAACGAAAACCAAGATCACGTATTAGCGATGATGAAACACCCTCGCTCGGTGGTAACGTTCTCCGATTCCGGCGCGCATGTTTCGCAGATTATGGATTCCTCTTTGCAAACCCATGTATTGAGCCATTGGGTGCGGGGAGAGCAGGCCTTTAGCTTGGAAGAGGCGATCAAAATGATCACCCACGATACCGGTTCCGCCTGGGGCTTTAATGATCGCGGTTTGATCAAGGAAGGGATGGCCGCGGATATTAACGTGTTCGACCCCGATACCATCAAACCTTTAATGCCCGAAGTTAGAACTGATCTGCCCGCTGGCGCTCGCCGGTTGGTGCAAAAATCCGCGGGCATTGCGGCCACCATCGTCAACGGCGTTGTCCTGCTGCGCGATGGCGAACACACGGGTGAATACCCCGGCAGACTATTGCGTGGCCCCCTAGGAGCCTGTCGGACTTAGGCTAGTCTCGAATCGCCGGCACCATCGCATCAAACGTTGCGAATGCTTTCGATCAATCGTTCTCGGTCTTGCGCGGTGAAATTTTCGGGTCCGCCGTAGTAAAGCGATATCCGATCAGCGAGTCCATCGTAGCGCGCGGCTAGTCGTGCACCAAGATCGGCGGGCGCAGCTACGATAGCAATTTCGTCGAGCAACGCGTCCGGAATCAAGGCCGTCATGGCATCGGTTTCGCCGGTACGCATAAGGGCGCTCATGCGCGGTCCGAGTTCGCCAAAACCATGGAACTCGAGCACGCGTCGGTAACTTGGCGTCGATGCGTAGAAGGCAATTTGCCGCCGAACCTCGAGAACTTGGCCGTCGAGTTCCACCTGACTGGAAGCCGACGCGACGAACACTGGGACATGCAAACTCAGATCGCTCGCGCGCATATTACGTGTCCGAGCACCCTCGTCGATTGCCGGCAGCACGACCTCGCGTAAATAAGCCGCCGAATGCATGGGATGGACGTGGAAGCCCTCGGCAGCTTCACCGGCCGCGCGGCACATACGCGGATTGACCCCGGCGAGATAGATCGGCGGCGGCTTGAAATCAATCGGACCCGCGTTGAACATCGGATTGATGAGCTTGAAACGGTAGAACGGTCCTTCATATTCGGGGCGCGTGCCGTGCTGGTAGGTGTTCCAAATCGCATGAATACAACGGATATAATCTGTTACCCGAGCGGCAGGATGCTCAAACGGCATCGAGAATCGCCGTTCAACGTGGGCGCGAACTTGCGTACCGAGACCGAGATGAAAACGACCGCGGCTCATGTCCTGTAAGTCCCAGGCGGCCTGCGCCATTGAAAACGGGCTGCGTGCGAAAGCCACGGCAATATCGGTACCGAACTTTAGGCGTGTCGTCGCACTTGCACCAAGGACCACTGGAAAAAAGGGATTGTGCGCCGATTCGACCGTCCACAGGCAATCGTAACCTTGTTGCTCGCATACTTCGGCGCGCTGAATAATTGTATGCGGCGCATAACCACGTAGCATTTCGTCGAATTTCATCACGTTAACTCCCTCGAAAAATCCGACTGCGTTGCTCGGTTCTTGCTCATCATTCATTCCCACACCCATCTAGCAACTATGCTCAACTCCGCAAGGACTGGCGCGATCCTCTAGCTGAGATCCTGCCAGGGGCACGAACTTCACTTGCCTTCGCGACGTTGCAACGGGGCAAGGTGCCCGGGCGCTCGTCACGACAACCAAATTTCAAGATAACTTCTTCGAAAAAAACATTTACCGATCGGATCGCTACAGAGACGTTAACCATCGATTGTCCATCAATTCGACAAGCCGAACCTACCTCTGGGATTTAAGCCGCTACTTTCAATGCGGAGGTATCCAGCTTGTACAACTTTGCAGCATTCTCGTGCAGGATCAGATTCTTCTCGACCTCTGTCATATGGGTTAATTGCTCATTCAGCAATTGCTGTGAATTAGGCCAGGTCGAATCCGAATGCGGGAAATCGTTTGCCCACATCATCCGCTCTATATTGACGTGATCCTTAAACTGAAACGCGGTTAAGTCGTCCTGGAACGTGAAATATATGTGTTCGCGGAAGTACTCGCTGGGGGCCATATCGAGTTCCATACCGCGCATCCAATGGCGATGCCTATCGTAGGCATGATCCATACGATACATGTAATGCGGGATCCAGCCGCCGTCTGCCTCGGCTGAGACAATTTTCAACTTTGGGTGCCGCATGAAGATGCCGTCGAAGACGAACATACTCATTAAGTCTTGATTGCCGCGCACTATTGACATGAAGGCGTTCATTCTCGAACCGCGAAACTTCTGCAGTAAGCCTTCGCCGGAAGTTAAAATATGAAAACTTGGTACCAATTCGAGTTCTACCAAGGCATCGAAAAAATCACTATACATTTCGTGAGGGTAGTCTTCTTGCGCCGGCAATCCCGGTAGCATCACGCCTTTAAAGCCAAACTTCTTGATCGCTTCCAGTTCCTTGATGCCATCAGCGGGGGTGCGCACGGCGCACTGCCCGAGCCCAATCAATCGATCTGGATACGGAGCGCAAAATTCTGCGAGCCAGCGGTTGTATGCCTCCATGCACGCTTGCTTCAGATCGATATCCGGAATATTACAAATCTCCATACCGACTGAGGGATAAATGACCTCGGCGGCAACGCCGTCAATGTCCTGGTCCTTGATCCGCGCATGCGGCTCCCAACCGCCACGATGGAGCTTCCCAAAACGTGCGCCTTTGGGAGAGAGTTCCTCTGGTTTCTTACCGGCCGCAGAGACTAAGGACATAGGGATAGACTGCTTGCTGCCCTCGATCCTGAACACGTCGCCACGCTTTTCATCGTGCTCAAGGTAGGGAGCACGTGCTTTGTACTTCTTATCAATAAAATCAATATAACAATTTGGCGGTTCGCTGACGTGGCTATCTGCCGAAATGATAGGTTTTAACATCGGTCTATTTCCTTCTTCGTTTTGCTGCGCGAAAATTTAATGTGCCCGACCGTTTCTCAATAGCCGTCCCGGTAATGGGCCATCGACGTCGACGCAATCGGCGTTATGGCGGCGCAGAATGGTGCCATTTACAATGACGGCGTCGATACCAACCGCACCCGACACCAAGCGATCTGCGCCGCCAGGGAAATCCCAAACACGTTGCAGTGGTTCATCGCCGATGGTGTCGGGATTGAAGATCACAACATCACCCGCAAGACCTATCTGTAATCGACCGCGATCCTGGATCCCAAAGACGTCGGCCGGTCGCGAGGTCACCATACGGACCGCCTCTTCAAGCGGGATAACTTTTTTCTCACGGACCCAACGGCGAAATAAGTACGTCGTAAGACACGCGTCGCAGAGCTGGCTCGCGTGGGCGCCGGCATCGGACAATCCGAGTACCGTGTCCTTGCTCAGCAATAGTTCTTCGACCTCATCTTCTTCGTGATTGGCTACCGGCATGCGAAAACGCGCCTGTAGATCGGTTTCAAGACCGAGGTCAAAGAGTAATTCGACCGGGGTGAGGCCGCGCTCGGCAGCCAACTCAAATAGATTCCGCTCACCGAGTTCCGGTTGACCCGGAACCTCCGATATGACCGTGCCGCGAAAGCCGTTCTTAAATGTTTCGGGTACCCGACGGTCGAGCTTCTCCCATACTTTTTGGCGAAATTCAGGATCCGCGTAAAGTCGTTTCTTGCCCTCGTGATCGGCTTCAGAGACCGGGCGGAACATACGCATGGCCTCAAAGACAAACGGTGATGCAAGCTGGTACTCGAAATTCAGCGGCCGCGGGGTTACTTGTGGTATGACCTGGTGCCCCGACGCAATCAAGGCTTCTGAACGACGTAATTGTTCGCTCGCCGTGCCTTCGTTAATCGCCGCTCCGGCAAGCAGCGCGGTCCACGTCACCGGACACCCGGAAATTTCATTTAGCTCCGTGAACTCCTCATACGACAGTGTCGGGCCGACGGTCGCTTGAATCACGCCACCCCGGCCAACATCGCGCAACACCGACGCAAGGCTTCGGATCTCATCGAACGACGCTGCACGACTAGGGACGGGCTTACCTTGATAACCCACATGTGTCACCGCCTTCGATGTTGCGAAGCCGAGCGCGCCCGCCTTCATCGCTTCATCGACCAATGCCCGCATCTGACCGATCTCATCGACGGTCGCTTCACGCTCCGTCGCGTCTTCGCCCATCACGTAAGTTCGTAACGCCGTATGCCCGATCATCGCGCCAACATTAATTGCGATACCACGCGATTCAATCACATCCAGGTATTCGGGAAACGTCTCGAACGGCCACTCCTCACCGAGCCCCTCCTGCAGTGCCGTCACCGTCATACCCTCAACATTTTCGAGCGTACGGATCATCATGTCACGGTGTGCTGGGCGCGTCGGCGCAACACTGAACCCGCAGTTGCCCATCACGACGGTGGTGACACCGTGCCAGGGTGAGATCGTCAACATGCGATCCCACATGATCTGCGCGTCGTAGTGCGTGTGAATATCGACGAATCCAGGCGCAACAATATGGCCACCTGCGTCGATTGTCTCTGTCGCGTCGCCCGGGGCATCACCCACGGCAACCAAAAAGCCGTCGCGAATGCCGATTTCACCGTTAAATAGCGGCCCGCCTAGGCCGTCGGCAATGACGCCATTGGTGATTTTAAGATCGTAATGATTCGTCATCGTTTCCACTCCGTCCGGATGGTCATCGTCTGGACCGTTTACTGACGCGTGTCATTTTCACTAACCGGTGCGTAGATTTGTGACGGCATTATGCCAACGCCGCAGCAATCGAAGCATGAAAATGTCCCAGCGCCGGCTCGTTACGGCCGTAGGAAATATGGGTCTGTGCGCCGGAAGAGAACCCACGCTGAATATTTTCCCCGACAGGAAAATCCTCCTGCTGCACCGTATCGAGTAACAGTGCCATATTGCGAGCCCAGTAGGCCGCGGCTTTATCGGAAACGACCGGTTCTGGCGTATACAACGATACGGCCATCCGTGAATGATTTGTCTTGCCGGCGGGAAATACACGCCACGTCTCTAAGTGATCCCCCTGCATCACGAACACTGTGTTCGGGAACAGCACGTAGACCATTGCCGTGTGGCGGATGAGATCCCATTCTGATTCGGGTAGGTCACGCAGCCTATCGATGGTACGACGCGCATGAACCCCGCGATAGTTCTTGCCAAACGCGTCAAATGCACCAACGTTTGCGTGGATGATCGGACTGATCGTGTCGCGATGCAGAACATCGATGTGGTAGGACTCCAAAAAGGTATCGACTACCAACTTCCAATTCATTGCGCACTCGATCTCGCGCGTTTCGAAATGTTGATAATTGTGTAATCCGAAACTTAATAAATCGCTTTCTAGTCCAGCAAGGTAGTCGTCTATGCAAAATTCGGGAACGACACTGTGAGCGATCCAGAGCATGCCTTATTTCTCGACTAACGGTAGTTGCACTAAGCCGGATTTTTTTTTATCGACTCCGGCGAAAGATTTTGCCTCGGGTATGCCGACCAGATCTCCGGTCGCGGCGTAGGTCCACGCATGGCAGGGACAACTAAACCGCTTGCATCGACCACGTCCTTCGACGAGTATCGGCACGCTAGAGCGATCGTCGGTGAGGTAATCGCCCGGTTCAGAGATTTCGCAACTCAAACCAGCAAGCAATGGATAACCCTGAAATAGGACCGCTTGTTCACGTTCAAGCCGCGCCTCGCTCGTGTAATTCTCAACGGCGTTGAGATACACGGCATCGGCCATCGCGGTACTACCATTATCTAAAAAAGAAAACAGTTGCTTTGCGAGTTTTACTTGTGTTGTTGGATCCATACGCTTCTAATCCACCATGGAGTAGCCGCCACTAACACTTAGTACTTGTCCGGTCACGTGACCAGAAACTGAATTAGAGGCAAAAAACAGCACCGCATTAGCCACATCTCGCGGGCGTCCGAGTTTTTTCAACGGCATTGCCTTGGCGACAGATTCAAGCTGTTCTGGCGTAAATAAATATGTCTTATCGGTCCACATACTAGTAGTACCAACTTCCTCGTCTTCCTCCGGCACCGTGACCCCAGGACACACCGTGTTACAGCGGATCCCATAACGCCCGTTTTCCTTAGCCAGGGTTTTCATCAAACTAATGACGCCGGCCTTGATGCCACCGTATATCGCTTCACGCGGTTCACCTTGGCGCGCCGCATCGGAACTCAACGAAACGATAGCGCCCGGTGTTTTATTTTTGAGCATGACCGCAAGTACCGTATGCGTACAATTCAGATTGCCGATGTAATTGATGCGGATCACCTTTTCCCAAAATTCCGGTGTGGTCTGCGAAAAATATATGAGCTGGTCCCAGCCAACGTTGTTGACCAAAACGTCGATACCGCCGTAATTATCTTCCGCTGCTTTGACCATCGATTGCACTTGTTGCATATCGGTGATGTCGGTCTTAATGACCTGTATATCTGCCGCCCCTTCTCGGCGCGCGATATCGGCAACGTTTTCGGCCTGCTCGGCGTCGATATCGCCGACGGTGATCCGCGCACCCTCGCGGGCAAACCCAAGCACAATCTCACGCCCGATATTCGAAGCACCTCCGGTTACGATTATCGGCTTACCTTTGAGGTCCAAATCCATATTAATTCCTACTTGTAATAGATATGTACCATGTTCGCGATCCCGTTCGCGATACTCTTAGGCAGCAACTCTGCTCAATTCCCTAACGCCGCCATGACGCAATAAGCGTCCCGAATAATTCTGGGTCTGCTCATCGTCTTCGATAGTGATTTCGCCGTTGACCAAAACGTACCGATAACCCTTCGCTCGCTGGATCCGCCGCCACTCCCCGTCGGGTAAATCGTGCATCACTTCGGCCGGAAGGATCTCCAAGTTATCCAAGTCATAGACGATGACGTCGGCCGGCGCGCCAACCTTTAATACACCCCGCTCGCCTACCCCAGCCAGCTGCGCAGGTAGGGCCGATAAGCGCCAATGCGCGTCTTCCAAACTGAGCATCTGGTTATCGCGCACCGTCCGTATCAACGCCTCCGTCGGAAAGCGTCCTGCAGTGAGAAATTTCGTGTGTGCGCCGCCATCGGAGACACCAAAAAGTACATATGGATTTTCTACAATCTCGCGGAGATGATCGAGCGACTGGTTAGGCGGCATCGAAAAAAACTCCGTCTTCAGACCATCGGCGACAACGATATCTAACATTGCGTCAACCGGGTGCTTCCCGGTCTTTTCAGCGATGAGGCCGATGGTGTGATCACGCCATGGTTCAGTTTCCGGGGTCGCCGGTCCGGTAACAACGATTTCCTCGAACGGCCCGAGTACTAGGTACGGGACGATTTCTTTCAGTGCGGAACGTCGCGCTGAGTCGGCAAGTTTCTCGAGCTTTTCGGCGTTAGTCCCAACGGTTGCTTCGCGCCACGCATGCGCCTCGTCAAATAGATTCCAGTCTTCGAAAGTAAATCCGTAGCCCGCTGGCGTCGTCAGTCCCTGACCATAGACTCTCACCCCTCTGCGGCGGCAATCTTCCAGCCACGCCAAATTGCGTCGATGAATGTGCGGTTTCTCATCAAACGCCTGGATCACATTAAACAATAAGGGGCGGCCACTAATTTCGGCGAGTTGCTCCATGTGATGACGATCGGCAGTGAAATCACCGGACGTCATCGTCATCTGCATAGCACCTCGATTACGGCGCGCAAGGACGTGGGCAAATTCAAAACACGTTTCATCGTGCATAACGTCGGTCGGCATAGCCGTGCCGTCATAATCAACCTGCACATTCGCCGGGCCGTCTGGTGGTAGTCGCTGCGCCGACCAACCGCAGCCGCCGGCGTCCAATGATTGCTCTAAGATCTGGCACATTTGTGCATGTTCCGCCTTAGTCGGCAAACGTCCAGCCTTGGCATCTTCAAGCCCCAACACGGAAATAAGTATCGGGCTGATAGGGACAAACGGTACGATATTCATCGCCTTCGGTGTACGCTCGACACTATCTAGAAACTCCGGAAAACTCTCCCAATCCCACGGCATTCCCGCGCGCATCGAGGCCAGCGGGATCGCTTCGACCCGCGTCATCGTGAGCATTGCGCGCTCTCGTTCCGCTGGTGCTACCGGCGCAAAGCCGAAACCACAGTTCCCGATCACGACCGAGGTTATGCCGTGCCAACAGGAGATTGAGCAATGCGGATCCCAAAACAATTGGGCGTCGTAATGAGTGTGCAGATCGACGAACCCAGGGGCGACGACCAAGCCAGTCGCATCCAGGACTTTCTCGCCGCGAGACGCATCAATGCGTCCAATCTCGGCGATGACGCCCTGCTTGATCGCGATATCTCCACGGTAGCGAGGTAGCCGCGTTCCGTCGACGATTGTGCCATCTTTTATTACGGTATCAAATTCAGTCATTAAGATAACTCCTAATTTTCGACGCCGCGTTCACGAGTCTTTGGTTCAAATCTCTACGCACGAAATTTTCGCACGCGGCGTCACGCGATCATTTCGTATTCACTAAAATCCGGCGCGCTCATATCCGCTTCAAATCGATCAAAGTCCCACGGCCAGGTCACGGGTATACCGTTCTTATCCAAATACCAACTACTACATCCCGACATCCAAATTGTCCCTTGCATCGCTTCACGGACATCTTGTTGAAATTGCTCGGTCGCAGCACGTTGCGGTGCGACAGCACGACATTGGCCCGTGCGTACTGGCTCGATCAGTTGCTTGATATAATCCAGTTGCCGCTCGGCGACCAGGATCAATGGGAAATTACCCACTGGACTGTTCGGACCAATTAAAATAAAGAAATTCGGCATATCCGGTATCGAGATACTGCGGTGGGTCATGTTGGTTGCAGCCCACGCTTGTTCCAAAGTCGTACCATGACGACCAACAAGGCGCATCGGCCGCATGAATGCATGGGCCTTGAACCCAGTCGCGAGTGCAAGCACGTCGAGTTTATGTAGGGTCCCATCTTTCGTGCGAACCCCATCCTTTTCGATCTGTTCAACAGCCGTCGTCACCAAGTGCGCATTTGGTTTCTGAATGGCCGGATAAAACTCATCTGACATAATCAATCGTTTACACGCCGCGACGTAATTTGGGGTCAACTTCTTCTTTAACTCTGAGTCGTGAACATTTTCATCTAGGTTTGCCAGGCACAGTTCTGCGATGCGGTCTGCTATAACTTTATCGCCAATCACCGCACGTCCGAAACGGTAATTAAAGCGATACGCCCAATGATCATAGAGCGCCTTCATTTTAGCTGGTGAGGCGTTGAACTCTGCGCGTTCGGCCTCGGTGTAAGCCGGGTTCTCAATCCCAAAGACCCACTGTGGCGTACGTTGAAACAATGAAAGCGATGCAACTCGGTCGATAATCGCCGGCACAATCTGCATAGCGGTCGAACCGGTGCCGATAATACCGACCCGATGATTATCGAGCGCTGCGCTGTGGTCCCAACGCGCCGTATGAAAACTGGCTCCGGCAAAATCTTCGATGCCGTCGATGTCGGGATAAGCGGGCTGATGCAATATACCGGTGGCGGCAATGACGATGTCCGCGCTCGTGCGCTCACCGTCGTGCATAGTTAAATGCCAGCGACCATTCTCAAATTCCGCGCTAGTAACTTCCTTGTTGAACCGCATCAACCGTTCGACGTCGTATTTTTTCGCCACACTTTCGAAGTAAGCTTGAATTTCTGCTCCCGGCGAAAACAAATGGCTCCAATTGGGGTTCGGTTCAAAAGCATACGAATACAGGTGCGACGGCACATCACACGATAGACCCGGATAGGTATTTTCGCGCCACGTTCCGCCTAAGCGATCGGCCTTCTCAAAGATGACTATGTCGCGATAGCCTTGTTCACCGAACTTGATGGCGGCAGCAATGCCGGACATGCCAGCACCTATTATGGCAACGCTTAAATCGTGCGTAGACGACTTCTGCATACTTTTTGCCCTATCAACCTAAATATATTCATTGGCCTGGCTTTGCGACAGCGATAGTGCGTGCCTGACGCTGCTCAATACTGTTTGACAACTCACCAAGTACAGACGACCAAGGTAATCTCTGAGGAAATTGTCCTCGTGCCTATACCATGCGCCGTAATTTGGCCGCAGCTAATCCATCTAGTCGTTAGCCGCTGCAAATTAATGCTTAATCCTTGACCCAGAAAATACTGCTGTCACGTACTTTCATACGCCCCCGCTAACGCAGCACAAAACCAGCGTATTCGTTCGCCGCTACAGCATCACATTTTTCTTTGTAGAGGGGAGCCCCGCCGGCGTAGAGTAAGAAAGTCCGTTTTTTCCCGGGGACGTTCGGGCTTACGCCCATAAACCACGAATCCGCGGTTGGGAATAGCGTCTTTTCTGCTGTTTCACCGACATGTATGGTCCAGGCCTTTTCTGCCTCATCGGTGGGCTCTATATGTTTAAGTTTGTGTTCACCCATATAGCTGATCAGATCAGTAACCCACTCGACGTTCTGTTCGATGCAACGTGGAATGTTGCAAAAAGTAGATCCGTTATGTGGACCGACTAAGGTAAAGAAGTTTGGGAAGCCGACCGTTTGCATACCGAGGTAAGTTCGCGGTCCGTCGGCCCATTTGTCTTTGAGTTTCTGACCGCCTTGGCCGCGGATCTCGATACGGTTTAAAGCACCCGTGACGTGATCGAAACCCGTTGCGTAGATGATCATATCGAGTTCATACTCTCTATTGTTCGTCTTGACCCCTGCCGCGGTGATACGCTCAATGGGTGTCTCTTTGAGATCAACTAAGGTGACATTGTCCTGGTTGTACACCTCGTAGTAATGCGTTTCCATCGGCACACGACGGGTGCCAAAGCCATGATTCGTGGGGATCAATTTTTCGGCAACAACCGGATCGGTGACCCGACTACGGATCTTCTTCGCGATAAACTCCGTGAGTAAAGCGTTCGCTGCCTCATTTGTCATAGTGTCGCGAAAGTTGCCGAGCCAGATGCCAAAACCGGGCTCCGCATAAAGCTTCTCGAAAAATACCTCGCGTTCTTCCGTCGAAACATCAAACGCGGAGCGCGGATCCATCCCATGCACAAAAGCACCGAATGTCTCACTACACCGCTTGAAAATCTCGACGTAACTCGCCTTTATTTTGCCTTGCTCTGTGTCGTTAATCGGGCTGTTGTGCAACGGCGCGCACCAATTCGGCGTGCGTTGAAAGACGAAGAGCTCACCAACGGTCTTGGCGACTTCTTGGATGAGCTGAACCGCAGTTGCACCCGTACCTATAACACCAACACGTTTGCCGCTGAAGTCAATGTCCTTGCGACCGCCAAAACCATCTGGATCCTGGGGCCACAGTGCAGTGTGGAACGCTTCCTTCGCGAAATTGTCGATGCCATTAATAAGTGGCATTTGCGGTGCGGACAGCGGACCCGTCGCCGAGATCAAAAATCGCGCACGAGCTGTACCTCCATCCTCGAACGTAACCTCCCAACAATCGTTAGCCTCGTCGTAGTTTGCCTTGGACACGCGAGCGCTGAATTGGATGTCTTCACGCAGGTCGAACTTATCCGCCACGAAATTGAGGTAACGCAGCGTCTCCGGTTGGGCAGAAAAATGCTCGCTCCACTCCCACTCCTGCAACACCTCTTCGGAGAACGAGTAACCGTAGCTGTAGCTCTCCGAATCGAAACGACAACCGGGGTAGCGATTCCAATACCAGGTGCCGCCAACACCGGTACCAGCTTCGAAAACCCGCACTGAAAGCCCAAGCTCTCGTAATTTGTATAACTGGTACATACCTGAGATGCCGGCACCGATGATGACGGCATCGTATAGAGTCGCTGAACCAGTAGCTGACATCTGTGAAGGACGGGGTGCTTCGGACATCCTCCTATCTCCTTTGAAGATTGGCACGCGAATCGCGGCTTCATCCCAACCGTGCCCCGTTTAGTCGTAAGATTGAGACTGACGCATTGCGCACGGAGTTATTAATAGATCTGTTAATAACGGTGGCTCATAATAATAGTATTGTCAATAAGGATCGCACAGGACAAATGGAAAAGTTAGTCGAACGTGATCGCAAGCGGGCCGAACGCTTGCGGCCCGAGGAACGTCAAAAGCAGTTATTGGCTTGCGCCGTACGGGAGTTTGCGCGCATTGGTATCGAGGCGACGGTTCATGCCGACGTCGCCCGCGAGGCCGACGTATCGGTCCCCACTGTATTTATATATTTCCCTACCCGTGAAGTTCTAATTAACTCAGTGATCGCTGAGGTAGAACGCTTCATGCTGCAACTTATCGAACATGCAGTAGATAAAAAAAGCGCAAGTTCTGAAAAAATCCGGTCGATACTATTGGCATTTGCGGATGCCGTTAACACCTCTCCGAACTACGTAAAGCTTTGGATGAATTGGAGTACCATTATCGCAGAGCCAACTTGGTCGCACTACGTCGCTTACCAGGATGACATCCTCGCAAGATTTGAAACACTAATTGAAGAAGGCAAAGCGGCTGGTGGAGTCCATCACGATGTTGACGCCACCATGGGGGCGCATCTCATCATGGGTTCGGGCCACATGATTGCTCAAATGAAGTTCCGTCACCGCGACGACGCGATGGTCGAGACCTTTATACAAACACTGATCGAGCGCGCGTTATTCACCACCGGACGCGCGATAACAATTTAAGATAATAGTTCTCGCCGCGCGTAACCTGGTAGGGTCGAGAGCTGGCGCGGTCACTCACTAGGGTAACGCTTGTCTGTATCCACAGTTTCCCGTTTCGTGCCCGGTTAGAATTATCCGTAGCGCCGTTTCCAGCTCCCGCCACATCGCACGCAGCATGCGGATTTACCGCACTACGCGCTCCTGCACACTTCGTGGCAAGGGTTATGAAACCTATCAAACCGGTGCCGCTTTCGGTCGCGTCTGGTACGTGACATGGTAATGACCAAACAGTCCCAATGTCTCGTAAAGCCATCGCCTACTCCACCGCTTCCAGCCGAAGCCTTGACGCCCTCGTGCATGCGCCAGGTGGCGCCGTATCTTCTTCTCTACCCAGTTGCTGACAAACGAAAAACATCGACTCGAGTTGCCTACCGCAAAGTAGTTCACCCAACCGCGTAAGATCGGATTGATCAATTCGATCACCCGACCTACTGGTTGCGAACGTAAGCGTCGGAAGATCATTTTGAGTTTGCGTAACAACGCCGTGCGTTTCGCAATTTGCGGTAAACATAACGGCATCCAACGTCCCTTCCGACTACGGAGTCGACGAAACTCAAACCCAAGAAATCCGAAGCTCTCACCTCGCGTTAAGTCTACGCATCGACTCTTCTCATCATTGACCTCAACTTGGAGCTGTGCGAACACTCGCCGTAGCCGTTGCTCTATCGCTCCTCGCCACCCGCGTCTGCGCGCCTGCCCGTCCACCAACACCACGAGATCGTCAGCGAATCGAGCGTACTCGATACCCGTCCAACCATCGTGGCGCGTGGCCTCTCGAGCGCGCTCAAGCAATTTGTCTACCTCGTTGAGGTAGAGATTGCTGAGCAACGGAGAGAGAACACCACCTTGGGGAACGCCACACTTACCCGACGTTTTCAGGATGAGCTTGAGTAAATGCATGACTTCGCCGTCATCGATCCGCTTCGCCACCTTCTCCAACAATAAGTGATGTCTCACCGTGTCGAAATAGTGACGAAGATCAAAATCAATCACGTCAGTCTTGCGCTCAAGTATCGCTCCCGAGACTCGTCGGATCGCATCATGCGCCGATCGCTTAGGTCGATAACCGAATGACCCCGGTTGAAAGTCCGCTTCGAAGATAGGCTCCAGGATGAGCTTCAGCGCACCCTGAACCACCCGGTCACGAATGGTCGGGATCGACAGCCGACGTTGACCGCCGCTGGCTTTGGGTATCTCCACCGTTCGCAATCGCAATGGACGATACGTGCACTGCACCAGTTCCTCTCGGAGCTGCGCAAGAAAGCTTTCCAGACCGCCGGCTTCGATCGCCTCAAACGTCACTCCATCAATACCTGGAGCACCGTTGTTCGCTTTCGAAAGCTGATAGGCCCTAGTCAGCGTTTCATGCTTACACACGTGCACATACAATCCCCAAAAGCGCCAAGACGTTTCAGTCTTCGCCTTGTCATAGAGTCTTCGCCTCAGGTCCTGCAGACTGATAGGTGTTTTTATCATGGCACCTCTGCCTCCCATGTTGGCGAAAACATTATGCGCAGTAAGGCCCCTTCGCTCCACGGGCGTTACCCCGCTTCGTCGCTAATACGAACCTCGCCGCCACCGTCTCGTCTTCTCTCCACTTCCCGGGCTCACCGGTTATAAGAGATACCTTGCTTCCGCCGATTTCTCGGCCGGAACGAGGACGGTTTCTCCAGTTGCTTAGTCGGTCCTTGTCACCGTGCTGTCCCTACCACCCCGCCAGAGAGGAAATGCCGCTTCAGTCAGTGTGCGACAGCCCTTGCTGCCTTCGCTCGGAACCAGAGAGCTCGGCCTCTAGAGTTATTTTCTGTCGGGGCCACTTATGGGTTCACTTGCGTTACGGCCCGGTGACTCGCTCACCCCCCCAAGGAGGGCTTTGTCAGTCAGCTTCATCCGCTTCGTTTCCTCCACGAATGTGACTCAAGCTACAGGGCTCTGACTTCTACCCCGGTGGGACTGTCTCCCACTGAACAGACCAGCCTTCGCTGGACGCACTGGTTCCCGAAAACTCATATCGACCGAAATCAAGCGGCTACTCGTTCGTAATGGTGATGTAGACCACCGAAATTGAACAATGTTTCCCGATCCCTGTCTCTGGACTCGTCGAGAACCGGGGCTGTCCATTTGCAACGAAAGATGTGTGCACCAGCGATCGTAATAATTGAAATAGCTCGTCAGGACCCGTTTCAATTGTCGCTCATTCAGTACGATGATGTGATCCAGGCAGTCGCGCCGAATTGTGCCGATCATTCGTTCCACGTAGGCATTCTGCCAAGGACTTCGCTGCGCCGTGACTACCTCTTCGATGTCCATGCTTTGGACCCGCTTCCGAAACCGGCTTCCGTAAATACCATCGCGATCCCGGATCAGATACTTCGGTGCCGCATCGAATGGAAACGCTTCGATGATTTGTTGCCCGGTCCAATGCGCCGTTGGACGTGATGTGACATTGAAATGAACAACCTGGCGCCGATGATGTGACAGGATCACCAAGACATACAATATCTTGAATCCTACCGTCGGCACCACTAGGAAATCGATTGATACCATGTCCTTCGCGTGATTGTTCAGAAATGATTTCCACGTCGGCGATGATGGTTGCCGAGCACGCACTCGGTACTTCTCAACGGTGGATTTAGCGACGTTAATGCCGAGTTTACGAAGCTCACCTACAATCCGGGGCGAGCCCCAGCAGACATTCGCCTCTGACATCTTTCGGATCAAATCTCTAATCTCTTTTGCGACCGGCGGCCTGCCGGGCTCGCTAAGCATGCTCAACTTAGTCCAATGATCCCGAAATCGTTTTCGCTGCCACGCAATCACAGTCGCGGGCTGGACAATGATTAAGGCATCCCGCCAACCAGACCACCGTCGTGCAATCCAAGACCATAATATTCGATCACATCGTTTTATTTTCGGTCGTGTAGTTGAGCGTTGATACACCATGACCTGATGTCTTAGCGCAACGATTTCGAATTGTAACGAGACGCGTGACCGCAACATCGTAGACGCAAACGCCAACAACGCACTAATAATGGGTTTCACGATCCTGGACCCTTATCAAGGCTAACAAAAGCTGGAAATATCAGGCTGACGCTACTCGAGAATTTCGTCAAGCAAATCAACGAGTACGAATATTCGGGAAGGACAGCCTCAAATAGGGATATTGCAATCGCAGTCCTCGGCATTCTCGCCGAGACACAAGAATCCGAAAAGAGCAGCGTTGCATTCGCCAATGAAATCCTCGCCGAAACATTCGAGGCGGAACTAACGCAAGTTGTGGTCCTACCGAACCCCTGTCCGCTAAGCTACGGAGTAGATTTCGGTACTGTTCGTTTAGGACCATTCGATCCTAAGTCAATACTCTATTGGGCTGAGCGGGCAGGTTCTGCTTATCCTGTAAAATTAGCCGCGTGGTCTGGTAGTTTTTGCATACAAAGGCAACGTTTTTTCACAAAACTCATCGATTGGGAATCCCCGTCCGCGCGTATACACGCTATCCGAAAGAAATGGGGCGAGCTTATGGCCAAGGCATCTATTTTGGATAGCTACTACCAATCCTTGTATCGTCACCATCTACGAGAGATCCCTACGATCGTGAGAAGACATCTTCAAATTTACGAGAGCGCCGGCATGATGAGTGTCGACATAGACGAACTCTTGGCGACTCCATTTAGCCAAAATGTGGGGCTATTTTCATGGAAACGGCGAGGCGAGCAACGCGGTTGGGCCCTAATGGGCTTTCCCGGATTCCAGCTCAACTACCCACCTGCCAACTTGGCCTCAGAATGCGAGGACTGGATTACGTCAGATTTAAACTATACCAAAGGCACCGAGTACGCGCTAAAGCCGTCGATTGATTCTTATTGCGACTTCCTCCTTCGCGCTCAGAAACACTATGAAAGCGGTCGGTTAGATGACGCCTTTTTACATTTCATGATCTCCCTTGACTTGTTACTCGGCGAAGAAAACAATTCAGCAGATAGTGTGTCGACCCGCGTCGCTATTCTAGTGCATCGTCAATTCGATCAACCGCGGGAAAAGCTAGTAGCAGAGGTGAAAGCTCTATATAGGCAGCGAAGTAAATATGTTCACGACGGTCAACAGATAGACAGTCAATCGGTTGAGTCCATTGACCGTATCTGCTGCGAAGTTTTGTGGACCGTACTCGCGGCAGCTGGAGCGAATCGGAGCATCGATCTCGACAGCTGGCTAAAGCAGATTGAGTACATTGGAGCCTCACTGGAGGTCGCAAAGGACATTGATCAATCAGTTTTTACTCTAGCGGGAATTCCGCAAAAGGGACACGAAAGAAATCCTCCAAGCAAAATTGTTCACCGTACGGATAGATCCTCCTTTATACCTTACGAGTCCGCCTTCAATCGAACGAAACTAACGCTAATGCCTTAATCACACACGGGGCTCTAGATGAGAAGCTGACTTTCGACACAGAATCCACCTGAGCAAGCGCATTTCATTCTACGTTAGTGAAATTCAGAATCACTTTTTTGAGGATTTTGGGCTACGCGCGCATTTACGCGTAATCAATTTACCTGGCGCTACCGGCGGACTGAAAGATCAACCCTGTTCTGCGATCCATTCAATCAAGGCAGCTGTAGCACGGACATCATCACGATTGTACGTTAGGATTTCCTCTTTTATTGACGCGTCTTCACCTTTGTCTAGTGAAGCGATGTAGTCATGGTATCTAACAACCGACCATTGCGATCCTGATTCTTCAAGCTCCCACCGAAAATTGACTAGGTTGCGATGTTTGCAAATTGTTTTTAACGTGTAGCTGTATACGGGGAGAAGGAAATTTCTCGTAACATAACGGTACAGATCGAAAAGCGGCCCGTTTTCATCTAGCAGCCAGAGTACTATCGGGTTATTTTCGTCACCGAAGCGTTTCGCATATTGTTTGATCGTTGTTCGTTCATGATGGGCATAATGTACAAAACGTACATCAGGTAACGCCTCGCGATAGCGCTCGAATATTTTAAGTACGCGTCCCCAGCAATCGTGATCAGATTCGCCATTATTCTGCCAAACGTATTCAAAATCCTCGGCAAAGTAGCTCGGCAGAAGAAATCCCCACAGGTATGCTTCAGTGATGCACGTTGATGTAAGAGGATCCGACTCGATGTCAAAGTGAATGTAAGTTCCGACCGGTAATGGTTCATTTTCTATACAGTGCACGACACCATTGACCAGGCATTGGGCCTGCAGTACAGCGAGCTTTTTCTCCCCGAGGTAAGGAATTTTCGGTAAAGCGTTCGGGTCTGCTTCCGCTAATTGCGATAGCGTAAGGTAGCCGGCCGAACCTGCCAGTGTAAGCAGGACACTTTCTAAAAATAGTTTAGTGTAGAAAGTGAGCCCATCAGATGTTACAGAACAATCATCCAATGACCGAAGAAAAGCCAGGGCCCAGCGGTGAAACGCCTTCGCCGCAGGTTAAGCCGAAGACTATTCGACGAACATTTAAGACTGCTTACAAGCTGTCGATACTAGAGCAAGCTGACCAGTGCCAGGGCGGTGGAGAGATTGGCGAGTTATTGCGCCGGGAAGGTCTGTATTCGTCCCACTTGAGTACCTGGCGTCGGCTGCGGCGCGAAGGAAAGCTGCAAGCGCTCAAGAATAAGAAGCACGGCCCCAAGCCGACGCTGGATCCGGCAGATCGGCGCGAACTCGAGCAGCTGCGCCGTCGTAACGCGAAGCTGGAACACGAACTTGAGAAGGCCCGCACCATCATCGACGTCCAAAAAAAACTCTCGACCATCCTGGCGACGATGCCCGACGACAAGGGATCGTCATGAACGCGATCACTGCCCTTGGCGGGTCTGTGGGCACACTAAGCGCCTGCGTGGCGCTCAATGTGCACCGTTCGCGCTACTACCGTTTTCGACGCCCCAAGCTTCCCGCACGGCGAGTGCCGCCGCCACTGAAACTCAGTGCTGCCGAACGTCAGCACATCCACTCACTTCTTGTCTCTCCGGCATTCGTCGATCAAGCACCGGCCACCGTGGTAGCCAACCTGCTCGATGAAGGAACCTACCTGTGCTCAGCGCGAACGATGTATCGGATCTTGCATGAACATAAACTAGTGCGCGAGCGGCGTCGTGGACACCGCCGGGTGCACTACGCGAAACCGGAGTTGGTCGCCAGGGCGCCCAACCAGTGCTGGTCGTGGGACATCACGAAGCGTGCGCCCAGCCTCGGGAGGCGTCTGGAAGACGCTGCCTGAGCCTGAGCTTGTCTGGAATACAAAGGATAGAGAAAGGAGGAACTTTATCCGATGTCTGCTCGCTGCTATGGGCGAGTGAGAGCCGAAGCGGCGGTGACCTGCTGCACATTAGCAGGGTGACGAAGCCCGTGGGAAACGGGACGTGCGGCGAAGTCGTTACGCCAAGATGCGTCTCTAGGCTGAGCGTTGGAAGGTTGAGGAACACGAACCGGTTAATCCGCGTCTACGGGCTGAAATGTCGCCTTCACCGACACGACTTAATGGGTGGAATGTGGACACGGGCTGGTGATAGTTTCGCATCAGCCTGCAAAGAGCTGTCGTACACGTATGCCGACAGTTCTGGGATCGCGTGGAGCGCATAGCTAGCACGCGGGGTCTGCATCGACTTGCGGAATGCAAGGATAAAGATTGCGATCGGCAACCTCACCAATGCGTTTGAGTCCGACAGGTGAACTGGGGAAGGTCCATCGACGATGTTAAGGGAATGTGGCCCTGATGCGCGACGGACTGGCGGAGCTTTCGTAGTAGTCTGAGGCCGGGAAAGCCGGCCACATGGCGAAGGAGAGCAGTTTAACAGGCTTGTGCGGTGGATTAGCTGACCGTAGAGAGGTGAAGACCTTTGATAATCAGTGAAATGCAATGCAAGCTGGCAACCTGGTCTGCAGCCGACAAAGAACGCAAGTTCGACCGTCTGTTGCGGATCATTGCTGATCGGTCGTGGTTGCACGAAGCTGCCCGGATCACGCTGGCTTCTCGCGGGGCCAGAACGCCGGGTATCGATGGTGTAGACAAGCTTGCCATGCTGGCCAGTCTCCCGGAAGCGCTTGAACGCATTCGCGTTGAACTGCTCACTGGGTGCTACCAGCCTCAACCGGCGAGACGTATCTACATCCCGAAAGCCAATGGCAAACAACGACCACTGGGGATCCCGAGTCTTCGGGATCGGATCGTGCAACGCGCGATGCTGATGGTGATGGAACCGATCTGGGAAAGCGACTTTCATCGTTTGTCCTACGGGTTTCGACCTGAGCGTAGTGTGCATCACGCCATCCGGACCGTGAAATTACAACTGCAGGACGGTACCCACGAGGCGGGGCGCTGGGTCGTCGAAGGCGATCTGGCAAGCTACTTCGATACGGTGCATCACAAACTGCTAATGAAATATTTGCGGAGACGGATCCGTGACCGACGGTTCCTGGACCTTGTCTGGCGACTGTTAAAGGCAGGCCATATTGATCGAGGCTTGTTTTGTGCGGCCAGCGAAGGTGTTCCGCAAGGCGGTGTGTTATCACCGCTCCTATCCAACATTGTACTCAATGAGTTCGATCAATGGTTGGAGGCGAAATACCTTTCGAAGAAAGCACGTAAAGACCGCTGGGCTTGGAACTTCGGCATTCAACGGCAACGTCCCATTACGGTTCGCGAGAACCGGCAGTGGAAACCGGCGGTGGCGTATTGTCGATACGCCGATGACTTTGTAGTCATCGTCAAAGGAACCAAGGCACAGGCAGAAGCCATCCGTGAAGAATGCCGCGCGTTCTTGGAAGATGAACTCAAGCTGACGCTCAACATGGCGAAAACCCATGTGACCCACGTCAACGACGGTTTTGTTTTCCTTGGACATCGTATCATTCGAAAACGGGGGCCGCGCGGCACAATGCGTCCTGTGACAACGATACCCAGAGAGAAGCTGCGGAACTTTGCTGCAAAGCTGACGAAAGCGCTCTCAGGCAATTATAGTGAGAACAAAATTGACCAGGTAGAAAACCTTAACCGTCAATTGTCCGGTTGGGCGAACTTCTATCGTTTTACGGATTACACCGCGATCATGTATGGCAAGCTGGACAGAATTGTTTTCTGGAAACTTGCCCATTGGTTGGCAAGGAAATATCGGACCTCGATCAAGTCGCTGATGCGTCGCTGGGTCAAACGTCCGACGGATGGCACGGCGAAGACCTGGGTGCTGTTCGGCCGTAGCGGCAAAGGCAATTTGTGTGGTGTGACCTTGCGGCGGCTTGTCACGAGTCGTAAGGGCCAGTTCCGGTGGCGTAATCCAAGCATCAATCCGTATCTTCGCCCGGATGATGGTCGGAGTATCGTCACCTCTCGCTATCATGATGTTGCGATGGCTTTTAGCCACTCTTGAATGGAGAGCCGTATGCGCTGAAAGGCGCACGTGCGGTTCGGGGAGGAGAAGCAGGGAAATAGTTAGACTACGCCCTGCTTCTTACTCCACTCTGGACTCAGGAAGGTTGGTTATATCTGGCGGTGGTCATTGATTTGTGCTCTAGGAAAGTTGTGGGATGGAGCATGAGCTCACGCATGACAGCACAGCTGGTTTGTGACGCCTTGACCATGGCCATTTGGCGGCGCCGACCGAAAGCCGGATTGATCCATCATTCGGATCGGGGTTCGCAATATGCCAGCAAAGCGTTTCGGCGACTGCTCAAAGCCCATGGTTTCAAAGGCAGCATGAGCCGTCGGGGCGATTGCTGGGATAACGCGGTGGTTGAGAGTTTCTTTGGCTCTCTGAAACAAGAACGGGTGCAGTGGTGCAGTTACCAGACGCGTTATGACGCGCAACAAGATGTATTGAATTACATCTCAATGTTTTACAACCGAAATCGATTGCACTCATACCTCGGCTACGTCAGTCCGAATGATTTTGAGAACCAATTGATCAATATGAAAGACGTTGCTTAACTGGGGTGTACCAAATAGCTTGACCAGGTCAGTCCTGTACCAACGAATTGTTAAGACTCCGAGTTCCCAATCCATAATAATCAGAGTTTGATCGTCCGGATAACTGTGAATCGGAAAACCAGCGGCGAAGGATGTATCAGAAACTTTGTGTGTGAGCAGTTCTTTAAAATTCAGGAAACGTTTTTCCTAATGTAGTCGTGTACCGTTAGGATGTCGGTTCCTAACCTTCGCTTATTATAAACCGTTCGTCGAAGCGGATCGCAAACTCGG
>JAJFJQ010000004.1 GCA_021773835.1 Gammaproteobacteria bacterium
TTGATGACGCAAGGTCCGTCCACTCAACCAGTGCGTACTACCGGTTACGATCAGATCCGCACCCGGCGCTATCACTGTCTCTCCACTACCCGACTGCGTACCACCACTCCACGTATAACGATCCGTCGCCGTCACAATGCCACTGCCTCTTACAGTTCCATTGCTGTGGTTTAGGGTCGTTACAGTCAAATCACCGTCGGCGATCAGGGTGCCACCCGAAATATTGAAGGTATCGATAAATGAACTCGCGAGAAATTGGAGCGAGCCGCCTGAGATCGACAAATTGTCGTTAATAGTGAGCTTGCGTGCAGTTCGCGCACCGCTCGTGATGGAGATAGTGACGCCGCCGATGTCGGAGAAAACGTCATCATCGATTCCGGGGACTCCCGAAGCGCCGCCCGGCCCAGACCAATTCAGTGGGTCGCTCCAATTTCCATCACCACCGATCCAGCTGAAGAAATTGTCTGTCGCGAGGACGTCGAGCACGACCTCATTCGCGCCCTCTATCGGCGACTTATACAAATCACCACCCGAGGTGTTAACCGTAGCAAAGCTACCGCTGCGACCAGCATAGGTCATCACTGTAAAGCTATCACCTACACTTACGCCGAATGCGCCGATCTCATCCGCGTTAAAGGTTCCATCTAGGGTCGCGTTGCCGGTGATCTGGAGTTGATCGTAATCCACGCCCGGCACCGCCGTTCCTTGCAGTTCTATATTGATCACACTGCTTGCCGTGAGGATCAAATCACCAACTATCGTCAACAATCCCGGTGATGCGCCTGGTCCAATTGTGCCGGCACTGGTTAATCCGGCGGCAGGGGTGATGATTGAACCGCCGCCGCTTAGCTCGCCGGTCGCAGTGTTGGTAAACGTGGCGCCGTTAACCTGAAACGTCGCGCCGCTCGCGACATCGATGACCCCTGCGTTGTCGAATGCCGGCTGCACGATGAGACTACCCGCATCGATATCAAACGTACCGGTATTCAAAACAGCGGCGGATTGAATCGTGATCGCGCCAGCACCCGGTTTAGCCAGCAGTCCCTGATTATCGAATGTTCCAATACCTTGAATCATGTCCGCCGCATCGGTGGTGAGGATAGAGAATGTGCCTTGGTTGACCAGTGCAGCAGCCGGGCCATCCAGGTCGATCGTCCCGTCGTTGAAATTTACGGTACCGGCATTCGTTAAGGTTCCCGTGATGACGTGCGGATTGGCCGCCGCAATCGTGGTTACCCCCAGGGTTTGCAGTGCAACGGCGATCGCGCCGTCATTCCAGTCAAACGCGCCGTCGATCTCAAGATCGCCACTTCCAGTAAGCGTGCCGCCATTTAGAGTCGTGGTGATCCCAACCGGTAGCGAAGATCCCGCCAATGCGATGTCTAACGACCCGCCGCTGATCAGCAAATCTCCCGTCGCGACAGGGGCGATCGGCACCACCGAGTTGAATACGTGGCTACCTGACGCAATCTCTAATGTTGCACCACTCGCGATACCAAATGCACCGGCCGTGATCGACCCACCCGACAGGGCCAAGGTTCCGCTCGTGACCTCAGTCAGATTGTCATTGATGAAATTGGCAACTTGCAGGTTAAAACTACCGACCCCAAGCTTGTCCAATACGCCTGCGTTGATATAGGTTCCACTGCCGAGGATCGTCGCGTCCGGATCGACACCGACGAGATTGTAGTTCGCGTTATTACGCAAGGTCCCGCCGTCGATATCGATCGCGCCGGCATCGTGGTTGACTGTCCCCGAGTTCGTCCAGACCCCGCTCAAGGTCTTTGCCCCTGACGTCTCGACTGTGCTTGTTTGTAACGTGGTCAGGCCGCTCAGCAACAAAACACCGGCGCGCCAGAAGAAATCATTTTTTACCGTAAGACCGCCGCCGCCCGCCAGTACACCGCTGTCAAGGGACAACACGACATCGTCGGCAAGAAAACTTCCGCCCGAATTGAAATTTACCGTACCACCATCGATCTGCCAGTCACCCGCAGAAAGAACAGTCGTCGGCGACGTTGTATTGATGTCGTGTATCCCGGCACCGAACGTTACTGTCGCGGCCGCGGCCGTGGCAAAGTCACCAGTTGTTGAACTGAGACCCCGAAGACTCAATACCCCTGCTCGGAGATCCACCAAACCCGAGTTAGTGAACTGCATCGGCTGCAAGACGAATTCACCGATGCCGGGCTTGGTGACAATTCCGCTCGTCTGATTGTGAAATGTGCCGCTGCCGGTGATCGTATCCGCGACATCTCCGGTCACGATATTGAGGGTGCCGCTATTGCGCAAAATGCTTGCCGCGCCATCAATGTCGAATATGCCATCGACGAAATTGATAACCCCGCTATTGGTCCAGTCACTCCTTAGGGTCTTCGTCCCCGTTCCGATAATGCCCACCGTGCCGCTCGAGCTGACATTCGACGGTTGGACAACGCCGCCTGACCACACCAAATTACCCGGAATCGACGCAGTCGCTGCACCTTCGAGTACACCACCGGAAATATTCATCGTTCCCGCGACGCTAAGCGTGTCATCAAATTGAATGGTTCCCGCGGAGAGGTCTAAGGTGCCATCGATAAGCACCGTCTTTTGCAGGTGTAATAGCCCACCGGCAACAGCAAACGTTGCACCTGCAGGCACCGCCATATCACCCACGTTGGCGACAACGGTCCCACCCGACAACATCAAGGTACCGGCCGAACCTGCCAAGATAGGCGTGGCTGTGTTAATCGAATGAGCGCCGCCGTCATATCTCAAGGTCGAACCGGCAGCGATATCAAAAACGCCTGAGCTGGCGGTGATATTATTGAAACTTAAGATCCCAGCGTCGACATCGACCGTGCCTGAGTTGTTGAAACTCCCCGGCTGCAATGTTATGTCGGCCGCGCCAATCTTCTGCACGGTTCCTAAATTATTAAAAATGCCGCTACCGCTCACCGTATCGGTCGCGGCAGTGGCAGCGACAATGAACGTACCGGTGTTGTTGACAATCGCGCCAGGGCCGCTCAGATCAAGGGTTCCGCCATTGAAGTTCGCTATTCCTGGATTAGTCCAGGTCGAAGCCAAGGTCTTCGTGCCGGCGCTATCTAAATGAAGCGTACCGTTATTGATAAATTCCGCAATTGAAATGGTGCCACTGAGCCAATTGAAAATACCATCGACCTCAAGGCTCGCACTGCCTTGCAATGTGCCACCATCGAGCGTCAGGGTGCCGGTGCTACCAACGATGTTTGAAGGTCCACCGAGGTCTAGTACTGCGCCCCCGCCGAGCACCAGGCTCAAGGTGTCGGCGACCTGTAATCCGCGGATGGCCTCGCTACTGCCGGCAAGTGAAATAGTACCGAGCGCGCTTCCGATGAAGACATCATCACTAAGCCCGGGCAGCAGATCAGTGCTCCAATTCGTCGGATCGAGCCAGTCCAGCGTACCGGCACCACCATCCCAAAAAACAAAACCGGCGGCGTCGAGCACCGATAGATTTACGCTTGTCGTCCCCTCGATCGGGGCGGCGTAGGTGTCGCCGAACGAGGGATCGAAGACATCGAATGTGCCGCTACGGCTAGCAAAGCTGATGACATCGAAGCTATCGCCAACGGAAGTGTTAAAAGCGCTAACTTCGCGTATTTGGAGCGTGCCATCGAGTACCGCCGATCCCGTAACGGCGATGAGGTCGTAATCCGTCCCTGCAGTTGCGGTTCCAGCGAGTTCTACTTCGATTATGCTCGATGCGCTGAGGATCAGATCGCCAAGGATATCGAGCGAGCCAATCGAGGAACCGGCGCGCAACGTGCCATTATTGGTTAGGCCGCCTGTCGGGGTGTCGATGGTGCCGTCACCCTGCATAATGCCAGTGACGGCATTAGTGAAACTTCCGGCAGTAACCTCAAACTCCGCCCCTGTCGCAACATTCAACAATCCTTCGTTGTTGAAACTCGTACGTCGTCTAAACAACCCTGATTGGACATCAATTTCTCCAGTGGAATCGAAGCTGACTGTGTTATTAATATCCCAGGTCCCGGTACCGATCTTCGTGATCGTCCCAAAGTTATCGATGTGTCCGTTAATGCTCGTCCAACGGGAGTTACCTAAGGTCTCCGTGCCCGTCGCATCAATCCGCCATAACGCACCAGACTCATTAATGAACGTCCCATTTTCATAGAGGTACCACCAACCGTTGTTCCACTCACTCGTTCCTGTGGTCGATTGATGACGCAAGGTCCGTCCACTCAACCAGTGAGAACCACCACTCAGCAATAACTCTCCACCCACCGGCACCAAGGTCTCACCACTCCCCGCTTGAGTTCCACCCGTCCAATTGAACGTGTCATTCACCGTGAACATCCCACTGCCCGTGAACGTCCCAC
>JAJFJQ010000031.1 GCA_021773835.1 Gammaproteobacteria bacterium
GTTGTCCGGCTTCCGCTTCCTTCAGGATCGACACGATCTTCGTGTCGCTGTATTTCGATTTCTTCATTTCGACCTCCTGGCCATATTCTGCCAAGATTCTCCAAGCAGGAGTGGTCTACTTTTCGGGGAAGCTTACGGGGCGTCTAATTTCCCAGACCCGAGGTGCGCTTCGGGTACGCCGCAATGAGCCCTATCTTGCGCGCCAATGGATGATCTCGCTCACACATTCGCCGGCTAGCTTCGTTCTACCAACCAACCTAAGATTCGACGATTACCAATGCGTGGATGCCTCAGGTGGCACTGATCAATCAGCTCTATTTGGTCCAATTCCCTATCAATGAACGCTTCAGAAACGCGATGGAAGGTTGAATGAGTCGGATCTTGCAACTCCCAACGCTGCGATATTAGGAGGGTTCCGGTGAGCATTACCATTTATTTCTCCATGATCCGCGAATCCGTTCGAGCCCGCGTTATGAAGCTTCCGCTCCTGCCGTTGCGTCCATGTAGGTGAATAATCGCTCTCTGCCGTAAGGTGACTAATCTTGGCGTGCTATACCGCGACGGCGCCCTCGAGGTGCTTTCGATTTTGGGCGTGCTCCCCACAGGCGCTTCGGCACAATGATTATTAGCATTAATGAAGCCGGTCACACTATAACCGTGACCGATTTAGTACACTCCCACCTAAGTGTAACCCCACATTTTTTACTTGACTCACGAGCCTTGCCGTGCCGAAAACGTTCCAGCGATAATCGGTCACTAATGAATTTAATACTTCCGACGAAGTATAATCCAGGTGACTCGCAACTCGATTCGGTCTCTAGATACCATGTACGAAAAAAATAACTCAACGACCGCATGGCGGGAACCTCAGACGTACTTTCGCCCGCTTTTCGTGATTTGTGTGATCTCCATATGCCTCGTTTCTATATACTGGGACGGCTTGGTTTCGATAGTGCAGAGATGGGAATCAGAGGAATACAGTCATGGTTATCTTATTCCCGTAATTTCCTTCTTCTTGCTCTGGCAACGCGTTGCAACAATTTCTGACTTGAATTTGTCTGGTTCGTGGTTTGGTCCTTTGTTTGTCATTGGTGCGCTAGGCGCATTTGTACTTGGCGAACTTAGTTCGATTTACCAGATAATCCAGTACGGATTTCTACTTGCGCTATTTGGCATCCTTATAGCCAAGGTTGGTTGGGTGGGATTCCGGTTGTTCTGGGTGCCATTTGTATACTTGTTCTTTATGGTCCCGTTGCCAGGGTTCATATACCAGGGTTTGTCGAGCACTCTGCAACTGCTTTCGTCTGAACTTGGTGTCGCGGTGATTCGACTCTTTGGCATCAGCGTCTTTCTGGAAGGCAATGTTATTGACCTTGGCATTTACAAACTGCAGGTCGCTGAGGCATGTAATGGTCTGCGTTATCTCTTTCCGCTAATGAGTTTCGGATTTTTGTGCGCCGCGATTTACGATGGTTCGTGGTGGCAGCGGACTGTAATATTTATCTCGTCCATTCCGATAACGATTGTAATGAATAGTTTCCGGATCGGCGTGATCGGCGTATTAGTCAATTCATTTGGTATCGAGCAGGCGGAGGGTTTTCTCCATGATTTCGAGGGTTGGATTGTGTTCATGGCCTGCGTCGGTATTTTATTTATTGAGATGTGGTGTTTCGCGAAAATTCGACGAAAGAAGTTGGTCGACGTTTTTGGACTGGATGTTCCACCGACGGAGACGCTAAGAAATCTCCTGCCGAAAAAGATTGAGCCTCAGCTTGTGGTTTGCACAGTTGTTCTTGGACTGGGTGTTGCGATGGCCTTTGGTATTCAGTCTAGAGAAGTCCAGATACCTGAACGAGAGCCCTTTACTCAGTTCCCGTTGGTCATCGGGCCATGGTCGGGTGAAATTGGCGTCATCGAGGATCGCGAGGTCCTAAAGACCCTTGCGGCGGATGACTATTTGCTTGCCGATTATCGCAATACTGAAGACGGCAGCCGAGTCGGGTTGTGGATTGCCTACTATGACGAGCAACGCAAAGGTCGGGCTGTGCATTCTCCTCGCGCTTGCTTGCCCGGCGGTGGTTGGAGGATCGAATCCTATGGCGAGTATACCCTCGCTGGCGCTAGACCATCGGGCGAAGACATGAAGATCAATCGTGCAGTAATTGCGCTCGGAAATGTTCGACAACTCGTGTATTTCTGGTTTGTCGAACGTGGGCGGATTCAGACCAACGAATATGCAGTGAAGTGGCAGATTTTCTGGGACGCATTAACGATGAATCGAACGGAGGGCGCGTTGGTGCGTGTCACAACATATGTGCCGGACGTGGTGCAGCTTGGTAAGGCAGATACGGTGCTGGAAGGCTTTGTGCGTACAATCGATCCGAAGCTTTTGAAGCACCTACCCCAGCGAAACGCAACATTCAAGCAGCAGATTTCGAGTAGAAAAGGAACTGGGAATTTGTAGTTAGAGTTTCGAGACTGAAATGTCGTTGATTTAAACCCCATGACCGATGATTAGAAACGTGATCCGTGTAACGAGTTCAGATTTGGGCGTACTTCCTGCATGCAAGTGATGTCTAGAATAATGAGCGAAAAAAAGTTTGTGGTTATTACATTTTTCATTTGTGGATTTAACTTCCGCAATCAGTTTTGCGACGTCGTGCTTGTGCCTAAATTCTGATCATTCAACTAGATGAATCCCATTATCGTATTAGTCGCAGGTATCGCGATAAGCGTAATGATTATTCCCCTCGCATGGCGTTTTGCGCCATTGATGGGAATGATCGATAAGCCTGATGCGCGCAAAGTTCATTCTGTCCCGATCCCCCGTATAGGCGGATGGGGCATCGTATTTGGTACCCTAATTCCCATCGCCCTGGTTGTACCGCTCGATCCGCTGATTCAATCATTTCTGATCGGCGGGATCATCTTGTTCATCTCCGGCGCTTGGGACGACGCCCAAGAAATCGGCCATTTCACTAAATTCGCCTGTCAGATAATCGCAGCCGGCGTCGTGGTTTTTTACGGCGACCTTTGGATCGCGCAGGCTCCTTATGCGGGAGTTGAGGAAGTATCGCCGTATTTCGGGAAACCGTTTACGTTTTTTGCGATGGTCGGAATGATGAATGCAATTAATCATTCCGATGGCCTCGACGGGCTTGCCGGCGGCGAATCGATGCTAAGTCTGATCGTGCTTGCGTTTCTTGCCTTTGTCGGCGATGACGGGACCATAGCCGTTGTTATTGCCTGTGCGACGATGGGCGGCGTGCTGGGTTTCCTGCGCTTCAATACCCATCCAGCACAGGTTTTCATGGGCGATACCGGTAGCCAATTTCTTGGATTTACGCTCGCGTTTCTCGCAATTTATCTCACTCAAGTGTGTCACCCGGCGCTTAGCAATGCGCTACCACTTCTTATGCTTGGGCTGCCAATAGTCGATATTTTGGCGGTGTTGTATTTGCGCATTAGCCAAGGAATGAATTGGTTTAAAGCAACGAGGAATCACATCCATCATCGATTACTGGACCGTGGTTTCAACCACTACGAATCGGTAATTATTATTTATTCGATACAGGCTGCGCTGGTTATCAGCGCGATCTTTATGCGTTGCCAAAATGATTGGTGGGTAACTGCGTGGTATCTACTCGTATGTGCTTCGGTTTTCGTCTTCTTGGTTATTGCGGAGAAAGCGAATTGGCAAGCACATAGAGTGAGCGACGAATCAAAAGTCAGCCAGTTAATCGTCTATCTTAAGACTAAAGGTATCTTAACGGTTGCGCCGGCGCGCTTGGTTATGTTCATGGTGCCTTTGTTTATCGTTGTAACGCCGTTATGGGTTACGTCGGTTCCGCGCGACTTTGGAATGGTTTCAGGCGTCATGCTCGTCGTATTAGCGTTCGAGATGTTCTTTGGTAAAAATGGAGATTCGATTACTTCGCGCGCCGCGATATCTGTCGTCGCGATTTTTGCCGCATATCTATCGGTAAATTATACGCCGCCGCTTCTTGTAGATTTCGAGTTAGGCAGGACCCTTTATTTCGCGTTGCTCGCAGTTGCTATCGCCTCATCGGTTCGGTTTTCGAAACGCATAAGCTTCCAGGTTACGCCAACGGATTACCTTATTGTTTTTGGGCTATTAACAATTGCATTTTTCGCAAATGAGCATTTTGTCGCACGCGATACGAGCGTGCTGCTGGTAGAGGCCGTGATCCTTCTTTACGGATGCCAATTATTGATTGAGCAGCGGGTAGGGCGTTGGAGCTTGCTCAATGCCGCGACTTTGGTAGCGCTCGGCGTTCTAGCACTACGAGGACTGCTTTTGTGAATGAAGCAAGAGAGTTAGGCTTACCGAGTTACAAAAACCAAATGATAGTTACCGCGTAGCGCAATGGCAAAAAAAACCGCATTAATAACGGGTGTAACAGGCCAGGATGGCGCCTACCTGTCGGAATTCTTGACCAAGAAAGGTTATGAAGTCCACGGCATAAAACGTCGTTCATCGAGTTTTAATACGTCCCGAATAGATCACCTGTACCAAGATCCGCATATCGATTCGCGTAATTTTGTCCTGCATTACGGCGACCTGACGGATGCGACGAACCTAATCCGAATTGTGCAGGAGGTGCAGCCAGACGAGATCTACAATCTCGCTGCGCAGAGCCACGTTGCAGTGTCCTTTGAAACGCCCGAATACACGGCGAATTCCGACGCGCTTGGAACACTGCGTCTGTTGGAGGCCATACGGATCCTCGAACTAACGCAGAAAACTCGCTTCTATCAGGCTTCAACCAGCGAAATGTTCGGTAAGGTGCAAGAAACACCGCAGAAGGAAACGACCCCATTCTATCCGCGGAGCCCGTATGGGGCGGCAAAAGTTTACGCATACTGGATCTGTGTAAATTATCGCGAGGCCTACGATATGTTTTGCTGTAACGGGATCCTATTCAACCACGAGTCACCCATACGAGGCGAAACGTTTGTTACACGGAAGATCACCCGCGCCGTGGCTCGTATTAGCTTGGGTCTGCAAGAAAAATTGTACCTTGGCAACATGGATTCGTTGCGTGATTGGGGGCACGCGCGCGACTATGTGGAAGCGATGTGGCTGATGCTTCAACAGGACGAAGCGGACGATTTTGTTATTGCGACCGGAAAACAGTACTCGGTACGTGCGTTCGTCGAAATGGCATTCAATGAGGTTGGCGTTAATATCGAATGGCGCAATAGCGGAAGCAATGAGGAAGGTGTGGATGCAAAGACTGGCACTGTTCGAGTAGCGGTCGATCCTCGCTACTTTCGCCCGACTGAGGTTGATACCTTGCTGGGCGATCCGACGAAAGCTCGAGAAGTACTCGGTTGGGAAGCAACTACCTCACTCAGTGAGATGGTTAAAGAAATGATGGCCGATGACATCAATGGTGCCGAGAAAGACGAAATGTTACGCCGTGAAGGATTCCAGACCTTCGACTATTTTGAATGATAGTCAGCCGTCTAAATTAAATGCAGCTATCTGATCGTATCCTTATCGCCGGTGCCCGCGGCATGGTTGGTTCCGCAATCGTGCGGCGTCTGCGCGCAGACGGCTATACCGATCTTTTAATGCCAACGAGTGCAGAATTGGACTTGCGGGATACTCGTGCGGTTAACTCATATTTGGATGCCCACAAACCAAAACAGGTTTTTGTCGCCGCCGCTACCGTTGGCGGGATACATGCGAACAATAGCTATGCGGCAGACTTCATCTATGACAACTTAATGATGGAGGCCAATCTGATCCACGGGTCGCATATGATCGGCGTGGAGAAGCTGCTGTTTCTTGGCAGCACCTGCATATATCCCAAGCTCGCGCCCCAGCCACTAAAGGAAGAATACCTACTGACGGGGCCACTGGAACCCACCAATGAATGGTACGCGGTCGCAAAGATCGCAGGCATCAAGCTCTGTCAGGCCTATCGGAAACAACATGACGCACGATTTATTTGTGCGATGCCGACCAACCTATATGGCCCTAATGACAACTTCGACCTGGAGAATTCGCACGTCCTGCCGGCGCTGATGCGCAAGATCCACGAAGCCAAGCTGGCCGGCGACCCCACTGTATCGATCTGGGGTAGCGGCCAACCGCGCCGCGAGTTCTTACATGTAGATGATTGCGCCGAGGCGTGCCTATTTTTGATGCAAACCTACGACGACAGTGAAATCGTAAATATTGGCGTCGGGGCGGATATTACAATCCTGGAATTGGCTGGGATGATCCGCGCTGCCATTGGTTTCGACGGCGAGCTGGTTTTTGATGCGAGCAAGCCCGATGGCACCCCGCGGAAGCTGGTGGACGTCGCTAAAATCAACGCACTCGGGTGGGCGGCCCAGATCGAGCTGGCCGATGGGATTGCGGCGACCTATGAGGCGTTCAAAGAGTCGCTGCGGTTAGGAACAGCTAGGCTCTGAGCGAGAGAATTCGGTTGCCGCAACGGCACCTCGGTACGCGGGCACCGTAGTCACCTTCAATTGTAGCTTCCCCAATTTAAAGTCCTAAACCCAATATGCCGTAATCCGGTATAGATGGCGATTGCGTTGTCGTAACCGCTTCATGCATCGCAGCAGGAAGTTGCGCCAGATTGCGAACATTGTTACGGTTTTATTCATTGACACGCTGTAGAATCGCCCAAAACCGCAGAGCAAATTCGACGGAATTACCTATGAAGATGATACGGACCATATTGGTTGTTGGTGTTTTGGCATTTTTGGCGGCCTGTGGTGGCGCCGAAGACCGCAAGTCGGCGCACATGGAAAAAGGGCAGGCCCTATACGACGAGGGCAATTTCGAGAAGGCCCGCGTTGAATTCAAAAATGTCCTACAGATCGATCCCAAAGACATTCCCGCACGCTTTGCGTTGGCGCAAACGCTGGAAAAAGTGCAGAACTGGCGGGGCGCGGCCGGGCACTACATGGCGGTATTGGAAAATGACCCGACCCACCGCGATTCGCTATCACGCATGGGACAAATCTACCTGCTCGGACGAAACCTGGATAAAGCGAATGAGCATGCGGACAAGATCCTTGAGCAAAACCCAGCCGATCCGGATGGCCTTACCCTACGTGCCGGTGTTAAATCCGTTAATGGGGATCTGGATGGCGCAAAGCTAGACGTCATGGCGGCCCTTGAGAGTGTACCCGGGCATGCCAACGCCTCTGCCTTATTGGCGTCGTTGTATCTGCGCGACGGTGCTACCGATAAGAGTATTGCAACATTGGAAGACGCGCTTGAGGTCGATCCGAGCAACGCTACGATCAGAACCTTGCTCGCCCGTGTGCATACCCAGGTCGGAAATAATGATGCGGCTGCGAAACTTTACGCGGAGATCATAGAGCAAGAACCAGAGGTCTTGGGTCATCGCCTGCGCCTTGCCAATTTTCACACCACCCAAGAGCAGAAGGACGAAGCCGAGGCCGTCTTAAAGCAAGCAATATCGGACATTGGGGATGTCAATTCCCGTTTGGCGTACGCCGAGTTCCTCGCCAAGCAGCGCAGCGCCAAACAAGCCGCGGACGCGCTCGAGCAAGCCATTGCATTGGACCCAGAGGAATTCCGTCTGCGTTTTGCGCTGGGTAAATTATACGAAGCTGCAAACGATGTTGATAAAGCAAAGGTCGTCTATGAAGACATTATTGCGCTGACCAAGGACGGCGAGGAAGGCAACCCAAGTTTGTTAACGGCAACCACACGCTTGGCTGTGGTTGAGACACGCAAGGGTAATCTCGAACGCGCAACCACCCTGGTTGAGGAGGTCTTGGTCGCCAATCCACGTGACCAGGAAGCGTTAAAACTTCGAGGTACCTTGTCGCTCAGCAAGGGCGATACGGCGGCAGCCATTGCCGACTACCGCTCGGCGCTGCGTGACGATGCCAATAACGCAGATTTATTACGCTTGCTTGCACGCGCGCACCTGGCGAATAAAGAAATCGATTTGGCTAAAGATACGCTCTTAAAAGGTGTTGAAGCGAACCCTTCGGCAGTTACATTACGTGCGGATCTGGTAAATATCTATTCCCAACAGCAAGAACTCGACAAGGCGGTCACCCAACTCGAGGAAGTGATCAAGGTCCAGCCAAAGAATGGCAAAGCCTATGAAGGCTTGTTCAAGATCCGGGTACATAAAAAAGAATGGGAAAAGGCAATCGCGGTAACAGAGCGCATTAAAGCGACCTTCCCGGACCAACCCACTGGGTTCTATTTCGCGGGTCTTGTGCATCAAGCGGAGAAACGTCTGCCTGAGAGTATCGAGCAATTTGAATCGGCGCTCGCGGTGTCCCCGGATGCGGTGCAACCGTTATCGCAGCTAGTCAAAAGTCACCTCGCGATGAAACAACAAGATGTCGCGGAGCAGCGTCTGCAAGAAGTTATCGAGCGCAACGCAAAGAATTTTGTCGCATACAACCTTTTGGGGGAACTTCGCCTCGCGTCAAAAGAGCTCGAGGAGGCAGAGAACGCGTTTAGGCAGGCAATAGAGATCAATCCGAAGTGGGCGATCCCATATCGCAACCTTGCAAGCGTGCAGATCTCGGCAAACCAGGACGAGCTAGCAATCAAAACAATGGAAGAAGGGATCGAGGCTACCGATGGATCGGCCTTGTTGGTAACCGGGCTTGCGGCTTATCTTGAGCGTACCGGCAAACTCGACTCGGCGATTGAGCAATATCGGAAGTTGCTCGTCGATTCGCCCGACTCCACATTGGCGATTAATAATTTGGCGATGTTGCTCATCGAGTATAAGGATGATGACGCAAGCAAGCAGGAAGCGCGCGAACTCGCAAAAGCCCTCCAAAACTCGAATAATGCCGCCTATCTCGACACTTACGGCTGGATTGAATACAAATTCGGCGAAGCCGCGCGTGCAATTGAAGTGTTAGAAAAGGCGGTCGCCTCAGCCCCTGATGCGGCAATTATGCGCTACCACCTTGGGATGGCCTACATGGCGCAGGGGAACGAGGTATTAGCGAAAGATAACCTTTCGCAGGCGGTGGAATCGACCCTTGAGTTTCGTGGAATCGAAGAGGCTAAAGCAACATTGGCCAAGATCGACAAGGGGTAGGGTAAGCCGGCCATTGCATTTAGGAACGACTGCCAAATTATCTGAGAAGAGAAACGGAGAAAAGGTGACGGAGGGATTAAAAAGTCGCCACTGTTTAAATTTTAATCCCTCCGTCACCTTTTCCCCGTCACCTTTTCCCTTTTCGTCTTGCGGCGTTTTTTTACGGGATATCCAGGATAATTTTGCCGTGTAATTGATTTTCTCTTGGTACCGGGGTCAGGTAGCGGTGAATTTGTGGGTGTCCCGAACTAGCTTTAAGAGTACGCGCCTAAAGCGCGTTACGGGCACTATCCCGCATGTCGCAGCGCAGCACGAACGTCGGTTTAAGCACTCGTTAACGGACGCCTGGCCCCACGATTACAATCAGCGCTATCGGCCAGGATCAGGCATTCGCCGTCTGACGAAAATCACCAGTAACTAGCCACTTCTGAGCGTAAATACGATCGACTTCGGCGTGTGCCACGTTTAGCCTTTGAGATCTTTACTGCGCCAGCCCCGCGCCAGTCCGGCAAGCGGTAATACCAAAAGGACCAAAGCTGAAGGTAACGGGACAACCGACGACGTTGCTGCTAGAACGTCGAAACAACTCTCCCCGGACCCCGCCAGCGAGAAACAACCGTTCTTAACTTCCCACTCTCCCAGGTCAATACCTGTGATCAGCTCCGTGGTTAGTAATCCAGTAAATGCACGTCCGAAATTTATTGCTAGCGTATCCACGTTTTGTCCAAACAATGTTCCGGTCCACGGGTTCCCGTCATCTGTCCACTGAACACCCTCAGAATCTTCGCCCGGAATTACATCAACGTTGAGGTTGGCATTTGAAATGCTCGCCGTTTGCCCGCCGACGGTGAACTCAATCGACATCGGTCCGTACTTAGCGCAGCACGACGGCGATCCCGCGTTGAGGTCCGTTAATTCTGAGTCATATTGAATTGTCACAGCAAACGGGTCCGTACTTTCGACCAATCCCGATAGATTTATCGTAACTTCGGCTGCGGTTGCGGTTGTAACTCCAGCAGCGCTAATCAAGCAAACGATCCCAAACGCAACATTTACTAGCTTCATTTTAGATTTCCCCCAAGGTACCCCGGTATAATTTGTGTACGCCCCACTGGAGTTTTGGTCGGCTCACACGCCAGCGTCTTTAAAGATTGAGCATCATGCAAATCCAGGAAATAGGCATGAAGACCTTCGTATCTGACCATAGCCCCGATGCGTTCGCAAGATGCGCGATATTTCGGTCCCACGCGGCTCAAATTACTAGCCTCAATCGTCCGGTTTGGGCAGATTCTGTTGAAAAACTCGCTACGTCCCTCGCCGCGAAAAATCCGACCTCTCAGGAGCGCCTCTACGCGACGATCGGACTTCAACTAATGGTCAGAGGACTCCTTAGATACGGTTAAATCATCTACCGAAGGAGTTTTTCAACAGAATCAGCACATCTAGCGCATTCGCCGGCTATGCATCGAAAGTCGGCAAACGGGGCGCCTGTCTCGGTCTCGGCGTTCTAGAAATCAGGGACAGACAACGGCTACTCAAACGATAAAGCGTGCTCTCACCCCGATACTCTCAATTGGCGGGCTTCATCTTTGTTACCTCTACGGGTTTCGCGAGCCATCGCTGATATGCGTCAAACACTTTGGTTGTGTAGGGCTGGTTGTAATGCTCTGCCAATGCTGCGTCACTTTCCCATTCTTCATAAAGATACAGGGATGCATCATCGATTCCCTCATGTAAGAAAAACTGACGGCAGCCGGGCTCTGCCCGCGTACGTTCTACGATGCCAACTACTGCAGAACGCGCATCTGATAAGTGCTCGGGTTTCGGAATGATTTTTGCGAAAACAAAAAGGGATTTACTAACCATATTGTGCTCCTAGTCGATGTCGAAGGGTGATGAGTTTCCACCTTAGAATTGTCGCTACTTGAAATAGTTGGTTGCGATCGTTCACGGCGCCAATCTCATGGCGAATGGAAGAGCGCATGGTTGACCATTTGGACAGCGTCGGCCAATGCCATTTCTGTGATACCTTTTCGGCATGAAGCCACAGGTGACTTTCAAGCAACTTCGCTACTTCGTGGTAGTGGCCAACGAACTCCACTTTGGGCGTGCCTCCGAATTGCTACACATCACACAGCCTGCGTTGAGTCGCCAGATAGCTGCCCTAGAGCGCCAACTCAATGTCGTGTTGCTTGACCGGCATCGACAGATCGCGGGACTAACGCCCGCAGGGCGCCAGTTTCTTCAGGACGCTCGATCAATTCTAGCGTCGCTTGATGACGCGACCAGCAAGCTTAGAGTCCTAGTCCCCGATTCAAACCCGGTTGAAGGGCGAGTATGGCGCTTGGGCTATACGGAAGCGCTCGATGTGTCTGTTTTTCCCGATGTACGAAGCGCGCTGGTACGACTCAAATCTCGAGAAGAGGTCGAGGTCAGTTTTGCAAGGTCTGCTCAATTAATACAGCGACTTCGACGGGCGCAACTCGACCTCGCGTTCATCGGATTGCCAGCCACAACTACGGGATTAGCATGCGTCCAGCTCGGTACCGATCCGATGGCGGTGGCGGTTCCGGACACGCATCGATTGGCCAGACGGAAGCAGCTATCTCTTACAGAATTGACTGGGGAGTCGGTGTTCTGGTTTCGTCGATCGCGAAATCCAGTTTTCTTCGATCATGCGCAACGCGTGTTCGCGCAGCTTCAGTTCGAGCCACGCTGGCGCATAGAGCCTCATCAGCATCACTTACTACTGAGCGAAGTTGCCAGGGGGGCGGGCCTAGGCTTGGTACCGCGCTCGATGACCCGGATAGAGCGCAAAGGCGTGCGATTTATGGCACTTCGCGAAGGACGTCGCATAGCGGTAGAAACCGGCTTGGTGTGGCGACCCAGTGATAGTGATGTGGTTGACAACTTGGTGCGCGAGATTCGATCGCTTGCCGCAGAGCTGCATTGACCTTTTGCTTAGGGAAAACGAGGACAGACCACGTTTACTCAAAAGCTATAGCGTGGTCTGTCCCTGATACTCTCCCTAAAATGGTGGGGCGAATTAGACACCGACTGTAACGCGCGGCGCGCTTTCATTACTACCCTAATTGCTAAAATTGACGTCGTATTGCGAGGTTATTTTCTTCCACCCCTCAAATTATTTTGTGGGTGTCCCGAACTAGTTCGGAGTCCTTTTAGTAATCACCCACTACCACTGTCAAACTGGACGACTAACGTCATACCGGACTTGATCCCGTATCCATCAGGCCGACCACTCGGCCACGAACGCCCATTCGATGTTCCCCCTCGTTACTCTCCAACGAGTAGTGTGTAGTAAAGCTTGGACCACGGATAACGACGATTCGTGTCCTAGCTTCGACCAGCAAGTCATTGTTATATCAGTTAAAATAAATATTAAATAATATCTATAACTCATTAATATACAAGAATAATTAATGTATACTTCAAGTAGATTCTTAAGTAACTGCTTGAATGTATCGATACGCACTAATGGTTGCGCTGATCGCGCTCGCCCCCAGCCCGACGAGCGCTGGCCCGTGGGAGTTGAGCGGCTTTGTCTCCGGCGAGGCCCGCGGCTTTGTGCACGACGCCCAGTTTCCGCGACAGCACGAGGCCAATGCCTCGTTTGCCATTCAACCCGAGTTGTATACCGAGTGGGATGACGGCGATCAGAGTTTTCTAATCGTACCGTTTGCACGATGGGACCAAGGCGACGATCGACGCACACATCTCGATCTCCGCGAATTAACCTACATAAAGTCGTCCACCAACTGGGAGTTGCGTTTAGGCGTACGCAAAGTGTTTTGGGGGGTAGCCGAATCCAATCACTTGGTGGATATCATCAATCAGACGGATTTCGTTGAGAATATCGACTTTGAGGACAAATTGGGTCAGCCGATGGTCAATTTCGCCCTGATCCAAGACTGGGGAACGATTGATCTGTTTGCCTTAATTGGCTTCCGCGAACGTACTTTTGCGGGCGTGAAGGGTCGCTTACGGCCCCCCATACGAGTCGACACCAGTAGCGCCAGCTATGATTCTGCGGCAGAAAATTCCCATATCGATTGGGCTCTTCGGTATTCGCATGCGATCGGCGATTTCGATGTCGGCCTGTATCATTTCTGGGGCACGAGTCGCGAACCGCTTTTGCGTCCGGAACGCACGCGCTCAAACGAGTTGGTGCTCGCACCCCATTACGATCTGATCCACCAAACGGGTACCGATGTGCAGGCCACTAAGGGCAACTGGTTGCTGAAATTCGAGGCGCTCCGCCGGACCGGCCAAGGCGGTACCTTTATCGCAGCGGTCGGTGGGTTTGAATATACGTTTGTCGGCGTGTTCGACACCGTAATGGACTTGGGCGTACTGAGTGAATATCACTTCGACGATCGGGGCGAGCGGGCGACATTGCCATTTAACAACGATGTATTTGTCGGTTCACGATTGGCCTTTAATGACACACAGGACACCGCAGTGCTCGCAGGTATCAGCGGGGATCTCGACGGGCGATCGAAATTTTTCAATGTCGAGGCAAGCAGACGGATCGGTAGCCAGTGGAAGATTGAGGCCGAGTTTCGCGTATTTTGGGACGTGGCCCCGAGCGATCCGTTCTTTGGCGCTCGCCGTGACGACTATCTGCAGATTGAGCTTGCGCGATTTTTCTGACTAAGACCTCCACCGCGGCCGACCTATCGGCCAGTCTTTTGAAATCGTTTCAATCCTTGTCGACCGATAACAATGGATCTCGTTCCGGCCTATCGATGTACATGAATGCGATTAAGGCGGCAAGGATCGAGAGCCCACCGGCGATAATCAGTACAAGTCGAGTCGCAAACATAAATGATCCGGTGATGAGATCCTCAAGCGCAGTCGCAATCGATGGCGGCGTGTCGCTCGGGATCCGCGCCGCGGCCATTTTGACCAATTCCGCCCGCATGTGGGAGTCGAGTTCCGCACTCAAACTTAGCTGATCGAGACGCTCGCTCGCGCTTCGTTCAAACTGGGCGAAATGCACCGCGCCGAGCACTGCAACGGACAGGAGGATCGCGCTGCGTGCCACCGCACTATTGATGCCGGAGGCAGTGGCGGAATGCCTTAGCGCTACCGAGCCCATGATAACCGTCGTGATTGGTGCCACCAGTAATGCAATACCAAGCGCCGTGAGCAATACGCCGGGCAGGTAGCCGATCCAAAATGATGTGCCAACTGCCGGAAGCGCATAAGTAAAAAACCCGACGCCGAGCAGCATTGCGCCCATTGCCAGCGGTACCTTAGGCCCAATGCGTCGCACTAAACTACTCACCGAATGGGCGAAGCCCCCGGTGAACAACATAAACGGCAGCGTGATCGCCCCAGCTGCGAGCGGCGAGTACCCTTGGATCTGGATCCAGGCCAACATCATCACGTAGAAACCGCCGCCTATCGAGCAGTAGCTAAGGAAGGTGACGACGTTTGCGGCGGCAAAATTGCGCGAATGGAACATCGTCAACGGCGTCAACGGTGCGACACTTCGTTGCTGAGTGCGCAGAAACAAAATGCCCGCAATGCCGGCGGCGACGATCAGTGTCACGGTAACCGGGTGGGCGATACCGATCCTCGGTGATTCGATCGCAGCGAAGGTTAATAGCCCTAGTGCCAATACCGAGTAGGTAGCGCCCGGCCAATCGAACGGATGCTGCGATTGCGGTTCAACCCTTGTGTACGTTTGCGCGCGTAACAACCACCAGACGACGATCACAATGGGGAGGTTGATTAGAAACATGTATTGCCAGGTGGCGAACTCGATCGCAAGCCCACCGAATATTGGCCCGAGTCCGCCGCCGACGGCACTAAAACTCGACCACAAACCAACCGCATAACCGCGCGAATGAGCAGGGAATAAGGTGTTGACGAGCCCTAAACTGGACGGCACGAGCAGGGCGCTGGCGAACCCTTGCAACGCGCGGCCGGCAATGAGTACGGACGGTTCCCAGGCGACCGCGCACACTAGTGAGGCACTGGCGCAAATAACGAGCCCCAAGCGGAATATCCGGAGATGCCCAACGCGATCGCTAAATGCGCCGGCGCTCAGCAGCAGCGCGGCGATGGCAAGGTTGTAGGCCGATACGATCCACTGAATATCGGTGGCGTCCGCACTGAGTTCCGACTGAAACGTCGGTAGCGCGACATTGACGATACTCGCGCCAAGAAAACCGAGGCCGGCACCAAGCACGGTCGCGGCTAAGATTGCGCGTGGGAATGCTTCCTTATCCCGTGCATCCATTTGACCTTCGCTCCCATTATTCAGCTCATCTTCGAGCGATGGGAGATCTCGCCATCACTGGTACTGTTGCGCGAGCGCCAAGTGCCAAATTGGCGGGCCCATCGCAGGTTTTCGCGTAGTTTGATCATAACGCGCTTGGGCTAAATTCGGGCGCGTTGTCGAACCAATACCCTACGATAGGCGGTGCTAGCTTGGATTGGGCCTTGCCCACTTTGCGGGCCCGCGAGGTCTGTTTCGCTCGAATGATTGATGGTTCGCGCAATTACACCGGGTGCTGGGGTTTTAACCGATTTTGCGATGCAGTAAAATTTGCCTTGCAAACGCCGTTAGCGTTCTCTAAACTCACGAACATACGCTGCCGTATGGATGGTGCATCGGAGCAGGCCGCTCCAAAAATTGATGCAATTCGACCGTAATTGACTATCGCCGACGCATCCTGGCGAGCATCAGTTACACATCGGACGGCGGGCAGATGAGTAATCGATATCTGCGTTCGGCGAGTTCGTCGCGCAGATCCGGATCAATGCTAAGGGAGGTTGTGTACTCACCGACTTGATAAAAATACAGCGCTCGAGCACGCAATGACGATTCGGCCGAATCAAATTTGGCTGCCCGAAAAAGGGTTGCCAGGTAGTCGATCCGTCGTTGGTCTATCTCGGCAACGGCAGCACTTGCATATTCGTCAGAACGTGCAAATTCACGCATCGCGACATCATGACGGGAATCGTCAGTGTGATGGGTGAAGCCAATGACCGACTTGATCTGGCGACTGGGGTTATCTAGTAGCTGATCGTCAAGGTCTTCGAGGAACGCGATCTGATTGTCGCGCCACCAGTCGACCATACCGTGCAGGAGTTCACCTCGGTTTTTGAAATGCCAGTAAAAACTGCCTTTCGTAACTTCGAGTTCGCGCGCCAGTATTTCGACCTTCACGTGGGCGATACCGTGAGAAAACAGCACGTCGAGTGCCTTCTCTAGCCACACGTTACGGTCGAAATGTTTTTTAGATGAGTCGGGCATCAATCACTCGGTCGATTTAGGTTAGGCAGGGGCCGAAACAGCGACGCCCTTAACCAAAAGTCGCGGAAGCATCGGAAATAGGTAACCGCAGTACAGGTAAGTATGGTTCATTTTCAGCCATTTTGGGATCTACCAATATGTCGGTCCGAAAATAACGAACGAAGGAGAGCACATTGGAACTAGACAATTTGACCGACGAGGTGCAAGCCCGTTACCGCAAATTACTTCGCGATGAAAATAGCGATCCCAACGAGTGGGCGTATGCCTGGCGCTCGGAATACAACCGCGGCGGGTTCAAGGCGGTCGACATGCTCATGCGTGAAGTTGTCACGCCGGGCAAATGCGTTGGATGTGCAGCGTGCTTGACGATTTGTCCGGTGGATGTATTTGACTATGTGGAAGAGAAGCCTGTCGACACGCGTCATGACGCGTGTGTTTTCTGTGAGCTTTGCGTCGACGTGTGTCCGGTGCTGCGGCCTGTCGATAAGGACTTGCCGGAGCAGATCGAACTAAAGGAACCCATTCAGGATCTTGGTTTTGGTCCCTTTAACTACGGCTGTTTCGTTCGCGTGACAGATAAGGCCCCGAAAGTTAACGGTCAAGACGGTGGCTTGTGTAGCGCCTTACTGATCCATATGCTGAATGAAGGCGACATCGAAGGCGCCATCATTGGGACTGAGGTCGCGGGTAATCCACAAATGGGTACCGAGAACATAGCGACAACAGCGGAAGAAATCATCGCCGGCGCGCGCTCACGGTATACCTACCAGCCGAACACTGTCGCCATGGTTGAGGCAATGAAGAAGGACATCAAACCGATCGCCGTTGTCGGCGTTCCGTGCCAGGTCGACGGCGTCCGTCAGCAGCAGTTCAGCAGTATCCGACTCGATGTTGCGAAGTGGTATCAGAAGAACATCAAGCTCGTCATCGGGCTATTCTGCTCTGAGAGTTTTACCGAAGACGGTATTCAATCGTTGGCCGACGAGCTTGAAGTGACCAAAGCCGACATTAAGAACATCAACATCAAGGGTAAGGTCGTCATTCAACTAGAGGATGGCCGCGAAGAAAACAAATCGCTAAAGGCCTTTGGGAAGTATGCTCGACCAGCATGTCTGTATTGTATGGACTACGCCGCCGATAACGCCGATATCGGCCTCGGCGGGATCGGCCCCGACGGCTACACCTTCACAGTGATCCGCACAGAGGCAGGACACGAGGCCTACCAGTCGATCTTAAAAACGGGTTGGATCGAAGAGATCCCGATGGACGACGAGCCAAAGGCACGAGACCTACTTGCGCGTCTATCGAAGTACAAACGCAATCGGCCGTTACCGGCACTGATGCCAACGCTTGAAGAACGAATCGAGATCGGTAATCTCGATCCGAAAAATTTCTATAAGGGCTGGGTCAAACCTGGCACCGAAACCGAGGAAAAGGAGGCATCGTCATGAGCGCGGAAAATACTCAGCCAGATCTTGAAGATCTCAACGTTATCGTTTCCGGCCAAGGTGGTGACGGCTCGCTCACAGTTGTAAACCTGCTCGCGTCGGTCCTGCGGCAAAACGGTATGAGCGTGTATACCGAACGCGATGTGCTATCCCGTATCAAGGGTGGTATCACGGCGGCAACGCTACGCGCATTTTCGGGTGAACGATTCACGATCGGCAATCACATCGATTTGTTGGTTGCGTTTGATATCGACGCGGTGCCGAAGAATCGGCGCCAGCTGAATAAGAACAGCATTGTTTTATATGACAACTCGGGCGGTTCCTTGCCGGATGGCATTTTGGGTGATGAAATCCGCGCCTTTGGCGCGCCACTCAGTCGCCAGGCGGTTAAAACCTTCCGTCGCGATATCTACAAAAACAGTATCAGTTTTGGTCTTATTGGGCGCATTCTTGGGTTGCCGGACGACACCATGCGGGTGTCCTTCGAGAGTCGCTTCAAGCGGATGGGTCCGCAGATCATGAAGTACAACCTTGATGCGCTAACCGTTGGCCTTGGGCTCGCCGATGAGCTCGGCTTTGTCGCGGGCAAGGGCCTATACCGCATCCAAGAAATCGAACGCAAACCGCACATGCTGATCACCGGCAATGAGGCCATGGCGTTTGGATTTTCGGTTGCTGGTGGGCGCTTCTATGCGGGTTACCCGATCACCCCGTCTACTGATGTGATGGATTGGTTGATCAAATGGTCACCGAAATTCGGTGGCGTCGTACGTCAGGCGGAAGACGAATTGTCGGCCATCAATATGGCGATTGGCTCCGCGCTAACGGGTACGCGGACAATGGTCGCAACCTGCGGCCCGGGTCTGTCGTTGATGCAAGAGGGTATTGGCCAATTGGGAATGGGTGAAATCCCGCTCGTAATAGTTGATGCACAGCGCGGTGGGCCGAGTACGGGCATGCCGACGAAACCTGAGCAAAGCGATCTTAATCTACTCGTATTCGGTGGGCATGGTGACTTTCCTCGTATCGTCCTCGCCCCAGGGAATCCGGAAGATTGCTTTTACTTAACCGTCGATGCTTGCAATCTATCCCAGCGCTACCAGTGCCCGGTGTTCATTGCCTCCGATCAAGCGTTGTCGCAGAACACCGCGACGATCGATCCTTTGGACCTTGAACGGGTTGTCATCGACCAAGGCAAACGCCTTGATGCCGATGACGTAAGTAAACTCGACACCTACAAACGTTATCTGTTCACCGAAGACGGCGTGTCGCCATACACCATTCCCGGCACACCTGACGGTATGTCACTGGTCACCGGTAATGAGCATGACGAGTTTGGCCTAGTCTCAACCGACCCAGTCAATCGCGTACGCATGGTCGATAAACGCCAGATGAAAATGAAAACGATGCTACCGGAATTGCCGCGTGCGGGGCGCTTTGGCGACCTCGAGTCAAAGATCGGGATCATCGGTATCGGTATGACCTTCGGCGTTATCTTGGAAGCCCTGGATACGCTGGCCGATCGCGGCATCGATGCGCAGTACTTTCAACCGAGAACGCTCTGGCCGATGCTCGATGAGACGATTGAATTTATCAACGGCTGTGATGTTGTATACGTCGTTGATCTCAACGCCGAAGGGCAGCTTGCTGGATTATTTGTGCGCGAAGGCGCGGACGCTTCACGCATCCGCAAGCTCTTGCACTACGACGGTACGCCGATCCGTTCGGATGCGGTGGTGGAGTTTGTGGTGAATGATCAGACTCAAGCCTTAGGCGCGGAGGAAGTAGCATGACTAAGACATTCACACCGGCACGACCCATTTGGTGCGCAGGCTGCGGTGACTTCGGTGTCCAACAGGCGCTAGAAAACGCAATGAAAAATTTGGGCATCGAACCCCATGAGACGGTCGTGGTCGCGGGGATCGGCTGTTCCGGATCGTTGCAAAACAATGTCCGCTGCTACGGTTACCATGCGCTCCACGGACGCGTGTTACCGACGGTGACGGGCGCCAAGTTGGCAAATACAGATCTCACGGTGATCGGTGTTGGTGGCGATGGTGATGGGTACGCAATCGGCGGTGGGCACCTGATGCACACGTTAAAGCGTAACCCGAGCGTAACCTACATCGTCATGAATAACGGTACCTACGGTTTAACCAAAGGCCAGGCGTCACCAACCAGCCCGAATGGTTACGGTGAAAACATCGAAGAAGATCTAGACCCGATTTTGCTCGGCATGAGCATTCCCGGTTCGACGTTTCTTGCGCGCGGCTATACCGGTCAACCTGCGCAGTTGTTAGAGCTAACGACGGCGGCGTTGGAGCATGCGGAAAATGGTCGCGGCTTCGCTTTTTTAGAGGTTCTATCGCCCTGTGTCACCTATAACGATACCTATCGTGAGTGGCGCACGGACGTCTACGACGTCGAACAGGATCCGGACTATGATGCGAGCGATAAAGTTGCGGCATTTACACGCTTAATGGCGCTGCGTGACCAAGGCCGACTTCCGATCGGACTACTCTATCGAGGCGAGCGTCCAGCGCTAGAGGAGGCGGCTTTGAATCATGATTTTCCGCCGCTTGCCTTGCAGGACATTGACCCGAGCAAGCTAATGGATAAATACCAGCAGGCGCTGGAGTCATTCATGCGCTAGCAGTTGCCGCGCCAAATAAACCTATACCAACCGGCTGTTGCAAAATACCATGCGGAATTGGAAATGAGATCGACGCGGCGCACGTTATCGACGTCATACCGGACTTGATCCGGTATCCGATAAAGTAAGCCGACGTAGGCGGACAGCGCTCCTGTGGACCCCGGATCAAGTCCGGGGTGACGTCCCCTAAGATGACGACGAAAGTGACACGTCTTTTGGGACGGCGATATAGCTACTGGTATTCAGTGGCGGAAATTTAAACCGGGGTCTATTCAGACCCCGTTTTTTTTTGTGATCTGGGGTCCTATTAGCGGTATCGTACGCGATGCTTAGTACAACATATGATCCGGTTTACTGGATTAATCAAGATAGGCAGCTACGCTTACGGAGATACTAGACCCGTGGCCGATGAAGAACTTAAAAAGCATGTATCAGTAGGTCGCGAGGTCGTGATGGCAGGCGCTCAGCGTCGCCTGCATGCACGTCAAAGCGGACGCGCGATCGTCAAGTACATCAGCAGCGAGGTCGATGCCTTACTGATCGATCTTTGGCGCCGGATCGGGACCGAGGTCAGCGACCAGATCGATATCGTCGCGGTCGGCGGTTATGGCCGCTCCGAGTTGTGTCCGCATTCCGATTGGGATCTGCTTTTCCTCGTTCCACGTCTGAACGATCAGAATATCGATGCGGCGATTCAACGTTGCTTATACATCCTCTGGGACAGCGGCGCGCACATTGGTCATGCAGTGCGCACCCCGGCCGACACCCGCGAGCACACGAGCAGCGATCCTCATGCGCGTACAGCGCTCCTCGAATCGCGCCTACTTACCGGTCCTGGAACCTTATACGCAGCAGTGCAAAAAGCATGCGGTCAACAGTTTTGGAGCAAGCGACAACGCGTAGAATTTTGCGTCGGCAAGCTTGATGAGTTTAAAGAGCGTCGCCAAGGGATGGGCGATACCGCCTTTCTGATGGAGCCAGACGTTAAAAATGGTAAGGGCGGTCTGCGCGACGTTAGTACGATATTTTGGTTGTCGATGGCTTGGTATGGCGTTCCAACTGCACGGGAGCTTATCGGCCAGGGTCTGGTCGATGACGCCGAGTTCAATGGGTTTGTGCGGGGACGCAACTTTCTTTGGCGCGCACGCTCGGGTTTACACCTGCTCGCAAAACGTGAGGACGACCGCTTACGCTTCGAACATCAGCCCGAACTGGCTGCGATGCTCCAATTTCGTGATTCAGATAAATCCAGCGCAGTCGAACGGTTTTTAAAAAATTATTTTTTAAATGTCCGCACAATTGCTGATTTGACCGATATTTTTGCACTGCATTTTGAAGAACAAATCCGTCCGCCTCGACGTTGGCGGCGAAGTGTCGACTTAGGTGGCGGTATCGTGCTGCGTGATGGCAAGGTTAGTGTCGGTGACGAGAAGACATTCGCGGCTGAACCGCTAAACCTACTTAGAATTTTTGTCGAGGCACAAAAAGAGCATCGCATTATCAACAGCCACGCACTACGGATTGTACGCAAGTATGCGCGTGGGGTAGATGCAAAGCTGCGCGCTTCCAAAGCGGCTAATGCGCTTTTTCTCGAAATCTTACGCTCACCACGCAACGTGGCCACAAGCCTGCATCAAATGCACGAGACCGATGTGTTGGGACGTTTTGTGCCCGATTTCGGTCGCATTACCGGACACGGGCAGTTCGACCGTTACCACTGTTACACGGTCGACGCGCATACCATTCGGGCGATCGATATTTTGCGTGATTTCCGCTTGGGTGAAGGGCAGTACATCGATATGCCGTTGGCTTCGACTTTAATGCCGGAGCTACAGCGACCAGAGCTATTGTTCGTGGCGCTGATGTTTCACGACATCGCCAAAGGCCGGGGCGGTGACCATTCTGAGTTGGGCGAGCAGTTATCGCGCAAGTTTTGCCGTCGCCTAGCGTTGTCGGATGATGACACGGAGCTGGTTGCTTGGTTAGTACGATTCCATCTTAATTTCTCGAAAACGGCGCAACACTACGATCTTTCCGATGCGGAAGTTATCGCGGATTTTTCTCGATTTGTTGGAGACAAAGAGCGCCTTATTTATCTGTTTCTACTCACCGTTGCCGATGTCACCGCGGTCGGGCCCGGTACTTGGACCGACTGGAAAGGCCATTTGTTTACGCAGTTGTACTACGCAACAGAGGCATGTCTACGCACAGGCCAAGTGACGCCTGACGACCAAGCACGCCGTATCGCGTCGCGCCGTGAAAGCGTTTTAAAAATGTGTTCGAAAAGTGAACGCGAGGCAGTTGGCGATGCGCTTGCCGTTTTGTCGAAGACCAGCACCTTGCATTTTCCACCGGCGGTGCTGTTGGACTTATGCCGACTGCTGGCCCGGGAATCCGGCGCTTTTCTTACCGTCAATGAATCACTTGGACACACGCAGGTATTAGTATGGGGGCCGGATCGGCCGAAATTATTTGCCCATCTAACCGCAACGCTAGCGGGCGCTAATACGAAAGCGCTCGCAGCCTATGCTTACGCGCTACTCGATGGCCGGATCCTCGATGAATTTCATATCACTGATGCCAACGATTCTGCCGTCAGCGAAGCGGGGCAACTCGATCGATTGAAGCAGCGTCTGGAAGAAGTGCTAGCCGGCAAAGTCCCTGACGCGATAAAACGCCCAGCCAACCCCGACGTATTAATGCAGGCCTTGCCAGTTCAAGTGCGGCATCTGGAGGCGGCAGCGAAGAGCATCACCGCAATTGAAGTCGTAGCTGCCGACCGTAAGGGTCTACTCGCTGATATCGCCGAGGCAATTGCAGATACTAACTTCAATGTGCACGGCGCAAATATCGCGACCTTCGGCGAAAAGGCCGTCGATGTATTTTTTGTTACTGACGGTGCTGGTAATAAGCTCACCGACGCACAAACCGATGTGTTGGTCCGGCGTTTAGAACAAGTAGCGCAACTCGAAACCAACGAGGCGTCGGCCGGATAAAAACCGCTGGCAGCCCACTTACTTCAGCGCGCGCAACATTTTCTCGATCACATCGCAGCGGGGTAGTACCGACGAGACGTAGATGTGCTCGTTGTGGGTGTGAAAATCTTCGCCGCAGAGGCCCAAACCATCGAGCGTTGGAATGCCAAGTGCTCCGGAGAAATTACCATCGCTGCCACCGCCAACCATGCCGTGGCCCGGTTCGTAACCCGATTCCTTGGCGAAAGATGCGGCCATTGAGTAAAGCCCGATAACGGCTTCGGACGGTTCGAAGAGGGGACGGATAGCGCCTTGTTCAACCTCAAACGGAACCTCGGGATTGATGGATTTCAGCGCCATCATACGCTCACAGATATCATCCAGATCCGCTTGGGTCGGTGCCACCGCGAGGACTTGGGCATTACATTCCGCCGGCACAACATTGACGAAGGTGCCGCCGTTGATTACACCAACACTAAAGGTAACGTTGCGCTCCGGCTCGGACATCCCTTCAATGCGGATGATTTGTTCGGCCATTTCGTGGATCGCGCTGCAACCTTTATCCAGGAACGCACCGGCGTGTGCGGGCTTGCCCCTGGTGGTTAGGCGAAAGCGCGCGAACGCCCAACGTCCGGTGATCAAGTTTCCGCGATCTTGGGCGGGTTCCGGCACGAGTACGAATCGATTTTTCATCGATTCGGCCTCGATGTATTCGCGCGTCGTGGGGCTGCCCAATTCTTCGTCAGGGATAAACATGAACGTCACCGGCAGCGGGGTTTGTTCGCCGGCCCTAACGATACGGCGCAACGCGTGATAGGCAATGTAGACGCCGCCCTTCATATCATAGATACCGGGACCCCAAAGCCGATCCCCTTCGCGTCGGACCGGTAACGGGCCGCCAAGCGTACCCGTTAGATGTACGGTGTCGAGATGACCGAGCACGAGAATGCCGGGACCGTCACCGCCCCATGGCATACGCGCCGTGACGGTGTCGCCTAAATTGTCGCGACCCGGTATACGCGTGATGGTCGCTCCGAGTTCTGTCATCGCCGCTGCGGCGACATCCATCATACGATTAACCCCCTCGCGGTCGTAACTTGGACTTTCGACTTTGACCCATTCGCACAGACCTTGAAGAATTTCCTCTTCTTCTTCCGCACGTGTTGCATTCGTATTCTGATTCATTACTTTTTCGTTCCGTAGTAGGGCCTAAAGATTTGTAATCGCAAGGTGCGATCGTCGCACTAGGTAGACTGCGCGTTTATCCGCTCACGTTCCTGCTCCGCTCGCCTTGCATTACCGGCCGCAAGCAATTCCGCTCGATTGTCGTCACCGACCCGCAGGAAGTTGGTTTTCCAAGTCGAAGATTCATCCCAGACGAACGGTGTTTTAACGACCGACCCGGGTTCGGTCGCCGTTTCGAGTAAGGACAGCGCGCTAGACATTATCGAGCGCTGTGAAGACTCGTCATAGGGCTTGCCACACGGGTTACCCAGCGGAAAATCAGTAAACAAAAATCGTGGGACACCGCAGTAAGTCACGATGTCCATCGCGGATCCAATGATTACCGTTGCAATACCGTTTTCTTCGAGTAGTCGTGCAACCAGACTCACGGTCTGGTGGCACACAGGTCACAAGGGAACTAACAGCGCAACATCGACCCCATCGTCAAGACATGATTCGAGGATCGCGGGTGCGTCTTTCTGCATCGTGCGACGATGGGAATATCGAGTTGGGACACAGTAGAAATGATCGGAAAGCTCGCCGATCTCTCCAGCCAACTGACGTTTGCGCAATTGTTCGGCGGGGAAAAAAGAATTGAGATCGTCAGTATGCGTTGCATCTCTATCCCACCCGAGGCCGTCGGTAAAAAGTTTAGTCGGCGGATCTCGCAGGTCCCCGATGTGCAGCTGCCGTTGATTCCTGGCAGTGTTCGCCGCCGGCATACTGGTGCTGACAATGGAAACTGTGCTGGCCGCCAGCTTTTTTTTCAATGGTGAGAACGGGATATCATCGAAATGTGCCCATTCGTATGGCTTATCGTAACCGTAGGCGGCGTAGTAATCGCGCGTACGCTCCATGTAGTGGACAGTGTTGTCGGTGGTCATTGTTGCTCCTGATTGAGCCTAAGAAATTCTATAGCGCACTGTAAAACATAACCCGTTCATTTGTACGGATCCAGCGCCTCACGACACTTCTATACCGAGGACCTATATCTCGTGCCTTACTCATCCTCGAATCCAGGGAAACTAGGCGCTACACTGCTCGCATATCGCATCATTTCATTCGCACACAGAGGATTTGATCTATGAATACCCCCTCGATCAGCATTACAGATATGGAGCGCCGGGTTGCACGCTTTGGAGATATGAAAGGTGCGTCGCTGGCGTTTATGGATCAACGGATCCCTGGGCATGAGCGCGAGATCGTCAATCTCATCGGTTTCCAAACGATGGCGGCGAACATCATCGAGAACAAAGACGACGCGACGACGCAACCATTGATCCCGGATCCGGCGCATGGTTTTACCTTGCAAGTGGTTCATGCGGAGGACGGCGGCGGTGCTGCCTTGCATTCGCACGAAACGGAAGAAGTTTTCATGCCGATGGTCGGGTCGTGGTCGATTTTTTGGATGGACGGAGACCAAGAACGCGAGGTGATTCTTCACCCGTTTGATGTCGTCTCATTGCCCACGCAAATTTATCGCGGATTTCGCTATATCGGTGAGGGGCGTGGGTCGCTACTTGCGATCGTCGGCGGACCCGACGCCGGCAATATCACCTGGCACCCCGACGTCATTGAAAAAGCACGTGAGACTGGAATAGCAGTTGATGACGAAGGTGTCTTGATCGAGGTCGCGGCCGAAGCCTGAGGTGAATTAATTTCCAATCGTGGTTTTGGTACCGTCACCGGATCAGTCGTGCTTGTTCCGCAAGCCGCCTGGCTCAAGCTTGCGGCGCTCGTCGAGGGCGCAGCGATCGCCTCGCGCCGATTGCGGGCTTAGGTAGAATAGCGTTTTGCGAGATCGGGGAAATTAACGATGGCATTTAGGCACCAGACCCGTGTGCGGTATGGCGAGTGTGATCAACAAGGGGTCGTCTATAACCCAAACTACATGGTGTACATGGACGACGCGACTGAAGTTTGGATCAGCAGCGGTGTGCCGGACGGCGACTATTACTCGCTTGGCTGGGAGTATATGCTTGCCCGCTCAGCACTCGAATGGCAGGGGTCGGCACGCGCCGGCGAGATCCTCACCATCGATCTGGCGGTAGTTCGCTACGGTTCGAGCTCTTTTGACGTCGGCTACGTCGGAAAAGTGGACGATCGCCCGGTTTTTACGGCACGCGCCGTATGCGTCAGTGTGCGGCCGGAAACCTACAAAAAATATCCGACGCCAGACAACATCAAGGCGATACTCGGTGACATCGTCGATTGGAAGGTGCCAAGTTAGTTGTGCCAAACATCGACTGGCCTGCAATAGTCGTCCAGTACACTGTTCATTAATTATTCAAGGCCAGCGGTAGTCGCCTCGATCTGGCTATACCGCAAGCTGATCTCTATTCACCAACCACATGTCGCGCAACTCGGACCTCTCAATTACCGATGAATAGCTTTATCGATCCCACCAATACGTGGCTGATGTGGGCGGCGGTAGTGAGCGTCGCTGCCTTCGGGGTTTGGTCTGATAGTCGTTGGTTGGGCCGCTGGTTGTCGGGTGCGGTGGTCGCCTTGCTCGGTGGGATCCTGCTATCCAATCTTCAAGTGATTCCGAGCGAAGCCGACGTTTACGACAAAATCTATAACTACATATTGCCGCTAGCGATCCCGCTGGTATTGTTTGAAGCGGACCTCGCCCGCATCGTACGTGAAGCGCGCCGGGTGATGATTGGCTTTCTTGCTGGGGCGCTCGGCACCCTAACGGGCGGATTCCTCGCTTTTTTCACGATTACACTCGGTGATTCAGGTGCCGAGATCACCGCGGCATTAACTGCTGCCTACGTCGGGGGCACCGCAAATCTACTGGCAGTCGGTCAGGCGGTCGGGCTTAAGCCCGGGGACAGCCTTGCGGCCGCCGTGGCAGCCGGCAATCTAACGGTCATTTTGTATCTGGTTTTGTTGTTTGCGATGCGAAATTTTGTCTGGCTCGGAGCGTGGCTTAAGACGGAAAATGGGGCAGTGGCCGTGGCGCCGGCGTCACGTGCGCGCACGCCACTCGACGCAACGACGTTGCTGTATAGCGTTGCCATCAGTGTCTTTATCTGCGCCGCCGGGTTTGCCGTGCAAGACCAATTGGGCTGGCCGGGATCGGCCTTGCTTACCATCACCTTACTCAGCGTGATCGGGGCGACAATGTTCCCACAATTCTTCGCAAAATTGGACTGTGCGAGTCCGCTAGGGTTCGCCTTGCTGCATATTTTATTTGCGGCAATTGGGGCCTCGGCGAGTATCCAGGCCGTCGTTTCATTCGGCCCTGTGTTGATGTTGTTTGCGGCAGTCATGTTGGCGACACATCTTCTGTTTATACTGATCGCCGCACGCGTTTTCTCACTAGATCTTGACGAAACCTTGGTGGCATCGAATGCGTGTGCCCTGGGAGCGCCGACCGCCGCGGCGATGGCGCTATCGTTTCGCCGCAACGACCTAGCCGTGCCGGCGATGCTTTGTGGTGTGTTGGGCTACGCGGTGGGCAACTTTGTCGGGCTAGCCGTATTCAACCTGGCGCGGACTATCGGCTAACGCTGCTCGGGGGGCTATCCTAATATTGACGAGCGCTCTATAAGAGCGCTGTCTCGTGCATCAAATAATCTAAAAGATAAGGTACCAGTGAACGTGAGGTTTCGAGTACAAAATCGTGTTCATCCCGGCGCCACAGATATATGCCTGCCTTGGCATAGACCGTTCGTGTGCATTTTCCGATCGGAAATGTATTGAGTTCCAAGCTCTGCGGGCAACCTGAGGCCAACGCCTCAACAACCGCACAGCCTTGCAGGTGGAACCCGACGTTACGGTGGCTGATATCGACAAACGAGAATGGATGATCGGCAGCCGCGTCACCCACGCGATCTGTAACACCGTTGGCGGGGGTGTGATCGATCAGCAGTAACCACTCGTCCGGGCCAAGGTGCAAGGCGCTGCAACCGTCTGTGACGCTTGCACGATTTATCGGTACATCGAGCGCGAGCCCAAGTGCCTTCGAGATGGCGTCGATTGCCGGTTCGCGGCCGCGCAAAATATAACGTGCGACCCCATCGATTTCTGTCATCGCGAACAGATCGGTCGAGCCAGGTAAGGCACGGCCTTCGCTTGCTCTGCGACTATTGAGCTCAAGCTTAGCCATTGAGGCGGTCCCCTGGTGCATCGAAAAATACCGGGGCAACAACCTCTACGGCGATCGATTGGTCCGGCATCGGTATGAAAAGTCGCTCGCCGATGCGTGCCCGCCCGCCGGCGACCATGGCTAAGGCTATCGATCGATCTAAGGTAGCACTGTAATAGGCGGAGCTGACAAAACCGAGTGCGGCCGTACCGGCAGGCGGATTTGAATCGGCAGTCACCTGCGCACCTTCCTCGAGCACGGTCTTAGGTGACTCCGTTAATAGGCCTACGAGCTGCGGCCGATCAGAGCGCCGTTGTCCAACACGATCGAGTGACCGTTTGCCGACAAAGTCGAGTTTGTTTTTCCCAATTACCCACGCGAGTCCTACGTCATCCGGCACCATCGTGCCGTCCGTTTCCTGACCAACGATGATGTAGCCTTTCTCAGCACGCAGTGCGTGCATCGTGTCGGTGCCATAGACACACCCACCGGCCGTATTTGCCGCTTCGCTGAAGGCCTCCCATAACGATAGGCCGTAGCCAGTCGGAATATTGATTTCAAAGCCCAATTCGCCGGTGAAACTTACGCGAAATATCCGTGCCGGTACGCCTTGTAGCTCGCATTCGATCACGCTCATGTGAGGGAATGCAGTGTGGTCCAAATCAAGTTCTGGGCAGACGTCGCCAAGCACCTCTCGCGCACGTGGTCCTTGTACTGCAATGGTTGCCCATTGCTCGGTGATCGAGGTCAACCAGACATCGAGCTCCGGCCATTCGGTTTGCAGATAATCTTCCATTAAGTTGAGTACCGGTGCTGCGGCGCCGGTAGTGGTCGTTACGTGAAAGCGATCGTCGGACAAGCGCGCGATGATGCCATCGTCGATGATGAAACCCGCTTCGTTTAATAGCACGGCGTAGCGGCAACGGCCCGGTTTCAGACTCGTCAGGCTATTGACATACATGCGCTCAAGGAACACTAACGCATCGGGTCCGACCACCTCGATCTTGCCCAAAGTGGAGGCGTCAAATATGCCAACTGCGTTACGTGTTGCCGCGCATTCGCGCTGCATTGCCGCCCGCCGATCTTCGCCGGTATTCGGAAAGTACTGTGCGCGCCGCCATTGGCCAACGTCTTCAAAAACCGCATGATGCGCACGGGCCCACGGATCGCTCGCCGGAGTTCGTAGCGGATCGATCAAATAGCCGCGTCCGCTGCCGGCCAAGGTGCCGAAGGTGACCGGGGTGTAGGGTTGACGAAAGCTGGTCAGGCCGATCTCAGGAATACTGCGCCCCGTAACATTCGCTGCAATCGCCAGTGCGTGCAGATTCGATGTCTTACCTTGGTCGGTGGCCATGCCGGAAGTGGTGTAGCGTTTGATGTGTTCGATCGAGCGGAAACCTTCGCGGATGGCCAGTTCGATATCTGCCGCGGTGACATCGTTTTGCAGGTCAACGAAGGCCTTCGACAAACTTGTTGGTTGCGTGGTGTCGCTCATCCCTAGATGACCGCCGCTATACGACACCCAGTTTTCGGCCTCAGGTAACGATGGCTTTGCGGTTGGAAGACCAACGGATGTCGCCGCCTTCGACCCCGCCGCGTCGCCGTCCGCGAGCACCTCCGGCATGGTGAACCGTCCGGTACAAGCGCCAGCGGATTGTTGTCCTTGTCTCTTATCCGAAGGAGCATAGACCAGCTCATCTGCGTCCCAGCGCAGGCGTCCGTGGGATTGTGAATGCAGATGCACCGATGGTGTCCAACCGCCACACATGAGGACGACGTCGCAATCAATCGATTGCTTGTTTGTGCCGCTGGCGTCGCCATTGATGATCACCCCAGTTACTCGCTTGCCGCCGGTAGTATTCGCAATTGTCGTGGCCGGCATTAACCGGATCCCCCGGGCTTCGATCTGGCTTGCGAGCGCTGGCGGTGCTTGTTGGCGTAAATCGCACACGGCAGCGACTTCGATCCCGCTGGCGTGTAGATCGAGTGCCGCTGCGTAGGCGGAATCACATGCCGTCGTGATAACGGCGCGTCGCCCGACGAGGACACCGTAACGGTTCAAATAACTGCGTGCCGCATCGGCCAGCATTACGCCGGGTCGATCATTATTCGGAAATACCATGGAGCGCTCGATCGCCCCGGCGGCGATTACAACTTCACGCGCGCGCACTTGCCATAGGCGTTCTCGTGGTGCGCCGGCGGATACGTCGGCTACATGATCTGTGAGGCGTTGTGCGAGCGCGACCATGTTATCGGCGTAATATCCAAATGCGGTTGTCCGTTTTAACATCGTCACGCCAGCGCTTTCGAGCTCCTGCACTTGACGGTTCAGCCATTCCCGCGCACTGAGGCCGTCGAGCAGCGACTGCGACTCGTGTAGTAAAGAGCCACCGAATTCAGATTGTTCATCGCACAGGATCACTTTGGCTCCGGCGAGCACCGCGCTTCGTGCGGCGGCGAGGCCGGCCGGCCCGGCGCCAACGACCAAGACGTCGCAATGCGCGAAACGATTGATATAGGTGTCGGGATCCGGCCTGCTTGGTGCGCGGCCAAGACCGGCGGCGCGGCGGATCATCGGCTCAAATATCCTAGACCACGTACGTGACGCGCCCAGCCATCGGGGCCCAATAAATGTTTTGTAATAGAACCCCGCGGGTATCAACGGTGCCGCTATTCCTGCAACGGCACCGAGATCCCAGCGTAGCGACGGCCAGCAATTTTGACTTGTCGCGGTAAGGCCGCCGTATAGGTCAATTTGAGTCACCCGCAGATTCGGGGTTTCGCGCGCCGCATCGCGTGCGATCTGGACCAAGCCATTTGGATCTTCCGCACCTGCAGTGACAATGCCGCGGGGGCGGTGGTACTTAAACGATCGCCCGACCAGGTGGACGCCGTTGGCAAGTAAGGCGGAGGCGAGGGTGTCGCCAGCGAATCCTTCAAGCTGCTGTCCATCGAAGGAAAACGTGAGCGGCCGATTGCGATCGACGAGGCCGCCGCTAGCGGTGCGAAAGGATTGCGTCACGGGGACGGCTCCACGTCATCGCCGTCGATTGCGGGATGTTCCCCTTGTTTGTATGTCACGATGAACTTATCGGTCACCGTATTTCTGGCCGCGTTGAAGAAGCGACCGCAACCATGCAGGTGACGCCAGCGTTCCCGGTGCGGCCCGCGGCTGTTCGACCGCACATACAAAAACTCCGCCCATTGCTCGTCGTTGAGTGTTGACGGATCGGGCGGGCGCGCAATATGTGCCTCGCCTTCGTAATGAAACTCAAGCTCGGGCCGGTCTTCGTCGCAGTATGGGCATTTGATCAGCAACACGATACTGCTCAGTGCGACACCGCGGCAGCGGCGGCTTCATCAATAAATTCACCCGTGCGGAAACGCTCTAGCGAAAACGGCGCGGCAAGCGGGTGGGGTTCGTCGTTCGCGATCGTCGCGGCAAAGACGTGGCCGGACCCGGGAGTAGCCTTGAATCCGCCAGTGCCCCAACCGCAATTAACGAATAGCCCCGGGACTGGTGTTTTACCGATGATCGGCGAGCGGTCAACCGTCACGTCGACCCGACCGCCCCAGGTCCTGAGCATGCGTAGGCGCCGAAACATCGGGAACATTTCGTTCACCGCCTCAAGTGCATGGCTGGTGACATGGAGCCCGCCGGTTTGGCTGTAGGAGACGTATTGATCCGTGCTGGCGCCGATGACGAGTTCGCCTTTATCGGACTGCGAGATATAGGCATGGACTGTGTTTGACATGACAACACAAGGAAAGATGGGTTTGACGGGTTCCGACACCAGCGCTTGCAAGGGATAAGTCTCTATTGGCATACGCACGCCGGCCATTTCCATGATCACTGAAGTGTTACCCGCGGCAACGACACCTATCCGTCCACCTTCGATACGGCCCCGACTTGTTTCAAGCCCGCGAACGGCACCGTCGCTACCCCTATCGATCGCGGTAACCTCGCAGTTTTGGATGATATCGACACCTAGCCGATCGGCGGCGCGCGCGTAGCCCCACGCAACGGCATCGTGCCGGGCAACGCCGCCGCGGCGCTGGAATGCGGCGCCGATCACTGGATAGCGACGATCCGGATCAATGTCCAGCACCGGGCAAAAGTCCTTTGCTTGCTGCGGAGTCAGCCATTCATTATCAACGCCGGCGAGCCGGTTGGCATGAATATGCCGTTTGAAGACCTGCTCGTCGTGCAGCGAGTGGGCGAGCATCATCACGCCGCGGGGTGAGAACATGACGTTGTAATTTAGCTCTGAAGACAGATCGCGCCACAACGTCAACGCATGATCGTAAATGCCTGCCGATGCCTCCCACAAATAATTGGAGCGAATGATGGTGGTATTACGGCCGGTGTTACCGCTACCGATCCAACCTTTTTCGAGTACCGCGATGCGAAGCGGGCCATGCTCTTTCGCGAGATAATAGGCCGTAGCCAGGCCATGCCCACCACCACCGACAATGACTACGTCGTAGCTTTGTTTGGGATCTGGTGAGCGCCACTGCGCGGGCCATTGTCGGTGGCCACTGAGCGCGTGGCGGAACAACGCCACTGCTGAGAAATCGCCCAAATAATTGGCCTCGGTGCGGGGAAGGATTTTGGAGCAGTCTATTACGCGGCCTAGCGAATTCCTTGAATAAACACGACGCTCGTTTTACTGTAGGCGCCTAAGAGAAGACGGTAGGAAACTTTTGGAGGGCGCCACTGTGGAAAATGGTAAACCGAAGCTGCGGGTCGGCTTTGTGTTGACTCCGCGTTTCACCTTGACCGCGTTTTCCGGCTTTGTCGATACGCTCAGGCTCGCAGCCGATGAGGATGACCGTAGCAGACCAATAGAATGCTCGTGGAGTGTGCTTGGGATGTCCGATGAAAGCGTGGTGTCGAGTTGCGGGGTAAAAATCGCGCCCTGGGAGCGAACGCACGATCCGGAGCGGTTTGATTATATCGCCGTGGTCGGCGGCCTAATGCACGGTGGCCAAAAGATCCCGTCGGGCACGGCTGAATTTCTAGGTGGGGCGGTGAAGGCCGATGTGCCACTCATTGGGCTTTGCACCGGCTCGTTTGTACTCGCTAGCCTTGGATTTCTCGATGGCTACACGACCTGTGTTAGTTGGTTTCACCGGGACGATTTCGCGCGTGCCTTTCCGAACCTCAAGGTCATCTCCAATCGTCTGTACATCGTCGACCGGGATCGCCTGACCTGTGCCGGTGGGACCAGTGTTGTACATCTCGCGGCTCGCTTGGTCGGGCGCCACCAGGGCGCCGCCGTGGCGGAAAAAAGCCTGCGCATCATGATCGAGGACCATCCACTACCGGGCAGCACGCCGCAACCGGAACAGGTGATCACGCACGCCGCACATGACCCGATCGTTAAGCGGGCGATGCTGCTCATTGAGGAGAATCTCGGACACTCGAATAACCTCAGTGCCTTACCCGAGATCACTCAGATCAGTACGCGGCAATTGCAGCGCCGTTTCGTCGCCGATATTGGTATCACTGCGGAAGAATATCGCTCCCGGTTGCGATTAAGCCGTGCGAAATGGTTGATCCAGCACACTCGGATGCCATTGACTGATGTCGGAGTCGAGTGCGGATTTGCAGACGGTGCGCACTTGTCGCGCTCGTTTAGGCGCTACTTTGGGATGTCGCCGTCGCAGATACGAAAGCAGGCGACAACGTCTTGATGATGTCAGAACCGGCGTCGTCTTGTGGTTAACATATGGCGTGTTAGGTCAAGAATTAATCGAGTGATCGTCTACACTCGGGTGTTAGGTCGGGTGCGTCTGTACACGTGGGGCAGGGCGTGGCCGTACTGATAAGGACAAGCGGATCGCCCTCGAAAACGAGATCACACAGCGTTGCGGGCTTAATTTTGGGCCTTCGCAAGCTCAACGCAAATTCCTGCATTCAAACCAACCCCACGATTGAGGATCCATCATGAGCGAAGAATTCGATCTATACGAAGTCGGCGGTTACGGCACTGGGAAAATCGGATTTGGTAATACCTTGGGCATCGTCTCAGTAGACATGATGAACTGCGTTACCAACACCAAGGCCCCGATGGGGCGTAGCCCAATGGGACAAGGCGCGGTCGAAAATTGTGCGAAATTATTCGATGCAGCGAGAGAGAATGGGATCCCGATAGTCCATTGCCAGACGGCCTTCCAAGCTGATCTCAGCGACATGCCGCCGTGGAAAGTTGCGTGCATGAAGGAATGGATTCTAGGGTCGTGGGAGGTTGAGATCGATCCACGACTGTGGCGCGACGGCGATGTCCTCGTATGTAAGAAAACCCCATCGATATTCTTCGGCACCCACTGCGCGTCCGTCATGAATATGCATGGAGTTGATACGATCATCGTCACTGGCGCGAACACCAGTGGCTGCATTCGTGGTACCTCGATCGACAGCTTTGCCCTCGGCTATAAGACGATCGTGCCGGAAGAGTGTGTCTATGACCAAGGTTCAGTTGCGCACCGCCAAAATTTGGAGGATATCGGCAAACGCTATGTTGACGTTGAGCCCTTCGAGGTCGTCTACGAACATGTAAAAAAAGCAAAACAACTCGCCGCGTAAGCGCGCCGCAACTATACGGATAACGAATGAAACATAGACTCGCCGCCGATATTGGCGGCACCTTCACCGACCTCGTGCTACTCGACGAGGACGGCACCTTGCATGTCCACAAAACACCGTCGACGCCAGATGATTTTAAAGCGGGCGTATTGACCGGGGTAAAACACATCACCGGTAGTGCCGGCGGCGTTGTGGTGAACCAAGACTCACCGCTAGCGGACATTGAATATTTCGTGCACGGTGCGACGGTGGTGCTGAACGCGTTGATCCAACGCAAGCTACCGACCACTGCATTGATTACGACAGCCGGATTTCGTGACGTGCTGGAAATTATGCGGACGAACAATCCGTATATGTACGACATGCAGTACGTCAAGCCAAAGGTGCTGATTCCGCGGCGGTTGCGCTTCGAAGTTACCGAGCGCATTCGACATACCGGAGAGGTATTGACCCCGCTCGACGAAGACAGCGTACGGGCTGCCGCAGCGTGCTTGAAAAAGGCCGATGCTGCAGCAGTCGCCGTGTGTCTGCTCCATGCCTACGCCGATGGTGCCCATGAACGGCGCGTGCGTGAAATCATCCTTGAAGAGTGTCCAGACATCGTCGTGTGTCTGTCGAGTGAAGTGGCGGGTGAGTTGCGCGAGTTCGAACGAACGTCAACCACGTCTATCAACGCCTCAACAGTTCCGATCATCACCTCCTACCTCGATTTATTGAGCAGCGAACTGCGTGATATGGGATTGGTGCGGGATCTGTGCGTGATGCAATCCAATGGTGGGGTGATCACGGCAAATGTTGCTCGACATCTACCGGTCCGCACGGTCATGTCTGGACCGAGCGGTGGGGTTGTTGGTGGCTCGTATTTGGCCGGCGCAATCGGGATCGAAAACGCGTTGACGGTCGATATGGGTGGTACGAGTACGGATATTGGGGTAATCGCCGACGGTCGTGCACTGACGGTGGACGAAGCGGAGGTCGATCGTTGGCCAATCCTCGCGCCAATGATCGAAATACTCGCAATCGGCGCCGGTGGCGGCAGCATCGGATGGATCGACGCAGGCGGTGGATTGCGGGTTGGCCCACAGAGTGCGGGTGCGCAACCGGGACCTGTATGCTACCGGCGCGGTGGCGACGAGCCGACGGTAACCGATGCGTGTGTCGTGCTCGGACGAATCGATCCGGATTATTTTCTTGGCGGTGAAATGGGACTCGATGTGGATGGAGCGCATCAAGTCATCGAGTCTAAGGTCGCCGGTGCGCTCGAGATGGACAAGTACAAAGCAGCGGCCGGTATTTTGACTGTGGTGACGGCGAACATGGCCAAGGCGATGCGTCAGATCCTGGTTGCCCGCGGCCTTGATCCGCGCGATTTCACACTAATGGCGTTTGGCGGCGCCGGCGGTATGGTGGTCGGCGATCTCCTGCGCGTCAGCGATGTGAAGCGGGCGGTCGTACCGAACAACCCTGGTGCGCTATGCGCCATCGGCATGCTGGTTACAGATTTTCGCCACGACGCATCAACTACCTTAGTGCGTAGCCTCGACCAGGCGGATCCCGATGAAGTGATGAAGCTGTTCGTCGAGCTCGAGAAAAAGGCGGTAGATCAACTGATGAGTGAAGGTGTGGTTTCCGATGACGTGGCCACCGAGCGCTACATTGATGTGCGCTACATTGGCCAAGAGTATTACTTACGTATTCCCATCTCTAACCAAGCGCTCGATGTCGCCACCTTAGGGAAAGACTTTAATGACGAGCACGAGCGTAACTATGGCTACGCGACCCGAGAGTTCCCATGCGAGATGGTTAACCTGCGGGTGACGGCGCTCGGTCGGGTCGAACGCCCGAGTTTTCCGGAATATCCGCAGCGCAGCGCAGCGGATGGTGCGTTGGAGCCATCCATGCAGCGTGACGTGTTCTTCGATGGCGCGATGGTCACCACCAACATCTACAAGGTGGAAACCTTGCGCGCCGGCGACAGCATCACAGGCCCGGCGGTAATTGAAGATCCACGCTCGACCGTAGTGATACTGCCGGGCCAACAGGCCTCGGTCGATCGTCTACGAAATATTCATGTCGAGCGGATCGAGAACTGAAAACTCGTCTGATAGAGGTGTAACACTATGAGTGAAGCACGAGATACTTTACGCGAGGTAATCAATACCAATCAGCATCGGGTCGACCCAGTGACGCTCGAAGTCATCCGTGCGGGCTTAATGTCCGTGGTGCATGAAATGTCGATCACAATGGACCGTACGTCGTATTCAACAATTATTCGCGAAGTGCATGATTACAGTTGTGTGCTGTTCGATGCCCAAGGCCGTTTAATTGCGCAGGCAGAAGGCATACCAATCTTTAACGGTAGTATGAACTTCGTTATCGATGCGGTGACCGGCCGTTACCCGCCAGAGTCCATGCGCCCCGGGGACATGTTCATTTCTAACGATCCCTATACCGGTGGCGGCACACATAAAAACGATATCAATATTGTGATGCCGATATTTTGGGAAGGCGAGTTGGTGATGATGAGTGCGAGCAAGGCCCATCATCTCGACATTGGTGGTAAAGATCCCGGGAGTTGGTCTTCGGATGCGCGCAATACCTACCAGGAAGGCTTGAGTATCCCGGCCATGCAGCTGGCCCGTGATGGCGAAATCAATGAAGCCATCACCGATATTTTATTCGCCAACATGCGCGTGCCGCAGCTTTCGCGGGGCGACTTCGCGGCGCAAATTGCGGCCGGCAAGACGGCAGAACTTCGTGCTCATGCATTTCTGAAGAAACACGGCATTGCATTGTTTCGCGGCGCCGTCGAAGCACTATTGGACCATGGTGAGCGAATCTCACGTGCAGCAATCGAGCGGATCCCGGACGGCGTATATCGCGCCGAGGGCTACGCCGACGGCGATGGCGTTACCGAAGACCCGATTCATATCCAGGTTAAGGCGACGGTCGAAGGCGGCGATATCTGGCTTGATTATGCCGGCAGCGATACACAACGAAGTGGCGCGGCTGGCAATTGCCACTGGGTCAACACCGTCTCCGGGACACGCGAGTTCATGATGTTCCTCACCGACACGGCGCTCGGCGGCAATGAAGGATCCTATCGACCGATCCACATTGACGCGCCAGCCGGTAGTGTTTTTCGACCGCAGTATCCAGCGCCGGTGACAACCGGTATCGGTGATATGTGCACGCGGCTTATTGAACTGCTATTCCAGGCCTTCGCCGAGGTATTTCCGAAGGAAGTGATCGCCGGTACCTTCGGTACCGTCCATGGCATGACCTTATCCGGCTTCGATGAGGAAACCGGGGCGGAATTCGTACATTTCTCGCCTTACGCCGGTGGTTGGGGAGGGCGCGCCGAGACCGATGGGAATAGTGCGATGGTGTCGTTGATTAGTGGCGATAACTTCAATATTCCGTGTGAAGTCATGGAGACAAAATTTCCAGGCTTGTTGGCTGAAAGCTATAAACTACGTGATGACTCGGCCGGTGCCGGGCGCCATCGCGGCGGTTGGGGCGTTAACTATGACTACCGGATGTTGTGGCCGGGTGAGATAACGGTCGCTTCGGACCGGGATAAGTTTACGCCGTATGGACTTTTTGGCGGCCACAGTGGTGCCGCCAGCGGGCTCATTGTACATCCCGGAACGGAGCGCGAACGAGCTTATGCGCGTGACAGCGGAATCGCGGTTGAGGCCGGCACCGTACTCAGTCACCGCACAGCGGGCGGCGGCGGCTATGGCGATCCGCTGGAACGCGAACCGCAAGCGGTCCTTGATGATGTATTGGACGAATTTATTACGATTGACGTAGCCGCCGAGACTTATGGTGTAATGATCGATCCGCAATCGATGCAAATCGATCTGCCTGCGACCGAGCAGCGACGCATGCGAGAATTAGGGTAACAGTATATGAGTGAAGCAAGACAAACCATCGAGCACGAGCTAAGTAACCACTACGCCGTTGATCCGATTACCTTGGAGGTGATCCGCGCCGGGCTGATGTCGGTGGTGCACGAGATGTCGATCACGATGGATCGCACCTCGTATTCGACCATAATCCGCGAGGTGCACGACTATAGTTGCGTGCTGTTCGACGGGCAGGGGCGCCTGATTGCACAGGCGGAAGGCATACCGGTGTTTAACGGCAGCATGAATTTCGTGATTGAAGCCGTGACCGCACGCTACCCGCTCAATGAAATGCGGCCCGGCGACATGTATATCTCCAACGATCCCTACACGGGCGGCGGTACGCATAAGAACGATATCAATATCGTAATGCCGATATTCTGGGAAGGTGAATTGGTGATGCTCGGTGCGAGTAAAGCGCATCACCTTGATGTTGGCGGAAAAGACCCCGGTAGTTGGTCGTCAGATGCACGTAATACCTACCAGGAAGGGATCAGTATCCCGGCGATGCGGCTCGCGCGCGACGGTGTCATCAACGATGCCATCACCGATTTACTCTTTGCCAATATGCGGGTGCCGCATCTGTCACGGGGCGATTTTGCGGCACAGATCGCGGCCGGCAAGACAGCCGAGATAAGAGCGCATGCGGTGCTGAAAAAGCACGGGGTCGAGGTGTTTCACAATGCTGTCGAAGCCATACTCGACCATGGAGAGCGCATGACCCGCTCTGCCATCGAACGTATACCGGATGGTGTCTACCATGCCGAAGGACACGCCGACGGCGACGGTGCAAGCGAACAGCCGATCCGCATCCAAGTAAAGGCGACGGTCAAAGGGGGCGACATCTGGATCGACTACGCCGGCAGTGATCCACAGCGCGCCGGTGCAGCGGGGAATTGCCACTGGGTAAATACCGTATCGTGCTCGCGTGAATTCATGATGTTTCTGACCGACACTGAACTCGGCGGTAACGAAGGCTCTTACCGTCCAATTCACGTTGATGCCCCACGCGGTAGTGTATTTCGACCGCAGTACCCGGCCCCAGTTACGACCGGCATGGGCGATATGGGTACGCGACTTATCGAGCTTTTATTTAAGGCGCTTGCGGACGTCTTACCAGAAGAGGTGATCGCTGGTACGTTCGGCAATTTCGCGTGTATGACCTTGTCCGGTTTCGATGCAGAGACTGGTGACGAATTCGTGCATTTTTCTCCCTATGCCGGCGGTTGGGGCGGGCGTGCAGGTGTCGACGGCAATAGTGCAATGGTGTCGCTTGGCAGCGGTGATAACTACAACATTCCGTGCGAGGTCATGGAAACAAAATTTCCGGGTCTATTGGCGGAAAGTTTCAAACTCCGTAACGGCTCGGCCGGTGCCGGTCGCCAACGTGGTGGCTGGGGTATCTCTTACGATTACCGTATGCTGTGGCCCGGTCAGTTCACGATTGCGCTCGACCGCGACAAATATGTGCCAGAAGGGCTGTTTGGCGGTGAAAACGCACAAGGTAGTGGGCTGATCGTCGCTCCGGGAACGGACACCGAAGCAGTGTTCACCCGCACGAGTGGTGTTGAGGTGGAGGCAGGTACCGTACTTAGCCACCGCACTGCTGGTGGCGGTGGTTACGGCAACCCGTTGGAACGCGATCCTCAGGCCGTGCTGGATGATGTGCTCGATGAGTTTATTACCGTCGAGGACGCCGAGCGTAGCTACAAGGTGATTATTGATCCTCAGACATTGAGCGTTAATGCGGCTGCAACCGCCAAACTACGCCAGGCAAGCTAACATGACTTTACAAATGACCCGCTTGCGTGAGCCGCGCAGGTATACGCCTCTATTGGCTTTAGTTTTGTCGTTGGTGTTATCGATCGGTCAGGTCGCCGCCGAGGAAGCCGACGCCGTGGCCGCACTGCGTGAGTGGATCGCCCAGGATCAAGTCGTTTCCGTCGATTTGTCCTCGGATCGGATCATTCGCATTGACGAGATCGACAGCCTGTCCGAAGTCATGCCCCCAGCATTACTCGAACAGTTTCGTTTTCCTGAAGTCGAAATGGCGATCCAAGCAACCACAGACCAGGCGCCTCATTCGGTCTTCAAAGAGGCAACCAACGCCCATGCGGCGAAGACAAGTCTCGGATCGGATGGGTCCTTACAGGGTTATGTTGCAGGCCAACCGTTTGTTGATGAGCGAATTGTCGAAGCGCCGGCGGATCAAGCGGGACTGATGGTGGCGTGGAACAATATTCATCGCTGGGACTCCTTCGGCTACAGCACAACCGGCGCTACGACTTATTTCATGCGCCCGAGTGGAGACGGATCCAATGCCGAGTTGCCGAAGTACTTTTCCGGTGGCGGTGAAGTACTTCGCAGCGTTAGTCTGTTCTATCATCGTGTGTTTCTGAGCCATATACCGATGCTAGCCGAGCAAGACTACCACTTGGCTGTTAGCGGTGGCGGTGAGCTTTTATATAAGGATTATTTAGAGTTCACTGCGCCGTTTGACCTTGCGGGGACGCGAATGGTTATCGAGCGTTCTCTCGATCCGCACGAGGGTGATCAGGTGAATTCCTATCTACCAACAGAAAGACGTGTTCGGCGATTGTCGTCACGCGAACGCGCTGATAGCTGGTTGGGTTCGGAGATGACATTAGACGATTTTGAGGGTTTCTCGGGTCGCGTGCTGGATTACAAGTGGACGTTGCTGGGTGAAAAATCAATCCTAGCTGGGGCGGATGTGGAACACGAGGTGTTGAACTACTACGGACCCAAGAGCAACCTCCCGAACGATCGCTGGCAGTTACGCGATTGTTACGTGCTTGAATCGATTCCACTTTGGGAAGGCCATCCCTATGCCTTTCGAATATTATTTGTCGACAAACAAAACTCTCAGGTTCGGCTGTCCATGATCGGGGATCGCGAAGGACGTCTGTGGAAAATCGTTTTCTCGGTCTACGGTTGGACCGATCCGGCGGGAGAAGAACCCGAGCTGCATGAGACGGTCAGTAGTTGGAGAGGTAGTATCGCCTTAGATCTGGTTAATGAGCGCAGTACTGTTTCTCATGCCCTCAAGACGGATCATCCCGTTATGCCGTTGGCGAAAGTCCGACGGATGTTTAGCGCGTCCAATCTCACTGGCGGTCGCTGATTCTCTGCCGACCTGGTGCCCGGACAAACAAAGGGTCACCCCGGACTTGATCCGGGGTCCATTCCGCATCCGTTGTGTCGATCCGAATCGGATCCAATATCGTGCCGGTATGACTAAGGGATGACCCGACTAGATCACTCGCGGTTATTCCTAAGAAGCCATCGCGTGCACGATTCGACCATCCGAGGACGGCGCATCTAGCTGCGGTACAACCTCGGTTAGAAACACGTTGAGTTCCTCAAGCATAACTTCCTTCGGACACTGGGCGTAGTGCCATACGAGCGTGATGTATTCGGCCGGTAGTTCTTCGTAGATCTTGCACCACTGGTCCTTTAGTTCTTGGACCGTACCGCCGGTAAAGATACCGCTGCCTATCATGCCGTCGATGTCTTCTTCGACGTTGTCCGAACGAAACATGTTCGGTGAAAAGGTCGAGTAGTGTTGGTAGTACATCTCCTCATCGTAACGTCTGAGTTTGTCGCGGAACGTTTGCTTGTCGCCAAGATGTACCCAACGCGCAATGGTCTGGCGTTCACCGTACGCGTAATCGATCCCCTTCTTTTTGCCTTCTTCGACATAGAGGTGGGCAAATTCAACCAATGTTTTCAATGGGGTGAAATACACTGGGCGAATACCATTGTGCGCCAGAAAGGGGATCGAGGCAGCGCTCCCACTCATTGGCGCGAACAACAGTGGATGAGGTTCGGAATACGGTTTCGGGACGACGCAAAGGCGCTGAATGCTACCGTCCGCATCAATTTCACCGGGCGCACCTGCGGCAAAGATGCTGTCGCGGGCGGGATAGCCGACAACTCCAGTATCATGAGGGTAGGGGATCTCGTAGTGCGACTGCTTAGTCGAGACCGAATCTTGAGTCCAACACTCGATCAACATGCGCACGCGTTCTTCGAAGATTTTGCGATTGCGCGCATCGTCATCGCTGCCGTCGGAAACCGTCGCAACGGCATTTACATGTTGACCCAAGGTATGCATCCAACGCGACTGGTAACCACGTGATAAACCAACGAAAGAACGTCCTTGTGTCATGTGGCTGAGGATGGCCGTTTCCTCCGCGACCCGGATCGGGTCACGCGTTGCCATTACATAGCCCAGCGCACCGAGGTGGGCATTCTTCACCTGGCTTGCCCACCACGCGTTTAACACCCCGGGATTGGGTCCGAGTTCATAGCCTTCGGAGTGGGCGTGGTGTTCGATCGTACTGATCCCCCACAGCCCCATCTCGTCCAGTTCGCGGACGATATCAAACGTCTCATGTAGTACTTGTTGGTAAATCTCGCGATTGCGTCCGAGCGGCCGTTTGCGTTCCCGGTCCGCCCGATCCTCGGCTGGCATCACCGGATAAAGATTTACGATGACTTTAGGTTTTGCCATTAACCTGATCCTCGCTTAGTTATTCGTCAGGGCAGTAACCAATGAGATCAAGAATAAATAGCGCACCGTCGAGATGCAGCGGCCCACCGATCTCCAAGGTCGTTGAACAAGGCGGATCTTTCGGAAAATGCCGCGCCCATTCGTCGATAGATTCCATGAACCAATCGAAATCGGTGTGGAAGGCTTGTCGTCGACAAATGTTCTCGATCGATGTGCCGGCCGCTTCACACACCTTCGCGACATTTTCCAAGATGAAATTCATCTGCGTGCGTGCCGGCATACCGTACCATGGGTATTCGGGTGAGCGAATTCCGCCAGCACAGAGTCCATTGGCATCGCCACCGATCTGAGTTGAGAAGAACAGCAGATCTCCGGCTTTCGTGGCATGCGGTTCATGCCCAATCGGCGCACCCACACCATCGGCCATAATATTCTGCTTTTTGGTCTTGCCGTCTTTCTTAAGCGCGACCAAGGCGATCTCAGGATCGCAGCCGCGGATCCCGATCCCCATATACGGAATCATCGTTCGCGCCGGTGGATCAACCGGGAATCGCTCGATCCAGGCTTCTTCGATCTCGGCGAGGTTTTTCGGGTGACTGTAGTAGATCGTCGCGTGCACGACGTCGTTCATCGAAGATCCGCAGGACTCTAGATTACGTTCGAGTTTGTCGAATAGTTTTTGCGTCTGCAGTTTCACCGGCAGGCCGTACCACAGCAATTCACTGGGGGTGCGCGCATCGAGTTGGATGGCTGAACGCGGGCCGTTGTAATCGGTGCGCCCGATATCACCAACAAAGTCTGTAGCATGCTCACCCGCGGTGAATACCCAATCGCCGGTGACCAGGCCTTGGGAGTAACCTGCGAGGGCTTCTGGGACGTCTAATGCCACCTGCTGCTTCTTCGTTTCGGTGTTGAGCAACACGTCGACTTCGACAATCGTGTCTTTGACCAGAAGATTCTTCATCCCCATGCCGGTTGATGCCGGACGATCGTGCGTCAAAAAGCGATCGCGCTCCTCGAGATACGGTGTGATGGTGAATCCATCACCGACCCAGGTCCCGCCATCGCGATCCTGCTCCGGCGTGGTAAACCATTGCCAGATGCGCACCGAGTCATCATCGAAGCTTGCACCTGCTGCGGCACAAGTTTCTTTGATGTTTTTCAAAATGTACGCAGACTGACGGCGTTGCGCGATGCTTTGGTACGGCGTGTCGGGATGATCGCGGCATTCCATCGCAAGACCATCCGGACCGAAATCGGATGCCAATTGGCCGGCGATAAATACCCATGGTCCGGCCTTGATTGCGGGCGAGTAGGGCATCGCAGGCTTCGGCACGCCCCCGGGCCAAATTGCTTCGCGCTTACCTTTTGCTTTAGCGTTTTTATCGGCCATCGTTTCTCTCCTCCTAAGCGACCACTACGCGGCACAAACCACGTAATAGTCGGGTTATCTGGACGGAATGATCGGTACGAGCACGAAAGATTCGCGTCCGTCACCGAAATGCAATGTCACCTTACCGTCGAATAGCTCGCTCGGGCGGTCGCTCGGGTCGTCATGCTTAAACGGACCTACCCCCGTCATGGTGAACCATCCGACCTGTTCGACGTTGTCAGAATATTGATAATCAGAGCCCTGGATTGTCAGTGCGATTGTCCAACCGGCAGGAACCACAATACACGTGGGCCAGATCTCGATATCGAGTTCATAGATCTCACCGGCGGTGAGTGGCTGTTTTTCATCATGGGTGTGGAAGGGTCGATACGGCAAAGAAAGATCTGTATCGAGTTTGCGATGCGATGCACGCAGCCAACCATGTGCAACCGGCGTATGTGGATCGAGCGCCCCCTGGTAGGTAACCTCGGTGCCGTCAGGATCGAATACGCGAAAAATTAAAAACAGATCGGCATCTGGCGTGGTAGAGGAGACGTGTAGTTTCGCCGCCAGCGGCCCGGTGATTTCCGTATCCTCGGCCGCGACCATTGAAAACGTCACGCCCTTACCCATGGTGTCGTATTCGATTGTGTCTGCGTCGGTGTTCGCGGTCGTGCTTAGAACGCGATCTGCAGGGTCCAGATGGAGCGTCGTCCATTGCGTATCCGGTAACGGCCAATCCTGTTCATAACGCAATACGAATTTTTCGTTCGGATGACGTATGTTCAAGATAGCGGCAGGTGTTTTATCCCAACCGTTGTCGATGCCGCGCAAAAAGTGATCGAAGAAGGCGAGCTGGATCTCACGACCGTAGTCGGTATAAAAATGAGTCCAGTGTTCGATGCCATGCATCTCAAGCCATTTTTGTTTCGAGGCGGAACGTACATAGCCTTCGGTATTGCCGCGTAGATGTAGTCCGTGGCCACCCCAGTTACCCGAAGACAGCAATGGCACATTAATCTTGTCCCATTGCGGCAGACGCGGGCCATAGTAGCTATCATCGATAATGGCGTGGTCGCGCAGTTCTTGGCCAAAGTCGCAGCGATTCTTCGCCATCTCTTCAGCCGATAAGTTCACATCCCCGCACACATTCATACCGGTCGCGCGACTCTTCGGACCGTTGTCGCCGCGCCCGAACTGCACCGACTCGACTTGGTTGCCATACCAGTTGGCCCAAAAGGTCGAAAGCATGCCACCGTGATGCGTTGAATCACGATACCAATCGGCAGCGCCTTCCCATGAGCACATTGCCGCGAGATGCGGCGGTTGCATGGACGCCACTTGCCATTGGTTCATTGCGTAGTATGAGATCCCGGTAATACCGACTTTCCCGTTGGACCAATCTTGCACCCCAGCCCACTCAATACAATCGTAGAAATCCTGTGTCTCTCGCGGAGAAAAATGTTGGATGTAGCCGGGCGATCGACCAGCACCGCGTGAGTCAACGCGGACGCAGGCGTAGCCGTGCGGGCACCACTTTTCGGGGTCGACAACCTCCCAGTTAGCGTGAATATTTGTGGAGTTTGCCGGCACATCAGGGTGCTGCTCGCCCATGATGCGCCACTGATCAGGGTAACCGTCGTCGAAATGCAATCCTTTTGCATACGGTCCGTAACTCAACAGAACCGGATAGTTACCCTCATCGAGCGGTAAGAAGACGTCGGACATTAAGACGAGACCGTCGTCCATTTCGATCGGCACGTCCCACATAACGCGCATCCCTTCGCGGATCTCTGTTTTCACCGTCATGCTCATGCACTCCTATTCGAAACTAGTCGTCGGAAAGGCGAGTTGCCGCGGGTAGTAACGCGGCATCGTCTTGTGCTTCGCCGGTGTGGTGTGTCGCTTGGACTAAGCGACGCTGGCGATAAAGGCTCTCAGATCCGCATTGAAGTCCGACGGTTTTTCGAGCTGGCAAAAATGCCCCACGTCTTTGTACATCTTGATCTTGGCATTGGGGATGTTGTCAGCCAGAAACTTGTTTTGCTCTGGGGTGGTCGCGCCATCGTCTTCGCCCGCAATGATCATCGTCGGTTGGTTGATGTCTTTTAAGCGATCGGAGATGTTCCAGTTGAACACACCCATTGGATCTGCCGCACTGGTCCAGAACACGCCTTCGGTGAAATTCGTATCAGTGCGAAAACACCCTTCCATGAAGGCCAGAATTTCCGGTTTGTCTTGCTTGGATTTTGGTGAGACAGCTGCATCTAATAGGCCGCTAAACACCGCGCGCCAGTCTTTCTGCATGGCCTCTTGTACTTCCGGTGGGGTATCGGCCCCGATGTTAGTGCCGCTACTTAGAATCAGATTGCCGATCACCCGATCGGGTGCGTCGAGGCTCATCTGCATTGCTGTCATACCACCGATTGAATTACCAACAAGTACGGCGCGTTCGATTCCAGCGTCGTCGAGGATCGCGACGACGTCTGCCGCCATCTCATCGATACCATAGCCTTCGGCCGGCTTATCGGATTGTCCATGACCACGATGGTCAACCACAATGCAGCGATTGGTCTGCGCGAAAATGGCGAGCTGGCCCGCCCAAATGTAGCGGTTGGTGGCCCAGGGATGAAGGAATACGAGGGCAGGAGAACCTTCACCTAGGCTTTCATAATAGACTTTGACACCGTTGCGATTGACGTGGGGCATAGTTACTTCCTCTCTTTATTTTTTGTATAGGGCTCGTTTCCCGGCGCTTTGGGACCGACCGGGATGTCTAATGTTTGGGTACAGTAGCCTAAGCAGCCTCGGTTTTAGAATCCGTTGACCAGCTACGGAGTTCTGGCATGACTTCGGTGGCGAACGTATCTAGGCTGCGCTTGGCGGTTTCGAATGGTATGCCGGCACAGCGGAAGATACATAATAGACCGGCATCGCCAAGGTAACTGCGTCGGTTTTCAAGTTTGTCCAACATTTGCTGAGGGGTGCCCCAGACTTGTTGGCTGACGTAGGTATCCGCCGCACTTTCGAGGCCGGCCGCGTTGAGTGCATCGACTGCATCGCCGTAGGCCTCGTAGCCTTTAGCGTCTTTGAAATGCTCACCCATTAGTTCGTAGTGATGCATAACACTCAGCATATAACCGCCAATATACTTGCGCGCATTATCTTCACAGCGTGACGCGTCTTTGTCGCAAACCATGACTTCGGACAGCACCATGGGTTCGGGCGTACTTTTGTGAATTTTCTGATACGTAGCTGAATAGGCCTCGTATTCCGATTTCTGTTGTTCGATAGGAATGTAATTGAAGGCCATCAGTCGCGCGCCGTGTTTGGCGGCTTCCTGGCCTGAGTCGGGGCTCATGGCGATCTGCGCAACCCGACCGTCGAAAGATTTTGGTCTTGGGCGAATCACCGCACGCGGCTGATCGAAATACTTGCCATGATGTTCCTCCATCACCCCAGTTTCGAGTGCCTGCAGGATCATTGGCACTGCTTCATCGAAGCGCTCGCGGGACTCGTCCATATCCACGCCAAATTGGTTAAATTCGCGTCGGGACAAGCCCCGGCCGAGGCCGAGAATGGCACGGCCGCCAGAAATCTGATCCAACAGTGCCGCCTTCTCGGCAATACGTAAGGGCTGTGTGTTCCACGGTACGATCACCGCACCAGTTGCGAGTTTGATTTGCTTAGTTTTCGCTGCGAGGTAGGCAAGGTAGACGAAGTTGTCCGGGCACATGGAATAATCTTCGAAGTGATGTTCCACCACCCACGTACTATCGAAGCCATGTTCGTCGGCGGCCATGACGAGCTTCAGTTCTTCATCGTAGACATCGTCGTCGGTCATGCCGTCATAGCCCCATTTCTGCATGATCTGCATCAATCCTATATCCATCGCGAGACACCTCTTTTTTGCCCCACCCAGCGGGGTGATGATGACGTTTGGAAGACGGCTCTCAGACGTGCGAACTTGTACCGCACGTGCGTCGATGAGAGCGTGTTAGCGCCGAGTGTAGCGTGGATCTAGTCGCTTCGCGACAGCGCCGGAAATATTTAAACACAAGGTTAATTGGACGTCGCGTGAGGTCAAAAATTTTGCGCTTCGAGCCTCGTTTTATGCTGTAGTGCAACATTTATGATGTTGGAAAATTGCGTCGCAAGGGGCCCAATTTTTCCATCTTCTATGCCGTTTTCTTCTTCGCGTAGCCCAGTTCCTGTTGACGCTGGAATTCAAGTTTGAGGCGTGCGCGTTCGGCCGCATCAAGCCCTTCGATACTGCAGAAATCAGCCTTCCAAGCGTCCGACCGCGCCCAATGCTGTGGATTGATCCGGGTTGTGCCCGGTGTTTGCGCTGACGCAAGGATGTCGAGACACAAAGCAAGCACCTGCGCTTGCGACTCAGGCTCGAACGGCTTCCCCGCAGAATTCCCAAGCGGAAAATCGTTAAACACAAATCGTGGTACGCCACAGTGCTCGACGATATCTTTCGCGCAGCCGCTGATGACGGTTGGGACCCCGTTTGCTTCGAGGTGCCTAGCAACCAGCGACACACTTTGATGGCACACCGGACAATTCGGAAACAACAATACCGCGTCGACCGCATCGTCTCGGCACAGCTGTAATATATCGTTGCCGTATTGATCGACGGTACATTGCTGGTCGCGATCGGTTGGGAGGCCGTAGAAGCGCGGCGCCATGCGGCCGATCCTGCCATCGGCTACCGCGTCGCGAACGGCCGCGAGTGGGAAGTAGCTGCTCTGGTCCGCGGCAGTGGTGTGAGCGCGATCGATGGCGATGTGCGAGATCCTGAGGTCGGGCTCACCTGCGGTTGATTCGGCATAGACTTCGAAAAACTTTGCCGCGCCATTGTAGTTTGCGCCAGGGCCTTGCTCACCGAACTGCGGATCGAAACGTACGGCGGTTGTAACTAACGCAATGGTCGCCTCACTTACGGGCTTCACAAGTGGGGTAAACGGGATCTCATCGTGTTGCGCCCAGCGGTAGGGATCGCCGAATTCCAGCGCTTGATAGTAAACGCGAGTACGTTGCATGTAGTCGATTGGGGCGTTGCGTTCTGAATCAACCATCATTCGTGTCCTCGATCGAGGACCACATCATACCTGGAGCGTGATCTGTGTAAAATAAATGCGCCAAGAAATATAACGCTCGATTGCTACGTTGATGATGCAGCCTGTGCGTTCGAAAATGATAGCTGATCCCACTTATAGGCAAAGGAGAATTCGATGCAAGGCCTGATGATGGACGTGCCATTGCTGATCAAGTCCATTGTGTTACATGCGGAGCGTAATCACGCAAACCAGGAAGTCGTGTCGGTAACGGCGGATCACTCGCGCCATCGCTACACCTATAAGGATTGTTTTAGTCGCGCGCGCCAACTAGCCAATGTCCTGGACGCACTCGGTGCGTCGAGTGGGGCACGCATCGCAACGTTGGCGTGGAATGATTTTCGTCATCTAGAACTTTACTTTGGCATCGCGTGCAGTGGACGGGTCTACCATACGATCAACCCGCGCCTATTCGCTGAGCAGTTGGTCTACATCATCAACCACGCGGAAGATGAATGGATCTTTACCGATGTTGCCTTTGTGCCGTTACTCGAAGCGATTGCCGCACAATGTCCGACCGTTAAAGGTTATGTCGTGATGATCGACGAGGCGCACATGCCTGAAACCGCTCTTCCTAATATCCAATGTTATGAGACCTTGCTCGCGGCACAATCGGCTGATTTCGTGTGGCCCGATTTTGACGAGAATACGGCAAGCGGGCTGTGTTATACCTCGGGCACGACGGGCAATCCGAAGGGTGCGCTTTATAGTCATCGTTCGACCATGCTTCACACCTATGCCCACTCACTGCCCGACGTATTGAACCTCTCGGCCTTAGATACCATCTTGCCGGTCGTGCCGATGTTTCATGTCAACGCGTGGGGGATCCCGTTCAGTGCTCCTTTTATAGGGCTGAAATTGGTAATGCCGGGACCGAAACTCGGCGATCCGGAAACCTTGGTCGATCTGATCAACGAGGAAGGTGTGACCCTTGGTGCGGGCGTACCAACGGTGTGGTTACCGATGCTTAAATACGTGAAGGACAGTGGTCGTAATCTGAAACCGATGACGCGAACGGGGATTGGTGGATCGGCGTGTCCAGTGTCGATGATGCAAGAGTTTCGTGACGAGCACGGGGTCGAGGTCATGCACGCCTGGGGTATGACCGAGATGAGCCCAATCGGATCGGCCAATAGTCCGAAACCCGCGACGGTGAATCTTTCGCAGGCAGAAAAAGACGAGTTATTTAAAAGCGTTGGTCGGCCAGTGCCTGGGGTCGAAGTCAAGATCGTAGACGATGACGGCAAGGAGCTGCCGTGGGACGGCGTCGCGTTCGGGTCACTGATGGTGCGTGGCTACTGGGTGATCCGCGAATACTACAAGCCGGAAAAACCCGGTGCTGCGCATGATGCGGATGGTTGGTTTGCGACTGGGGATGTTGTGACAATTGATGCGGAAGGCTTCATCCGCATAACCGATCGTACTAAAGATGTGATCAAGTCTGGTGGAGAATGGATCAGCTCGATCGAACTTGAGAACGCGGCAGTCTCCCATCCGGGGGTGGCTGAGGCGGCCGTGATCGGGGTGACTCACCCTAAGTGGCAAGAGCGCCCGCTGTTGTTGGTGGTCAAAGCGGCGGGTCAAGACGCCAGCAAAGAAGAACTCCTTAAATGGTTCGACGGTCGCGTCGCGAAATGGTGGATCCCCGATGACGTCGTGTTTATCGACGAGATGCCGTATACCGCCACCGGTAAGATCAGCAAATTAACCCTGCGCGAACAATTAGGCGATTATCGATTTCCTAATTCGGCTGCTTAAGTAAACCTTCAGAGAGACACCTTCGATGAGCACACCAATAGAGTTCTTTTTCGACTTCGGCAGCGGTCCTTCCTACCTCGCCTATACCCAGTTGCCCGGAATATGCGAGCGCACGGGCGCGGAATTGATCTATCGCCCAATCTTGTTGGGCGGTGTGTTTAAGCTCACGGGTAACACGCCGCCCGGTGCGGTCGATGAAAAAATGGCCTGGTTCATCGGGGACCTAGAAATTTGGGCCGCGAAGTATGGAGTCGTGTTTGGTTTCCCCAAGATCGGAATTACGAACACTATGCCATTGATGCGCGGAGCGTATGTGGCGCTCGAACAAGGTCGTTTAGCGGAATATTGCGATCTGGTATTTAATTCGATTTGGGTTGAAGGTCTCAACATGCAAGACGTCGAAGTCTTCGCGACGAAGCTTGCCAGTTCGGGTTTCGACGCCGAGGCGTATCGGAGTGGAATTGGTCGCCAAGAAATAAAAGACGCGCTGATCGCGAACACCCAAGAGGCAGTTGATCGCGGTGCCTTCGGGTTGCCGACGATGTTTACTTGCGGGCGGATGTTTTTTGGACAAGACCGCCTTGAATTCGTCGAGCAAGCGGTGCTGGGACAATTGCCCGGGACGGACTAATTATTTTCAGCACAACGTAGGGGGAGAGCAATCAATGGCAGCTAAAATCAGACGCGTCGTAACCGGACATAACGAAGCGGGGCGCTCGGTGATCCTATTTGACGGTGATGCGGGTGCGGTAAAAGAGATGGAATCGATGCCTGGCTTGGCCCTGACGGATCTTTGGGAAACAACTGGTGCACCAGCCAATAACGAAGGCAGTGCCGACGCAGCAGATCGGCAGGTCGTATTGGAGCCGCCAGCAAACGGTACGATTTTTCGGATCGTCGAGTTTCCACCGGACACGGCCTGGAAAGGCCAAGCCGATGCGCACGAAGCCTTCGATTCGATCGGTGCGGGCCACGCCTCGGATTCGAGTAGCGACGATCCGATGATGCATAAGACGTCGACGATTGATTATTTGATCGTCGTGAAGGGGGAGATCTGGGCGGTCCTTGAAGAAGGCGAAGTTTGCTTGAAACCCGGCGACGTGATGGTCCAACGTGGGACGAACCACTCCTGGAGCGTGCGCACGGATGAACCGTGTCTACTGGCGGCGGTTCTCGTCAACGCGACGCCTGTTTGAGCGTGTCCGCATTATCTCCGATATCGTGGGTCGACACCGGGGAGGAATGATGTGTCTAACGATTGTAGTCGCGGCGTAAAATTTGGTCTTTGGTACGACTTCCGTAATCCGCAGCAGTGGCGGCGACCTTACGACACGCTGTACTCGGAAATACTCGAGCAGATCGTCTGGGCTGAAGACCGTGGATTCGAGTATGTGTGGCTGTCGGAACACCATTTTTCGGACGATGGATATTCGCCTTCGATGTTTCCGATTGCCGCGGCGATTGGTGCGCGGACTAAAAAGATCCGGATTGGGACTTCGCTCGTGCTGTTGCCATTACACCATCCCGTTCGTATCGCCGAAGATGGTGCCACAGTCGACGTCATTTCCGGCGGTCGCTTTGAACTTGGTGCCGGTATCGGTTATCGAGTAGAAGAGTTCGCAGCATTCGATATCCCGGTGAGTGAGCGCGGCGGCCGCACGAGCGAAAGCCTCGAGATCATTCGCCGCTTGTGGGAAGGGGAGACCCTGAGCTTTAAGGGCCGTTACTACAACATCGAAGGGGCAAGGGTTACGCCCGAGCCGATCCAGAAACCAAGACCACCACTTTGGGCCGGCGGCTTTACAGCCCCCGGTATTAAGCGTGCCGCCCGGCTTGCAGACGGTTACGCGGGTATCGCACCGAATAGCACACAACCAAGCTATGAGCTATTCATGTCCGAATGGCAGCGCCTAGGCAAAGCGGTCGAGGAAAAGCGTACTGCGGGCGGTTTGTTTTGGTTAATCCCCTCCCGCGATCCCGACAAGACTTGGACCGAGGCTGCGGAGCATGTGATCCATCAAGTCAATGCGTATCGCGAATGGACGGAGAAGGCCGGGGAGACGATGTTTCCGAAACTCGAGAGCCATGCCGATCTACGCGAGACCGGTATGCTGCAGGTGGTCGAGGTCGACGAATGCATCGAGATCATCCGTGATTACGTTAACGAAATGGGCTTGACGCATTACTATTCCTGGACCTTACCACCAGGATTGCCAGCCAGTTGGGCGCAGCCATATCTTGAGCTATTTGCCGAGCAGGTGATCCCGGCATTTCGGTGACTTGATTCGAATATCTAATCCGGCGTCGTAGCGATACCTTCTATTGAATTAATAGTGGCGGCGGTTATCCTATGCTGCTTGCAACTACCCGATGTCAACGTAGCCAATCGAATTCGTTGGCGAAATAATATCCCATAAGGAGAGGCCCAATGAGTGCATATGTATTAGTCGAGTTGAGCGTTACAGATCGAGAAAAGATGATGCCGTATATCGAAGCAGTAGATGCAACGGTCACGAACCACGGCGGTAAGTACTTGGTGCGTTCTCCGGACGCCGAAGTGGTTGAAGGCAATATCGGACAACATCCGATGAAGGTGCTGTTGGAATTTCCAAATATGGCTAAAGTGAAAGAATGGTACGCATCACCTGAGTATCAAGCGATCATTCCGGCCCGAACGGACAACTCAACCGGAAACATGTTGTTTGTTGAGGGCGAGTAGGCGATGGTTCGCATTATAGACCGCCGCGGCCCGCGGTTCGTGCACTAGCCAAGTAGGTATAGCAACTTGTACTAGCAGTAATTTCTTAACATGGAGATGGCAAGTCATGGAACAGACGCTTCGCGTGGTCGGTTTAATTGGTGCAATTCAATTTTTCGCGACCGCCACCGCAATAGAAATTGACACCGGAACAACGGGTAGCGGTGACGCGTTCTCTAATCTGCAACCATCGGTTGTGGTCAATTATTCAGTTTCGCGAACGGGCCTATTCCCATCGACCGGCGGGAGCGGCAGTACGCCCGAGTACCCGCTGGGGTTCGTGCGTTCGACCGCAGCGAACTTTCCGCTAGGCGGTACTGCTGCGGACGGACGTTCGCTTTTGATTTCAGACAACACCGCGCTCTATTCTCTGTTTGGAACGAATTTCGGCGGCGATGGACGAGTCCGATTCGAACTGCCGGATCTGCGCGGTGCAGCGCCAAGGCATGTGGGCGGTAGTACCCGAAGCCTAGGGCGTATCGATGGCGAGTCGATGACAACGCTGGATGTTTCACAGATGCCGAGTCATGAGCATGGCATTCCGGGAATCGCTAAATCGACGAGTTCCGTCGGCGGCACCGCGACGTTTTCTAATTTACAACCGTCGCAAGGTCTCAACTATCTCATTAATACAACTGGCAATTTCGTGGGTCCTTCAAGCGGTAGTGCCCCGGGACCGTTCCTTGGTCAGATTGCTCTATTTGGCGGGAACTTTGCACCCAGTGGTTGGGCATTTGCCAACGGCCAGGACCTGAATATTAGTGACCTCCCCAACTTGTTTTCGGTACTTGGTACTACCTATGGTGGCGATGGGCGTACGACGTTCGGGTTACCGGATCTCCGCGATCGGATCGTCGTTGGTGCGAATTCAACAGATTGGCGTGTCGGGACCATCATGGGTGAGGCCGACGTGTTGCTAACGGAGCCACAGTTGCCGGATCACCTACACACCTTAACCGCGCCATTTGATGCAACCGCAACCGAGGCTGCCGGCGGTAGCGCCTTGATTTCAAACATCCAACCATCGATTGCATTGAATTACATCATCGCAACCTCCGGCATTTTCCCGACCCCGGAGACGATGACCGGTGAAACAACGCTCGGTGAAATTAGTCTGTTTGCGGGCACTTATGCGCCAAGGGGATGGATGTTCGCCGACGGCAGCCTGTTAGATATCAGCGACCACAGTGCGTTATTTGCGTTACTCGGTATCAACTTTGGCGGTGATGGGCGCACCCAGTTTCGCCTGCCTGATTTGCGAGGTCGTGCCGCAATTGGAGCGGGACTTGGTGCGGATGGCGTGTTCTATGACATTGGTGACCTAGTTGGTACGTCGAATATTTTGTTAGACGAAGCCAACCTACCGCCGCATTTCCATACGGCACCGGTGCCGATACCGGCGTCTCTACCGTTACTGGGTGCTGCGCTCGGGTTGCTTGCAACAATCAGGCGTCGTCCGACTCGAACGCACAGGTCATTATCCCGCTAAAGTAGAGTTCGAGCTTAGGCTGCCGACATGCCGGCGCCAACTTAGGCCCTTTCTAGTCAAATATTCACGACCGACCGACCTTTCTTAGGATTGCGGGCCTATACTGCCGCACAATGAAAATACCCAAAGGCCTTGTGCCGCTGATCGAAGAGGGCGTTGTCGACGAAGTGATCCGGTCGTTGCGCAGCGGCAAAGAGGCGTCGATATATGTCGTGCGCTGTCGGTCGGAGATGCGCTGCGCAAAAATTTATAAGGATCTGGCGCAGCGCAGTTTTCAACAACGGGCGCAATACCAAGAAGGTCGTCGTGTTCGCAGTAGCCGGCAAGCACGAGCAATGGGACAGCGAACGCGCTTTGGACGTAAGGCCCAGGAAACGGCCTGGAAAACGGCCGAGGTGGACGCACTCAACCACCTAAGCGCGGTTGGCGTGCGTGTCCCTATCCCGTATGGTTTTTTTAGCGGGGTCTTGCTAATGGAGCTTATCACCGACGCGGATGGTTCGGTCGCGCCAGATCTCGGTGAAATTGAACATTCGCCGGAGGAGGCCCGCGTATTTCATCGATTTCTGATCGGTCAGATCGTACGTATGCTTTGCGCGGGCATGGTTCACGGTGATCTGTCCGAATATAACGTTTTAGTTGGTGCCGACGGTCCGGTCATCATCGATCTCCCACAAGTCGTAAGCGCAACGGGTAACAACAATGCCCGTGAAATGTTGCTCCGCGATGTTAATAACATCACCGTAACGCTGGGCAAATCGGCACAAGAACTTCTGACCACCCGTTTTGCGCCGGAGATGTGGTCGCTGTACGAGCGCGGCGAGTTACATCCGGACATTGAATTGACCGGCGTGTTTGACGACGACGAAGGTGGTGCCGATCTCGAAGCTACATTGATATCAATCGAGGATGCGCGCGAAGAGGCGCTTCGGCGTCAGGAAGGTCGCGACAATGCCGAGAGGGGCGAATAAGGCAGTTTAATTTACGGCAGCAATCATATGCGCGTATTACCCGGCTAGGTCGTACGATTCGAGCTTTGGCGCGGCCATTTCATCAAAGAACCGTGCGCGCGACCATGGCCAGCTTGCCGGCACACCGTTCTTATCCAGATACCAGCTTCTACAGCCGGTTGCCCAGATTGATTTCTTAGCGGCTTCGCTGCGCAGGCGCTCGAACCTTAGTGTGGCATCCGAACTGGCACTTATTTCTCGGCAATCGCCCGCGCGTATCTTCTCCATTAGCTGCAAGATGTAGTTAACCTGATGCTCTGCGATTTGGATCAAGGAAAAATTACCGACTGGCCCATTCGGACCGTTCAACATAAAGAAGTTCGGCATCTCTGGGACTGATATCGACATATAGGCAACCGGGCTGTCCGCCCAAACGTCGTCTAAATTTACGCCACCGCGCCCGAGCACGGTGGTTGGTCGAATGAAGCTGTCTACGCGGAATCCGGTGGCCACCACGAGCACGTCGAGGTCCCTAAGCTCACCGTTGTTCAAACGCACGCCTTCTGGCTCGATCCGTTCAATCCCCTCCGTTAGGACATGTGCGTTCGGGTGTTGGATCGCAGCGTAGAAGTCGCCGGAAAATATTAATCGTTTACAGCCTGCACGATAATCGGGGCGTAGTTTTTCGCGCAAGAGCGGGTCGTGCACGTTATCTTCGAGGTTAGCGAGACAGGCGTCTTCGATGTCCTTCATACCGGACGAGTCGGCGTCTATGACCGCATTTGAGAAGATCTCGAAATCATCGTTGACCTGTTGCCGCACGGCTTCGAGTTTTGCGCGGTCGGCGCGAAAGGCGGCCCGATCCTTTTCGGTATATTCGATATCTTCGATCGGCATGATCCATTGTGCCGTGCGCTGGAACAGATCGTAGCGACCGACTTTGTCGGCGATCGCGGAGGTGATTTGAATCGCGGTTGACCCGGTACCAACGACACCGACTCGCTTGCCTGCCAGTTCAACGCCGTGGTCCCAACGCGCACTGTGGAACCACTTTCCTTCGAACGAATCCAGACCGGGAATGTCGGCAACATTCGGGTGGTGCAACACGCCGGTCGCGGCGATGAGAAAATCAGCAACGTCTTCACGTCCCGTGGAGGTCTTGATGTGCCAGCGGCTATCGACGAATTCGCAATGGGGAACCTCTTCGTTGAAGCGGATATATTTCAATACATCATACTTCTGCGCAGTACGTTCAAAATAAGCATGGATTTCAGGACCGGGCGCGTAGGTATTGCTCCACTCGGGATTCGGCTCAAATGAGTAGGTGTACATGTGCGCGGGCACATCGCATGCAATTCCGGGGTAGGTGTTATCGCGCCAGGTTCCGCCCACTCGGTCGGATTTTTCGTAGATTACGAAATTTTCGTAACCGGATTCGCGTAATCTGATCGCCGTTAAGATGCCGGCCATGCCGGCGCCGATGATCACTATTCTTAGGCCGTCGCCGCTTGCGTTAGGAGTTGTCATAGTTGAGTAGGTCCCGATTGCTGGATTGCCCTTGATGGCGATGTCGTATTAATTTTGATCACGATTCGCGCGAAGTTATCGGCTAAGTGGATGATCAGTGGCCGTCCAGTTTATCAAAAATGCTTAACGAAGCTTACGCTAGTGATATTGTGATAGTTTAAGCCGCCGAGCGTCGTCCGTTCCGGCTCGCGTCGCCAAGCTCGATAAATTCGCTGGTACTCATAACGTGAGCAGTCGATACCGCGAGGATCCCAAGTGTTACGCGATGGACTTCTGTTGCGGCAAGCGCGCCAAATCCCGCGTCTGGATAGTCAAAGGTGCCCGTTGCATCAGAGATGAAGGCGACTCGGTAGCCATTGAACATCGCGTCACGTGCGGTTGCGTGGCAGCAGTTCTCAGTCGTCACGCCGGTGATGGCGACAGTGTCGATATTGGCGGCGCGCAAAATCATGTCAAGGTCCGTGCCGAAAAATGCACTGTAGCGGTGTTTCTTTACAATCGTCTCGTCTTCTTCAGGTTTGAGATCTGCCACGATATCGACGCCTGGTCGACCATCGACGAGGCAGGCCCCAGTAGCGATCGGAGGCCAGACTTCAGCAAACATTCCCCGGTCGCTGCCATCGGCACGATGCGCATGTACCGTATAGATCACCTTCATGCCGCTGTGTCGCGCGTGCGCTAACAAGCGCTTAACACTAGGGTAGATGTCACGGCCCATTGGCGTTTCGAGCGCCGCACCGGGTAGGAGGAAGTCGTTTTGCATATCAACCACAATGAGTGCGGTGCGGTTTGCCTGGATCTTGTCTATGGTCATACCCATCGTGTGTCTCCATTTATACGATGATCGTAATTCTGGGCTGAAAACTTACCGTTGACCAGTGACTTATCAATCGATTCTGCTGGTGGTTTGACACTTGCGGCTAGCCATCGGGATCAGCATATGCTTAAGTTGAGTCCCGCCGAAAGTTTGGCCAACAGTAGTGGCGTACACCGATGGAACAATCAACCAAAATAACAACCCGTCCCGCCATTTGCTGCGCCTGTTCGCAGCAATGTGGCTTGCTAGTGCATCTCAACGGCGAGGTCATCACCCGGATCACTGGCGACAAATCGCATCCATCGAGCGGTGGGTTTATTTGCCCGAAGGGCGCGCACGCACATGAGCTCCACTATGCTGCGGACCGGGTACACGTCCCGCTGAAACGAAAAGGGCGGCGTGGTGGCGGTGAGTGGGAGGAAATAAGTTGGGAGCAGGCACTTGACGAAATTGCCGACAAGATCACGCAATTGGTTGAATCGGATGGGGCTGAAACTATCGCGCACAGTATTGGAACCTTACACGGTGCTGATTGGGGTATCGGCGAACGTTTCATGAATCTTTTCGGCAGTCCGAACACAGTTGGGCAAGATAAGATCTGCTACGGCCCAACTGCGATCGGCGAGACTTTGACCTACGGATTCGGCCCCTCATCGTTTACCTACCCCGTACCTGGCAAGACTCGCTGCATCGTCATTTGGGGCATGCGTCCGAGCGCATCATCACCGTTGCTGTGGCGTCAGATGTTACGCGCGCGTGCCGCCGGCGCGAAACTCATCGTTATCGACCCTGAATTTACGAAAGAAGCGCGCAAGGCAGACCACTGGCTGCAGCTCAATGTCGGCACGGATGTCGCTTTAGCCCTTGGCTTTATGCACACCATCATCAATGAAACGCTCTACGACGTAGCTGTTGCCCGCGAGAGCGTCGGCTTTGATGCACTCGCAGAAAGAGTTCAGTCTTATCCACTGGAGCGGGTTAGTGAGATCTGTGGCTTGCCCGGTTCTAAAATCGCCGATCTCGCCCGCCTTATTGCCACCACGGGGCCGACCATCTTCTCGGCCGGGAATGGGTTATGCCAAAGCGGTAACATGGCTGTACAAAACGGCCGCACAATCGCCTGCCTGGTCGCGTTGACTGGCAATCTTAATCGCGAAGGTGGACATACGCTTGGCGGGCCACCGCGTGACATGATCAATAACGGCACGGCGATGGCAGTCGATGCGCTGAGCCCGGCGCAACGGGCGAAGCGGCTTGGTGCCGCCGATTATCCGTTTATAGGCGCTGGGTACGATGCGGTTGACGCGGCGATGAGCCGTCGCTGGTATGGGCAGAAGCACTTATTGAGTTGGATCGCGACAGCACATGAGCCCACTATGTGGCAGGCGATCGAAACCGGTGAACCGTATCCGATCAAGGCGCTCATACTGCAATACCATAATCCGGTCGGGGCGAGCGCCAACGTCAATCGGGTTGCCGACGCACTTAAGAACGAGCGCCTAGAGCTGCTGGTTGCGCATGATTTATTCATCAACGCGAGTTCCCGTCTAGCCGACTATGTCTTGCCCGCCGCACATTGGTTGGAGCGACCGTTCTTTTCCTATGGTTACGGTTATATGGCGTTTGTTGGCGATTATCTGGAAACGCAACACGCACCCTTGCAACCGGAATTCGAGCACCGTAGCGATTACGATCTATGGCGTGATTTAGGGCAACGCCTCGGTCAAAGCGATCAGTGGCCTGAGACGGCTACACAGTTCTGGCAATCATTGATCGAGCCCGCGGACCTCGATTTCTCAGAACTGACGAAGCATACCGGGCCAGTATTCGGAACCGAGGTGCAACACCCAGAGCGTAAGGTAGAGGCCTCCCAGGTTGCGTACGGGACGCCTTCCGGGCAGATCGAATTCTCCTCGTCACTGCTCGATGATTGGGGCCTCGATCCGTTACCGTATTTCGCACAACCAGCAATTTTCGAACACGCCGCCGATTTTCCGTTGGTACTGACAACGGGTGGTCGCATGCTTCACGGTTTTCATCAGAACGCACAACAAATGCCCTGGTTCCGGCAAAAGTATCCGGACCCGGAGGTTCGACTCCATCCGGAAACTGCGGCCACTTACGGTATTGACGACGGCGCTTGGATCCAGATCGAGACGCCGGTGGGTAGCGTGCGCCAGCTCGTACGACTAACGACAGCGTTGGCACCAGGCACCGTACAAGCCGATCGTTGGTGGTATCCGGAGCATGAACACGAGTTGGAGGATCCGTATCGGGTGGCGGCGACGAACATTAATTGTTGTACGACCGACGCGCCGGGTGACTGCGATCCGGTAATTGGCGGTTGGTTATTGCGCGGTGTGCCTTGTCGCGTTACCCCAATAGTTTCTGAGGGTATCGATTAAGACAAACGAATTCGAGACTGAATTGCGCCGCTGGTTCACGGCACGATCCAATCGCTCAATGCCTTTATTCCGCCTTTTTCGCCCGGGTCAATCGCCACTACGTAGGCCCCTTTCGACGCTATTCGCTGACCGGGCCCCAGCGCCAGGGATGGATGGGTGCCTGGGTTGAGACGATTCTCTGCCTCGTGCTCGATCAACTCGATTAAGTAATCACGATGGAAATCGGACAACAGGTGCACGAGACCGTACTGCAGCAAAGTTAAGGCGTAGTACGTTTGATATTGCAACCGTGGATGGGTCACTTTCAATCTGCGTGAATGCATCCACGCGCGCACACGAAACTTACGCGGATGGTAGCGGCTTGGAAGTTCATACGGGTGGGCGAAAACCGCACGTTCTCTCATGACATCAACAAAAACATTTTTTGCTGCACTCAACGCGTTCGATGGTAGCGCAATCAGGCTTGCACGAAGCCCGCTTTGAGCAAGTGTATGGATGGTGGTTGCGATGTTCTCGCCCGGCCACAGTACGAGCCCGCCCTTATTTGAGGACGCGGCCATGCGAGCCAACGTGGCGTGTAGTTCATCGACATCGGAATAAGCCTGACTCTCAACCACCGTTTCGGGCATCAGTTCTGCCATTGCGCGCGCAAAGGCTTTAGCCGGAACTTCACCGTACGGATCACTGTGCCAAAGCTGTGTGAGTTGTTCTGGCCGCTGCGGTAGCTGCGAGATATAGGACGCCAGTGCGCTAGCCTCAAGCGCGAGGCCGCCGGAAAAGTAGAGCGAGTAGCCATACTCAACATCGCTCAACCGAGGCAATTCAGAATTTGGGAACAAGCAAGGTAGGCGCTGCTGATCACAAAAATCTCCGATGCGTTTCCACGGGCCGCGGGTCAGCCCGCTAACAACAGCGAATACCGGCTGCTGTAAATAATACTCCGCAAGTTGGCCGGGCCAGGTTTCGGGCGCCCCCGTCAGTTTCCACACATGCAATTCCCATCGCCGGTAGGCGTCTAGAAACGTTGAGCGATAGCCAGGAGAGAAGGTGGGGTGATCCAAATCGCCTTCGGTATCCTTATTCATCCACTTAAAAAATGTCTGGATGGTTTGAAATACCGCATCACCTGCCGCCTCGTCTGCATCTTCGGTAATGACGGTGGCGAAATGGATAACGCTTTGCTCGACGCCTGGATCAATATCCGCTGACAAGGTCTGCATGAAGGCAACAAGATTGGCCATGTCGCGGTCACCAATATCGTAGCGCGGCATCACGGGGTTTAATTGCTCACCTTTTGGGTTGATACCATCTCGTAGTGCCCGTGCTAACGTATTTTCGTCATAGGCGGGGCGCAAGCGCGGTTCACGGACTTGAGCCCAGAAGCTCGACGGTTGTGATTCTTGGAACATTTCTTTGAAGCGTTCTACCCGGTCCGCCTCTGCGGGACTGAAAATCTTGGGTCCGGAAATCGGCGGCACATAGTGTCCGCCTTCGCTCGAACCAAAGCCGCTCGGGCGATGGCAGCTGACGCAGCTGAATTGCGTACCACTAAATTTGATATCGCCCTGGGCAGTCGCGGTGACGGGTTCACCCTGGTGGTTTAATCCATACCAATAGAGTGTGCGACCTGCGTCTACGTCGCCATCTACAAAGTTTGCCGCGGTCGCGGTGGATATTGCGTAGATGAGCAAGCAGACGGTAAGGAAGAGCGGCGCCGGGCGACGCCAAAAACCATGCATATTCCGGATCAGTTCAAACTGGCATTCGCCGAATGCAGTGCTTCGCTATATTCCGCGACTAATTCGCTGACGGTGAGAAAACCGTCGATTCGTATCCATGGAGAGTCGGACCGTGCCCTTAGGAAGGTATACGGGCGATGATACATCTTGTTATCGCTTTGATAGAGGACATTGAATGCGCGCATTACTTGGCCGATGTCATCCTGAGAGCCGGTGAGAAAAGTCCAGTGGTCACCCGCGCGGTTTTTTTTTGCGTACGCAGCAAGACGCTTCGGCGTATCGTATTCTGGGTCGATCGAGATTGACAGCATGCGATAGCCGTCGCGGGTAGCGGTGAGCGCACTCTGACCGCGTGCGAAGGTCGCGCTCATAAGCGGACAAATCGTGGCGCAGCTGGTGAAGATAAACTGCATTAATATCGGCTGATCGTGGCTCAACAATTCGCTTAGGGTCACTTCCGAGCCCTGACTGTCGGTGAGATTCACGGTCGGCGGAGCGTAATCGCCGACTGTGCGCGTATACGATGGCATTTTGGCTTGGCCATTCGCGGCCTGTGACGTCGGGTTGTCGTGAGCCGCGTGATGAATGTGTCCCCCGTCACTACGCTGACCCGCATTGATTGAACCAACGAAGCTGACGGCGACGAGCAGCGCAGCGAGTGCTGCGGTGTGGCTCACCTGAGATTGACGAGTACGCGCCATTTTCGTTGGCTAGTGCACCGACCAAACTGAGACGTCATGGTGTAGTGCATCGAACTGGTACATGCGTAATCGCCGTGAAGGCTGATAGTTGAATGTCACCTCTACGGTGTGCTGCCCGATCCCGTTTACCGTGCGCGCATTCGCCACTGGGTCCATCAGGTCGCCCCACATCGATGCATTCTTATATTTCCGCTTGTGGCCTTTCTTCTTAAAGTGACGCTTCATCGACTCCACGTGGCTCGTTACATAGGGCACCTCTGAACGCTCCGCCGGTGGCACAGGTATCGGCCCTTGGCCCGCGACATGGATCCAGAAGTAGTTGCGGCCGAAGGTGAAAAGCGGACCGCCGCCGCCGACTGGCAATGTGTTGTGAAATACATTTTCCCATCCTCGCAAGCCGCCGAAATCTACTAGGACGTATGCGTGGACGAAGTAATCCCCATTGAGAAGGTTGACTCGAACCTTGTCGCCTTTTTCTTTCCAAAGGTGATCGAGGCGAACCTCGGCTCGGCCATCGTGGCCTTTCACTTCGCCATACATGGTGTTGTTGACGAATAATATATTGATGTCCGCTTCGGGATCCGCGGCAAAACCGGTTGGTAGTCGATTACGATTCTGCCAGTCGTCGAACGCTTGGCGAATGCGCGGCAATCTGGTATCTAATAATCGCTCGAGCGTCTTTCCGCCGCCTTTTTTGGATGCGCGTTTAATCTGGCGGAACAGTCGCCACATCCGTTTTGCGGGCGCGTGATCTCCAATCATATCGATAGCCGCGAGTTTGGCTTCTTCACTTGATCTGGGGTCCTCGCCGAACACCGCGATTTCGGCGAAGTTGCGCGGTTGGCCGCCGGCGATAAGCACTTTGACGTTCTCGACCACTTGAACCCGCGGCGGGTGGACGCGCCATCCCCAGTGGTAGGTCAGGTTCCAAAAGCGAGCAGGCGGCATTTTCATCTCGTAGGTGTATCGCAGACCATCTTCCATCGGGAAAAACGTCTGATCCATCCCAACATTAGGGATGCGGGCGCCGCCAAGGTTTGGTCCGCCGACGTCGGTAAAGTCTAATTCTTTAGGATCGTCGAAGAACATCGCATAGGGCGCAAAATCGTCATGCGACCGGTTCAGCATGTTGATGTTATAGACAATCGTCCACTCCTCATCGTCGACGATTGTTGGATCAACATAGCTCGTATCAGATTCGATATGGGTGTCGTACCAGATTTGGTTGATGGTGACTGTTTTTGTGACTGGATCTACCGACTTGGTCTTAAGGCCACCAAGGTAATGCAACAGTGGAAAACCTTCATAAACTCGGCCGGCTAAGTCACCCGACAATTCATTCCCTTCGATGATGTCGATGGCCTGTCGGGCAAGCTTGCGCACTTTGCGTGCATTCACTTTGACTGATTTACGGGGACGGTCTTTGCCTTTCGCTTTTTTGCCGTAGCCGCTAGCATGCTTTCCGTCGTCATCATGACGGCGCTTCTTGTCCCGACCAATCATCGCTTCCAATTTATCCATGATCCGATCTAGATCATCGGTCGGTGAGGTCTTATCGATTGATGAGACCAACGGGTCGGGATGCAAGTTATAGGGGTTGTCCGGGGTCGATGGCAACGTGTTTGGGATCGGTGTGCCGCGACAGGTTTCGGCGTCTTCGTATTTCGTCTCGATCATGTTTGGTGGATTCGGACCGAAACTATCCCCTTCGGGTAATATTTGCTCGGCGGTCGAAAGGTAGGTGGTCTTCCCGTCAGCACTCTGGGTCCTGGTCTCGAAGGGTACGCGAGGTTGTTGATTGGACCCAAAATGATCAATACACAAAGCATTTAGGCCTTCGAGTTGAGCGGAAGCCGGGGCTGCCGCAATCAGTGCGTATAACATTGTGGCCAGTGTGGCGGTCCTGCGGACATTAGTGATCATTATTTGAACTCCATACGCGCGTTGGTCCAGTCGCTGTTGCTTGGCTGAACCAATCGACTACGCTACTACACTTGACGGTTATGATTGCGGCGATCGGTCGGATCGTAGACGCGCGGTCCGGCTCGAGTGATTTTGCCGGCACGTTTACCACGCGGCATTACCCAGGTTATACGTTCGGCCATATCCGAGATTTGAATATCGATTGGAAATCCGCCCCAGACGCCGGCCGACCCGTTGCCGTAAAACACGATATCGGTTTTTCTCGAAGCCGCGTGCTGTCCATGCTTCATGCGGTACATGCGCAGAGATAAATCGTCGGCATTCTGCTGGGCGCCGGTTAGGAATAACCAATTGGCCGGTGCGCGATGCTTCTCCGCGAACGCCTCTAGACGTGCAGGGGTATCGTTGCGGGGATCTCGAGTAATCGAGATCATTCGAACGTCGCCGTTCGTCAGTTTCTCACCCAAATTCTCGGCTAGTTGAGCGAGCTTTGACGTCACCGGTAGCGACAATTCGCTGCCCACGCTCATGAAGTTTAGCAACACGATATTGTTCTCGATGAGATCGTCATACAGGCGATGGGTGCGCCCGTGCTGGTCGACCATCTCAACATCGGGAAAGGCGTCGCGCACCCGCGTGTCAATAACGTTGGGTCGTGGGCGGTTCGCCATCGCCTCAGCTTCAGCCGCGGCCCGGGCCGCCGGGCTAGCGCCCGCAACCCCGGCCACAACGACAGCAGGTATGCCAGTTAACAACTGGCGCCGGTTGGTCATGCCAGGCGCCTTGCTCGCTCTTTCATCGCTTTTGTAAACCATGCGATTAATCTCCTTCGCCCGGCGGCACGATGTCCCAGCGGATCATCATGGCGTGGTCTTCGTGGACAACGTTATGGCAATGCATGACATGCTTGCCGAGAAAATCACGCCATCGGCCGAAAAACTTGATTTCGTCGCCAGGCCCCAGAGTGACAACGTCTTTACGTGCCTTCAGTACATCACCGTCCGTAACGGGTTTGCCGTTTACCTCGAGGATTTGGAATTCTTCGAAATGGGTATGCACTGGATGTGCCCACGCATTGCCGGCATTGCGAAAGGTCCAAATTTCCGCTGAGCCCTGCTCGATCGCCGCGTCAACGCGATTCGGATCCATCAAGCGGCCATTGATCGTCCACAGGCCATTGTCATAGTCGAAAACGAATAGCCTCTCGCGCCGTACCTCGCGCATATCAACCTTTGGCAATTTGCGCATTTTCCTAGGTATCCGCGAGGGGTCGCGCACTTTGCCGGGTAGCAATCGAAACTCCATTAAGCCGTCGCCGTCTTCCAACATCCGACCAGAAGGACCGGCACCATCGGGCCGCATTTCAAGGCGGTTGACCAAATAAACTTTGTCCTCTGGTGAGTACCTGGAGAAGTCGACGATGACGTCGTGACGTTGCGCCACCCACACTGAGATGCTTTTTTGCTTGAGCGGTCGCTCAAGTAGGTTTCCGTCCGTAGAAATAACAACAAAATTGTCGTCGTAAGGTTCGCCGTCCGCGGGTACGACATGTAGAAAAAGCGTGTAAAGGCGTGATGGCCCGCCATTCAAGATGCGGAATCGATACTTGCGCCGTTTGACTTCAAAATACGGTTGTATGATGCGGTTGACCGTGAACCGGTCGCCAATCATGCCATTGGTGGTGTAGGCCTGCGGCTCAGGGCCATACTCGTTCGATGTTCCCTGCGAATTGCCGGTATCTGGAAATTCCGCACCGTGTACGGGGCCGGGGTTAAAAAAATCCCACACCACTTGGCCGTCTTCATCGAATTGTATGTCGTGCAATATCAGCGGTACGTCGAATTCGCCGCTCGGTAGCCTAAATGCCTTGCGACTGCGGTCTCTCTCATTGTTACTGTCGCGTTCGTCGAACAGTAAATAGAAACCGGTTAGACCCGCATAGACATTTGGTGCCGTGAAATCGAGACGGTGATCGTGATACCACAATGTCGCCATGATCTCGCGTCGATCAAAGCCGGCCGCAAAGTTGGCATAGTGGTGATCCCAGAATTCTCCTGGATTAAAAAAATCCATCGGGATCCCGTCGCTTTCCGAGGCTGTGTGCGCATTATGAAGATGGACGGTTGTCGACGGTAACGCGAAGCCGATATTCCCTTCGCCAACATCCGGCAACCAATTTTCTCGGCGTAGAAAGATGGGTTCGCCATAGTATGCGTGGTAGGTCTCACCCGGCACTTGCCCGTTGAAGCCCCACGACCACGAGCCGACATTCTCATCACCAAGTCGGCCGACGTTGCCCTCGACGCCATCGCCGTAAGGCGCTTCATGATGATATTTCCAGCGAAATTCGCTGAGGACCTCGCGATAGAATTGCTCAGGTGTGAAGTCATCCCATCTTTGGTGGCGTTCCGGATCCGGCTCTGGATCGTAGGATCCCGGGTCGATCGGTTCCGCGATCCGCATAACATGCAACGGCGCCGTAAATGGTGTTACCGGTGGGCTCGGATTAGCGACGATGCTCGTTTCAAGGTTGTCAGGAAATACGAGGCCAGATTGTGGGAAGCTGTCCCATTTTGGGGTCGCCTGGGCTTCTGGAACTTTCGACGCTAGGCCCACTCCGGCGGCGGCAAGGCCTAGTTTTAGCGTATCTCGCCTTTTGGTCATCGTGTCACCTCTGCAATAGGTCTGAACTGTTGCATCGTTAAGCTGTCGGCCGCGCGGTTTTTTGTAGGCACCGGTGCAGGCACGTCTCAAACGCCGCTATAGCGCGCGCCAGCACGCCGGCGGGCATATACGGCGATTCCGATCGCTGCATTTTGCTCGCTGAGACTATATAGATAAAGTGCATATAAATAGATTTTATAAAATAAAAATATTCTGAAACATTTCCCAGACTAACAATATGCCCATTTTTTTACGATAAACAGAGGTGTAAATTTTTGGTAATTCTTCACACTTTCTTTGGCGCTAGAACGGTTTTTTGTGGGGGAGGATGGTCTTCCGTAGGTTGGCGTAGTACAGAAATTGCCGTCGAATCACCGCGTGTTGCGGGACGATTGCCGGGCAAATTGCCTGGCCGCAGCGCTGATGCGGTGGCGATCTCGAAGAAAGCTTAGCTTATCGCATCGATGTCGACGGGCGGGTCGCCGGCGATGATGCGCCGGTTTCGGGCCCTAGCCCTTTAACCAGCTTGCTGCCCGGGCACGTCTACGCGGCCATCCACCAACCACGCGGCTGGTACCTGCGGCCAGTTCGCGCACGTGATCTTGATCGGTGACGCGCTGGCCGAGCAGATGAAACGCATCGAAGGATCGCCGTATGAGGTCTGGTGACACACCTTCCACCACGAAGACCAAGCGAGATCTGGGTGAGTCGTTTTGCCATTTTTTCATATGCTTAGGTGGATAGACGACATGTTGGACACCGTGTATGGCTACCGGAGTCGCAACACCTGAAACGTTGAGTATGCCTTTAACGCGTAATATTCGTTCGCCGTGCGCATGTAACAAAGCGGTCAGCCACACGCCAAAGGCGGTCCAGTCGAGCTCCTCGTCAAACTCCCATGAGAAAGAGGTGAATCGCGCGCTATGCCCTGGGTCGGATAGGTTTGAGTGCGAGCCGCTAGAGCCTAGTAGTCCATTGTGGTTAGCGTGCTCTGCCAGCCGAGTTGGATCCTCGTCCAAGTTGTTGAATAAGACGTTTGGAGCAATACCGTTGGCATCTGATCGCAAGATATCAATCGCGTTGTTCAATTGTCCGATCGTATTGTGCAAACGTGCGATGCTGTCATTAGGTGCCAGATCGCATTTGGTAATCACCGCCCGATTTGCGTAGATCACCTGACGCGCCGACTCGACTTGACTAGCTAACGTGGCGATTCCGGCAATGCCATCAACGGCCACAACCGTCCCGCTAAACTCGAACAGTTGCGTGATACGAGGATCGGATTTAACGGTGACTAACACCGGCACGGGATCTGCCAGGCCACTCGTCTCAATCACTAAGCGCGAGAAAGGTTTTATGCGCCCTTCGCGCCGGAGATTCACGAGGCGGCGGATGCTCGTCGCAAGGTCTTCTCGGATCGTGCAGCAGATACAGCCACCCTTGAGGACGACGGTGTCTTCTTCGCTTGCTTCAACGAGTTCATGATCAAGTCCAATCTCGCCGAACTCATTGACCAGTACGGCGGTGTCCGAGAAGGCCTCGCTTTCCAGGCAATGACGTAGCAGGGTGGTCTTGCCGCTGCCGAGAAATCCCGTGAGTACATACAGAGGTAAACGTGCGTTGGTGATATCGTCGCTCAATGCGAGCCGGCCGCTAGCAATTCGAGGAGATTGGGGTCTAAGGGGTCGCAACTTTGCCCCGCGAGCCGTTCGGCCGCTGCCCATATCTCTGTGAGTTGATAAACCTCTTCGTTCTTTCCGGCGCGGTTACTCACGAGCCATGAGCTACCGCCCCAATCGTTTAGCTCAAGTCCGAGCTGGTTCAATAGTGGTCTAATTAGTGCAGCACGGCGTGCGCGTTCATAGCGCCGGGTGATCTTATTGCCATTGGCCTGGAATTCCGCCCGTCCTGTCATGTCAGTCCAGTGGGTGCTCCTGCCGAGCACGGCACATAACGCGCACATTGTGGTCCGACCCTAGCTTTCGTCGAACGCCGGTAGGCGCCCGTTATAGTAGGGGAGTTCGTCTACTCGTGGTGTGTAGCTACCATCGGCGATGAGTTTGTTTACGTGGTTAGTTACTTCTTCGCCGGTAGCAAACCATACATCACCCTTTGCTTGCATTTCCTCCATCATTTCTTTGACCATGATCATGCGTGACACCTGACCTGAGCAAAACGGATGAAAGCAATTGAGCCAATGTCCGCCGTATTCCCACATGGCATAAAACTCGGCCATGTAGCAGGCCTTCGCCTCATCCGGTGACTTAATCGTCATCATGTAATCCATGTCATTGTTGTGGACAAAATGCGGCCAATCGTCGAGCTGCCAATTGCCGGGCAGTTCGATCATATCGCCCGCGGCGCAGCGGATTATGTGCGGTACATCGTCGCCCATCAGTGAGCAGTCATAGGTAAAGCCGAGTTTGAGTATGATGTCTAGTGAGGATTTCGAGAATTTGTACCACGGTGCGCGCCAGCCACGTGGCGCGATACCGGTGATGTCGACCAGCGAGTCGAAGCCGCGCCGAGTCCAATATTCTTCTTTATCGGCCGTCATTTCATTCGGGAACTCGTGGATATAGCCGTGATGACCGACCTCATGGCCGGCATCAATGATCATTTTCACGGCTTCGGGATATTGTTCAGCAACCCAACCCGGGACGAAAAAGGAGTGTTTTATGCCGAGTTCGGCGCACACCTCGATAATGCGCTCGACCGCGATCAGGGGTCCGTAGCGAAACATTGAATTGCTACATATCTTCGTGTCCCCATCATTGGGGTAGACCAGGTGTAGCAGACTGTCTGCATCCAAATCCCAAGTAAACGTCACGGCGCAACGTGCGCCATTGGGCCACGGCACTGGGTTTTTGATCATTTTATTCTCCCGTTTGGTGTTAATTGCGATACGTTATCGTATAGGTTGTCACACCGGATTAGACTCGGGGTCTGTGCGGCGCTTGATCGCCTACGGCGGCTTGTTCCATTGGATACCGGATCATGTCTGGTATGACGTTGGGTGTTGTTGCCCGGGACTCGGTGCGGGGTCCATGCGGCGCCTCACCGTCTGCGGCAGCTTGTTCAATCGAATACAAGACGTTAAGTACCGTCACCCCGGACTTGATCCGGGGTCCACGCGGCACCTGATCGAACATCACCGTTTGCTCTATCGGGTACCTGTCCAAATCCTGCAGGACCTCTTGTGGCCTTAACAACGGTCTAATTGCCCCACGCCTTAAAATCTTCATCTTCTTCCACTACCGCCAACATCGACGCATCGATTTCTTCCGGCAAATGCGCGAATCGGTGATCGACGAGATCATCACGTCCGGTGACCTTGGAGCGTGCTTCTTCCGGTGGACGGCCACGGCGCGCAGCGAATTCCGTTCGGGTTCTGGCGCTTAGTGGTTCTTGGCGCAGGTAATCCGGTTTGCCGTCGGGCTCACGAAATTCCGGCATTACTTCTTCGGCTGTTATCTGCATGTTCTTCATCACCATCCAGTTCGGCATGGGGCCGAAGGCGGAGCCGACATTTAAGATCCCGCCAGCACCGACATCGTCGCAGTAGTCACCGAGCAGGTTCTTCACCGTCTCAGGCGAGCCGACAAAGATATATTTTTCGTTAATCATGTCGTTGTAGCTGACATCGCATTGCTGTTTCACCCGGCCTTTTTTTAATGCACCGGCGAAGTTGCGAAACGATTTGTTTGACATATAACCGGGAGGGAAATAGGTGGTCTTGGGGATCTTCAACCCGGTATTGAATAACCAGGAGAGATGCGCCTTGGCTTCACGATGGGCCTGCGCATCGGTTTCCGCAACGTAGGTCGGCACTGCCGCATTGAACATACTCTTCGGCGCGTCGTAGCCGAGCCGATTGCATTCTTCACGCAGGCCGTCGAAGGCCATCTTGGTGAACCATTGGGGTGCGTAGATCATCATGTAGGTGTGTCGGTGTTTGGCGATGAGCTGAATTGTCTCGAGCGAACCTTGCCCCGGGATCCAAATCGGTGGATGCGGCTTTTGCAGTGGTCGCGGGATTGGATTCACATTGGGTATATAAAAATGATCGCCCTGCCAGGTAAATGGACCGTCGGTGGTCCAGGCCTTGATGATGAGATCGTGTGCTTCTTGAAACCGCGCACTTGAATCCCCCGGCGCGACGCCATTATTGAAGTATTCGCACCCAATCCCGCGGACAAATCCTGAGATAATGCGGCCGCCCGAGATCACATCGAGCATCGCGACTTCTTCGGCTACTCGTAGTGGATTACCGTGCAGTGGGATCGCATTGCCGACCATGCCGATCGGCAGATGCGAGGTCATCTTGATCAACATTGCGGCGATGATGTTCGGCGCAGGCATCGTGCCGTAGTAGTTCGCATGGTGCTCGTTCACAATCGCGCCATCAAAACCGTAACGCTCGGATGCCGCGAGTTGATCGAGATACTCGTTATATAAGACGTTGCCGCGTTCAGGGTCGTAATGTGAATTGGATAAGCTAACCCAACACGATTCGAATTCCTCGGTCGGCGGAATAAACGGGTAGGGCATCAAGTGGAAAAAGTAGAAACGTAATTTGTTCATAGTTACCACCAAATTACCGGGGTCTTGGTCAGGATCTCGTTGTGATCTTCGTGGACTATGAAGTTCTGTTCTATGCCGGAACTGCCTACCTCGGTTTGCGTCACAAATGCCTCAATACCGACCGCGGTTGAGGCGCTAAAAACGTCGTCTTCACTGCACATCTGTGTGCCGATATAGGGCAATTCGAAGAACAAGCCGATGGAGTGTCCGAAGTGTGGCCACTTTTCTGCCGCCTGGTCCTTCTCGCCACCGGTTTGTTGCATAAGACGCTCACCGAGGCGTGCAACATCCATCACCTTTGCACCTGGTCGGACCGCGTCCATTAGCTCCTGAATGATGCGAGCGTTCGTTTCGATCAACGCCTTTTGCGCTTCGTTTGGTTTACCACCGCACACCGCCGTGCGTCCGGGATCGAGCCAGTAACCCTCACGCATCGGACCGTAGATCCATCCCCGCACCAGGTCACCTGGCTTGGGACGCTCGAGGCTATATCCAGATAGCTGGTTGGTGCACCAGTATTGGATATTTTCGCCATGGGAACACGGGATCATATGAATCGTCCCGCCGTCTGCGATGATTTTCTCGGCCGCAGCAGCGGCCGCTGCAGCCTCTGTTTCACCGTCAATAAGTCCCTCGAGTAGTCGATCGAGTCCGCGTGTCATGATCTCGCCCGCCTCACGCATACACTCGAGTTCGCGCGGACTCTTAATCCGACGCACCTCTAGAACGAGTTCGTCTTCAGGTACCCACGTAATCTCAGGGGTGTAGGCCTCGAGTTGTAGCCAGTACTTCATTGGCAGGACTTGGGTGCCAACAAAGGCGACCTTGCCTTTAATGCCGCGGCGTTTTAGTGCTTCGGCCACGCCTTTTATCGGATCGTGATGCCATTCGATGTGGTCGGTAGAGACGATATCTTTGCGCGGCCACGCCTCGTCAGCTTGCAACTCAGGCTTTTCACCTTGCTGCATAATGACAGCGGAGAACGAACGGGCGTTGAACAGCGCGTTGTCCCACCCTTGTCCGGAGGCTTGGGAATAATAGTTCGATAGATACAAGACGTCGCCGCAGCGCTCGTAACCACCGCCGGAACGACCCCATACCACCGCCGCGTCGTAACCGAGTCGGTCCATTTCCGCGAGTACCCGTCGCCACCGTTGTTCGTATTCGGCGATCGAAAAATAGCGCTCCGCCATGCCGTCAGTCTCCCGTAGATCGAGTGATATGAAACGTTCGGTTATCGCTAAATCACGCGGCGCTACCATTCCGCCAGTCGGCGTTTCCTCGGTAGTAAAATAGCGCAGCAAGTGAGTGACTGTAGCTGTCGGAGGTATCCCTTTCAACCAGTACCAGAAAGCCCGATGAGCGTATTCGAGCGGTAGGGATCTACTGTGATTTTGCCGCTTCGTGTGATGCCTCCTGGATCATTCCTGACGCAAGGCACGCGGAGGAGTCAGGACGCGATTTTGTCAGATCCCGTTGATCGCTTGCGAAAAAGACCGTCGCAGTTATTCTAAGCAGGCAAATTGCACCAAAAGCAGTGCAACAAAACGAATCACCCAATAAGCAAGAGGAGAGGGCAATGAGACGAACACGTCGCGTGGCGACTATTCAAGGAATCGCATTCGCGATCCTGTGTTTCGCGGCAACGGCCGTAGGCGCGGCCGGTGACCACGGCACACCGACCGAAAGACCGATTTGGGAGTGGACCCCGGAGGAGATCAAACATCATGTAGATCGCGTGCGCGCGGGGCGTGACCTGTCGCCAAAGAGTTGGCCGAATGGGGCGAAGGTCGCGGTGAGTTTATCGTTCGACATCGATACCGAGCCGGTTTGGGTCGGGTTCCAGGAAGTGCGTACACCGTCGTACATGTCGCGTGGCGAATACGGTGCACGCACGGGTCAGCCTCGCGTGCTCAAGTTGCTTAAGAAGCACAATATTCCAGCCACATTCTTTATTCCTGCGATGACGATGGAGCTACATCCGGAAGTGGTGCCTGAGATATTGAAGCACCCCGAATACGAAATCGCGTTTCATTCCTACGTGCACGAAAATCCGCTTCGCCTTACCGAGGACGAAGAGCGGAACATCTACGCGAAGGCATTGAAAATTTTCGAAAAGCATGTCGGGCGCAAGCCTTTAGGTTTTCGTTCTGCAGCGTGGGATTTGACTGATTCGACGATCAAAATCGTCAACGAAATGGGTTTCCTCTACGAGACTTCGATGATGTCGGACGAACGTCCCTACATGCTCATGTCCTATGGCAAGGAAACGGGGCTGATCGAATTGCCGGTGGAATGGATCTTGGACGATTGGCCGTTATTTCAAATCAGCTGGCCAACGAAGCACGTTGCCATTCGTAACGCCGACGATGTGTTTTCGATCTGGCGTGATGAGTTTGACGTCGCGCACGAAGAAGGCACTTTATACATGCTCACAATGCATCCGCAGGTGATCGGTCATCGCTATCGTATAAAGATGCTGGATAAGCTCATCACTCACATGAAGAGTAAAGGCGACGTGTGGTTTGCGACGCATGAGCAAGTAGCGCGTCACGTCAAGGAGCAAGCTGGTTTATAGCTTCGGTCCTAGATAATCACCTTCGACGTCGGCGGAGTAATGACTGCCGGCGTCGAACGTTTCTTGAATTTACCCAGCTGGTACACCCTCGTTATTAACCAGCAGGATTTCGCGCTGCGGTGTTGGCATGGTCGCTCCCACCGACTCTACGGCCCTCTTGATCAATTCCGGTAACTCGAATTTCAGCACCCAGTAGTCGGCTGTCGTGCAGTAAGGGCGGATGACGAACAGCGCGGACGAGTCACCAAAATTCTCGATCCCGATAAATGGCGACGGGTCTTGGCGGACGCGTTCGTCCGTCGTTAAGGCATCGGCGATGGCCTGCTTGACCTTTGCTAGGTCGCTGTTAATCGCAACTTCGACGACGAGATCGAGTCGACAGGCGCCATTGCGTGACCAGTTCAGTAGCGGCCGTTGGGAGATATAGGCGTTCGGTATATCAACTCGGACGTTCTGTTGCGAATCAATCTTGGTGGAGAACACGCCGATCTCGGCAACCTTTCCGAGGTAGTCGCCGGTTTCGATAAAATCATTTTTGCGAAACGGACGAAACATAAACAACATGATCCCTGAAGCGAAATTCGACAGCGAACCTTGCAATGCAAGACCAATGGCAAGCGTGCAGGTACCTAGGATCGTGATGAGGGACGCTGTTTCGATGCCCATGACGCCGAACGCTGCAATAACGACAACCGATATCGTCAGGTAATAAGCGAGTGACGATAGAAGATCGACGAGTTCCCCGTCGAGCCGCACGCGCCTCAAGGCGTGCGCAAGTGTGCCGCGTACACCTCTTGCGACCAAGAACCCGAGGATAATCAGCGCAAGTCCACCGATGGCGGTGATGCCCCATTTCACCGCGAGGGCCGACATTTCGTCCAACCAGACTAAGTCCATGTCACTACCTCCTTATTTTTTCACCTTTCGATAGACAATAAATTAATGGCCATTAGTCGATCATGGCGATGACTTCGATCTCGATCTCCATAGCTTCATAGGCGAGGCAGGGCATTGGAATACCGGTCGAGGCTGGTCCGGGCTCGGTAAAACTTGCGGAACGCACACTTAGATTGTCGTGCAGCACGTCGGCAGACGCGGACCCGCTGTAGTACGCGGTGACTTTTACGACGTTGTCCAACACCGCGCCAAAACCTTTTAGGATTGTCGCGATATTTGCGACGCTGGTGCGAGTTTGGGTGACGAGTTGGCCTGGATCTATGATCACGCCTTTCGGATCCATTGATACTTGGCCGCCGATGTAGATCATCTTGCCGCATTTAATGCCGTGCTTATAGGGAAGGTGTACGGGCCAATCCCAATGACCTTCAGGCCACACGTGTTCGCGCGGCGCACTCGTACCATCGGGACGCAGCATCGCGGTCACTTCGAGTGACGCCATCAGGCCATCGCGATAGAGAAACGGGATCGGAATACCAGTTGCAGCCGGTCCCGGTTCATCGAAATAACTGGCGCAGGCGAGCGCTGCGCCTTCCCATTGTTGCGCAGTACCGCCGGCCACGTAGTATCGATTGATCTTGACTGCGTCGTTAAAACCCGCGCCGAGATCGGTCAGCAATCTACCGATGCGGTCCATCAGTGCGCGACTTTGCCCGACGAGATCGCCCGCATTCGCAATGGTGCCGTCGGCTTGTAGCGCGGTTTGTCCGCCAACGAATACCATCTCACCGCACCGTAGGGAATGACTGAGCGGCGCGGGCAAGGTTTGGCAATCGCTAGCGTTGGCGATAACTCTCGGTATGCGCGAACCATCCTCTGCCCGCATGGCAACGCCTTCGATCTCGACCACCATATGCTCATAGGCAAGCGCCGGTAGTGGGATTAGTGAGATCACCGGACCTGGAGCGTCACCGAGCGCACTACTCACTGCCGCCAGTAGGCGGTCTGCATCGGCGTCCTCGGTATGCACGTAGAAGCAGATCAGTTTCACGAGGTCCGCGAGATCGGCATCGAGATCGACCAATATCCGCCGGATGTACTCCATAGCGGTCTCGGTTTGTGCTGTGAGATTATCTGGATTACACACGTTACCTTGTGGATCCAGATCTACCTGGCCACCAAAATAGATCATCTCGCCACAGCGAAGGCCGTGCTTATGGCTGACATGGATCGGCCAGTCCCAGTGGCCCTCGGGCCAAGAGTGTCGTCGTTGTGCCATTGGTTTCCCCTTATTTACTTGGTTTCACGTCGGCGCTCGCTCGGCGCGTGCGATCACTATCGCTATTAGATCTCGTAGGCCGCCATGAAACCCGGCCATACACAGCTGCGGAGATTGCCGAGGCGTACGCAGTCGCCGATGAACGGCGGCGATGGTGCAATTTCGTGCGCGACCTCATTAAAAGTACGGTCCGGGCGAAAGCCCCACGCCGGTACCACCGTGTCCGCTTCCAGATGAATAAGTTCATCCGTGTCACCGGTAAAACTCGCGCCCGTTGGTGTGATCTCTGCGATGCGATGATTACCTTTGATGATAACTCCGCTGGATTCCATCATGTCCATAAAGACTTTTCGGCTGAATGGCTCAAGGTTAGGAATCAAGTCATCGGCCGCTTCTTTTATCGTTGTCAGCCACACTTCCTTACCGAGGCGCGCGAGGTACACCGAGATATCGCAACCGAGCCAGCCGCCGCCAACAACGATAACCCGCTTACCGGCGGTCGCTTTGCCCTCGAGTAAATCAACCGGATAGGACACATGCGGGAGATCGACCCCAGTGATGTTGCGATATTTGGATTGGACACCGCAGGCGACAATGAGATTGTCCGGATTTAAGGACTTCACTAAATCCGGGGTTGCCTCGGTGTTCATGCGGATATCGATGTCGAGGCGTTCAACCTCGTAGGCCATGTTGTCCATCAAGGCACGCAGGTCGTCTTTAAAGCCCAGCAGCGCGGCGATCTGGAGTTGCCCGCCGAGCCTATCGGTGCGTTCGAACATCGTCACCTCATGGCCACGTAAACAAGCAATGCGTGCCGCCTCCATGCCCGCGGCGCCGCCACCAATGACCACGACTCGGCGACTTTCATCTGCCTTAACCAAGGGGAAGTCGCCCTCTCGGCCGCATTGGAAATTCACATCGCAGCGCTGCGGTCGCGCCACCATCTCGCCATTGAGACAGCTTTCATTACAGCGGATGCATGGGCGGATGGCGCGTATTTCACCTTGTGCTGCTTTATTTGGGATATCTGTGTCACTTAAGAAACCGCGACCGATCGCGACGATGTCCGTCTTCCCTTCGCGCACGAGGTCCGCGGCCATGGGGACATCGATACCGCCAACCGCGATCACCGGCAGTGTCGCGATCTCTTTTACCGCCGCCGCCAGGTGTGCAAGGCCGCCGCGCGGGACGTAGATTGGCGGTTCGCACTCTTCCCAACTTTCTCCGATTGAACCGGATACATGGTGGGCATCAATACCGGCGTCCTCGAGCATCAATGCCAGCTCTTTTGCTTCTTCAATCTCAAAGCCACCGGGAACGAAGTCGTCGCCGTTGTAGCGATAGAGGATCGGGAAATCGGGTCCCACTAAAGCGCGCGTTTCGCGCACGATATCCAGTGATACGCGCGCGCGATTCTCAAGCGAACCACCGTATTTATCGTTGCGATGATTTCCGTAGGGCGAGAGAAACGTGCCCGGCAGGTAGCCATGGGCGCCATGGATCTCAACTGCCTCGAAGCCGGCCATTTTTGCGCGCGCCGCGGCCTCTGCGAACGATTGAATAACGCCTTCAATCTCTGCAACCGTGATCTCGCGTACTTTATAACGCTCGCCCATCAGCGCTTGATACATCAAATCCGGGATCGCCGAGGGCGAAAGACAAGGCTCGGCGTAAGAACTTTGACGCCCCGCATGTGCAAGCTGAAGGCAGGCACGGGCACCATTTAAGGTGATGGTCTCAGCGAGAAGGCCCAAGCCGACCGAGAATCGATCGCTACTCGCGCTCAACATGCCCCATTCGGCGGAAGACAGTTCGTCGTCGATGCGCGCGAATTCGATGATCAACATCGCCGCGCCACCTTTCGCTCGCACCCGGTAGTGGTCGATCAGTGCTGGTGTGACTTCGCCGTCGGCAGTTGGCAGACGTGAACACATGGGCGCCATGACGATGCGGTTCTTTAGGGTGAGCTTGCCAATCTTGATTGGATCGAACAAGGGTGAGAAATCGGTGGTGGGCATTGGTACCTCCGGACAAACAACCGTGCGTTGTAAGGCGGGTCAAGCGCTTGGCGCCCGGCCTGGAACGTAGAATAATCAGCCATACCCGACGGAATGTCTACGGATCGAGTCTGCAGCGCCATGCACCCTGAAATCAATCTGCATAATTGGCTTTATGCGCCGCATCATCGTTATGGATTTCAGCATGTCAGTGAATTCGTAAAGACCGATCCGGTAAGTCGTGGTTCGAACCCCGCCAGAGAATTGCGCTACCAACCCCATGATCTTCACAAACTTTCGGTCGCGGGAATAACCGGTCGCGATCCCAACTCAACCAATATCTCCTACTCGAGCGCACTAGATCTGACGCATAGCGACGCGATATTGGTGCTCCATAAAGGTCGAATTGCCGATGAACAATATTTTCACGGCATGCAACCAGAGACCTTGCATCTCTTAATGTCGTGCACCAAGAGTCTCATCGGTGTTTTGGTCGGTATGGCGGCACACGAGGGAGCGATCGATCTTGATACCGAGATCGAATATTACCTGCCGCAGCTGGCTGACACCGGGTTCGCCGGCGCTACCGTGCAACAACATCTCGACATGAGTGTTGGCGTCGGGTTCGACGAGGACTACGCCGATCCGGACGCTGCGATAAATCATATGGACTATGCTGTCGGTTGGCGCCCCCGGCCCGAGGGGTACGACGGTCCGGACAGTTTAGTGACATTTTTGCAGAGCATTAGGACGCGCGCGTATCACCATGGCAGCTATTTCGACTATCGTTCGCCAATTACAGACGTACTTGGTTTGTTGGTCGAAAAAGTCAGCGGTCGTCGCATTGCTGACTTACTGGCAGAGCGGCTATGGCACCCGCTCGGTTGCGAGTTCGATGCCTATATCACTGTAGATGACGAAGGGCAGGCACTTGCCAATGGCGGACTGTGTACGAGTTTGCGTGACCTGGCGCGATTTGGACAAATGATGTTGGACGATGGCCGAGTAGCAGGGCGACAAATCGTACCGCGGTCCTGGGTGACGTCGTGCCGGCATGGTGATGATGCATGCTTTGCAGCGTGGCGCGCGAGCGCCTTCGTCGAACGCGCACCGAATGGCCACTACCGCAACCAGTGGTGGTGCCGAGAACGCACGCGGGGTGTTTTGCTGGCGAGCGGTATTCACGGTCAGGCCTTGTATATCGACCCGCAAGCGCAGCTCGTCATCGCGAAGTTTTCGTCACAACCGCAAGCGCGTGATACCGAAACGTTTAACCTGCAATTTGCTTTGTGCGAAACAATCGCGTCTTATTTCGAAGCATGAATCGACTTGAGCGCTAAGCGACAATCATCAACATGAATCCCTACGCCATCGGCATTATCGGCAGTGTGCTGGTCTACCTGTTCATCGGTAATTTCATGGGTCGACGGGTCAAGGGCATCGATGACTACTATGTCGCTGGGCGCAATGCCCCAACCTTATTGATCGTCGGCACTTTGGTCGCGAGTTTCTTGAGTACCGCCGCCTTTCTCGGTGAGACGGGCTTCAGCTACGAAGGCTACGCCGGGGTAATGCTGATACTTGTGGCTTTTAATATGATCGGCTATGTCGTCGGCGCGCTGTTTTTTGGACGCTATATTCGGCGCAGCGAAGCGATCACGGTCGCGGAATTTTTTGGCAAACGCTTTGCTAGTCGTAGGGTGCAAACGGCCGCCGGGGTCACCGTCATTGTTGGTCTTGCCGCCTATTTGTTGGCGGTGACCCAAGGCGCGTCGCTCGCGATCTCTGAGGCGATGAACATTCCCTACGATGTCACCTTACTCATTGTGTGGTTGGGCTATACCTGGTTCACCGCGTACTCAGGATCAAAAGGGGTGGTGGTCACGGACACGATCATGTTCCTGTTGTTTACCTTTGTGGCGTTTCTTGCGCTGTACTACATCATCGACGCCGCCGGCGGTTGGTTTCATACCGTCCAAACCCTCGCCACGTTTGAGGCGAAACCGGGGATCCTATCGTGGCACGGCATGATTGGGCCGGAGGCTCGATGGCAAAGCGCCGGTGACGCGCTGACTTGGGGTCTGATCCTCGGCGGTGCTTGGGGTATCACGATCGCCGTCAGCCCGTGGCAATCGAGCCGTTACCTAATGGCCAAAGATGAGCATACGGTCATCCGTGCCGCGTGCATGGCGAGTGCGGCAGCGATGTTGTTCTACTGCGCTTTAATTATGGCGGCTGCGTCGATCAATTTACTCAATCCGACTATCGACCCGCCAGAAAAGGCGATGATTTGGGTAGCAATGAACACCTTGCCAACCTTCGCGGGGGTGTTGCTGATGGCCGGTATTGTCGCCGCTGCGCTGTCGTCCGCGTCGACCTTTCTATCGTTGATAGCGTTCAGTGCGGCCAATGACTTGGTAGATATCAAAGGGGCGAGCGAGAGACGCCGCCTTACGATCAGCCGTTACGCTATGTTGGTCGTCGGCATGGTGATCTTGGTGTTGGCGCATTTGCAGCCGCCGGCGATTCTGGCGATCTCGTATTTTGCGGCAACCTTGTTCGCATCGTCGTGGGGGCCCGTGGCTTTCATGAGCGTATGGAGTTCACGCATTACCGCAAGCGGTGCTTTTTGGGGCATCGTTGTCGGTTTCGTCGCAAACTTTGCCGTAAAAATTCTGGACCTCTACGAAGTCATCGCGCTACCGGTGCTTCTTCATCCCATTGTGATCGGTATCGTCATGAGTACGATGACGATAGTTATGGTGTCGGGTCGCGGACAGGTGAGCGATGCGGAACATCGGTTTCGCCTACAGATGCATAAGACACCAGCCACCGAGATCAACGCCGCGATGGCCCGTAGCACGCTACGGTTTGCGCAAGGTTTGGTGGCCTGCGGGATCGTTTTGAGTGCTTTGTTGATCGTGTTCTATGTCGTACCTTATGACAATGCAATGGCACAACTGCGAGACTGACAGTGAGTGGTGAACTGCTGCTGGCCATTAGCTGTGGTGCGGTTCTCGTGTTCACCGGCGTCATCGCATACATTTGGACTCGGCGCGACTACACCGGATCGGCGAGGGACAGCGCCCTAGAAGACGACTCGTCGGACTCGAGCGTGTGATGCGCGCCGGCCGGGTAGCGTCGGCTGGATAGCTGACGACCGGCAAGTACAGTAGTATTTGCCGTGCGGGCACGGCATAAAGCGATCGAATTAATTAATCCGTATCCGCCTACTGGAGGGGTGCAACATGGCTATCAGCATTGGGGTTTTTCAGATGGTCGCGGACAAGCGCGCGGACCCCGCAATTGTTGCCAAGGCGGCAGAAGATCTCGGTTTTAATTCCTATTGGGTGCCCGAACACCCGATCCTGCCGGCTGCATCGAAATCGACCTATACCGCCGATGCCGCCGACGAAGATCCAGAATTACCCGATTATCTGTGGCAGATCCCAGATCCGTTCGTGGTGCTCGCCCGTGCATCGGCAACGACCTCACGCATTCGCCTTGGTTGCGGGGTTTGCTTGGTCCCGCAGCATCACCCCTTGGTGCTCGCTAACGAAGTTGCAAGCCTCGATCATTTCAGCGGCGGTAGGCTCAACTTTGGTATCGGTGCTGGTTGGAACCGCGAGGAATCAGAAATGCTCGGGGTCGATTTCGACCATCGCTGGACGCAGACCAAAGAGTGCGTCGCCATCCTCAAGGAGCTATGGTCGAAAGAAATTGCCGAGTGGGACGGAAAATATTACTCATTTTCGCCGGTGCGATGTTTCCCCAAGCCAGCGCAAAAACCACATCCGCCCATACACTTCGGCAGCAGCGGAACGCCGCGCGTGTTCAAACGTGTCGCCGAATGGGGCGATGGTTGGATGCCAACGATCCGAACCTTGGAGGAGTTCGCCGAAGGGTGCGACAAGTTAAGGGCGGCATGCGACAAGGTGGGTCGCGATTTCAGCGAGATACATGTCTCGCCGCTGGTCCTGGAAGGTTTGTTTCGAACAAAAGCGGAACGTGATGCATTCGCAGAGGCCGGGGCCGATGAAATGATCATGTGGATCACGGAAGCCGAAACGCCCGGCGTGTTAGAGGAACTCAAAGTGTTTGCCGACGAATTGATAGAATCCTAATGCATTGCGTGCGCGTGACGGGGTAGGGATATGACAGCTGCAAACGTTCGCGTTGCAACCGACGTTGGCGGGACCTTTACCGATCTTGCCTACTTTGAGACGGACGTCGAGACGGGTGAGCAGCGGGTGCGCACGGCCAAGGTTGATACCACACCGCCGGATTTCGAACGCGGCGTCCTCGAGTTATTGCACAAAGCCGATGTGCCATTTTCTGAGATTGGATTTCTCGCCCACGGTACAACCGTCATTATCAACGCCATTACCGAGCGTAAAGGTGCTAAGACAGGTCTGATCACCACCAGCGGATTTCGTGATGTGTTGGAAATTGCTCGAGGTGATCGGCCGAATTTTTTCGATCTGGTTTACCGCAAGCCGGTACCATTTGTTCCACGCCACTTGCGGCGTGAATTACCTGGCCGAATGAACTACCACGGCGAGGAGCTCGTCCCACTCGATCTCTCGGGGCTGCCGGATATCATCGAGGGGTTCGCTGAGGAATCGGTTGATGCAATCGCTGTGTGCTTATTGCATTCCTATGCGAATGAGGCGCATGAAGTGGCGGTGCTTGAAGAAGTACGCCGACTCGCCCCCGAAATCTCCGTCGTGGCATCCCATCAAATTACGCGTCAGTGGCGAGAGTACGAGCGTACGAATACGGCGGTGTTGTCGGCCTATGTACAACCGATCGCGGACCGCTATCTAAACAACCTAAATAATAGCCTTAAAGACGGCGGGTTCGACGGTTCCTTGTACATCATGCAATCGAACTGTGGCATTGATACCGTTGAGTCGACCCGGCAGACGCCGATCACAATGATCGAATCCGGACCGGCGAGCGGTGTGTGGGGCGCAGCCGAGCTGGGTCGTCTGCTGGGTATCCCGAATGTGCTCGCGCTCGATATTGGCGGGACGACCGCCAAGTGCTCGTTGATCGAGGACGGCCAGGTCAAGATCATTTCTGACTATTGGATCGAACGTAATCAAGCAAACTCCGGTTACCCGATCTTGGCGCCGGTGGTCGATATCGTCGAGATCGGCAATGGCGGCGGTTCAATTGCCTGGGTGGACGATCTCGGTAAGCTGCACGTTGGGCCGCAAAGCGCCGGCGCAAACCCTGGTCCGGTGGCCTACGGACGCGGCGGGACCGAGCCGACCACAACCGATGCCAACCTGGCGCTCGGCCGGATCAACGCCGATTATTTCTGTGGTGGCACGATGGTTGCCGATATGGCCGGTGTCAATAAGTCACTTGCCCGTTTGGCCGACACCCTGGCGGTGTCGAGCGAAGAGGCGGCGCGCGGTATCGTGCGCATCGCCAACCACAACATGATCAATGCGCTCAAGCTCGTGTCATTGAACCGCGGCTATGATCCGCGTGACTTTACCCTCGTTGCCTTTGGCGGCGGCGGCGGAATGCACGCCAATGCCCTGGCGGCGGAGTTGCAGATCAAACAAGTGATAATCCCCGCTGAGTCGGCTGTGTTCTCCGCCTGGGGGATGGTGATGTCGGATCTGCGTCGCGATTATTTCAAGACCTTTTTGTGCGATCTCGATAACGATGCGCCGACAAAACTAAAAGAGGCATTTGTTGCCCTTGAATCGCAGGCAAGGGGCGAATTCTCTAGCGAGGGACTCGATCCGGGAATGCTGAATTTTCTATGCTTCGCCCGCTTCCGATACCGCAACCAAGAACATTCCACCGAGGTCGTGTTGCCCGACGATGGTGTGACCGCAGAAAACCTACTCGAAATCCGAGAACGCTTCGAGGTCAACTACGAGCGCGAATACACCTATCGATTACCCACTGTCGTAGAAGTGGTTGGCCTGCATCTCGTCGCCCAGGGCGAGGTCGGTAAGCTTGCGCTGGTTGAAAAGCGTGCGACGGGGCGTAAGCTCAGTGAGGCCGTAAAAGGCCGGCGCCAAGTCGATTTTGATGTGGATGGTAGCTTCGAGGCGGTGTTATACGACGGCGCATTGCTCGAGCCCGGGATGTCATTTGCAGGACCCGCTATTATCGAAGCGGCCGGCGCCACGGTAGTGGTCAATCCGGGTAGTCAAGCCTCCGTGGACCAATTCGGAAATGTCGTCGTCACGATCGGAACCGCGTAACAGGAGAGCGAATAATGAGTGCCTATCCTTTATCGGAAGATCAAAGCGCAGTTGAATTCGATCCGTTTACGATCGAAATAATCCAGAATTCACTACAAGCAATCTGCGACGAAATGTTCGTTGCCATGCGCAAGACCGCGATGAGTTCGATCATCTACGAGGTCTTGGACATGGGTACCGCGGTAGTCGATCCGCACGGTAATCTCGCTAGCGCCGGCGCAGGGATCCCACTGTTCGTAGCAGGGCTCGATAAGGCCGCCGCGTTTGTGATCCAGAAATGCGCCGAACAAGGGATCGTGATCGAACCCGGCGATGTGTTTGCGACCAATGATCCGTACAACGGTGGGGTGACGCATTTAAATGACGTTGCCTTCGTCATGCCAGTCTTTGTTGACGGTGAAATCGTTGCCTGGGCTGCAGATATCGCCCATTGGAATGACGTTGGTGGGATGGTCCCCGGCTCGATGGCGACCACCGCGACAGAGATCTACCAAGAAGGTTTGCGGTTACCTGGCGTAAAGATCGTTGCGCGGGGCGAGCCGAATGAGCCGCTGATTGAAGTGATGAAGGTCAATTCGCGGATGCCGGATTTTCTCGAAGGTGATATGTGGGCCGGGATCGCCGCAGTTCGGGTCGGCGCCCGTCGCCTCGAAGAAGTCGCGAATAAATACGGTGTGAAAACGTTCAACGAGGCGATCAGTCGTTACCTCGATTACGGTGAGCGGATGACCCGCAAGGCCTTGGTCGACCTGCCGAAGGGCCGTTTCACACACAGTGAAGAGCAGGATTCGGGATTGGTCTATGCCTGCGTCATCGAGATCCGTGAAGACGAATTCATCGTTGATGTGCGTAATAATCCGCTTGACCCCGGACCGCACAATCTAAGCCGCGACGCATCATTGCTTGCCGCGCAGCTACTGTTGAAGGCGGTGACGGATCCAGGGCCAACTTGCAACGGGGGTAATTTTCGGCCGTTGACGTTTTTGACCCAAAAGGGAACGGTGTTCGACCCAGAAGAACCGGCGGCGCAAGGCTTCTATTACGAGGCGGTGCTAAGGCTATATGACTTGTTATGGCGATGTCTGGCAAACGAGTTGCCGCACTTGATGCCCGCAGGTCATTACGCCTCAATGTGTGCGACCGTCCTTGGCGGCACGCATCCCGATACCGGCCGGCCATACGCCTTCGTCGAGCCGGAACTCGGTGGTTGGGGTGGCTCGATCGACAGCGACGGTACCAATGGGATGTTCTCGGGGTTTCACGGGGTTACGTTCAACTGTCCGGCGGAGATCAATGAGGCGCGCAACGGTCTGCTAGTTGATCGGCTGGAATTGAATCCAGATCTCGGCGGCGAAGGGCGTCACCGCGGTGGTAAAGGGATCCGTATGGATTACCGCATCCGCGCTGAAGAAGGCTTTATGACGTCCTTCTTCACCCGTTCGAAATTCCCGCCCTGGGGCTTGGTGGGGGGCAACGATGGCTCGCCGAACTACGTTGAAGTGCGCCGCGTTGATGGCTCGGTTGAACGCCATTCGTCGGTAACTCAGCTTAAGCTGTTCCGTGATGACGTTGTTCGAATCGTCACCGGCAACGGTGGTGGCTACGGCGACCCACACGAGCGGCCACGGGAGAGCGTCTTGGACGATATTAAAAATGGATATCTAACAGAGGAACGCGCGCAGGCCGTATACGGCTTCAACACGACGACGCGATGAACGATGCAGTTGGCGCAATAAGTTGGGACGCGCATAGCTGTGTGCCACTGACGGCATCCTACCGTTTGGATGCCTTGCACCGACACCGTGATGCGGGCTTTGACTACGTTTCAATCAATGTCGGCATGGACGCGAACCCGATCGCTCAGATCATGGACATGATCTCATCGTTTCGCGAACAAATTGAACAACTACCAGATATTCGATTTGCGGAAACGCTTGACGATGTGCGCCGTGCGGCGGCGGACGACCAGCTTGCTGTCAGCTTTGATTTGGAAGGTGCCGTACCCTTGGCATCTGATCCCGCGAACGTACAGGCATTCCACGACCTTGGGATCCGGCAAATGCATTTCGCCTACAATCGGCGTAACGAGGTTGCCGGCGGGTGTTATGAACCCGACGCGCCGCTGACCGCGCTCGGCCACGAGGTGTTGCGGGCGTGCGAAGAAGCTGGGGTCATTGTCGATTGTTCACACCTCAATGAACCCTCCGCGTTGGCGATCTTGGCGTCGGCGAAAAAGCCGGTTGTCTTTAGTCACTCCAACGTCCGTGCACTGAATGGCAATTTTCGCAATATTACTGATGCAATGGCGACTGCTTGCGCCGCGACCGATGGTGTTATCGGGGTCACCGGATTGAGTAACTTCACTCCCGGCGAACGCGCTGAGGCGGATGCCATGATTGAGGTCATTGATTACTTGAACCAACGGGTTGACGTGAGGCATATCGGCGTCGGTCTCGATTACGTGTATGACGTCGAACTTGACGAGCTGCCGGAAGGTTGCGACCCGGCCTATTGGTGGCCGCTCGAATATGGCTACGGCGAAGATTTCTACAAGTCTTCCACGTTCACGCCCCCTGAAGCTGCGCCGCAGTTACGCGAAGGCTTGAAGGCGCGTGGTTACGCCGACGTCGACATTTGCGGAATTATGGGTGGGAATTTCTACCGAGTGGCAAACGCTTGCTGGAAATCCTGATTAACAGCGTCGCTTTAGACCTAACGATAAAAATGGAGCAAACCAATGCCCGTTCGCATGCCCTCGCCGAAAGATATCCGCGCCGCCGGCGCTCGGTTTAACTTTGATGTCAATGATGAAGAAGTCGAAGGCTTCTCAGAGATCATCCGTGAAGCACTTCCCGCCTTCCAACGTTTAGACGAACTTGTCCCGCCGGGTATGCCGGTGAAATATCCGCGCCGGGATTTTGGCGGCCGTCCGTCGGCCGAGAACAATAAGCACAATGGCTGGGCCTGGCGCTGCTCAATTCCAGGTGCCGATGAAGGTCCGCTTGCCGGAAAGAAGGTGGGCTTGAAGGACCACGTGCGCGTCGCCGGTATTCCCATGATGAACAGTTCGAGCGTGATGGAGGGCTACGTACCACCCGAGGATGCAACAATAGTCACCCGACTGCTCGATGCCGGAGCCGAGATCATCGGTAAGGCGGTCAACGGATCGCATTGTTTTGATGCCATTGGCCTGAGTATTTATCCCGGGCCGCAACCGATCAATCCGGCGACCGGTAAACACTGTGCCGGCGGATCGTCGAACGGGAGTGCAGTGGTGGTTGCGAACGGTGATGCGGATATCACGATGGGTGGTGACCAAGGCGGCTCAATCCGCATCCCGGCGTCGTGGTGCGGCGTAGTGGGGCATAAACCGACTTTTGGTCTTGTACCCCACACCGGCTTGGCCGGACTCGATCACTCGATCGACTATACCGGACCCTTAGCGAAGACTGTGCGTGATTGTGCGCTGACATTACAGGCCGTCGCCGGAGCCGATGGCCTCGACCCGCGCCAAAGCGACGTGAGGGTGGAAGATTACACCGCTCACCTTGAGGATGGGGTCAAAGGATTACGTATTGGCGTGTTGCGTGAGGGTTTCGGTCACGCTGAGTCAATGGTCGAAGTGGATGATGCAAACAGGAATGCTGCGACGGTGCTGGAAGATGCGGGCGCGATACTAAGCGACGTCTCCGTGCCGATGCATCTCGATGGAAACGCCATCTTATGGCCGTTGATGTTGCAGGGCGGCACTGAAACCAATAAACAGGACGGTAGTGGTCATGGTTGGCGCGGCTACTATCCCATGGACCATGTTAATTTCATGCATCGGACCCTCAAGGCCCGATCGAATGATCTCCCCTTGGGTTTGAAGCTAGTCTTATTACTGGGTGAATACACCTATGAGCACTACGGCATGCATTACTACGCGAAGGCGCAAAACCTAGCACGCGGGTTACGTGCCGCCTATGACGAAATATTTAATGACGTTGATTTGTTGCTCATGCCGACCTTGCCGTTCACCGCGCCACCCATGCCGACCGAACCGCTGTCGACCTACGGATTCCTTAAGGTGTTCGCGAATATGATCCACAACACCGGATCGTTCAATCCAAGCGGTCACCCGGCGATATCCGTACCTTGTGGTGCGCACGAGGGCTTGCCGATCGGTATGCAGCTCGTTGGCCGTCATTTCGATGATGCGGTCGTACTCCGTGCCGCCTATGCCTACGAGCAAAGCCGATAAAATGCGTCGCTAAATGATTGTCGCAACGCTCGATTATTAATGAGCCGTTCGCGGTAACGTGAATCTGTATAAATTTTGGAGAGAACATGGCGACTAAAAAGACCGGGACGCGTGAAGATATTGAGATCAATGCCGACGGAGAGACGATCCGTGGTTGGCTATTCAAACCGGCAGGGAAGGTGGAAAAGACCCCGTGTATCGTGATGGGCAACGGATTCTCCGCCGTCAAAGAAATGGGCATGGTGGATTTCGCGGAGCGTTTTACCGCCGCCGGTATGGCGGCAATTGCCTTCGATTTCCGTAATCTGGGGGAGAGCGATGGCAGCCCACGGCAAGAGCTCGATCCGGCTAAACAAATCGAAGACTTACGCCATGCGATCACGTTTGCCACGATGCAGCCATCAATTGATCGCGATCGGATCGGCTTGTGGGGAACAAGCTATTCCGGTGGTCATAGTCTGGTGATTGGCGGAACGGATCGACGCATTCGATGTGTCGTAGTGCAGATGCCAACCATCAGTGGACATTGGAGCGGCCTGCGGCGATTACCGATGGATATGATCCCCGGGGTCACGGCTGCATTGGCCGACGATCGGATCAAGCGCATGCGTGGCGAAAGCTCAACCATGCGGCCGATCATCGGCGAACCCGATGAGCATCCCATCTATGCCGCCGGTGAGGTGCGTGAATTTTTCGATAAGTATGCTGTTCAAATTCCGACGTGGGGCAACGAGGTGACCTTGCGCTCGCTTGAGTACGCGCGCGCCTATGAGCCGGGTGCCTACATTGAGTTCATCAGCCCAACCCCGCTATTAATGATTGTCGGGCTCAAGGACACCTTAACGTGTTACGACTTACAATTAGAAGCCTTCAATCGTGCGCTTGAACCAAAGAAATTAGTGATGTTGGAGGGCGGCCATTTCACTTGTTACGATGATGAGTTTGAGACGGCAGCTAGTGCGGCGGTTGATTGGTTTAAGGCGCATCTTTTTGGGTAATCCAAATATTTATGGAACCACGGAGAATACGAAGGGCACGGAGATTAAAGTACCAAAAACATTAGTAATACATATTTTCTCCGTGTCCTTCGTGTTGTCCGTGGTCAATTTAGTTTTAGTTAAGGCTTCGCTAAGTAACGACTCAATACTTGCACAGCGCGACCACGGTGTGTCTTACGGAGGTACATTGAGATGAGCCAAGAACTGCTGGAAAATCCGGTTACCGGCGAGACCATGCTGATCCTGGAATCAACCGCCGATACCTTTAAGATCGAGTACGCGTTGCGCGCGCACGGCGAGATCCCATTGGAGCACTATCACCCGAATGTAGAGCAGAAGATTGCCGTTAGCTCTGGCGAAATGCACGTTACGATCAATGGCGAGCACCAGGTGATAAAGGCTGGTGAGTCGTATAGCGCACCGCCGAGTGCGCTGCATTTTCAATGGAATCCGTGTGACGAGGAGGCCATCGCGACAGAAACGTACACCCCTGCCGGCCGCAACCATGATTTTTTTCGTACGCTGTTTGGTCTAGCGCGTGATGGCCACACTGATGATCACGGCATGCCATCGTTGCTGGTGCGCGCTGCGATATTCACGGAATTTAGAGACACCATTAGACCTGCTGCCGCCGGTCTCCGTTTTGTTATCGCCGCGCTCGCGCCACTGAGTGCGCTGTTGGGCTATCGACGACTCATCAAAACCTATGCGCGACCACAGGTTAGCTGATATACGAAAAACTGTTACCTTAGAAATTGTTGATATCCGATGAACACAATTACCTATCGTCCAATGGTCGTAGCCGACATCGACATGGTGCCGCTTGGTTGTCAGGGGCCGCGTGACGCGATAGCGGAACGCATAGACGACCTCGGTGCCGCGGCGATCCTTGCCTTTGATGGCGACCAACACGTCGCGCAGCTGCAGTTCCGACGTTACGATCCCCATTTGCGCTCTCCAGATGGTTTATGGGACCCCCTGTACTGGGGCGACTTCGGCGACTACGCGCCATCGCTCCCAGGCGATACGCTGTCGGTGTTTTGTTATCACGTAGGCCAACTCGAAGATTCCGAGGCTCGCGATGCGAAATACCAAGGACATGGCATCGGACTCGCGCTATTAGATCATTTTCTAAATTGGGCGAGCGATGCGGGTTTTGTATCAGTTACCGCCAAATGCACGCCATCGCCGCGGTCGGTTATGTCGTTTATGGGTGGTCAACCGGCCGAAGCCTATAGTGAACGCGGGTTCGAGCTCACCGCAAGCTGGGTCGACACGCAGTTAGGCGAAGTGATCCGGCAAAAGGGGCTTGTGCCAGAAGGCGTAGACCTGGACGAAGCGGCACGAGTCGGGTGTTGCGTTAAATCGCTTCGTTAACCACGCAGAGCGCAAAAATCCGAGAAGGATCCTAATAAAATGTTCTGTTTAATAGCTATTAGAATCCGTGGTTTTCGTGGTTGTACATTTTTCTCGGCGTAATCGAGTTCTGCATTCATTGCCGGCAGCACATTAACCCGGCAAAATCGCCATCCCCTCAATCTCGAGCAAGTGATCCGGCCACGCCACCCGCACCACTTCAACGCAGGTCGTCGATGGGTAGGGGCTGTTAAAAAATTCTCCACCGAAATCCCTTAGGCTAGCGAGTCCTTCTTCCATGTATCCGGCAACAAAATAGTAGCGGATCTGCACGATGTCATCAGTGGTGCAGCCAGCCTCCTCGCAGATGTTTCGAACATTGATCAGGGCTTGGCGTACTTGCGCATGCATATCCGTCGCAACGGTTTTTCCTTCGGTTGTCGTCGGTGTCTGTCCTGAAATAAACAAGAAATTCCCATGCATTACTGCTTGCTCCCAACCTGAATTTTCAGGCGGAACCTTGGGCAGTTCGCGAGAGTGATAAAGATTGAAGTAGTCTTCCGGCTTCCAAACGCTTGCTGGATTAAGTGATCGTTTTTTCATTGTTGTCTCTCCGATTTTAACAACGAGATAACAGCGACACCCATGGTGTCTATGGCGCAGTGAATCATGCGGGTAGCGGTTGTTGCTGCAAATACCAGTCCAGGATCTGCTCACCGTCCCAACACACAACCCCAGGTTGGGCGAGGATGTGCTCAAAGGTTTCACGCACGTAGCGAAACCGGTGTGCTGCACCTGATAGGTACGGGTGCATGGCCAATGCCATGATGCGTACCGAATCGGCGCTCTCTGCGTATAGCGTATCGAATGCGTCAATCGCGCGTACCTTAAAGGCGTCGGAACGCTGATGCTGAATCGCCATCATCACGATGTCGTGGATTTCGAAATTGTAAGGTAGGGCGACAACGTGACCGTGTTTGGTTTGAATCGGCACCGGCTGATCGTCCAAGGCCCAATCGCCGATGTACTCGATACCTGCTGCCGCCAGGTGGTCGAGCGTGTCGAAAGTCTGGGTCAATCCCGGCCCGAACCAACCCCGCGGTTTCTTACCGCAGAACTTTGTAATGACGTCCATGGTTTTGGCAATACTCGCGGGTTGGTCGTCAATTTTATGCATTGGGACCTGCTCGTAAGCGTGGGCGTTAAATTCCCATCCTGCTTCAAGGCAGGCGGCGGCGACTTTTGGATAATCTTCGCAGACGCGTGCGTTCAACGTGACCGTCGGTCGAATGTCCAGCGCTTGGAGCATTGCTTTCAGACGCCAGAAGCCAACCCGCATACCGTATTCGTGCCAGGTCCAGTTCGGCACATCCGGCAGCAAAGGTTGCGCCTGCGGCGGTGGAATCACCGTGCGTGCCATCGCCCGTCCAATATCCCAGACTTCAAGGGCGAACACAGGCCACACGATCATGCGGGCGTTACCCGGCAAGCTTAACGGTTCACGTTCGGTGATTGCAGAGAATTCTATCCGCTGTGCAGGTGCCATCGGCTCAGCCATCGGTTTGCCCCTCAAAATTTTATCGAACGATTTCTAACGTGACGGATGTTGCATTGCGTGACCGGCGCGAAGCCAATCCGATTCTAAACCCAGTATAGAATATGCCGCCTCGGGTTTGGCCACTAGTGCGACCGTGGACTGAAAGATGTGATTCTGCGGGAATTTACCGGTTGATCTGCCAATTTGGGTACGTGATACTCGGACGCAGCGGGCGATAGCCATCGCCTCTCTCAACAGTCGATTCAACAAGCCTACCCGAAGCGGTAAAGGAGACGAAGATGAAGGTTGGATTCTCCATCCATATGCGCTATCCGAAGCAGTTCCGCACGAAATCATGGACCCAACTTTATCAGGATGAAATCGAGCTTGCCGTTCATGCCGAATCGCTTGGGTTTGATAGTTGCTGGGTCTATGAGCATCATTTTACAGAGCCGGAAGGACACTGCCCTTCACCGATGGCCGTGTGTGCCGCGCTTGCCGCACGCACCAAGCGCATGGAGATCGGACCGAATCTGATCATGCCCTTGCACGATCCGGTCTTCATTGCCGAGGAATCCGCGATCATCGATCTGATGTCTGGCGGCCGGTTTTGTCTTGGGCTGGTACAAGGTTACCGCGAAGTCGAATACGACGGCTGGGGGATCCCGACCAGCGAGCGCGGCCCACGTATGACCGAGGCGGTCGATATCATCCGGAAATGTTGGGAAGGGGAGACGTTTAGTTACGACGGCAAGTTCTGGCAGTATAAGAACATCACCCAAGACCCACCGCCAGCGCATGATATCCCGATCCTCTATGGCGGACGCGCGCCGGCCGGTCTACGACGTGCGGCGCGAGATGGCGCCGGCATCTTATCTCAAGGCCCCGGAATGGATGCGCCGCAAATCTATGCGGATGAATGTCGCAAGCAAGGACTGGAACCCGGACAAGTGCGTCACTTGCGCTATTTCGTCGTATCCGAAGATCCCGAAAAATCGTGGAACGAGTTACGGCCGTACGCTGAGAACATGATGAAGATTTACGACAAGTGGTTCCAAAACTCGAAGGACCGAGGCGTAACGGATAAAACTGGGGACGAACTCAATGCAGATGATTTGCTTGGCGATGATCTCTACATCGTAGGCACCCCAGAACAGGCAATCGAGCGAGTGAATAAACTTAAGGCCGCCTACCCAGACATCCATGAGCTATGGGGTTTGTGGCACTATCCTGGACTCTCGCATGAGAAGGTCGCCGACAGCATGGAGTTATTTGCGAATAAGGTGATGCCGTTCATTCGCTAACGGTGTGCCGTAGGAGGTGTGAACAATGGCTAAAACTCAACCCTTTGCAGATCCAACGTGGTCATTGGTGCCGGGACACACAGCGCTGATCCTGATCGATTTGCAAAACGATGTGCTATCCAACGATGGTTGGTACGCCAAAAGTGGCGTCGATATTAACCACATGCGCCGTGTGATAGAGCCGACGAAACGCATGTTAGATGCTGCTCGCGCGAAAGGCGTCCCAGTTATTTGGACGACCCATGGTCTACACAATGAGGTTGACGCCGGCGTCTTTTGGGACACGCGGCCATTCCTGCACGGTGGTGGCTTTCGTGTTGGGTCTTGGGGACATAGCATTTACGATGAGTTCGAGGTGTTGCCGGACGAGTGGTTAGTCGACAAGCGGCGCTTAAGCGCGTTTTATAACACCGAGATGGATACTATCCTGCGTGGGCTCGCCGCCGAGACAGTCGTTATCACCGGGGTGCTAACCAATCAGTGCGTCGCTGGAACGATGAAAGATGCGATGTATCGAGATTACAAATCGATCCTGATCGAAGATTGTTGTGGCACTACGCTACCAGAGCTGCATGAGCCGACGGTCATGATGGCGCGGGTTGGCTGGGGCGCAGTATGGGATCTGGACCGTCTATGCGAGGGATTGCGCAAACTGCCTGAACCAGCGACCCGAGTCGCTTAAGCGAGCGCTGGCCGCATGAGTACAACCAGCGACGCTGCCAATTCTGCCGCGCGCGAGGCGCTTGCCGCATCGGCATCCGATAAACGCTCGAAGCTTGATCCAACCAGCTTTGCCGTCATCTACAACGCGCTTAACGCGGTTGTAAAAGAGATGTCACTGACCTTTGAGTATTCGGCGTGGTCATCGATCATCGCCGAAGCGCGGGATTTCTCTTGCGCGGTTTACGACGCCGGTAGCCCGCCAAACGCACTGTGCGTGCTCGATGGCTTGCCAATCCATGTAAACGCGCAACCTGTCGCGATTTCGGAGATCGCGAAGTTCTTCGGCACCGAAGAGATCCACGATGGCGACGTCATGCTCGTCAATAGCGCCTACTACGGCAATACCCATATTGGTGACTTCGTTATTGCGACCCCCGTGTTCTATGAGGGTGAGCATTTGTTCTGGTCGGCGGCGACTGGACATCACATGGACGTCGGGTCTGCCTATCGCACCAGCGTGCCGGTATACGCCACAGACATCTGGAGTGAAGGCCTGCAGATCTCTCCGTTGAAGATTGCCGATCGCGGCGTGGTCCGCCGCGATGTCATGAATATGCTGCTTGAGAACGTGCGCTACCGTGATTTTATTTACGGCGATCTCATGTCTCAAATCGGATCGGTAAAGACCGGTAAAAAACGTTTGCTAGAGATGCTCGATGAATGGGACGCCGAAACGCTGAGAACGTTTTCTAGTGAAATTATCGACTATGCCGACCGCCGCACACGCGAAGAACTCGCGTCATGGCCGAATGGCACCTATTCCAGTGAGGCGTGGGTCGACTCCGATGGCTACGGGCGTGAGCACATTACAGTGCGCTGCAAGATGACGATCGACGGTGATCAGGTGAAGGTCGACTTCGATGGCTCGGATCCCCAAGGTCGGGGTGGAATCAATGCTGGGTGGGCGACTTGCCGAAACTCCGTATCGACGGCAATTCTAATGTGCATCGATCCAGACATCCCACACAACGAAGGGTGCCTGCAGCATATCGAAGTCAGTGCGCCGAAAGGAACGGTAGTAAACGCCGAATGGCCAGCGCCGACGGCAGCGGCGACGATTGTGCCTGCTGACACGATCACCGATGCCGTGTGGAAATGTTTAGCGCAAGCGATCCCGGGCAAAGCGGTGGCCGGCTGTGGTCACGTAACGCCGAACTGCGTGACCACCGGTATCGATCGGCGTGACCCCGAGGTCGAAAAACCGTTTGGTGTGATCCTGTTTAACGGGAGTTCGGGCGGCGGCGCATCGGCGGTGTGCGATGGCTGGCCATTTATGGTCACGCCGGGGACTGTCGGCGGTCTGTGCTTCGCGCCGATTGAGATCATCGAGATGCATTTTCCGTTGGTCGTGCGTGAATACCAAGTACGGACTGATTCAATGGGCGCAGGTCGACACATCGGCGGACCTGGCCTAAATTTTATATTGACTCCACGCGGGACCGGCCAGATCGATAACTACGGTTACGGCGATGGTATGACGAATCCACCATTTGGCCTATATGGCGGTCTACCGGGAGACGGCGGCGCCTTGTATCGGGAAAACGCGGACGGCACAAAATTTGTGGTGAGCGCGTTGTCGTACTTTCGAGTTAGAGAGGGGGAGTTGTGGTGTGCCGTTGCAACCGGCGGAGGCGGTTATGGCGATCCGCTTGAACGTGATCCGTTGCGGGTTGCGGCGGATGCGCGGGACGAATTCATCAGCCTTGAAACTGCGACGGAAATTTATGGCGTCGTATTCACAAAGGACTTTGTTCCCGACCCTGAGGCGACCAAGCAGCGACGCGCGATACTTAGTCGTGATCTAACCCTAGCATCGATTAACCCGTCGGTGCCGGGCGCCGCAACGTATTACCGGTCGCTCGTCGGACCGCATGACACCTACGAACTCAATCCGCGTCCGCCTGAAGACGCGGACGCGACCCTCTAGCCCAGCCGGGCGCTTTTATCATCTGATCGGAATTAATCGTCATGGGCATGCGTCTAGGCATTGACATCGGCGGCACGTTCACCGATTTCATCCTCGCCACCGGAACCGGTGAGCTTATTATCAGCAAAGTATTGAGTACACCTGCGGCACCGGAGGAGGCGGTATTCGTTGGTGTAAACGATCTCGCCGAGCGGCTTGGATTGACCCTAGATGCCTTCGTCTCGGATTGCGATCACATCATCCACGGTACGACGATCGCAACCAACACGCTGATCACTCGTAGCGGGCCGACCATGGGGATCCTACATACGGAAGGTTTCCGCGATGTCTTATACCTACGAGACGGCTTTAAACCGGACCGTTACAACCTGCAGTTAGAACCGGCGGCGCCGCTGATCGAACGCTATTTGCGTCGCGGTGTTAACGAACGGATCTTGCATGACGGTACGGTTGAGATATCGCTGGACGAAGGTAGCGTGCGAGCCGCACTCACTCACTTTCGCGACGCCGGTGTCACCTCCGTTGCCGTGTCGTTACTATGGTCAATGATCAATCCCGACCATGAGCGGCGCATTGGAGAAATCATTGCCGAGGAGATGCCTGAAGCCTACGTCGCACTAAGTTGTGACATTTTGCCTCGAATTCGCGAGTACCCACGTGCATGCGCGACGGCGCTAAGTGCCTATGTGGGCCCAGCGATCGAGGACTACCTCACTCGTATCGCGGAGTTCTTTCAGACCCACGGCTATCGTCGTGATCTGTTGATAATGCAGGCGACCGGAAGCTCCGCCCGCGTACCGGATATCCAGCAGCGCCCCGTACTCGCGATCGGCTCGGGACCCGCGGCTGGGCCGCCGGCGAGTCTATTCATCGGCGGGCGCGAGCAGGAAGACGACCTGATGTTGGTGGAGATGGGTGGCACGAGTTTCGAGGCGAGTATGATCACCGCCGGTCAATTGCCGAAAAGCGCGGATACCGAGTTGCACGGATTTCCGATCGGTGTCGCGGCCGTCGATGTCCACTCGATCGGCGCCGGCGGTGGCAGTATTGCTTGGATCGATAGCGGCGGAATGTTGCGCGTTGGTCCGCAGAGTGCGGGTGCGTCGCCGGGTCCCGCCTGCTACGGCGCAGGTGGAATAGAGGCGACGGTCACCGATGCGAATTTGGTTTTGGGGTATCTGAACGAAGAGAACTTTTTGGGCGGGCGCATGCAGCTCGACCGGGAAGCCGCCGAGCAAGCCTTAGCTCGGTTGGCAGAACCGCTTGGAATGGCAACGATGGATGTTGCAGCGGCGATCTATCGCATCGTCAACACCGAGATGGTCGGTGCGATGAGGGCGGTATCTGTCATGCGTGGCGTCGATCCGCGTCGCTACACAGTCGTTGTCGGTGGAGGCGCGGGCGGTGCGCACGCGGCGAAGATCGCGCAAGAACTCGGCGTACGTAAAGCGATCTGTCCAACTGTTGCGGGTGGTTTGTGTGCCTTTGGTATGCTCGCCGCGGATGTCGGTCATGATTATCTGACAACCCGGCCTATGAACACCGGCAACATGGATATTGATGCCGTCAACGCCTTATTTTCCGATATGGAAACGCGTGCCTTAAGCGAACTAGGTGCCCAAGGTTTCGCGCCTGAAGAGATCAAGCTCGCTCGCTTCGCCGACGCCAAATACCCTTATCAGTCGCATGAGATCATCGTGCCAATTCCCGATGGAGAACTGGGCGATGCCGACGTTCAACGCATGGCCGATTCATTCCACGATACCCACGAGCGTCTTTACACCTACTGTTTACGTGAAATGCCGGTCGACATGAATGGTTGGCGGCTTACTGCGACGGGCGGACTACCTACCTTGCCGCTACATTCAGAATCGCTTGGCGATGGAACCGCAGATTCAGCAAAATCTGGTTCGAGGTCGGTTTACTTTCAAGAGCTCGGGGACTTTTTAGATGCCGCGATCTTTGCAGGTGAGCTGTTGAGGCCTGGGATGGTGGTTAGCGGGCCCGCAATTGTCGAATTGCCGACCACCACTATTGTTGTTTTTCCAGATCACACACTGACAGTTAGTGAATTTGGGGATTTCCGGATCGAGATCCCGCAAGACGGATAGTACTCGAAGGCGACAACACTCCATTTGGCGTCGTAATCCAGCGTCATTCCGGCGAAGGCCGGAATCCACTCATGTTGAGTCGACATCTGATGACTAGAGGCGCGTAGGTCGTTTAGAGATCGGCGTGGAATAGCGCTTTATTCGACATGTTTACCGCTGCATGGATTCCTGCCTTCGCCGGAATGACGGCGAGAGTAGACGAGGGCGAGAAGAGACTGCGCTCGGAAACGACATATAAGAAACGGTCAACTTATCGACGCCTTGCATTCGTATAAGAGATGTTTCGTTATGCCGTATGTATTTCCGCGGTCTGCGGAGATCGCCCTCGACCGTATGACGGGAGAGCAACCGACAACTATGAGATCAAATTTTCACTGTCACGGAAAAAAACTATACTCATCCCAGCATGGACAAGAAAAAATCTATCGACACGGAATACCTATCCGGTTTTGGTAACGAGCATAGTAGCGAAGCGTTACCTGGCGCGTTGCCGCAAGGACAATTTTCGCCGCAACAACCACCCTTTGGCTTGTATACCGAAAAATTCAGTACGACGTCGTTCACCGCGCCGCGTGCCAAAAACCGGCGTACATGGTTTTATCGGATCCGACCGTCCGTTCTACATGGACAATTTGATGAAATTTACCACCCGGGGTTGGCGAGTTCACCGCTTGAGGCGGCCGTCGTGCCGCCGGTGCAATTGCGCTGGGATCCGTTTCCAGTGCCGGCGGCGAAGACGGATTTTCTTGATGGTCTATTAACGATTGCGGTAAACGGTTCACTCGCCGGGCACGCCGGTACAGCAATCCATTTGTACCTAGCCAATAGTTCGATGGATGGCCGCTATTGTTTCAATGTAGACGGCGAGCTACTGATCGTACCGCAACTGGGTCGCTTAAGCGCTTATACCGAATGCGGGACTTTGCATGTAGGACCGGGGGAGATCTGCGTCATCCTGCGTGGCATGAAATTCCGTATCGAATTACCGGACGGCAACAGTCGCGGTTTCGTATGTGAGAATTACGGCGAGCCATTCACCCTACCTGAACGTGGACCCGTCGGGTCGGACGGGTTCGCCAACGACCGAGATTTTCTAACACCGCACGCCGCCTATGAAGATGGCGATGGCGATTTCGAATTAGTGTGCAAGTATTTTGGTCATCTCTACACTAGCCGCATAGATCACTCACCATTAGACGTAGTGGCTTGGGTGGGTAGCTCGGTACCGTATAAGTATGATCTCAATCGGTTTAATACTATCAATACCGTGAGCTACGACCATGTCGATCCATCGGTGTTTACCGTGTTGACCTCGCCGTCGGATACGCTTGGCGTGGCGAATGTCGATTTCGTTATTATACCCGCCCGTTGGCAGGTGGCGGAAAATACTTTTCGTCCGCCCTGGTTTCATCGAAACGTCATGAGTGAATTCATGGCGCTCCTCTATGGGGAATACGACGCCAAGAAGACTGGGTTCGCACCCGGTGCGATGAGTTTACATAATTGCATGATTCCACACGGACCTGACGCCGTGTCCTTCGAAGGCGCGAGTAATGATGGACTAGCGCCGGTTAAGCTGGAGGACACGATGGCGATCATGTTCGAGTCGCGTTATGTGTTGCAGCCAACCCCGGCGGTACTTGACTCACCGCACCTGCAAAACGACTACGTGGATTGTTGGCGGGATCTGACGCGGCGATTTTCGCCGTAGAGGTCGTTTTCGTGAGTTTGTCGTGGCGATGTCTGCACAACCACGTCGAAGTCTAGACCCGTACGGGTAATTGGGTAAACCCTCTGAACCGAGCACGCTGTGCCCGCTCCGGATCACCCGCGAGCTGCAGCGTCGGGAATCGCCGAAGTAGTCTGGCGATTGCCGTGCGTGCTTCAAGTCGCGCAACCGCCATGCCGGCGCACGCGTGGATCCCGCCACCGAATGCAAGGTGAGGATTCGGTGAGCGAGTAATATCGAGTACGTCGGGGTCAGCAAATACTGCGGGATCGCGATTGGCACCACCAATACTTAGGGTAAGCGTCGTCCCATCTGGGATTGATGTGCCGTCAAAGTCGACTGCCTTGGTGGTGATCCGGTTACCGAGCTGTACCGGCGCTTCAACGCGCAAGAACTCTTCCACTGCAGTATCGATCAATCCGAGGTTTTCCGTCAGTTGCTGCAGCACGGGTGGATTCATCATTAAGGCGTGGACACCGTTACCGATTAAATTGGTGGTCGTCTCATGGCCGGCGTTCAACAAAAAGATACATTGGTGATACACCTGTTGATCGGATAAGCGGAAATTCTCGCTTTCGAAGCGTAGCAGGCGGGTGATGATGTCGTCGCCACCAAGGTCGGCTCGTCGTTGATCGATCAGGTCACGCAGAAACTCGACGAACTCAAGCACCGCTTGGTTTCCGTGCTCCAACACAGCGACGTCACTGCCAAATTCAAGTGCACCCAATATTGCCGCAGACCAGCCGCGCAGCGGTGCGCGGTCTACGCGTGCGACATTGAGTAGGTTGCCAATCACCTCTATCGGAATAACGCTGGCGAAGTCATCGATCAGGTCGAACCTCGTCTTGTCTTCAAGATTGTCGAGTAATTGCTCAACGAGGTTAATCAGGTCGCCTTCCATTGCCGCTACTACTCTCGGCGCAAGTGCGTCACCGATCGCCTTACGTACATTGGTATGTAGGGGTGGATCGTTAAATACGAGGCTGGTTGTATGGTGCTCGAAAAGTGGGCTGTCGCCGAACAAGGGCGCGAATTGCGCTTCTTTCGCCGAACTAAATGTCTTGGGATCGCGGTAGATCCGATTGATATCGCTGTGCCGGGTCAAAAAATAGCTGCCATCGGGACAGCGGTGGACCGGCGAATGCTCTCGCAATGCTCGAAATGCCCGATATGGATTGGCATAAAATTCGGCGTCGAGATTCTGCGGATCGAAGGCTTCGACAATCATTCGCTGACTTTTATCCGTAGATGACATTGCGCAGTTTTCGGCTCAGAACAGGCGCATAAGTTTATCATCCGGCCCCGGAGCCGTGGTCATGTTCAACGAGATCAAGCTACACAAGAGGCGGCCGGGCGGCGTCCCAGGACCGTGGGGTAAGGAAAGTCCTCATCAAGGGGAGTTCGGATGCCGCCCGACCATTGTCTGATCAACCTTGGGTAGATAATACAAATACGGGCTGCAACATTGGGTCTAAACTGTGTAAATGGATGTAACGGATAACCCCACCATTGGACACACAGATGCAGTTTTGGGGTAATGAATATCGATAATGATTTCTAAAGGATGGAAGATCCTCTTGGTATCATGCATAGCGGCGGTGATCGTTTTGGTTGGCGTATCTTTGAGCCCGCTCAAGCTTGATTTGAGTGTCGGTTTGACGCCGATCTGGCAACGTAAGAATGCGTCAGCGCGGCAAGTGCCGGACGCTGACTCGAGACCTTCTGCTTCAGCGGCTCTGACATCGAGTCAACAGACGACCGACGACGTGCTTACCATAACGATCGATCGAGGAACCCCGATGCGGGATTGACGCAAGTGATGTCCGGCACCTATTTTTTTGAAATGCGTATCGGACCTTGTTTAGTTATCTGAGAGCTCACTACTGTTGCCGACCGGTGCGGCAAAGGCGTCACTCAGTATACGATCAACACTGTCGCCGGTGAGCGACTTCAGGAACGCCACGAGATTGCTTTTCTCGATTTCGGTTAGTCCGAGCGGGCGAATGAGCGGGTCGAGGCCCTCGTTTTCCACACCGCCGTGGTTGTAAAATTCAACGACCGTAGCCAGTGTGCCCAGAGAACCATCGTGCATGTAGGGGGCGGTTAGGTCTACATTACGTAAGCTTGGCGTTCGATATTTCCATCGATCGTTGGGATCCTGCGTTATCTCGTAGTATCCGAGATCGCCTGGTGGTCGCTCGCTGGATTCGGCGACTGCATTCGGATCGACATCAATGAAGATGCCCGGTGCCAGTAGCACGCGCTGCGCTTCAGTTGGGGTCTTGTGCATCGACCGCTGATAACCAATGCCTGTGTTATGGACTTGATGGTCAGTAAATAGCGCGTGGCTTCTATCTATCAGGTGACACGAACTGCAACGACCCTTACCGGTAAAAACCTTAAAGCCCTTACGCACTTCGTCGCCGACGGCGGATTCGTTAGCACCAAAGTGCCATTGATCGAAGGGACTATTTCCGGACACCAAGGTTCGTTCATAACTTGCGAGAGCCATGCCGATATTGCTTAGGCTTGCACTTTCGCCGGCAAATGCTTGCTCAAATAATCCGCGGTAGTCCGGTAGGCTACGCAATTTGTTGACAACTGCACTGACAGACGGGTTGGCCATCTCATTGGCCGCTAACAGCGGTTGCCAGATCTGATGTTCGAGACGATCATCGCGCGCATCATGGAATAATTTGCGGAGGTAACCGACGTTGTAGATCGTCGGTGAGTTGCGCCGGACAGTGCGGCCCTCAACCCCTACTGCAGTGGCGAGTTCGTTGTGTGCGAAGCCTTGTTCTGGCACATGGCACATGGCGCAAGAAATTGTTTGATTGAGCGAAAGTCGGCGATCGAAGAATATCTTGCGCCCAAGCGCTACCTTGTCCGCCGTCAGCGGATTTTCCGGCGGTATGGGCATCGCCGGTAAACCAAGCGGCACCGGATCGATCAGACTCAAGAGATCCTGGCGCGCGCCGCGCCGATTCGGTAAATAATCCGATTGCGTTTCGTACTCGCGGTGCTCGTAACCCGCTTTATCATCGCCCGCACCATGAAGACTAGTATTTTCGGTTGCCACCTTTAGCGGACCGGCTGGTGCCGGTTCGTCTAGGATGGTCTTGAGGTCATTAATAATGGTGTCCGCGTGCAAGAACGACACGCTATAGATGTTGCGAATGTTGCGGTTCGTATCGATCAAATAGACGCGCAAGATATGCGAATACGTACTCAGCGCGTTGCCATTTTCATCGTACTCGCGCGCGACCGTTTGATTGTAGCGCTTTAGGATCGGTTGCAGCTTCTCTTCGCTCTCGCAGGTTAGAAAACGCCAGTCGGTCTCGTCCGTGCGGAAGCTGCGGCCATAGTTCTGCATGACCGTTGGCGTGTCATGTCCCGGATCAAAGCTTAAACTGAGCAGGCGCACGCGATCCTCTAGCGCCGGGTCGGCTTCGATCCGTTTTGCAACTTTGCTAAAGACATAGGTTGCCAGCGGACAACCGTTGACGTCGTCGCAACTGGTGTAGACAAAGCTCAGCAAAACGGGTTTTTCACCCAGCAGACTCCCAAGCTGGAGCGGCGCTCCGTCACTTGTGAGCACTTCACCGTCTCCTGCCGCACTGAGCACTGGAAGCTCATAGGTACCGGCGGCCGGTGCGGCGAAGGAGAGATCCGAATAGCCCGGCGCTAGAATGACGGGCTCGTCATCCGGTTCGTGTTGATCGCCGTGGGCCATCACGCCCACGGCAACTATTAAGGCACTAACGAATAGCGTTAGTTGGTAGACCCTGGTTAGATTGTGCTGATAACGGCAAATCCGCATTAATGTTCGGCAAACAGGGTATCCGTCGCTTTAGTCGGTCGCTTGCCATAGAGGGCATTCGAACCGAAACGCATTTGGTGCGGACGACCCAGTTTCTCTGCGCCAAAGTCGATGGTGAACTTGTGCACTAGCTTGCCGTTGTCCCAGGTATAGGCCTTGAAGTAATCCAAGTCGACACCCTCGGGTGCGGTCTTTTTATCCCAGTTGCCGAGCAGGGAGGAGGTGTAATAGACCCGCGATCCATCCCAGCTCTGCGACACCATATTGACCTGTGCGCCGATGTTTTCAGTGAACGTTTCTTTCGGCGCATGCGGATCCGAGATATCGAATAACCGCGTCATCCCATCGTTCCAGGTGTTGACCCATAGTAAATTGTCATCGGCGCTAATAGAAATATCGACCGGCAGCGGGATCTTGCTCGCATCGCCAATATCAGCCACATCCTTGGCATGCCACTCACCGGCATCGTCTTCGTAGATCAGCCAAATCTTCGAGGTTAGTGCAGTCGTTGTAAAACAATAGTCGTTCTTCGGTCCCCAAGCGCAGCGCACTTCAAGCGGCGCACCGGGTACGTCCAGGATTTTTTTGGGTTTGCGAGTATGCAGGTTCCACACGACGACGGTGTTGCCAAAACGTTTCATTGCCTCGGGATCACCCATCATCTTGCCGAGGTCCATCATGTAGTTGTTCCAGCCGGTAAACGAGGAGGTCACCATGACATTGCGTCGGGGCAGCACACGCACGTCGTAGCCGTAACCATCGGCAAATTTGCCGGACTTTACCGCGCCGCCGAGATTTTCGTCCGTTGGCATCCAGTAGGTCTCGATGTACTCACCGGCATTGGTGTACTCAGCCATTCCCGTGCGACCACCGTGGTCCTTATCATTCGACAAACCGGTGACCAACATGCGGCCGGGTAGTGCATAGGTGGTATGTGGGCCAACTATGCCGCCGGTTTTTGCCGGGAAGTCGTCGATAGTTTTGTGCAGCGAGGGTTTCGCCGGATTGCTGTGAACATCGAAGATGAAGATTTTGTTCGTATCAAGGCCTCCGGCCCAGAGATAATGACGGTCGTCGGTAAGCCCAGAATGATGCGCCTCATTACGTCCCCCAACCGAAAGCGAATCAATGATCTTGCCGTACTTCGACGAATTTGGGTTTACATCGATGGTCACCAGCTTGTCCGAGCCATCGCCGACGCCTTCTATTCCTAAGGTCCAGACATAGATGTAATCCTCTTGTCCCACGATCTTCGCCATGTACGGCGACATGCAAGTTTCATCCGCGCTAACCGGCACTGCGAGGAATGGTATGAGCAGCACGCATGACGCGGTAAGCTGCTGTAGAAATCGTGACAGGCTACGATTGTGCTTGTTCGATATTTTCATGAGACTACTACCTTCGATCTGTGCGGTTGGACGTGGGGTGCCGACTGCGGCTTGGTTACGAGGCTATCTTTCCTGAACCCGTATCGCTCAGTTAGCACCGGGCCTCTAAGAAGCGGCCCGCGTTAGGGTTTACCAGTTGATGTTGAACACCGATAAGCTTATATCTCCAGTGACACAACTTCAACAAACCCCCTTCGGTGCCGTATGGTAGGGGTTCGAAAAATCTGAACGAGGAGTACAACGCGGTGGCGACAAACCTTAACTATGGTGATATCGCCATATACAAAAACTTCACAATTCGGCCGTCACTCAGGGCCGGACAGCGACCGACGGGCGGGGCCGAAAACGGAGCATTGCTGGGGCTCATAGCTTCGCTGTGAGTCAGTCAAGCTTGCATACGGCGTTCGTTCGAGCGGCGCCGGCCCTCTTTGTATTCTTGTGGTCTACCGGTTACGTCGGTGGACGGTTCGCCATCCCGTACGCCGATCCAATAACCTTCACGTCAATTCGCTTCACTATCGTCGTGATCCTCTTGACCTTGATTGTCACGCTTAGCCGACGCCAACTACCGCGGCGATTGAGTATGTGGGGTCACCTTGCAGTATCTGGTGTACTCATTCACGCGGGCTTCGTCGGCGGCCTGTTCATTGCCATCGATTTGGGCGTGAATATTGGCGTTGCATCGTTGATTGCCGGCACGCAACCACTGCTCACTGCCGTTGCGGTGATCCCGCTGTTGGGGGAAACGCTGAGCAAGCGGCAATGGTTTGGTTTCGTAATTGGATTTTTGGGTCTGGCGATGGTGGTATTAAAGGCCTTGGAACTCGGTGCATTGCCGATCGCAGGGCTCATTGCCTGTGTCGTCGGCTTGTGCGGTATTACCTTCGGCTCGCTTTATCAGAAACGCTTTGTTGTCGGGATCGATCTATTGGCCGGATCGGTTATCCAGTTTTCTGCAGCATTATTGCCCTGTCTGGTGTGGGCATTTCTTTTTGAGACGCGGTCTATCGAATGGAATACGACCGTGATACTGACGTTGGCGTGGATGTGTCTGGGATTGTCGATTGGGGCGATTTCTATCTTGCTTTTTCTTATTCGAGAGGGCGCGGCCTCGAAGGTGTCTAGTCTCTTCTACTTAGTACCACCAGCTACGGCGTTGCAGGGTTATTGGTTATTTGACGAACGCTTGAGTCTTATCCAAGTTGCAGGAATTGTCATGGCCACAATTGGGGTTGCGCTGATAAATAGTGGAAGTAGCACAACTGTGAGGTAACTCTGACCGTTAAGGTCAGAGTCCCCCAGGATCTCGTCAACTCACGATTTAGCGGATCCGCTTTGGGCGCGCTGCAGCCCTTCGCCGAATTTCAGCAAAAATTGCAGCGTTTGCTGCGACTCCGGTTTCGACAATAGTGACAACATTGAAAGAACGCCGCCGCTGGCCGGGGCTTTAGCGGATTCGGTCGCGGCCTGCTCGAGCGATTGTAGGACGTCGTCTGCGGTTTGGACCATCGCATCGCTGCCGAGTGTATTGGCGGCCTGCTCGACGAAAGTAAACAAGCGCTCGACGATGCTGTCGGTCGCAGCCGAACGCATTGCATGCAGTAGCAAGACGGTCTGGCATAAGGTGTCGAGAGCACCGAGTCGATGAAACTCGGTTAAGCGATCGATAAGCGTGTGTACTGCCGCTCGCGTTTCTTCTTCATTTAAGCGATCGACGACTTCTAGGGCAACGCCTGCCGTTGTGGCTAAGCGTTCAACCATGGAGTCAGTTAATGCATCACGTGCCGCTTGGATGCCGCGCTGGATTTCGTCAGGCGCGTCAGCGTTTGCTGTCATTGGAGTAGCCATTGCAATTCCTCTTAAAGTAATCCGCGAGCGGAGAGCCAATAGAGGCGGTTGTAGGCAAGTTTGAACCAGTGGACCATTTGTGATGGCGCACCGGGGTTTGGCGGCGTGGTGTAGTTAAACCAGACGTAAGTTCCTTGGTTCATCCCGGTTTCGACGAAACAGAACACCTTGCCGTCATATTTCCGCGCCATACGGCCTTCGGTCACCAGCGAGCTTAGGTTGTCGATAATCGTGTCGGCCTCGAAGTGAGCGGTGGAGCCGGCTTTCGAGATCGGTATATTGGTGGTGTCGCCGCATACAAAGACGTCCGTTGTGCCTTCGTGTAACAAAGTTTCGCGCTCAGTCGGCACCCACCCTCCGGCACCAAGATCGGAGTCCGTAATAACTTGCGAACCATGGTGCGGTGGAATGGTGACCAGTAAATCGTATTCAATGTCGCTCTCTTCTTCCGACGAGATAACCTTTTTCTCTACATCGATCGATTTCGTATTGAAGAACGTCTCATACTTGATCCCGGCCTTGTCGAATTCGGGTTGGGTCCAATTCGCGACTGGTTCCAGCGCGTGCAAACGTCCAATGGGATAGGTGTAGGTGATTTCCGTTTTGTCACCCAAGCCGCGTTCTTGTAAATAATCGCGCAACATGAAGGTGATCTCGAGTGGCGCGACCGGGCATTTGTGTGGTGCATTAACGTTAACCACAATTTTGCCGCCGTCGAAGCCTTCAAGTGCCTCGCGCATCTTGCGTGCACCGTCCAAGTCGTAAAACCAATGGGCGCCTTCCGCCATCCCAGGTACGGTATCTGGACGCAAACGAGAACCCGTCGCTAACACGAGATAGTCGTATTCGTGGGTCGTGCCGGACTCAGTTGCCACTGACTTGGTACTAATGTCGATCTTGGTCGCCGGATCCACATGGAAAATAACCCGTCGATCCAGCACGCTGCGTTGGTCGCGGAACAGGTCTTTTTCGCGGATCCGGCCAAATGGCACGTACAGGAGCCCGGGCTGATACATGTGCTGCTCGTTGTTACCAATGACGGTAATGGTCACTTCATTGGCGCGTAGCTCTTTACCGAGTTGGCGGCAAAGTCCGTTGGCGATGATGGTGCCGGCGAGGCCGCCACCAACGATAAGTATTTTCTTAGCCATGTTTCGCTCCCGTTCGTTTGGACTATTATTGTGTAGGCGTGTGGTTATTATTTTATTTTTCGCACGACGATATGCCAAAAATCTCCTTCTTCTTCGATTCCAACCATTTCATGCTTTACTTTTTCTACCCATGCCGGGATGTCGATCGCCGATCCCTTGTCGCTTGAGAGGACATCAATTTCGTCGCCTATTTCGACAAGCTTTAGGGTGGCGATTAATTCCATTAGCGGGCCCGGACAGAAAGCCCCGCGTGCGTCAATTGTTGTTCGTTCGCTCATGATTAAAGTGTAACCGATCGATTAAAAGACTATTAGCTGGCCGGACTCGGCGTCGGACAGAAACTTTGTCAATCCACCGGCGTCATCTACCAGGTCTTCGACCAGGTCGTCGAGTTCCATTTGGGCAACATCCAGCGCCATTGAGCAGGCGAAAATTTTCATCTCGCCGAGCATCTTGCCTTGCCCGAACAGCTCAATTGCATCGGGTACATTGCGCTCTTTCATGACCTTCGAGAAATTCCCACCGCTATAGCGCTGCCCGTCGACATCTTTGCGAAATACCGCAAGCGCGTTCATGCTGACGAATACCTCGACTGGGCGATCGGAGACGGCCGCAACCGAAGCGGTCATTGCAGCCATTTGTATCTTTTCGTGCTCGCCGGAGCACAGGAGTATGAATAAGGGAGGTGTCATGCTCGTATTAATCCGCTATCAATATTGTGAACGAAAGCAATGCCCGGGTTTAATCGCCCGCTGTTGGAGATACTGACCGATAATTGCCTGGGTTATATTCACCATTCCGTTAGAACCATCGGTTATAACCTTATTCCATGTTGGAAACCATACAATAAGGCGAGACACGGTGGGTTTCCAGCGGTTTTGCAGACAGCGACCATAAGCCGGGATTAAACATTTTTGAGGGGAGTAGCAAATGAGCAGCGACGACATTTTTCGCACACCAGATTCGTGTTTTGATGGCCTAGCGGGCTTCGACTACAAGCCAAACTACGCCGAAGGCTTTGCCGGCTCAAACGGCATGCGCATGCACTATTTGGACGAAGGTAGTAAGGACGCCGATGTGGTTTATTTATGTCTGCACGGTGAGCCGACCTGGTCCTACCTGTATCGAAAGATGTTGCCAATATTCGTCGCCGACGGAGCGCGGGTCATTGCCCCGGATTTCTTTGGTTTCGGGCGATCCGATAAACCGGCCGATGACGTCTATAGCTTTGATTTTCATCGTGCGAGCCTGGTCGGATTACTTAATCATCTGGACCTTAAAAACATCACTTTGGTGTGTCAGGACTGGGGCGGCTTATTGGGCTTGACCTTACCGCTAGATTTCCCAGATCAGATCACACGTGTGGTCGCCATGAATACGATTTTATGCACGGGAGAAATGCCGTTGCCGCCGGCATTCGACGCGTGGATAGCGTGGGCCGCCGCGCACCCTGATATGGACTTGGCCGAAGCGGTCGCTGTAATCGACGATACCTTGTCGCCGGAGCAATGCGCCGCGTATAGAGCACCATTTCCAAATGAGCGTAGTAAAGCCGGACCGCGCGCGTTCCCACGTATCGTGCCAACTGAGCTCGATTCCCCTGGCGCCGAAATTTCACGTCGAGCACGTGACTGGTGGCAAACTGAGTGGACCGGTCAGGCGCTCGTATTTTGCGGCGTCCATGACGATATTTTGAGTTTGCCGGTGATGCAGCTTCTCAGCAGCTGGATCAAGGATTGCCCGCCGGCGATTGAAGTGTCACAGGCCGGGCATTTCGTACAAGAGTGGGGTGAGCAGGTGGCGGAGCGGGTGGTCGCTGAGTTCTCGTCTTGAAGCCTCATTGAAGACGAGAGACTAGTTAGCGTTTGATTTTCGATCGATCGCGGTATCCGGTTTTGCCGCCGAGAGCCCAAAACGTTGCGGAGATTACCTCCGTTGTGCCTGTCGTCTCTGATTAGGTTTGAATTTTTCTTCCCAGGCGACAACGTCCTCCGAACTCGGTCTGTAGGTCGTGAATTGCTGTGATATTAATTTCTCGTTGTTGTGCCAGATCTCAAACAACCACTCGCCTTCGTCATTAAAACGAGATCGCCATCATCAGCATCGATCATGTAAATATTCGAGCCGTTGAATGGAACCGTTGGTCCATCATCATTGACGAGGGTTGGGTTTCCCGCTTGGTCACCAATGTACATGATCGGGCCGTGCTTCTTAGAGAGTCGTGCAGCAGGTGCACTACGCGTCGCGGCAATGTGCGGTTTCGGGTTCGGGAAAAGGTTGTCCGGATCGTTCGGATCGTTAACGTCGTTAGTTGGATTGTCGGCGCCAGGGTTGTCCCAATACGACTTTAACTCCCGTTCCCGAATTAGGTCGCCCGAAACCGCATCGAGTGCATACAGCCATCCTTTATTGTCGCCAATAGATACCTTACCCCATGCAACCGTCGGCTGAGTCCATGGGTCTCCGCGAAATGTGTAGTTCCATGCCTCATGAATATTCTTGATGTCTTGTGGCTTGAGATTGACTTGACGGTTATTACGTGTGTTTCCCAGATATTCTCCTCCGGTTGCCCATGCCGATCATTTTGGTCCCAAACCGTTTGGGCCATGACCATTACTACTATCGGCAATCGAACCAGCTGACGCGACGCTAAGAAGCAAAGCCAGACTAATCGCAGCGCATTTAACATGTTGTTTGCGCTTCGTGGTGAATTCGTGTTCGTACAATGTCTTCAACATACCGCCTCCGTGTAAATTATCGTTAGGCACGGCGATTCGGTTATTGCTTAATGCAGCTACGCAGTGCAGGGAAGAAAGGTAATGTCATTTAGAAATTGTCGCAGCGCCCGTAATTAAACGATCGTTGAATTGCTTTTAACAACACCAGCGATCGATACATTAATCAATCTTTTGCGACGGAATGATAGATTTTGGTACCGTACCGAGTTTGCTTAATGCCCCTATACGACACATTGTGCCAGGCAAGGACACACGCTTAATCAGGGATTTGGCTACGAACGCGCGAGGCGACCTATGACACGGTGTTTCCATGAAGTTGTCTCGTACGCCGGACCGTACTTGGATCGCGTCGTTAACTAAAAGCGTATTTCGATTTCGCTTGGTGGATCGAAATTCTTCATTTTCTCGCTGTACTCGCGGGTCACTTCACGGGCGTCGGTATCGCTGCCGACTGCCCGGGGGGTGATCAATACGATCAGTTCCGTGCGCCGCGTTGTGTCATTGGTTTGGCTGAATAATTTGCCCACTGCAGGGATATTGCGGAGATAGGGAATACCGCTTTCACCTTCGGTCGCGCTATCGCGGATCAAGCCGCCTAGCACGATGGTGTCGCCACTTTGCACGGCGACGGTGCTGGTGATTTTCCGCTGCTGAATCGTCGGGGCGTTGAGGTCCGAACTCGTCGTTCCCACCGCGTCACTCACTTCTTGATCTACTTCCATCGTAACCAATCCACCAGCGTTGACCCGCGGGGTCACCTGCAGCGTGACACCCGTGTTGCGGTATTCGATTTCATTCACTGTCGGCGCATTGGGATCGATATTGCTTATCGACGAGCGCGTCGGGATCGGGATCTCGTCGCCGACATTAATCGTTGCCGTTTGATTATCGAGGACCATGAGCGATGGCGAGGAGAGGATGCTGACTTGCGATTCTGTTGCAAGCGCATTGATCGCAGCCCGAACTTGGCCGGCCGAGTCGATGATGGCGTATGAAAAGGCCGGCGCTAGGGTGCCGATCCCCGGCGCGCCGAGATCGAGGAGTCCCTGGCCTTGTTTGCTACCTCTGATTCCGTTTTTGAAAAACCATTCAACGCCATACTCCAAAGAATCGCTTAAGGTGACTTCTATGATTGTCGCTTCAATGAGCACTTGCAATGGAATGAGATCGAGTTTGCGGACGGCCGCGATGATGAGTTCATATTCTTTTGGAGTCGCTAATATCACCAAGCCGTTGTTCGTCTCGTCCGGAATGATGCGTAAGTGTTCGCCAACTCGAAGCGCGACGCCGCTGCCCGGCGCCATCGCATTGTCGATCGCGTTGTTGTCGCCGGCGCCGGGGTCGGAGTCGACGGTTACGGGCTGCAAGCCTGGAGCAAGTTCAATCTCTCTCTCGGTATACGTTTGCGGACCTGAAAACACCTCGTTCAGGATCGCTGCGACATCCACTGCTTTGGCATTTTGCAGGCGGAAAACGTACAGGCGCGGATCCGCCGAGTCGCTCGGGACATCGAGTCGTTCGACCCAGGTTTTTATTTCGGTAATGGCACGGCGTGAGGGTGAGACTGCGAGCAGCGCGCCGAGACGTTCAAGGCTGACAAGCCGGACGAGGCCCTCTAAGACCTTGCCAGACTGCCCGCTAAGTGCTTGCTCAAGCTCTTTGACCAGATCGGCAGGCGTGACGTAGTTCAACGAAAATAATCCGGTCGACATACCTTTCATCCAATCGACGTCGAATATCGCAATGGTTTCCATATAGCGGCGAAGCTCGGTCGCGGTACCGGCTAGGATGAGCAGGTTGCGCTGTTCGTTCGCGTGGATCAGGGCGCCATCGCTTAGAACGGGCTCGATGATCTGCTGCATTTCTGCAACCGCAATGTAACGTAACGTAATGATCTGGATGCCATAGGAGGCGTCGTTCCTGCGATTACGCGCGTTAGGACTCAAGCCGCCTTTAATCGAGGTTGCGATGGGAACAATCCGATAGAGATCGCCTTCTTTGAGTAGGGCGGCTTGGCTTTGCCGCAGTAGTAATTCCAAGACAGTCAGCAAGTCGTCCTTATCGAGCCCGCCGCTCGTCTCGGTTGTCACCGTACCGGCAACACCTTGTTCGATGACGTAATTGGCGCCCAACATTTCGCCGAGAATGGCCTTTACGACCTCTTGAATATCGGCATCTTGAAAATTGAGAACAATGCCCTCATCGGTGGCCGCGCTTCGCGCTATTGGGTCGCCAGGGTTGGCCCCGGTAAAGGTGGCGGTGCCGAGTGCTATTTCGTCTTGTCCGGCTGGCAGCGAAGATGATTGGGCGGGATCATCTTCATCTGATGCTTTTTCGGTTGGGAAGTCTGCCGCCGTACGATCCGGCCCGGGCCCCGATTGCTGTGCCCGATCTAGCGCCCCTTGCAGTTCTTTCGTATTGGAGATCGGTTGAGAGCATGCGCCGAGCAGCATCATCATGACAATCAGGGCAAGATATTGGAGGCGACGATAAGGGTAGGGCGCCACATTGCCTTCACCACTGCAACATGCGGTCACGGGGCGCTCACGGAGACGGTTATTCATTGTTCCCATCATCATCAGTATCGGTAAATTGGGGCTCGTTCTCATTATTATCGGGTGCTGGGAGCGTTGTAGTAGCCGATTGCGCCTTCCTTTTCGCGCGCTGTGCTGCTAGTCGCTCGCGCCGAATCTTCGCCTCAGCCTGGGCGGCGAGTTTCGGATCACTGCGGCGCTCTAGTACTAAGGTTTTGGCCTGCGCTCCACGTTCCAAGGTGGCTGAACTTGGCTTCAACGCGGTGATACGCCAACCGTCGACCACCTCACCGACCTGTGCTCTTTGGGTCTGCAGGGTGGGTGCCGTTTGTAGCAGCGCAAATCGGTTCTCATCTTCGATTATAATGCCAACCAATTTAATGTCGCCGTTTGAGATCTGTGACGCAGGCGATTGCGGCAGCGGCTCGGGATCATCAAACGCGGTGTCCGGAGCCGGACGCCGCGTGGGGCTGAAGAGGGGGCGCGCAAGGATCTCGCCGTAATCGACGGCCCTCGTGTCGACTAGCTCCCCCGGATGCGACCCGCTCGATTGAACATGGTCGACGTCGGTTGATGGAACACTATTTACTCGCGCGTCACCGATTCGTGGTGGTCCAGGCAATGAGAATAGCCATATCGCCGCTGCGGTGATGCAACAGGCAATCACCAGTGCAAGCGTGACGTTACCTGAGTGCAGTCTGCGCATCGGATCCATCGCCAATCTGCATATAGGCGGCTGCCATCAGGCGAACCGACAACTGCTGTCCCGCGTTCGAAACGCCAAGTTGTGCATTCTGCTGTCGGCGCGCACGAGCACGACGAGCGCGTTGGTTGGATTTCCCGGAAACTAAGAGTCGCTCCACGAATATTCGTGGCTGTCCCGATTTCAGCCCATATAAGACGTCGTGAAGTGACCGTAGATCTCCCGAAAAATTTACCGTTACCTGCAGCTTGTGAAGATTGGCGACTTCGGCCACGGCGAGTGGCTGGCTACTAAGCTGTCGCGCATTGCTGGCGCTGATGATTTGCTGGATCCTGCGTTGTAGTTCAGCCGCGCCGAGAGTTGGCGATCTTGCGACAACAAACTGATTTGAATCCGCCGAGCCGATCGACTGTCGCAATTGCGCGACGGCTTCTGTTAGCTGTTGTTTCGTTGATGCTAATCCCTGAACGCGGCCGACCCGCTCACTCAACGATCCGACCCGGGTACGATGCCGCTCTGCTTCATCCATTAACGGTAGCCAGACGACTACGGCAACGCTCGCGATGATGCTGAGCAGGAGTCCCCACGCTAACAACATATGCCGGCGCTCTTTCATTATTGATCGCCCGCACCGACCGAGACGGCGATTTGAAATCGATCATCGCCGGTTGCGTTATTACGCGTTACAGGCGACGAGAATTTCGGCGCCGAGAATCTGGGCGAGGCCTCGAGAATGCCCGGAATTTCCGACGCATTACTCGACTCTCCCTGTAACATTAAGGTGCCGTCCTTCAGGTCGAATCGTCTGATCCAGGTGGTATCGGAGAGCAGCTGCGTAACGTCGTTAAGCACATCCAAGGCTGCAACATGACTGGTTTGCAGTTGGTTAAAGAAACTAAACTTATCGAGAAGGCGAGCATGTTCTGCCCGCAGCGCATTTAGTGGGCGAGCAGCGACTACCCCAGTACGTTCTTGTTTCTCTAGCTGGGCGATTGTTGTTTCGGCGTCGCGTATTTGTTTTCCTGGAATGAAGGCAACCAGGATCATCCATAGGACGAACAATGCAAACCGCAACCGGTAGGGTGATTGTTCATTTTTCTGTGCCGGTTGATCGGGCAGTAAATTCACCCCGGTCTCAAAGGTCCGTCCTTCGATGTCAATGGTCGTCAACCGTAGGCCGATGTTACGAACGATCGACTCCAACGGTTCTACTTCCCGCTTTGGCACGAGTAGAAGATCGACGTCAATATGTTCGGCACCGGTCGCGCTTGTCACATCATCGAAATCAAAATAGACGTCGTCGATTGAAAACGGCGTCTGCCGGTCGATATCGAATGAGACAACGCTCGCTAGCTCGTCGCGCACCGATTTCGGGTAGCGCAGGCGCTTGACCAAGATCCGCTCGAACGGAAGGCGTAAAACCGCCGAGAGTGCCGATAACTGATGCGGCTTCGCCAACCATTCTCGGGTGCGGCCTCGATCAGCATCATCGGTGATCGAAATGGTTCGGCGATCCGTCGGTCTTTCCGAACCGTCCTCGTAGTGTTCAACTAGTATTTGATCGTCGCTAACGCTTAATAGAAGGTATTGTTTCAAGCGCTGTTGCCGGTCGCGCCAGCGTTTGGGGACGATCAGCGCCAGCCCTTCGGCCCACCAGCATAAGAATTTGTCGATGTTATCCAGCAAACGCATTGTCTTCGATGTCTTCTTCTGGGATCCGATAGGGCCAAGTTTCGCGCCAAGCTAGGATAGCGACCCCAGGGTCATTGCGTCGACCTCGCGCGAGTTTAATAATAGCGGCGAGCTGGCTAACAACGCCATTAACTTCAGCCCGCACTAATATTTCGAAGCTTCGCCCACCCCGTCCTTGGCGCGCGCGGCCAGCCACGATTCGGTTGATCCGCTCCCGCGCCGGGCTGGTTGCCGCCGCGGCTGCCGGTGACTCGATGCCTGACAATGCGTTCACCACAAAGTTTGGCGCCACCGCCAGATTAACCTTGCGTTTTTGGGAGTGTACGGTAACAAAAGGTGCTATCGCCTCGTATTCGGTGCTCGACATCCCAAGCACGAGCTGCAGTTCTTCCCGCGTATTAAACGGTCCGTTTTTAGGTCCGTAGCTTAGGTTGGCCGCTACGTAGTCACGCGCTTCGGCCCCATCGGGCCCGGGATCATCGTCACGATCGCGCCAATCAATAATGCGCGCGGTAACTTGCGCTGCGCGCGCGTGGTCGTTTAACGCATAATGAACGATGGCCTCCAAGTGCTCATCGGACGTTGAGTTTAAGTCCGCAAGCCCACCAAGATCTTGGATCGTGACCTCGATACTGGCGTCACCAAAGTCGACTTCAATGGTGCCGCCGTTCGTCGGCCACGGCGGTTCGGCTATCGAAGATCCGAGTTCGAAGACGGCTCGCCAGAATCCGGCTTCTGCGGCTGCGCGCGCTTGCGCACGGGATAATCCGGATGCGGTGATCTTGGTATCGCTTTGAACCGCGAGTGAATAATTCAAAGCGAGTACGCTCGCCAAGGCAATCAACCACACTGTGATAATCAAGGCGGCACCGCGGGCAGACTTTTTCATTCAGTCTCCTCACCGGCGGGCACTGCCTCGGCTTCGAGTTGGGCCTCCCGGGCGCGTGACCGCGGGTTAATTTGCTCGAATGATCCGGTCGTGTTGACCGTCATCGCTGTGCGTTTTGACATGGCATTGGCGTAAATGGGTACGACGAGTTCGTCGGGCGAGCGTTTATTCTTGCGCTCGATCCGAAGTCGAACCAATAGCGGTAGCCGATCGGCCTGCGGCCATTCGCTCGACCACATGGGATCATCGTTCTCCCCCAGCACGCCAAAGTATTCAAGCTCGATGGCCTCAGCGTCTGTGATAAGCGTTCTGTTGTCACCGATGCTGTGGTCCGCGAACCTGGCCAAGTCAAACGCGTTATCGATATGCAGTCGCTCATACGAAAAGACGAGCGATTGATGCGGCGGATGTCCTTCGATGGTTAAAGTGTTTTTGTGCAATCCCCCGGCCGAGCGATGACTAGGAATGTAACCGACATAGGTGATCTGCCGCTGATCGCCACGGAATAGCAAGTGTCGTTCGCGACCCGTTCTTAGGACCAGCGGAACGACTTCGCGAATCTGATCGCCGATAAATTGATAAACGCTCTCAGAGACTTGCTTAGCGGCAAGATGATCTTGTCCCGCGGCCGTGCCTAACGCATAGGTATGCAATGAGCTGAACAGCATTGCCGCGAGGACCACCGACAAGGACAATGCAATCAGTACCTCGATGAGCGTGAAGCCCGCGGAGATACTGTGCTTAGAACGCGCGATCATGGCTATTCGCACTCACTAAACGGAGCGAACTCAATTTTATCGATCGAGGCTTGTGATTCCGCTCCCAGCCCACATCAACATCGATTTGTACGAGTCGCGCCCGCGGGTCGTCCTCGGCGCTAGTTGTGGCTGTTAACGATAGTGTTTCTTCGGTAGCACGATATGGCTGGATCGAGACGCTCCATCGAAATTGGTCCGTTTGATCGGAAACCGATAGGTCTTGCGCGGCGGCGCGCATACCGTACTCGGCCAACAATGAATCTGCCAGGATCAAAGCGCTATCGTAATCTTCGGTCAGCGCCAAATTGCGCGCACCTTGACCGAAAATTTGGCTTAAGACGCCGAGTGCAATCGCAGCGATCGCAAATGCGACGATCACTTCAAGCAAGGTAAAGCCCCGTTGTCCTCGAGTCCGGCCGTGCATTATTCGATTACCGCGAGGCCGGTGAGCCAATCGATGTCGATGGCATGGCGCCGCTCGGCTAAGGAGAATTTGATGCGCCCGCCGGTCGCGCTGCCGTCGGCGAAGAACCGGACGCCAATGATATTCTCCGATAGACGTTCCGACTCGGCGGCGGTTACTTCGATATGGGTTGCGGCGGGGCGTATCGGAAGATCAGATTGATCGTCTAGGCGATAAGTCCGCGACTCGAGGTCGATCAAAAGCGTTACTTCGCGTTGTTGGGCTCGTGCCAAGCTGCGTGCACTTCGCGCCGCCGTCAACAGTGAGCGTACAGACGCTTTCAAGTGCGCTGTATCGAGGGAGTGACCAATATTGGGGCCGACAACGGCGAGACTGAGCCCAACAAGTGTGAGTACGACTAACAATTCCATGAGGGTAAACCCGCGGCGTACGCGCAAGGAGGTTACGGATCCAGCTAGGGTCTTACTCCCAGTTGTTGATGTCGCGCGCATCCTTGTCACCGCCAGGCGCCTTATCTGCACCATATGTGAATAAATCGTAGTCCCCGTGATCCCCGGGTGACTTATATTGGTACGCAACGCCCCACGGATCGCCGGGGACTTTCTCCTTACGCAGGTACGGACCGTTCCAGGCATCGCTGCCGGCCGGGGCTTCGATCAAGGCGTTCAATCCTTCGTCGGTAGTGGGATAGCGCCCGGTTTCCAGCATATAGATATCAAGTGCGGCTGAGAGATCCTCAATCTGCAGGGCGGCGGTGTCGGATTTCGCCTGTCCAAGGTGTTTAAGCAGTCGGGGTCCGACGATACCGCCAAGGAGACTCAGAATTACCAGTACGACCAGGAGTTCGATTAAGGAGAATCCGGATCGCGCCCGGCGGCGTTGCGGGTTCGCACTGCGTTGTTGCGTTGTGGATGTCATAGGCTTACACGACCAGTTCGTTAAGGCTTAATATGGCCAATAGTATAGAGACAATGATGAACGCGATGAGCAAGCCGAGACCCAATATCAGGATCGGCTCCAGTATTGCGAGCATTCGCTTGATCGACGTTTGCGCCTGTTCATCATAAATGTCGGCGAGCTTTAACAACATCGCCGACAAGGCGCCGGTTTCTTCACCTACTTTGATCATCTGAATAGCCAACTGCGGGAAGCATCCGGTTGCGGCCATCGGCTGCGACAGGCCAAGCCCGTGCTCTAAATCCTTAGCTACCGCGTTAAGCGCGTCGGCCACGACTACATTCGTCGCGGTATCCCGTACCAGTACAACACCGTCCAACAAATCGATCCCGTTGCTGGTCAACGTCCCCAAGGTGCGGCACATTCTGGTAACCTCGATCCGAATCACTAATTCGCCGAAGATCGGTAAGCCCAAGACCAGTGCGTGCCATTGTCTCCGGATTTTAGGGTCGGCAAGTAAGGCGCGGGCGCCGACGTAGGACAAGCCAGCCACGATCGGCAAGGTCCACCAATACCGTTGCAGAACGTTCGCCATCCACACCACGATCTCCGTCGACCAGGGCAAAGATTTGCCTAAGTCCTCAAACAAAGCTTGAAATTGCGGCACCACATAGACGAGAAGCACGACCAATGAGCTGCCGGCAACGATAAGTAAGATAGCGGGATACAGGAGCGCGGAAAATATCGCGTCGCGCAATTGCTTCGAGCGCTGTTGATAATCGGCGAGCCGTTGCAGCACCAGCTCCAGTGCCCCGGTTGCTTCGCCGGACCGTACCAAACTCGTGTAGAAATCAGAAAACGGACCGCCGGACTTCTCTAAGGCGTCGGATAGCGAAGCCCCGCTCTCGACGCCAGACCGTACCCGTTCGAGTAGGTCCCGTAGCGCTGCTTTCTCCGTCAGCGACGTTAGCGTGCTTAAGGCTTGTGCCAACGGCAGACCTGCGCCAAGCATGGTGGCGAGCTCACGCGTTAGGTTATGCACGTCTGTGCCGGACACACGATCTGTCGACAGAATATTGAGATCCGTTTGCAGCGCACTGGGGGTGAGTTCCTTGGTCGCCACAGGGAGGTAACCAGAGCCTTGCAGGTTATCCACCACGGTAGCTTCATCGGCCGCGTCCATTTCGCCTTCAATTCGTTGTCCATCGGTGGCGACGGCGGTGTAGGCGAAACGTTTCATTACGTCACCGGTAATTATCCGAGCTGCGTCACGCGCATCACTTCTTCAAGCGCCGTAATACCGCGTATTACTTTGTCGATGCCGTCTTCGCGCATCGTCACCATGCCCGCATCGATCGCGGCTTTTTGCAAAGTCGCACTGTCCGCGTGTTCTAGAATTAAGTTGCGCACGAAATCGTCAATCGCAAGATACTCATGGATCACGGTCCTGCCGAGGTAGCCGGTTCTCGCGCAGGCGTTGCAACCGACCGGCCTAAATAGCGTCGCGTCTAAATTCTCTTGCAAACGCTTTGACGCCGTATCCGCAATGATTGCCTTACTAGCCGGATGCGGTTCCTTGCAGTCGTTACATAAAGTGCGTACCAGCCGTTGTGCCAGGATGCCGTTGACGGTTGAAGTAAGAAGATATTCCTCAACTCCCATATCGAGCAGGCGGGTAACACTACTGCCCGCATCATTGGTGTGCAGTGTCGACAAGACCAAATGGCCGGTTAGCGCCGACTGCACAGCGATGGATGTGGTCTCGGCGTCGCGCATTTCACCGATCATGATGACATCGGGATCTTGACGAACAATGGATCGCAGGGCCTTGGCAAATGTCAGATCAATCTGCGGTTTCACTTGAATTTGATTGATCCCTTCGAGTTGATATTCCACCGGATCTTCAACAGTGAGTATTTTGCGCTCCGGCCGGTTCAAGCTATTTAGAGCCGCATACAGCGTGGTTGTTTTCCCGCTACCGGTCGGCCCGGTGACAAGTAAAATCCCGTGAGGTTGATCGAGCGCGGCAATAAAACGTTCAGCGCTGCCGCCGGTGAAGCCGATCTTGTCAAAGTCCAATGGCAGCGCTTCTTTATCCAGGATCCTCAATACAACGCTCTCACCATGCATCGTCGGCACCGTCGAGACCCGCAGGTCGATCGGTTTGCCTTGCGCGCGGATCTGGATCCGACCATCCTGAGGCAGGCGGCGCTCGGCGATGTCGAGCCGGGCCATGATCTTCAGGCGTGAAATAACCGCGGCGGTGGAGCGGGCAGGGGGGGCGTCTACGTCTTTTAGCACGCCATCGATTCGATATCGCACATGGAGCTTGCGCTCAAAGGGTTCGATATGAATATCTGAAGCACGCATATCGACTGCGCGAGAGATGATGACATTCACTAGCCGGACAACCGGTGTCTCACTAGCGAGATCGATCAAACGCTCTACGTTGTCGTCGAGATCATTTGCGTCATCGATGGCCTCAACGATATTTGACATTGCACTCGATGAACTCTCATAGAGCCGCTCGATCATTTTCTCGATCTGCAACGGCGTTGCAATTCGAACGACGACCGGTTTGTTGCAAGCACGCGAAAAAGCCGCTGGTGCGAACTCGTCCAATGGGTCAGAGACAGCAAGCTGGATTTGAGAATCGGACTCGCTAATGGGACAGACGATAGAAGCTTTAAGAAACTTAAGCGAAATATTGCGGTCCTCGATTTCGACAAATTCGAATTCTTCGTCATCGACTGTCGGAAAACCGGTGAATTTTGATAGCGCAGCGGCTAATTCGGAATCATCAATCAGCCCCAGCATACGCACTGCAGCAATGCAGGCGAGCCCGGATTCCGATCGCAAGGTTTCCAATTTCTGAAGGTGGGACGCCGTGACCATGCCGTCTTCAAGCAGTGCCTGTGTAAACGACCCTTGATCCGAATTTGGACGTGTGTTGGCAGCTTCATTCATCGCAATTTAGCGATTGTCGCTCATATCATTAGTGTGGGAAACAGGGGGTATTGGGAGGTTAATCAATTAACGTAATCGAAGCGGAGCAATCGAGGCGGGAAATATGCCGAGAAAAGGGCGGTTACCTATTTATGGCGATTGTTGCCACGTCATGCGACCTGGGTTGGAGCGTCGCTGAATTTTCGCCAGTGACTTGGCCAAAACGGATTTTTGGGTCGTTTGGATGTGGGCTTACCATAATGGCTAGCCAGAACCTTTCGCTAATTTTTCGCCAATTTACGTTAGCGGCAGTAGACCGCGCGCGACAATGAAATCTTTCATTAACAAATGGTCGGAGTCGATTAAGTCGATTACCACAAATGGAGTTGCATTAATCGCAAGGCAAGCCGTCAGCGCTGCGTTTTCGAGATCCACGGTCAACCGAGCAATCGTGGCAACTTTGGAAAGTTCCGGTCGAGTCGCTGGCAAGGCCGCGTTGAAAAAGCTCAGGAAGTGTATCCGCGAGAAAAACAAATGTGGACTTAAAGCAAATATACTTATTGTTGGGTACGACACACCAAATGTTCGGGACAACGTTGATATGGGGCAGGCGCGGAGACCCCGTAATATAGTTTTGTCCTATAAGAATCCAGCGCGAGGGGATCGCCGTTGGTACGCGCGCAGAGGCAGACTTGGAGGATGCAAACAATCACTTAAACCAAGTGTGTTCCACTCTTGTGATGAGTACCCAATGTTTGCAACTTTCCAAGGTGGTCCAAACAAAACTGGGGTTTCATTGAGTTGGGTCCCCGCTCGTGAGAGCTCGGTAGTGGGAGGACATTTCAGCGTTCTCGCAAAGCGGATGGGTAATAAGGATAACTTTATAGTTGTTACTAGCACTCAATTGCCAAGTATTGGGTTGCCGTTCGGGAAAAGGAAGGGAAAAGGTAAATAGGGTGTGCATTCTGTGAAACTGTGTATCGAACAGAACTTAAATGACCCAGGAATATTACGCAGGATTAAGAAGTCCCTGCTAAACAGGTTTAGTACGGGGAGTTCAAATGACATGGCGAAAGCCGTGTCTTTAGCCGGTTATTTGGTCGCCCTCGGCGAGCTGCCCGAATCGAAATCTTTACTTTGCAGCTTCGTCCACGAAATAGAGCCAACCAACGATCGACGAGATATTTGGGGCGCTACGGGCCAAGGAATATTATTGTTAGCTTACATAAACCGACTAGACGGAAACACGCAAAAAGCTAAGGAACTAACCGAAATTATAGTGGCTGACGACATTACCGAGCATCAAAAAAATATCTACGAGTCATACCTTTTTGAGACGGCCGATCATAGTTCTATGACTGAATACGCAAAAAGCGAAACGCCGAAATACAAGTGTGAAATTCTAGTTGGTCAATTACTGACACTTATATATTACGTTATGATGCTACCACATTACAAAGAAATCGCTCCGAGAGATTTTGAAGATTTACTGGAGAGTCACATACAGGAAAAGACTCAGTGCCTAAGAAACGCTCTTGCCGGTTGTTGGCCGTAGACAAACAGGACAGGGGACACTGATAAGTTAATCAACTAGCGGAGGCACAACTTGCCTCTGACTTTTAGTGTCCGATCATTGGGGGAAGCTAACACCGTCCCATCGCTGTTTATAACTGCTGCTTAGTTGATTAACTTATCAGTGTCCCCTGTCGTATATTCGTGCTATCGCCGACCAGGGAGAGGCGGTCACCTTGACGGTCACCAGCGAAAACGCGTCCGGGCCAGTCGTCCACACCGTGGCAGTGAATGGTACCTCGATACCAGTAACCGCAGGCGTCGCGACCTTTACCGACACGGCAGCGATTGGCACCTACAACGTGCTCGCAAGCGCTTTCGATGGAGTCGACAATGCCAATACTACCGCGACGTTCAACGTTCGCGATCCGAGCGATGTGGATGTGCCCGTGGTCGATCTCATTACGCCGGAGACCGACGACGAGATCACGGCCCCGTTCGATGCATTAGGTACAGTTACGGACGCGAACCTCGCGAGCTACATCTTAGCCATTGCGCCGGCCGGGAGTGGTGATTTCACGACTCTCGCCACTGGCTCGACCAACGTGACCAGTGCGGTCGTTGGCACGATCGACCCGACTCAATTGCAAAACGGGCTGTACACTGTCGTCTTGCAGGCCACCGATAGCAACGGCCAAATGGCGAGCGAAAGTGCGGTCATCGAGATTGACGGCGATCTCAAGGTCGGTAACTTTTCCTTTACCGTTGAAGATATCAATATCCCTGTGTCAGGGATCCCGATCCGCATGACCCGCACCTACGATACACGGCAGAAAGATCAACAACTCGACTTTGGCCATGGCTGGAGCGTGGACTACCAAGATGTGCGCGCGCAGGAATCTCGCCCAGCAGGAGCAGGCTGGTTTCTTGAGAAAACTCCAAGCGGCCCGTTCTCGAACTTTTGCATCAAACCCTTAGGTAGAGCACCACGCGTGTCGGTTCGATTGCCCGACGGTGAGCTAGAGGTTTTCGAAGCCGTCCCATTCCCACAATGCAATGCGTTCTTCCCAATCGTGGATGTTACGTTGAGTTATCGGCCGGTCGACAGTACGTTTTCAACACTGACTCAAACAACTGCGGGATCCCTGCGATTTATTGGCGATGAGCTTGTGGATCTCGGCGCGCCCGGGCCAGTTGACGCGGACGCCTATCGACTGACTACCGAGGAAGGCTTCGAGTATGCCTTGGACCAAGACTTTGGTGTGCGTAGCGTCACCGATCCGAACGGTAACACGCTGACTTTCGATGCCAGCGGTGTGAGTCATTCCGACGGGAAGGGCCTGACGTTTACCCGTGATAGTGAGGGTCGGATCACGCATGTCACGGATCCGCAAGGCGAGGAGTTGACCTACACTTACAACGCGGCTGGAGACCTTGAGACGTTCACTGATAGGGAATCTAACGTCACCACGTATACCTACAATACTGAGCATGCCTTGACGGATATCGACGATCCCTTAGGTCATCGAATTGCTCGTCAGATCTACGATCCGGACGGTCGCTTGATCAAAGTGATCGATGCAGACGGCAACGAGATCGTATACACCCATGACATCACCGGACGTCTTGAAACGGTTCTCGATCGGCGTGGGAACCCGACAATATTCGCCTATGACGATCGCGGCAATGTCTTGACGGAGACCAACGCACTTGGCGAAACGATCACCCGAACCTATAACGCCGAGGGGGATGAGCTAACGACGACGAATGCGCTTGGTCACACTACGACATTTACTTACGACGCTCGCGGCAACCAGCTATCCGAGGAAGACCCACTCGGTAATGTGACAACGTCTACCTATGACAGTCGCAACCAGCTTCTCACGTTGATCGACGAATCGGGGGATGTGGCGATCACGAATACCTACGATGGCAACGGTAACTTATCGAGCATGACCGATGCCTTAGGTCAGGTGACGAGTTTCGCTTATGACTCCCGTGGCAATCTGACGACGGTGACGGATCCGCTCATGCAAACGACCATAAGTGTATACGACGGCGCAGGCAATAAGATTGAGGAGACCGATGTCCGCGGTACCGTGACCGAGTTCGAATACGATGATAACGGAAATCAAACGCTGATCCGGACCACTCGGACCGATGAGCTCGGTGCGGTCGTTACGTTGGAGACAATCCAGAGTTTCGACGACGGTGATCGATTGACGTCTAGTACTGATGCCTTGGGCAATAACACGACCACGGAATACGATGGAAACGATAAGGAAACGGCAACCATCGATGGCAATAGTAACCGTACCGAGTTTGAATACGATGACCGCGGTAATCTTGTATTAACACGCTTTCCGGACTTGACCACCGAGACCGTCGGTTACGACGAGGAAGGGAATCGGATCAGCGAGACCGACCGTTTAGGTCGCACGACGAAGTTTGTTTACGATGCTGCGAACCGGCTCACCGATACGATCTTCCCGGATCTAACGCCAGGGACCGATGCGGATAATCCGCGCACGATTAATGAATACGACCTGGCTGGGCGTCTTACCGCGACGATCAACGAGCGTGGAGAGCGCACCGAGTTTTCCTACGACGCAGCTGGGCGTCGATTGACCACGACTGATGCGTTGTTAAATGTCACCACGTTTACCTATGACGCAAAAGGCAATCGCAAAACGATGCTCGATGCCCGGGGCAATACGACAACCTTCACCTACGACGACGCGAATCGATTGACCCGCACGACGTTTGCTGATGCGACCCACACGGATACGGTCTACGACAGTCTTGGGCGCAAGGTATCGGAAACGGACCAGGCCGGTCTTACGACCCTGTTTGGCTACGACCCGGCAGGCAATCTCGTCTCGGTTACTGATGCCGTCGGTGAGGTCACATCCTTTGGCTACGACGAGCAGGGTAATAAGATCACGCAGACCGATGCGCTCACACGCACTACCGAATGGGCCTATGACAACGGTGGACGAGTCATCCGTCGGACCTTACCCCTTGGTCAGGATGAAATTTTCACCTACGACCGCAATGGCAACCGTTTGACCCGGACTGACTTCAATGGGGATGCCACAGCTTTTGTCTACGACAACACCGATCGGTTAACGACGATTAATTATCCCGACACGACGTCCGTGACGATGACCTACACCGATACGGGTCAGCGTCAAACGGTAACCGATAGTCGGGGTGTAACGACATACGGTTACGACGAGCGGGAACGCCTCACGTCTATCGCCTACCCGAATGGTCAGGTTATCAGTTATTCCTACGATGCAGCAGGAAACCGAACGTCAGTGACAACCTTGTCCGGGACCACGGATTCAAGCTTCGATGCCTTGAATCGTTTGGAGACGGTGACCGATCCGAATAGTGGTGTTACCACCTACACCTATGATCCAAATGGTAACCGCGCGACGATTACTTATCCGAACGGGGTCGCGAGCACCTATACCTACGACACCCTGAATCGGTTGACGGATCTGCACACCACCGACAGCACCGCGGCGACGGTTAATCGGTTCACTTATACGTTAGGGTTGAAAGGCAACCGAGTAAGCGTCTTTGAGCACACGGGTCGCATCGTCGACTATGACTATGACGATCTGTATCGGCTAGTGCAGGAATCGGTAACCGATAGCGTCAACGGCGATCGCACATCTGACTTTACCTACGACGCGGTCGGTAATCGCTTGACCCAGGATGTCGACGGTGTAGTAACGACCTACAGCTATGACATGAACGATAGGTTGGATACTGAAACGACCGGTGCCATTGTCACAACGTATGCGTATGACGATAACGGGAATACGTTGAATCGAGACGACGGGTCAACGACGACGACCTATGCGTATGATTTTGAGAACCGGATGACGAGCCAGACGGTTGGGCTTGATACGACGACATATGCCTACGATGTTGACAATATTCGGCAGAGTCAGGTCGATGCCATTGGGACCACCCAGTATGTGGTGGATCCGAACCGGCCGTTTGCACAGGTCTTGGAAGAATTGGACGGTACGAGTTTGGTCATCGTCAGTTATGTGTACGGGGATGACTTGTTGTCGCAGGATAGGGGTGGGGTTGAGAGTTTCTATCTTTACGATGGGTTGGGTAGTACGCGGAGTTTGACTGATAACTTAGGGGTTGAGACGGATAGTTATATTTATACGGCGTTTGGGGAGACGGAGGTTCAGGTTGGGAGCACTGAGAATTCGTATCTTTATACGGGGGAGCAGTTTGATTCTGATTTGGGGTTTTATTATTTGAGGGCTCGGTATTTGAATCCGGGGGTTGGAAGGTTTCATTCTATGGATTCTTTTGCTGGGGTTGGTTCGGATCCGGTTACATTACATAAGTATTTGTATGGGAATGGGGATCCAGCCAATATGATTGATCGCTCAGGCTACTTCTCAATCGGTGAAGCAGGCGGAATTAATCTGATTTTGGGGATATCGTTAACGTCGGCTACTCCGTCCCTCGCACCGTTTGCTATTAGAGCCGTATTAGGTACCGTAATTGGTTCGGCAGGTGTTTACTTGGCGTCAAATCACTCCGCGAAATTAATGATTCAACAATGTCTCGAAGACAGTAAAGCTGGTGGCAACAAATGTCGACCAGACTTCAGTATTTTTGTAGTTGGCGATAGTCACGATGAGCTTCGTGATCACGTAGCCGACGCGCAAGATTCGGGATCTCCATCCTTAGTTACTAGGGGGGCTGCATTTCATTCGAGAGGTTGGATAACCAAGCTTCGAAATGCAGGTGTTGTTTGCACAGGTGAAGGCCAATGCGACGAGTACCCAATGGCTATCCACGAAGAAGGTGGTGAATACGGCATCACATCGCTTCGAAGCGTAAATGCATTTCAAAATCAATCGATCGGTGGAATGGTTCCTCGATTTCACGAACGGTGCAAAGTAAACGTCGGAGAAAAATATAAATTTGTACCGGTACGCGGTGTCCCAATTTCAGGCGGGATTTGTAGTGGGCGTAATTAGTGCTCTTTCGCTTAGCGATTTTGGCTATATCAATTTCGCTATACGATGGGATCGTATTGGCTGAAGAAGGGGAAAGTATGCAGCTCTCGAGGAAAAATTCTGGATATGATCTTAATGAGGGCGACTGGATTTCATTTTTAGGTTGTTGGAAGGAATTGTCAGAAAGAATGGCTGACCGTTCCGAGGGATCTTTAATGCGCTTTTCAAAAGGAGGAAGTGAGTCGACGTCCAATCCTTTGATGGAAGTATCGGACGTGAAATTGCCAAAGTCCCTTATTGATTTTCATAAAGCCTACAAAACAATGGGTGGGAAATATCGCAGCGAAAAGCATCAAGATGGTATAGGGATTGTCGCGCCCAATGATATAGAGTCTTTATCGACTTACAACAGAGAATTGTTGCGAATAAAAAATGAATGGTCACACGAATCGGAAGATATTAACTACTTTAAATATGGTATCGATCAAGATGATTCCGCTGTCAGGACTAGCTATCAGAACAATGCTATTGTTATTGGTCAATATGGATTCTCTAATTACGAACTAATTGTTGTATACCCTGATTCCCTCACAGAGGACGGCGAAATGGAAACAGCGATATTTGCTCATGCTGCTGAGGCCAGGGCCCCTTCGTTTGCGGAAATGATGAGACAACTTTCCTTTTTCTTTACACAATCACCGGACTTGATTCCGATATATTCCCAGGAACAGCTCATAGGGACTTGTGCCGATAAACTACCCTTGAAAGAAGTTTGGTGGAGATAAAACAGGACAGGGGACACTAAAACAGGACAGGCAAAAGGACAGGGGACACTGATAAGTTAATCAACTAAGCGGGTGAAATTAGGAAGACGGACAGGGGACACTGATAAGATAATCAATTAAGCGTGTGAAACTAACGCAATTGAGGAGGCAAGGATGCCGAGACGAGGGCGATTGCATATGGTACGGACAGGGGACACTGATAAGTTAATCAACTAAGCGGGTGAAATTAGCGCAATTCAGGAGGCAAGGATGCCGAGACGAGGGCAGGGCGCGGACAGGGGACACTGATAAGTTAATCAACTAAGCTGGTGAGATCAGCGCAATTGAGGAGGCAAGGATGCCGAGACGAGGGCGATTGCATATTGACGGGGGTTGTTACCACGTCATGGGGCGCGGATTAGAGCGCCGTTATATATTCGAATGCGACGCGGACAAAACGGATTTTTTGGTTCGACTCGAGGCGGGATTAGCAAAGACATCGATAGCGGGGCGCGGACAGGGGACACTGATAAGTTAATCAACTAAGCAGGTGAAATTAGCGCAATTGAGGAGGCAAGGATGCCGAGACGAGGACGATTGCATATTGACGGGGGTTGTTACCACGTCATGGGGCGCGGATTAGAGCGCCGTTAT
>JAJFJQ010000032.1 GCA_021773835.1 Gammaproteobacteria bacterium
TCGGGTGGTGTGTTGAGTTTCACGGCGGGTCAGGACTTCGAGGCGATGTCGGATGCGGATGGTGACAACGTCTACGACGTCGATGTTCGGGTGTTCGATGGATTGACGAACGTCGATCAGAGTGTGGCGGTGACCTTAACGGGCGTGAACGATAACGCACCGTTTTTCACCTCAGGTACGGCATTCAATGTGGCGGAGAACACGACCGCGATTACAACGGTGACGGCGACGGATGCAGATATTCCCGCAGACACCGTAACCTTCACGATCGCGGGTACGGGTGCGGACGATGGATTTTTTAATATAACCAGTGGTGGGGTATTGACCTTTGCGGCGGCGCCCGACTTCGAGGCATCGCTCGATACCGACACCAATAACGTCTACGACGTCGATGTCCGGGCATTTGATGGCGTCAATGCCACCGTACAGAGCATCGCCGTAACTGTAGATCCGATCAACGAAGCTCCTGATGTTACTGCCCCTGCGTCCATTGGCGCGGTCACCACTACGGTAAACCTAAACGGGCAGATCTCTGTCAGTGATCCCGACGCGGAAACGGTCGATTTGACCTTCACCATTACCTCTGATGAAGCCGGTTCGACCATAACGTTTTCGGATACGACTGGTCTGGTTGTGAGCGGTAACGGTGGTAATGCCGTGACCCTCGCCGGCACCCTGGCGGAGCTTACCAACGCGCTAACGAACGACATTACTTACAACTTCACTCTCGACAGTACCTTAACCGTTACCATCAACGACGGCGGCAGCTCCGGTGCCGGCGGCCCGCTGATGGACATGGAGACGATCAACGTCAATTTCAACGCGCCACCCGTTATCGCCAATATTAGCGGCGACACGCTGGCCTATGTGGAAGACGATGGCCCGCGGATCATCGATCAAGGAACCGTAGCGACATTGACGGACGCGGATACCCCAAGTCTCGACTCCGGCTCCCTGAACGTCACGATCTCAAGCGGAACGCCGGGCGAGGACGTATTGGGCATCGTCACTAGCGGCACCCCGCTGTCACTTAGCGCCGGAATGAGCGCGGGCAGTGTCGTCAGCGTCAGCGGCACTGCCATCGGCACGGTACAGGCCGGCGGTACCGGCGCTGGCGAAGATCTCCTCATCGTTTTTGACCAGGCCGTGGGTAACGCGACCTTAAGCCGCGTACAGACCTTAATGCAGTTTATTAGCTACGAAAATACGAACACCGCAGATCCGAACAATGTGAGTCGCAATATTTCTTTTGTCGTGACTGACGGCGCGGGCGGGACGAGCAACACGGAAATCGCAACGGTAACGATCGCCGATTTGAACGATGCGCCTGTGATTCCGGGCGCCGCATTCGGCAATCTACCGAGCATCGACGAAGACGCTACGACCGCGCCACTGGATGGCAACACGTCGATCGGCACACTGGTCTCATCGATCGTCTCGTTCGGCACGAACATCACGGATGTCGACGACACCACGGTTGGCATCGCGGTCACCGGGGCTGACACGGCGCTTGGCGATTGGTACTTTACTACCGACGGTGGCCTAGATTGGAATCTGCTTGCCAATGCCGGCAGTGGACCAAGCGATACCAGTGCGCGCCTGCTGGCAGCGGACGGCAACAACAAGGTTTACTTCGCCCCGCGCGACGTCGGCTCGGGTAACGCAACCATTACCTTCCATGCTTGGGATCTCGATAACGTCGGTAGCGATCCGGACGGCACGACCGGCGACTTGAGTGTCGCAACCGGCACCGGCACGGGGGGCTCCACCCCCTACAGTACAGCGACCGGCACATCGACGATCACCGTTGATGCCGTCGGTGGCGGCATTGTAAACGTCATCGACGTTACCACGCTCAACGGTACCGACGGTTTTAAAATCAGCGGTAACAACGGCAGTCTGACCATATCACTCGGCGATCAATTAGGCACGGCGATCGCCGGTATCGGCGACGTCAACGGCGATACCATCGCAGATTTCTTCGTCGGCGCGGGACGTGCGGAGCGGCCGGCCGAAGCGCCTACCGGAGGCCGGGGCTTGGGTTACGTCATCTATGGCTCGACGACCATCGGCGCGGATTTGGCCAATGGACTCGCCGGGTTCGGGGTCGAGACGCTCGATGGAACGGACGGCATCATCATCGGTGGGCCCGGACCTGGATCCCTAGCGCAGTTCGGCTTCACTGCTGACGGTGGTGGCGACTTCAATGGTGATGGGATCGGTGATTTCATCGTTGGCACCAATGCTCAAGGCACACAAGGCAACGGCGGTTACGTCATATACGGCGACAACAACGGGACACATTTCAGTAATCTCGACGGGATCAACGCCGATGCGCTAAATGGCTTCGGGGATTTCAACGGTGACGGGGTCGACGACGGCGTTGAGTTCAGCGGGATCCCGACCTTTGGCGGGGTCGGGATTGAAACTGCGGTCGGTAACGCCGGCGATATCGACAACGACGGTATCGACGACATGTTGGTTGCAAACATACGTCTTGACACCAACGGTAGCGACTCGGGTGACGCGTTTCTCATATTTGGCAACAACGCCACAGCGCTTGATGCGCTTAATCCCTTAGGCGGCGCCAACGGCACGGCCGTGTTGAGCTTCCCCGGCGATAGCGCGAACTCCTTCGTTGGCCGGTCGATTACCGGGATCGGCGATATCAACATGGATGGTTTCGATGACTTTCTTATTGGTGCGACCAGTGGTAACAACGATGGTAATGCCTATGTCATCTTCGGCGCTAGTCGAGCCAGTCTGGCGACACTTTCAACCAACATCAGCACCGGTAGCGGTGGTTTCACCAGCGGGTTGGATTCCCTCAATGGCTCGAACGGCGGCTTTGTCATCTCAGATGCCATTGCCAGCTCGATTTTGATCACAAAACTCGGTTTCTCGGCAGCTGGTATCGGTGATTTCAATGGCGATGGGATCGACGACTTTGCCGTCGGCTCGCTGACCCTCGGCTCGGTCCACGTCATTTATGGCAAGACCGGCGCGTGGAGCAATATAAACTTAACGACCGATCTTACCGGCACGACCGCGTCCTCGTTCGTTGCCAACGGTTTTACTATGATAGGTGGTCTCGGCCTCGGCGACGCTATCGACAACGCAGGCGACGTCAACGGCGACGGGCGTGACGATATTATCGTCGGTGCACCGGGTGAATCGAATGCGTACATCATTTTCGGTGTTGACGACGTTACCCCGTTATTGAGTACACCCAACATCCTACCGTTGTTAGGTCAACCAAATTACCTCACGCTTGACTTAACCAACAACAATGCAGCGAGCGGCACCAACGAGGGGTTTCAATTTATGTCCGGCGGTACGCTGTTCGGCGCCGGGGTGATGCTCGACGGTGGCGCTCTAGATACCAATGTAGGCGATTCCGTAGCCGGCATCGGCGACGTGAACAACGATGGCTTTGATGACGTTGCGGTTGGCGCGCCGTTCGCAGATCCTGACTTCGGGCTCAACCCGAACGCTGGGCAGGCCTACGTCGTCTTTGGCCAGGCTGGCTTTGCCGGCGGGCCGGGCGCTGCAGCACTGCCGCAAACCGCGAGTGCGGCCAGCGACATCCTGATTGGTTCCTCGGACCCTGATGATCTCAGCAGCGGGGGCTTCGCCGGCGTTGTCCAGCGTGCCGGCGCTGGCAACGACGTCCTGCGAGTTAATGGGACCGAGTTCCGGGTAGACGCTGGCAACGGCAACGACATCCTCACCCCCGACAGCCTCGACATTGATCTCGATTTTGCGAGCTTGACGAACAAACATACCTACAGCGACTTTGAGCAGATCCAACTGAACGGCTTCGGCGCGAATATGTTGTCGATCGACCTACGGGATGTCCTTGAGATGACTGGCGATACGTTCAACGAACTACTCGTCACTGGTGACGCCGGTATCGATGTTGTCACATCGATAGGTCAAGGTTGGGTCAATACCGGCACCGATTCGCGCAGCGTTGCTATCGACGACACCGGCGCCAGCGAGGCTGTAGATTTCGATATCTACGAAATAGCTGGTGTTGGCGCCACGCTTCTGATTGAGCAGGACTTGACCGCCACCATTAGCTGAGTCGATTGTGAATATCGCAGCGGGTTGTTTAATGACCGCGCTCGATTTGACAAAAGCGCAGCGCCGATGTGAGAAGGCGATGCCCGCTTACATTCTTGAATGGCGGTATCACCTACCTGCGCAACGGTGGTGAGGCGATGTACCTAGATGTCTAGGCATCGAATCGAGCGGTAAACCAATCTGGCACGACAATCATTGCTGTCGAAATCCGATACCAATATTGGCGCTATTACGTACTATTAGCAGCTAGTGGGATCGTTCGCCGACGGCCTCGCACTGACACGATGGCGTCGCCGCACCGAACGGTCCGTAAGAATTCTCAACGCTGTAGCAGCCTATACCCGAAATGCAGATACCGTCTATGCACGGTGTTCTCGGTGCTGAAGTTGCGGTCGATGAATTAGAGTGTTGTCGACCGCGTCTAAAGTTCAACCAGCAGACCTCTAGCGGCGACAAATGCGAATACGTGGCGCGCGACTAAGCGTGCACGAGCGGCGTGGCACAAGGGTGTCGTTTGGGCAGGTAACGGCCCTTCTTGACAGGTCGGTTTCAGAATACCGAGCACATACCTTACACAATTCAGCATTTGGGGAACGCTTTTGAGGAATGTAATCGTATGGATGACCGTCTTCGCTTTATGGCTTGTCTATTCGATGGCAAAAAATGACCAGCGTGTGCCGTGAGTTCGGGATCGCCGGTAAACCGAATACAAGATCTTTAATCATTATAAAGGCGCGGGCTCAGCGGGCTTGAAGGTAAACCCACCATCCCTATCGGTACCCCAATAAACTGCCTTGCCAAATCGATAGGGCGATCATTAAGGATCATGCGTGAACATTGCACTTTGGGCACACCGAAGATCCGAGATTATTTGCGCAAGGAATACTTGCTGATCTGCACCAGATCCGCCGTGTGGTGGTTAACTCTCGGCATTGCTATCGAAAGCATAACGCCCGGCAATCCACAACCGAACTGGCGCGACGAGTGCGTGTACTTCACGCTGAAGTAAGAAACAACCTGACGGTGCAGTGGCGGTGTTCTACGGTAGCTGCATCGATTCGACGAGCTCATTGAGATCTACAATAACGACCGTACACACCAGGCCTTGTTCGGACGATATCCTGGCGACGTCTACAGACCGTTTTCGCGCGAATACTATTTGCCGGGTCCGTGCCACAATACACCTTCCATAAGCGCGGCCTGCGGGTTACACAATGCGGGCCTTGTATCGGGTGGCGGCAACTTAACCGTGCCGCAGCGTTGAGTGGGCAGTAGGTAGATATAAGCGGGGCGCGCTGGTTTACCTTACCAGGGCTTGATAAGACCTTGCTTCTTCTTGTGGCACCGCGAGGAAGTTCAGGTCGTGTCGGTCACTTTGGTGTTCTTCAGCCAAAGTATCGGTTGCGCTCAAGGTTCCCGTCTGATGCATCCGGAAAAACGAATACTGTTTGGTGTCGAAGTATTGCTCGATTTCCCGCGCTCGTCGACGGCGCTCGGTTAAGATCTTCTCCAGTTCCGATCCGATAGAATTTTCCAGCCCATGCGCCGCGTCGAGTGGCCACAGCTCGAATATGATGACCGGACGATACTGGTCCACGACCTTGCTCAATCCTTGTAACACCTCAAGTTCCGCACCCTCGACGTCGATTTTGACTAAGGCTATCGGCGTATTGTCCGGCAAAAGAGTGGGTACGATTTCATCCCCGGTGGTGACCGGTACTTGTAGCGAATTACTGAACCAGTTGTCGCCATAAACGCCGGACGCGATGGTCGCCGAGACATCTGTTGCCCCATTCAACATCAGCTCAGCGATGCCGCGATAATTTGATAGCGCAAACGGGACGACGCTGTGATGCTCAAGTTTATTCGCGCTGATGAGCCGTTGGAGATAGGCGCAGGCGAGCAGATTGGGCTCGAAGGCAACGTAGCGTCGAGTCCTGTCGATCGCGTCGAGAAGATACATGAACATCCCAATATTTGCCCCAATATCGAGTACCGCACCGCTTCGTTGCGGCAGTATCTGAGACAAAAGACTGAAAATGTCGGAGCCACGTTCGCTTAGGTATTGCTGGTCGGCGAAGTGGGTCCCGTTGTGGAGCCCAAGTGGAATTTTGAACGGCGTTCCATTGAAGCACGCGGTTATTTCTAGGTTCAATAACGACGACAAGCGCCAACTACGCCTCACAAGTGCCAACTTCGCGGCATCGATCTTCGAGGTTGTGATGTTAATTTTCATCGGCAGCGTCAATTTGCCATAGTTTCTCACGCTAGAGAATCGGTACGTCAGCCGATGCGGGGATGGAGTCGATAGTACTCACGAGATAGCGCGATTGTCGGACGCATTGATGTCCGACGGCAAGATCCATAGGCCACTATAGCGCCAGCGGACCGACTGCAGTGCCAATATTTACCCCCACTGTGTGATGCATCGTCCAGGAAGGGTGGATGGGACATAGTGAAAATCGGCGCCGACGCTTCGTCGTCGTATAAGTGCCTCAAGTGATTGCTCGCTTGCTTCACGCCTACTCGAAGGAGCCGGCCGTATACGATTGTTGTGTGTGCAGAGTCGGACCAGATTGGGAATGGGATCGGGACGTTCGGCAAATCATCTACTGTGCAACCGGGATCTCACCTGAATTAAAGACAAAAAAAAGGCCCCCAGTTGGGGGCCTTTAATTTCGGTAGGGTTTCGCTTAGAGCGTCTTACTACGCGCGGCGTCCACGGAAGCCGAGGAGACCAAGGCCAGCACCAAGCAGCGCGAGGGTCGCCGGTTCCGGGATACGGGTTGCCGAGAACTCAAGCGTCGCGTTCGCCTGTACCTGAACGCTACATGTTCCGACCCCCGGTGCAGCCGCGATACAGCTCGAGTCGTTCGTGCCGGTACCCGTTTCACCGAGGATTGTGTCGCCGACATTGCCGGAAGCAGAATCCGCCCCAACATGATCCGATGCGGCGGCGACGATGTAGGGCGCTGCCAGCGTATCACTGATGAACAGATCGATGGTGGCAACGGTAAGGTCGTTCACCACATAATCTGTGTTGGTCAATGCGTCGATGAACTCAATATCCAAGGTCGCGTTACCACTCATCCGAGCGGTGGATAAGAGAGATGCCGCATTGCCAAATCCCGGTGACAGCGGGCCAACTGCGCCAGGTGAGGTCTGCAGTAGGTTCGCGCCCTGCGTGGGGTTAATGTCCACGGTACCGCCAGCGAGGAAGATGCCGTCATCGTAACCGGTGCCGGTCGCGTGATCGGCGCGTGTGCCGGTACCGTCCGGATCCGGATCCCAGTACAAGCTGAAGAAGGAATCGACGTTGTATCCGGTTCCGACCGCTGCCGAGTCGACGTAATCGACCGAGCCCGCGACGAATCCGGGTAAGCTGTCGACAAAATTACCGAACACGAAGGTTAATTCACCGCCGATGGTGCTAGTCAGGTCAATGACGTTGTGGCCCCACATAATGCCGGTATTACCGGGCGCCGTGGTGTCAGAGAATAAGATGTCGCCGGTTGTATTACCGAGACCCGTGAGAAAAGCCGAACCGCCGACGCTACCAGTACCGGTAGTATCGATTTGGATACCGCCGGCCCAGGCTGTCGAGCCTATCATTGCAGCGCTTAGAACGACTGCTAGTGTTAATTTTTTCATTTCATAAACCTCTTTTGTGACGTTTTAGCTTGGGTATCCGACGTTGGATGCTCGATTACCCTACCTGCCGTGATCATAAGCAAGCACCGTGCCAAAAAATATAATATTATTTATAATCAAATAGTTATGGAATTTTCGTTGGGCCGATGCTCGATTCTGACCGCGTAGTTGTAAAGTTTATTGACAGATTTTTGGACGCTTTTCCGGCAAAACGCGTGCGAAATCGGTGTGTTTTGCCAGGGTGGCATTATAACCGCATGATTTTTAAACATATTTTTTAATTTGCCGACAAAACATCGAGTGTAAAAATCATTAGAATCCTGCCTAAACCGCGGCCAACGGTTGTTTGCAGTTGAATGTCGCGCCCGTAAACGTTTCATCCATCGCTACCGCTATACTAGCGCACCTCTGTATTTCCGAAGAGTTATCTACATGATGTTTAAGCTAGGACCTTTCTCACTACCATGCCGGCCGCTGCATGCGCTCGCCATGATATTGCTGGTGGCTGGCTGTAGCAGCCCGGAGTCGGTGGAGCAACGGCTTGCCCGTGCCGAGCAGCTCCAGGCCGCTGGTGACTTGCGCGCCGCACTGCTCGAGCTCAAGAGCGTCGCCCAAGACGTACCCGAATCGCTGCCGGCCCGGCGCATGTTAGCGGAGCTCTATGTACTGGTCGGCGACGGCGCGTCAGGCCAAAAAGAGGTAGAGCGGGCGATCGACCTTGGCTTGGAACCCGGCTTGGCAAGGCGGCTATTGGCCAAAAGCCTCATATTAAGACGTGAGATGCAATTAGCGATCGATGGTATTGAAGCCGTCGACGGGTGGGAGCAGCAGGCCGCCCTGGTCGCCCTATATGGGGAGGCGCGCTTAAACATGGGCGAGCTTGCCCGGGCCAAAATCTACTTTGAGGACGCGCTCAAGCTCGACAACGCGCAACCGGATGCCTTGCTTGGCATGGCCAGAGTTGCTGCGATCGAAGGTGAGTTCGATAAGGCGGCAGAGTATGTCGCATCGACCTTGGCGGTGGTGCCGAGCGACGGCGAAGTTCATCTTCTCAAGGGCTATATTGCGGAGCGTCAAAAGGAGTGGAGCGCCGCGCAAGAGGCCTATCAAGAGGCCGCGAAGCTTAACCCGTTCAAGCTCGATGGGACGCTTGGCTACGTGCGCGGCGCCTTGGAACTCAAACAATTTACCGAAGCCGACGCGGCGCTTAATAGCGCCGCGAACAGATTCGCGAATGACGCCCGTCTCATTTACCTGCGCGCGCTTTCCCGTTATCTACAACGAGATGCCGATGCCGCCATCGACCTGTTTCAGCAGGTCTTGAGCCTGGAACAGCAGCATGCGATGAGCCAATATTATCTCGGCATACTGCTCTATGATAAAGGCGACCTAGAGCAAGCCGAGCGTCTGCTGCATGGGTTTTTGGCTCGCTACCCGAACCAACTTGGGGCCATCCGTATCCTGGCATCAATCCAATTGCGTCGTCACGAGCCTGAAGCAGTTTTGGAATTGCTCAGTAACACAACGGTTGAGCAAGATAACGATCCACAAGTCGCGTCGCTGCGGGCATCCGCACTGATGGCCATGGGCAAAATCGACGACGGGATCGCGGAGTTGCAGCGCGCCGTGGAATTCGCGCCACAGGACAAGCTTGCCCAGGCAAACTTGACCCTGGCGCAGGCTCAAACGGGTAAGCTCGATGACCTCGTCGGTCGTCTACAAGCAGAATCGGATAGGGAGGTTGACACCGCGGAATCGGCGCTGTGGCTGGTGTCGGTCTATCTAAGCAAGGAACAATGGGACAAGGCGGTAGGGTTAATCGAGTCGCTACCGCCGGCGAAGCAAAACAACGTCTTAGTGCATAACGCGCTCGGCATGGCGCACGCAGGCAAGGAGAATTGGGCGCAAGCGCGTGCGGCTTTCAACGCCGGCTTGGCATTGGCACCTGAATCAACCCTGATCGAACAAAACCTGGCGAGCCTGGAACTCTCCACCGGCGATCTTGAGGCCGCTGCCAAGCGCATCGATCGCCTACAGGCCTCAGCCTCAGAAAAGGACACAAGGGTACTCACGCTTGCGGCTCGTCTGGCAACCATTCGCGGGGAGCACGATGACGCGGTGCTGTTGTTGGAGAAGGTGCGCCTTCGTGATCCGAGCGATTTTTCCAGCCGGCGAACCCTCGCCGCGATGTACTTGGAACGCGGCCGCAACGAAAAGGCGTTGGACGCTGCGCGGGAAGCGGTACAGCTTCGACCAAGCGACGGCCCAACGTTGGTCTATGTGACCGAAGCACTCAATAAACTCGGACGACTCGAAGAAGCCGATGTTGTCGCCACCCAAGCAACGGCGATCGCGCCTGATCTATTCCTCGCGCAGTATTTTGCAGGCACCATAAAGATGCGCCTAGGGCGCTTTGCCGACGCGCAACCATACATCGAGCGGGCACTGAAAACCGCCGATCCTACGAATACCGATGTGCTGGCGACCGCGGCCTTCAACGCCATGCAACTCGGCGACACCGAGCAAGCGCGGACGTATCTATCGCGCTTGCAGGAGCTCGAGGGTGATACGACACGCACCTTGGATTTACTCGGAGATTTAGCGGTTCGTGATGGTGAGTTTGATACCGCGATCCAACATTTTTCCGGCGCCGAAGCACGGGAACCGTCCGCGGCGACAGCGGCGAAACTCAATCAAACTCAAATGCGGGCAGGCAAAATCGATGAGGCCTTAGCTGGCCTGAAAGCAGCCCATGAGAACTACCCCCGCGACGTCACCATATTGATTTTGCTGGCGACGCTCTATGAGAGTCGGGGTGATACCGTCGACGCGCTGGCGAGCTATGAAAAGGCCATCGCCATCGATGCAAATTCTACTGTGGCGTTGAATAATGCCGCGTTATTAAAGATAAGTACGGGCCAAATTGGTGCGCTAGCGATGGCGCGGCAGGCATACGAACTCGCGCCCGAAGATGCCAATGTCATCGATACCTATGCATGGGTGATGGCGAAATCCGGCCAACCGGCGGACAGTCTGCGATTTTTTGCCGAGGCTGAGGGACTCAGCAAGGATATGGAGCAGCCGGCTGAGGCGAGTTTTCAATATCATTATGCGATTGCCGAAATTCTCGCTGGTGAGCGTCAAAGCGGCGTCGACCGGTTGCGGCAACTTGTGGGCTCGGGGGCGCCATTTCCGGAACGCGCCGATGCCGAAAAACAGCTTCCACGCTTTGAGGCGGCATTGAAATAGTGCCGAAAATGGCTTGGTGCGGACGGGTAGCCTGCGACCGACGCATGCGTCCGCCACGTCATCATACGGGCAAATCCGTGCCGGCCATCTATCGGCCGCTCGGCTGAATGGAATTAATGCTTATAAGTCAATAAGTTATATTATTCGGCGCGTTTTCTGTTGTTTCTTCGACCAAAATTCAGCAGCGACTTAAGCTCGGTCCGAGTAGTGGCGCATCGCGCCTATTTCCATTCGCGCGTTGTATTTTGCTGATAAATCGCCGTTAACCACATCATCGAACTGTGCGGAATAGCGTAGAATTCCATATCTCGCCGTTATGCTTGGCGGGGCTCGTTTCGGCAGATTTCATTAGAAGAAATATTAGGTTAATATTGTGCGATAACTTATTGACTACAATGAACTAAATTATATACCTGTTAGTCGTCGCTTTGGCTCGATGGCGCAAGTAATCGAATCTCGATCTAGGAGGAAATCACAATGGATCAACATCCCAGCGAACATGGCGCAAGGCGCCGACTGCTTTTTGTCGCGGGAGCGATCGTATTGTTCGGCATTACCGGTTGTAGCAGGCTGAGCGACGTCCACTGGAACCCGTTCACTAGCCGTTATCCCGCGCCCACGGACGCGCCTCGGGCCGATAATTATTCTTACATCATTGGGCCGGGCGATACCTTAAACATTTTCGTTTGGCGCAATCCGGAATTGTCGACGAGTACGCCTGTGCGACCGGATGGGAAATTCTCGACGAACCTAGTTGAGGATCTCCAAGCGAGCGGAAAGACACCGACCGAACTTGCACGTGAGATAGAGACGGCGCTTAGCGAATATATTCGAGATCCGCTTGTCACCGTTACCGTTGGCGGGTTCGTCGGCGAATATTACGAACAGGTGCGAGTCGTCGGAGAGGCATCGCAACCGCAGGCGATCCCTTACCGAAAGAACATGACGGTGTTGGACCTTATGATTACGGTAGGCGGCCTAACGGAGTTTGCAGCCGGCAACAAGGCAACAATTGTAAGAACGTCCGGTAACGGTCAACAACAATACAACGTGCGTTTGGAGGATCTTGTAAAAGATGGTGACATCACGGCCAATGTCGCGATGCAACCTGGCGACATCCTGATAATACCCGAGGCGTGGTTTTAATAAAGAAGCCATTCGATACTTGTGCCCATCGGCGAAGGATAGTTTCCATTGATTGAACAACTACAGCTGGCGCGTAGGTCCGCTCGCATTGTCTGGCCATTTAGATGGTGGGGACTTGTGTGCATGGTGCTTATCTGTGTGCCCGGGTGGATCTATGTTTTCTACATGCCGAACGTGTACGAGGTAAACGCGAAAATCTTTGTCGATACGCGTTCAATGTTAAGGCCGCTGCTAAAGGGCCTCGCTGTCAATACCGATTCTCTAGCGTCCTCAGCTGCACTCATGCAACGAACACTGTTGACCCGTCCGAATCTTGAAGAAGTTGCACGGCGTACGGATCTCGATCTCACCGCCAAGACCGAGGAGGGGTTCGAAAATCTGATCTCAGGTTTAGCGGAGCGCATCCAGCTCGCGGGCACAAACAGAGACAACATCTACGAAATTAAATTTTCCGATAGAGATCCCCTTAAGGCGAAACAAATCGTTGATGAATTACTGAATACGTTTCTTGAGAATGCGCTCGGTAGTAACCGTACCGATTCCGCAGCGACCAAGAAATTTATCGACGAACAGATCGCAGAATACGAAAAACGATTAATCGAAGCCGAAGATCGATTGAAAGAATTTAAGCAGCGCAACGTCGGCCGAATGCCTAATGAAGGCGGTAATTACTTTACTCGCTTGCAGTCCCAGAAGACCCAACTCAAGCAGGCAAAGCTAGAACTAACCGAGGCGGTGCGCAGGCGCGACGAATTGAATAAACAACTCAAGGGTAATGCGAACACCGAAAGCGATTATGTCCCGCCGGGTGCACCGACTGAGACCGAATACTCTGAGCGAATATCTGCACTTGAATCGAGCTTGGACTCGCTGCTGCTCCAATACACCGAAAAACATCCCGACGTCGTTGGAACCCGAGCGACATTGGAGCGGCTGCGCTTAAAACACGACGAAGAGTTGAAGACTTTGATCGAACAATTCAAAGAGCAGCCGTTAATCTCGGAAGCCGGTAGCGGCAGCGAAGCATACAACAATATCCGCCTGGCTCTGGCGCAAACCGAGGCTGCCGCGGCAGCACTGGAATCCCGGGTCAAAGAGTATCAAGAGAGAGCGGAAGAGTTGGAAAAACTTGTCGATACGATCCCGGAAGTCGAAGCCGAGTTATTGCGACTAGACCGAGACTACGACCTCAATTCGGAGCGCTATCATGAACTCCTCGCTCGTCGCGAGTCCGCGCGCATGGGGCAAGACGTCGACCAGAAAGCGGACGACATTAAATTGAAGGTTATTGAACCTCCACGTGTACCACTCATTCCAACTGGACCGAATCGGCCGCGATTTTTGAGTATGGTGCTGCTTGGTGCGCTCGGGGTCGGCCTCGCCTTACCATTTCTCTTGTCTCAGCTAAACCCGCGGTTTCATACCGAGGACGACCTAAAAGAGTTCGCACTATTGCCGATTTTAGGAACGATCTCTCTCGTATCAAACCGGCGACAAAAAGCAGAGAGGAGAATGGAGATGGCGGTATTTGGTACCGTATTTGCCGGGATCGTATTTGTCTACGTCGGATTAATATCGCTCGACGTCGGCAATTATGATTTGCATGCAAAGTTAGTAGAGTTCGTCGGTAAAAGCTCATGAGCATTATTGAGCGCGCAATAAACAAACTGGACGGTAAGGATGTTGTCGACGAGGGCGAGCGCACCGAGGATCACGACGTCTCGAAGAAGCAAAATATTGGTCCTGTAGAAACCACCATAGAGCCGGTAACAAAGGTAAAGACGGTAGAGAGTTCCGAGCCACCGCCTAGTACAACCGCGGATCCCAAGTCAGATGTCGGTAGCCGTGCATCAAGTGGAATTGAAGGCCGAAAAAAATCTGCTGCTCCCGAAATTGTTAGAATTGATTTGGAGCGCTTAGCAGCCGCCGGGTTTTTGAGCTTCGATGGAACCAATTCGCGTCAAGACGAGGACTACCAGAAAATAAAGCGGCGGGTGCTGGCCAATACCGTCCCCGGTGTGAGTTCTTCGGATAAACCGGCGAATCTGATCATGATTACGAGTTCGGTGCCGGGCGAGGGCAAGACGTTTACCTCAGTCAATATGGCGCTCAGTCTCACTAGAGAAGTCGACCACACGATATTGGCTGTAGATACCGATATTGTGAAACGAGACATGTCGCGCATGTTCGGCGCGCTTGACCGAAGGGGGCTGTACGACGTCTTGAACGATCCGAACCTGCCACTTGCCGATGTGATGTACCGTACGAACATTCCCAATCTCGTTATCCTTCCTGCCGGGCTGAATCAAGCGGTTAGAACCGAAGTCTTAGCGAGCGCACGCATGCGAGCGATTACGGAGGAGTTATCGACCCGGTATAGCGATCGCTTAGTGATTTTTGATACCTCGCCGATATTGGCGACGAGTACGGCGATGGCATTGGCCCCTCAAGTTGGACAATTTATTCTCGTGGTAGAAGCGAACAAGACGAAGCACGAAACCCTAAGTGCGGCGCTTAATTTAATAGACGACACGCCGGTGACAGGCTTGATACTCAATAAATCGAAGCAACAAACGAGAAACACGTACGATTACTACGGCTATTACACAAAGGGCAGCGACTCCTAGAACATATGGCTTGTCAACGTCATTGCCGTTTTGCGAAGGGTTTAGGCATCGGCGCCGCAATAACTGTGGGCGCCATTTCAGGCGCTAGCGCTGGCGACTGGACGTTCGTACCTCATTTAAGCATTGATGAGGAATATTCGGACAATGTCACGACAAGTGGGCAAAACACGCTGCAGGATTTTATCACTACGATTAACAGTGGGCTTTCGTTACGCGGCACCAGCGCTCGCTTGAATTCGAACGTCGATTACAATTTGCAAAAACTAATTTACGACGCCGAAGATAATTTCAGCGGGTTGAATCACCAACTTCAGGGGACGACGGAGTTCACTATCGTAGATCAGCTGTTTTATTTTGAGGCGAACAGCAGCATTTCGCAGCAGGCTATCGATAACTCTGGTGCTTTCGGCAGAAACAATCGCACGCAGGCCGGCAACCGTACTGACATAATATTTACTCAACTTCGGCCGATAGTCCGCCATCATTTTGGAAAATATGGCGATTTCGAGGGATCGTTTACACAAGGGATGACGACATCATCGGGCGGCAATATCAATACCCGCGGTTCGGGTGACAATGACGCCGTTAATTTGCGATTTTCCACAGGGCGCATCTTACCGGTAATGCCCATCACCATTTCATTTGATCGAAATACGGAAGACTTCGATTCTGGTCGAAATAATCAGCAAGAACGTCTGAATGCGGAGATCTCATATATTTTTGATCGCAGACTCAGAGCCATTTTCGAAATCGGTGATGAAGATAATACATCGAGTAATTCGACTGGAAGCACCGGCAACGGCATGACATGGTCTGTAGGAGGGCGATGGAATCCAGGACCGCGCACCGAGATCAATGGGAATTTTGGTGAGCGCGCATTCGGTAGCTCAACGAATTACTCGATATCTCATCGCCATAGACGATGGGTTTTTGGTCTCGACTATAGCGAAGACATCCGGACGCGAAGCCAAGAATTACGAGATTTGGTGCTCGTGCCACTCACCGATGCATTCGGCAACCCGTTCTTTGATCCAACAGCAAACTCCAACATCCTAAATCCTGAAGATCTTTCAACGATAAACGAGGATGTCTCGACAACAGAAAGACTCTCTGCGAGCTTGGATTACCAAGGCAGGTTAACGTCTTTTTCGTTTGATTTTTATGACACCCAGCGAACGCGGCAAAGCGGCGGCGAAGAAAGTACAACTCGTGGATGGAATACTGCGCTAAATCGCTCACTTTCCCGTCGCTTGCGACTCGGAATGAGTATTTTTTACCGTGAAACTGAAACGGGCAACGTGCGGAACAATAAGATTATTATTTATAACCCGTTTGTTGCCTATACCTTAGGCCCACACACGGAGCTCAATTTCGCCTATAGCTACCGCGATGGCGGTGGGCCGTCGATTAATGACAACCACATCGAAAATTCATTGACCGCGACTGTAACTCTGCATTACTGATTAAATAATATGTACGAAGCGTTTTATGGGCTTAGCGGAAAGCCGTTTCAGCTAAATCCCGATCCGAAGTTTTTCTATCGCAGCACCGGCCATAAACGAGCAATGGCCTACATGCGTTACGGGATCCAACAAGAGCAAGGATTTATCGTCGTTACCGGCGACGTCGGTACTGGGAAGTCTATGTTGGTAAGTAACCTTTTCAAGGAGATCGAAGGGCAGAACCTTATCGCCGCTAAAATTGTTTCGACGAATATCAAGGACATCGATCTACTACGTCTATTAAGCGTAGAGTTCTCGTTACCCTATGAGCGAAAATCGAAGGCTGCGCTGCTTTCTGGTCTAGAGGCCTTCTTCCGCGCAGCGGTCGAAGAGGGTAAGCGAATTCTGTTAGTCGTCGACGAGGCACAAAATCTTCCGCGTAGTGCTTTGGAAGAATTGCGAATGCTTTCCAATTTCGAGCATGAAGGTAAGCCTCTGGCGCAGAGTTTTTTGCTCGGACAACGAGAATTTCGCGTCGTCATGCGGGCGCCCGGATTAGAGCAGTTACGTCAAAGAGTGATTGCCGCATACCATTTGAAGCCACTTTCCCTGCCAGAGGTAAAGCACTACATCAAGCACCGACTACAAACGGTGGGTTGGAAAGACGATCCACAGATCGCCGACGAGGTTTATGAAAAAACTTATACGATAACCTCGGGTGTGCCACGGAGAATCAATACGCTCTTCGATCGACTATTGCTGAATGGCTTTCTTGACGAAGTGCATGAAATTGGCTTGAACCACCTTGATGTTGTACGGGAAGAGCTTGAACTCGAACAGGGTGACGACATCAACGACGAAGACCAAGTTGCCTATCAGCACAGTATGCAGGCATCTCCAGATACAGTGGGCCTTAGCGCCCCTACGTCGTCGACGGGCGCCGGGGAAAACGACCCTAACGCGTCAAAACTAGAAGAAAAAATACAGCATATGCAGCACACCATCGATCATCTTTCTCAACTCGTGGCGCAATCGCAATCGCAATCGCACTCGAATAGTCGTCAACCAGAACCAATTCCAGATCCAATCGGGGAACAGTCGAAATTTCCGCTGTGGACCTCTGCATTCATTGGTATCTGTATCGTAGTAGTCCTAGCGGGCTCTGTCCTCGGATATTTCGTGCTTGGCTAGCCTGGCGTTTGACCTAGGGCATAATCGGTTGAGCGGATACATCCATCATTGCAAATTCGATAGTTGCGTCTGTGAGGTAGGGTAGGTACCAGTGCATGAATGCAGCAGGCACAATGAGAAATGCACTGACGTTTGACGTGGAAGAGTACTTCCAAGTGTCGGCCTTCGAAAAGCAAATCTCACCTTCGGACTGGGACAAATGGCCGTCTAGGGTTGAGGCGACGACGAACGGGCTGCTCGATCTGCTAGCTCAGTTTAATGTCAAAGCGACATTTTTCACGCTCGGCTACATCGCACAGAATCATCCCATGCTGGTACGACGAATTGTAAGTGACGGACATGAGCTGGGCTGTCACGGCATGCAGCATGTGCGGATCTCTGAGCAGACTCAGGTTGAATTTCGAGAGGATATCTCGCGCGCAAAACAAATCCTTGAGGACTGTGTTGGGACTGCCATACAAGGTTATCGTGCGGCGAGCTTTTCCATCAACCGCGCGAATTTTTGGGCGTTCAAGGAAATGGAAGAGGCTGGATTTATCTATAGTTCCAGCATCTATCCAGTACAGCGAGATTTGTACGGCATCCCGGATGCCCCGCGGGTACCATTTAACCCACACGAATCTAACCCGGGCTTTATCGAGATTCCGATCTCAACAACTCGGATTATCGGACGCAATTATCCGGTCGGCGGTGGGGGGTTCTTCCGTCTGTATCCGTATTCATTCTCAAAGTTTCTTGTTCGTCGCGTGAATAATGCGGAGAAGATGAAGGTAAATATGTACTTTCACCCATGGGAGTTCGACCCGGAGCAGCCGCGGATTGAAAACTTGCCGGCGAAAACAAAATTTCGGCATTACCTAAATTTAACCCGATCGATCGAACGTATGAAGCGCCTCTTGAGTGATTTTTCTTGGTCCTCGATGAACGACGTTTACGCTGAAGAAATTGGTCTAAGTTAGTGGACCACGGCAGCGAAATGAAATTGAGCTATTCAATCAGTCGGCTCAAATCAGAGGACTCTGCAGCATGGGACAACTACGTCGCCAATAACCCAGGTGGAAGTTTTTTCCATCTAAGTGGTTGGCGGACAGTACTTGAAGCGGCGCTTGGCCATCAAACCCATTACGTTATTGCAAAAGGAGAATCCGAAATCGTTGGGGTGTTGCCCCTTGTACACGTAAAAAGTTTTCTATCCGGTAGCAACCTCAGTTCCCTCGCGTTCGGTTCGTACGGCGGGGCAATTGCCGATAATGACGATATTCGTGATGCTCTCGAGCGGTACGCGGTAGAACTTGGCCACGAGCTTAATGTCGGTAGCGTTGAATTTCGCTATCTTGAAAGTACCGGAAAGGCTAGGCCAATAAAGAATTTATACGAACGATTTGTAAAACCGATTTGCGCTGACGAAGAGGAGAATATGCAAGCTATCCGCGGCAAGCAGCGTAACGTTATACGTAAAGGGATTAAGAACGGACTTGAGTTGCACGTCGATACTTGTACCTCGTTTTATGAAACTTATGCGGAAAGTGTTCGGAATCTGGGGACGCCAGTATTTCCCCGCAAACTATTCGAATCGCTAACGGAGGTCTTTTCCGATTCGACGGAAGTACTAACAGTATCTTTAGACGGTACGGCCATAAGTAGTGCGATTGTGTACTACCACGGAAACGAGGTGTGCCCATATTATTGGGGTGGAAAGTTCGCGGCAAGGTCCCTAAAAGCAAACGATGTCCTTGCCTGGAAGATAATGTGTCGCGCTGCGGAACGAGGTTGCACGAGTTTCGACTTTGGACGCAGCAAACGCGACACGGGGTCATATCAATGGAAGCTTAACCTCGGTTTTGAACCGATACCGTTATCGTACGAATACGAATTGATCAACGACGGTCAAATTCCTGAGGTCAATCCATCAAATCCAAAATATAAACTATTTATCGACGTGTGGAAGCGATTGCCGTTAAGCGTTTCGAAAATTGTTGGTCCGGTAGTTTCTCGAGGTCTCGGATAACCGATGGCTTCAACGAGTTCGCCAGATGCGCTAGCGTTACGGACCTGGCGAGTACACGGAGTAGCGATAGGGTTTGGGGTCCTTTGTACGATATACCTGTTCTTTGCGACCTATGCCAATGTGTTCGAGCTCTGGTGGAACACAAGTAGCTATAACCACTGCCTTCTCATAGTTCCAATTTCGTGCTACCTCATTTGGCTCAAACGTGTTCCGCTTTTTGCGACGGCACCAGGAACTTCGATGCTTGGCGTGGCCTTTATCGCATTGAACGCTGTTGTTTGGCTCACTGGCGAATTGATGTCAATCAATCTGTTGAGTCACCTTGGGTCCTTCGGATTTATCATCGGAATGCTTTGGGCTTTGATCGGAACCCAAAAGTTTCGGCTTCTCCTGTTTCCGTTGCTTTATTTGTACTTCGGAATCCCGGAAGGGGATTTTCTCGTGCCGTATTTGCAAGACTTGACCGCGAAGGTTGTTGTCTTCCTGCTACGTGCAAGTGATATACCAGTCTTTCTTGAAGGCCGGTACCTGGCAATTCCGTCGGGAAATTTTCACGTTGCGAAAGCGTGTAGCGGAATCAATTATCTAATTGCGACCTTAGCGGTCGGTACAATGTTCGCTTACTTGAGATTTCGAAGCGGCACACGTCGTGCGCTATTTATGCTTCTCGCAATATTCGTCCCTTTAGCCGCAAATGGCGTACGAGCGTACGGGATCGTAATGATCGCACATCTGTCTGAATATAAGTATGCAATGGGGGTTGACCATTTTATTTATGGTTGGTTGTTTTTCGGGGTTGTTATTTTTGCGCTATTTTCAATTGGAAATTTATTCAGTGACGAGGACGATAGTTCTCAACCGGCTGAACCCAAGTTGATACACGATTCGCCGAGATATTCATTGTCCACGGTTTTTATATGTGGGATCGCATTGGTGGTTGGTACTCGGGCCTTTGCAATAAATGTTTCGGACATTGGTCACTCCAGTTTGGCATTTCAACTACCCGAGTCGACTAGTGGTTGGCAGTTAATTGTCGTGCCTAAAAGCCCTCTTGGTAGTAACTTTGTCGGTGCAGCAGTATCTCAAAGCGGCTCATATGCCGTCCCGGGAGATGAGCAAACGGCGGTCGATATCGAGGCCCATTATTATCGGCACCAGGCGCGTGACGCCGAGATCATCAACTTCAGCAATGAGATTTATGATGACAAAATTTGGCGACGAATGGATGGACCAACTGTACATTCGACTGGCACAGAAGTTGTAGGCAACGTCAATCAATTCATATTGAAGTCGGGGGTCGACTTCGAACGAGTGGTCTGGGCTTGGTACGATATAAGCGGATCACCGACGCTGAACCAATTCACCGCCAAAGCGCTGAGCATAAAAGGCGCACTTTCAGATAACTATCTAGGAGAGGTGGCGATCATCATTTCGACACTAACCGACGGCGATTTAGAGGCTTCAACGGATAGACTGAGACGGTTTCTACGGGAAGTGGAGCCGACTATCGCCCACATGACCAGCGTTCGGGATTAATATGCTATGCAGGTGCGTCACCGCGCCTACGACCGGTTGTGTGCGGGAAACGGACGATTGCTCGTGGATTGTTGTCGCAGCGCGATGGAATCAGTAAGAAAAGACTGTAGCGATCAGCTAGCAGCACTGATTGCGTTGTGACAGTTACCAAAGAAACGGCGAAACCGTCAATCCTAATGATCGCGTTTCACTATCCGCCCTTTCAATCCGGTAGCGGTGTCCTAAGGAGTTTAGCCTTTTCCCGAGATTTAGCTGCAGCGGAATGGAATGTAAGCGTACTCACCGCAAAGCTTCCACATGAGCAATCGTCCGATTCTCGAAACGAGCGTCTCGTACCAGATAATTGCAAAGTGATACGGGCGTTCGCATTGAACGCTGCTAAAAGCTTATCGGTATTTGGCAAATATCCAGGTTTTCTCGATGTACCCGATCGCTTCAGTAGTTGGATAGTGAGCGCATTCGTCATGGGGTTTCTGCATATAAGGAAACATCGACCTGATTTTATTTATTCGACCTATCCGATAGCCAGCGCACATCTAATTGGGTGGCTCTTGTGTCGATGGACGGGCATCCGATGGATCGCTGATTTTCGAGATCCGATGCTTATGGAGGGACATCCGGATACAGAACCGCGGATCCGGGCGCATCATTGGATAGAGCAGAAAACCATCGCGAATTGCACAGCCGCAATATTTACAAATCGAGCAGCGAAAACCGCATATGAGGCCAAATATCCCGCAGTTGATAGTTCGAGATTTCACGTAATAGAGAACGGATTCGACGAACGGATATTTACGCTTGCCAAGCAAGCTCTAGCGACAAAAAGCGATCCTAAAACGCCGGAAGAAATCGTATTGGTGCACAGCGGATCGCTATATCCAAATCATCGAGATCCGCAGCCATTTTTTGCAGCGTTAAGCAAATTACACAACGCGAATGCATTCGCAAACCTCGGATTTAGGGTCGTGCTCCGTGGATGCGGTTACGAAAGCCAATTTCGTGCACTAATTCAGCGATGCCATCCAGAATTATTAAATTTGGTCTTTTTTGAACAGAATATCGATTACGTTGCGTCCGTTACGGAAATTTTGAGCAGTGACGGCGTATTATTATTGCAAGGACCGACTTGCAATGCGCAGGTACCAGCAAAGTTGTACGAATATGCGCGGTCAGGAAAACCGATCTTAGTGCTAACCGATCCGTTCGGTGAGACCGCGAGGGTCTTAGACGATCTTGGTGTCACTGAGCGGGCGAAAATTTCTTCTGTCGACGACATCGCGGCACTTATAAAACGATTTCTCGACGGCTATCGGCTACGCAATTATCAAGGTTTCGTTGCTGTAGGTGATACCGAACGTCTATCTCGGTCATTACGTAGCGATGAGTTGAGCGCAATATTGCGGGACACGTTGTAGATAGAAATGACTATTAGTGGATCGAGGCATCGCAACCGTTTGCATGTGGAATGCCAACTGCGTTTAAATTAATAATTAATGGAACATTACGGTAGTGGATCACCGTACGGCAATCGGTTGGCCCCACTCCTGGCTTAATAGAAATGTCACTGAAATACCGACGCGATATCGATGGCCTCCGTGCGGTCGCTGTATTGGCTGTTGTTATATACCACCTAGGCTTGCCCTTACAATTCGATGGGTTTGTTGGTGTCGATGTATTTTTTGTAATTTCAGGGTTCTTAATTAGCGGTATTCTTTATGGTGACGGCCTGAATTCGTACATCACAGATTCGGATTCATAGGCCTTCGCATTAGCCGCCTGAGATTATTACGCTAATCCCGGCTATCAATACGATTATGCGTGCCCGTCCAACGAACATAGCGCCGCGCCTTTCGACGGTGATCGGTGCGTGGTGGGAAAGTCCAAAGCACCGCTTCGTGTGCTACTTTGGGGAGATTCTCATGCCGCGCATCACGTGGGTTCTTTGCGGAATTAGGTAAGGCGCAAAGATTTTCCATTCGGAACCTCGATCTGGGTAGCTGTCCCCAAGTGATCAGAAGCGATATTGACTATGGCCGTGCTGGAAATAAAAAAGGAATGCGCGGAATTCCGTGCAAATGTGAAAAGAGAGATATCGAGCTACGAATACGTCATTTTAGGCGGATCCTGGAGTGGGTATTGGGGGTATCCAGCATTCATCGGCGACCTTGAGGAAACCGTTGCCTTTTTGATCAATGAGGGACGGAAGGTGGTTATTCTCGGCCAGATCCCTAGATTTGAATTCTACGATAGGAACTGCTCTCTGAGGAATCAACGCTACTCGCAGGTTGATTGTGAACAACACGCCCAACGCAAGGTAAAACACTGGGATACACCAATTGAATATTTGAAAACCGTCGCAGCTCAATACCCTGAAGTATCCTACTTTGGTATCAGTGAATCCATATGCGATCCCGAACGTTCACCCTACCGTGACGCAAATCCGATCTATTTCGACGCGGGACATAAATCGATATACGGTTCGGAGCTGCTCGCAAGACGTATGCGCCCGAACTACCGCCGCTATTAATGTCAGAATTAGCGACCGCTAAGTGAACGAGCACACCTATTTATTTATCGAAGATTCTGTTGATAGTTCTCGTATAAGAATATGTCAATTATTCGTGTACTTAAGAAGCACAAATTGATCGCCATCGTAGAAAGTGAGCACGCACGGTTGGGACCGACGGGTTTGGTAGTCCGAGATAATTTGGGAAATGAGTAAAGCAGTGTGGGGGAAGCGCTAGGGGCCGATAGTAACTTCTTTTCGATGGTTGCCGCAGCGGACGGCGCGAATTGCAAAATCCATGGAAATAGCCAGCAGAAGCGCATATTGTTTGGTTCAGTCGTACGGGAGGCGCAGATTGGCGCTTTGGCTCGCCTTTTAGTTTGTGAAAATTTGTTAGTAGCTTGCGCTACGGGATCTACTCAGTAATCGGCCATTCGACGGCACGATATAATTCGTAGTTGGAAGTATGACAATCGTATCATTTCGCAAACTGAGTACCTGAGAAAGCTGGAGCTAGAGGAAAGTTTTCCATCGCAACTACGTGGGCGACATGTTGTTTACTGAGCATTCCGGTCATTTGCTATGGGCCACTGCGATGGCTGGGGAATCTAATATGGCCTTTCGAATTCAAGTTATGGAACGATCGATTCGACGGTAATGTTGTTTCTCAGAAGTACCCTGTGGCTTATAGTCGAGAAGACTCTGCAAGGGAATCGGATGGGAAGGCATAATTTCGGTTGGAAGTGGCTATCGGTATCGTATTGGAGAGAGTTGCGGTATATCTACAAGAAGTACATCCGCACGTTGTTAGAGGCCGAATGGATCAGGAAAAACGAGTGTCATGGACACTGTAGAAAAATACAACAGGCGACGAACTAGCGGATGCTAATTCGATAACTAGAGAATCTCACAGGCTCGGTCAACATTTGCCGAAGTATTGCGAACGGATGGGCAGAAAAACATGGTAGTAAGTCATGAACACAAGTATCTATTTATTGAAGTACCGTCAACCGGATCTACTGCAATAAGTGCGGAGCTCGTTAGCAATTACAACGGCGAAAAAATCATTCGTAAACACGCCAATTTCACCGAATTTAGGGACAAATATCCGCAAGAGGCGAAAGAGTATTTTGTTTTTGCAACGGTTAGAAACCCGCTGGATATAATCGTTACGGAATACATGAAGTTGAAAGGTAATCATAAGAAACAGTACACCACGCCGAAATTTTATGAACGTAACGGTGGATTCGTATCCGATCTACAGCTTGAATGGTTTGAATACATCCGTTCCCGTGAAGCTGAGTTTTCTGATTTTTTCCAACGCTATCGAATGTCGATTTATCACAACTGGTTTCTTGTCTGTCACTCTCGATTTGATTACATCATGCGGTTCGAAAATCTAACAGAGGAATTTTCTAAGGTATTGGCCATGATCGGCATAGAATCCGCACGACCGCTACAACAAGTTAATAAAACAGCACTTAAGGATCGCCAATTTGATCAGTATTATTCTGCGAACGTACACGACCGAGCTTGGCGTTCCTATGGGCCGTTTATGCGAGAGTGGGGGTATGATCATCCAGAAAGTTGGAATTGCGGAGAAATTGGTAAGGCAAACTTATTTAAATATAAGTTAAAAGAAACGCTGGTTAATAGCGCCGGTCGGGCGATAACCATAAGCCCATTTTCACCCATGATCCAATCGATAAAAAAAGTCGTAGATTCAATAGCGTAGCGGATTTTCTGTCTATTCCCGGCAGTCGAGCTCTACTTCGCGAACGACGACCAATCGACTGCAGCAGATAGCGTAACGCAGCGCAGTTCCCGAGAAGTACGCCTTGTTTTCGGACAACCTCGGCCTATACCGAGTTACGCTGGAGTCTGGTGCATTGTCTGTGTCGCATCCTGGCCGCTACGCGTGATTGAAACGAGCGCTGAGTGCGCAAGCACAACGACGCCACGACATGACGATAATAGTTGCAAGTAACGCTACAGGGCGTCGTCTGGCAAAGGAGTTGACCGAACACGGGGTTGACTTGTGTGAAGAGCTACGTTTCTTGGGTAACTCCCGGCCCATGAGGCATTAAGTTTAGGGCTTGAGAAGCTTTAACAGACCGCTGACAGAGGTGAATTCATCGGGATCTGCGTCGGAGAAGTCCATAAGAATCCCAGTTTTCTCTTCGAGCTCGCTGGTCAATTCGAGAAAACCGAATGAATCGATTATTCCTAAGTCTATTAGGCTCGTCTGCTCGTTTAGAGTTTCGGCCGTCATCTCGGAACTCGCCATGCGGCGATTTAAAATGTCGAAAATGACTTCCCGTATTTCTTGTTCGTTCATATTTTATCCTTCAGCCAACCGTTGTTCGAGTTGGCCACGATCAATTTTCCCGTTGGCATTTAGCGGGAATTGTTCAATTGAGTAAATCATTTTAGGCACCATGTACGGTGGTAAGGATTTTTCGCAGGCGTTTATGATGGTCGATACGTCTAAATTTGTTCCACAAACGAATGCCACGACTCCACTGGCGCTCGCCCCAACACGTGGCCAAGCGACCGCAGCTACCAATTCCGATTGGCATACGAGACGGACGACGCGCTCTATTTCTCCCAGCTCTACACGATAACCAAGTATTTTTACTTGGCTATCTACACGGCCGATAAATTCGAGGTTTCCTTCATCATTCTGTTTTGCGAGATCTCCGGTTCGGTACCAACGCGAAGAAGTCTTCTCCGGGAATGCTTGATTAATAAACGCCAATGCAGATTTTTCTGGTTCTTGCCAATAGCCGGGTGTAAGTTGGTTACCACCAAGGTGGAGCTCACCCGATTCGCCTGGCGGCGCTAACTTATTGTCATCGTTGATAATAACGGCTTCGAGATCGCCCATTGGTCGACCGATTGGCACGTAACCACCTGCGAGGGACTTGTCTAATTCATCGCCACGCCAGCGGTAATTTGTAAAGGCGATCGTCGCCTCCGTCGGACCATATAAATTTTCCACGAAAGAGTTTGGCGCGGCCTCACACCAAAGCCGCGCACTTTGTGCGGGTAATGCTTCGCCACAGAACCAGCTACACCGCAATGTCGGAAAGGAATTGGGTTTTAGGGTGCGAAGCTTGTGCATAAAACCGATTGTCGATGGGACAGAAAACCAAACTGTGAGATTTTGCTCGCGTATGAACTTGGCGGGGGCCATTACTGCACGGTCTGGGACCACGCAAAGGCATGCACCGACCGCCCAGCAGACAAACATATCATGGACCGATAGATCGAATGTGAGGTCGAAGGTCTGTGAGAACCTGTCGTGCTCATCTAGCGGAGCTAACGCCAGCACATTGTTGACATACGCAAGGACATTATCATTCGTGATGGGAACACCTTTTGGCTTACCAGTCGTGCCAGAGGTAAACATGATGTAAGCCGGAGCCTCCGATGCAAGTGCCGCCATCTCAAATGGTTGACCACCGATCGGAGCAGCAACTCGACACGGTATTCCCGCAATCGATTTTTTAAGATCGGCGTCATCGATGGTGATGAATGCTGGTTCATCTTGATTGGCCTTATAATTATCGAACTCCAGCGCAAGATATTCTGGATCGCAAATGATGTGCTTTAATTCAGCGAATTCCGCGATTGTCTGATTCCGTTCGTGTGGGAACTTAGGATTTAAGGCTACGTAAGTTCGTCCGCTTGCGAGTATTCCGAGGATGCCTGCATAGGCTGTAGCGGTTCTATAGGCTATTACGCCAACCTGCTGAGTGGCGTCGACTTCATCAAGCGTAACCGCGAACCCAGCTGCCATAGATGCGAGGTCGCGATAGCTGAGCGTTTTACCGTCTACGGATAAGGCTGGACGGTCGGGAAATCTTCTATAGCTGCTCCAAAAAAGTCCCGCGATGCAGCGCATCTCTTTTAAATCGAAGTTTTCGGCACTCATCTACTATCGCTCGCGGTCTCTTGATAAAGGTCGAAACGAATCGTCGCCTCGAAGGTAGGTTAAGTGGCTATCTTTGTCTGGAAATTCGGCATTGCTTTGGCTCCACCAAAAAACGGGCTGAGGAGAACTCGCACTATAGTCATTATGTATATAGGCGTCGGCGATTTTGGGCGAAGAACACCGTGACAGTATTCTAACGGCAGACCTTTGTGTGAGCTCTTGCGTTAATAAATCGATCGCGGACTGATACAGCGATAAATCGTCATCTACGCATTCAAGGTGGACTATCTGCGCTCTTCGATACTCCTTGCCCTCATATAACCGGCTAATTGAATAGCCAACAAACTCGGTTCCACGCATAAAGCGCAGCCAAACGTATTCCCCAACGTTCTCCGGCGCCGTTGAAAACCACTCGATTTCCCAAGGATGGAGATTAGGAGCAAGTGCGCTAAATTGGCGAGACCGCAGCTGTTCAAGCTCACTGTTAGACGGTGGACTCTCTATTGCATGCAGATCATATTGTTCGTTATCTGAACCAAGTTTCCTTCCAATAGAACTAAACCGTTTCAAGGTCGACCGAGCTGTTGAGCGCCAGTTATTCATTTTATTAAACAGTAAAACGGGTGACAAATTGTTCCAGCCTAACTTTAAAACGATTTTTTGACTGATTTCGGTGCCGCGCACTGAAAGGATCGGTTGTTCGCGGCGCATTAACGTTTGTAGTACCCGGATCCCTAGTCCTATCGGCTGATATGCGGGTTGGCAGTACCATTCTGACGTTTCTTGGACAGAGTAATTTTGTCCACTCGATTTATAGTCTCTTAACTGGCTGTCTATAAACGCAATGCATTCTCCTTTTGCCAAGGCAATTACCGGTTCGGCATTGGTCCGGGAAAAGTACCGCCAGTTGACGAAGTCCTCCAGTTCAGACTCCGACCAGCTCGAAAATCGAGTCTTTCGCAAATGCGCGATAACAGCTGGGATATGTTGAACACTCAGCGATTCGATTTCGATAGCCATGAAATACTTACCAAATCCGGATTCAATTAATCATCCGAAGGACAATTTAAATTCTGAAGCCGACGTCGTTTCTTCCAACGTATATGCCGATACTTCGATGTCATTACATAAAACTCGAATATTACGATTGCGAGTCGCCAACCCAAACTGATGATCTTTGAGGTCATTAATGTCTAGCGAAGGGAATCTGATGTCGTCGGGACGAAAATGAATCTCATCATTGACAACAGTCGCGTTGTCGCGCAGCACTAAGTAGTCAAGTAATTTCGACGTGGACGAAAGCTTAATTCTACCGGCGTTATGTTCGTTGGCTAGTTGGACAAAAGTATCGCGAGTCGCTTGCGGGATATGTTGCCTATTTTCGTTCAGTTCTCCATGCCGTTTTCCTAAATGCGTATAGAGGATCATCGTTCCTTCGGATTGAATTAGTTTAGTAATCGTTTCAGGGTTTAGGATCTTGCTAATACCATCGATATCGCCCAATTGCCAACTACCGAACCGTGGAAAGCAATAGAATTCCGTTCCGTCAGGAAATTTGTGCCGATAATATTGTCTGTTCGCAGCGCGCGAATATGTGAATACCGTCGGATTGCGAAATTGCTGAAGTCCCGCTGTGAGGTTATCTAGGACGGAGATTGCGGTTCGTGTCGTTTTACTGAATCGCAATCCGGACTCCTGATACCATCGATGGCGACTGAGCGTGCGATCTTGGCCTATGGGCGCCCGTACCAAATTTCCGTTCCAGATATAGCGAATGCCGGCGGATTTAACTAAATCTAATGTATACAGATCGTTCTCGTAAACGTATCCAGCAGTGTCCTTAATGGTCGGTGTAGACGTTACATGCGGTCTGTGCAGTAGGTTCCCGATAAAATTCGAATGATCGGTCCAAACTTTAGGAACGATCGAGTACTTCAGTAGTAAATCAATTCCTGCGAGAGCATCTGATCTTGTAAAGCGATAGTTGCCAGAAAAAATAAAGTCGCCCCACGTGTGCAATGTGTCGTGCATGTGGGCGCCAATACACTCGGGACGATCTCCTAAAGACACCTGCTCGGTGGCCTGTAAATTTTTATTCGTAATAAAAAAGGAATCGGCAAAGGGGAGCGCCAATTCCTCCCAAATAAAAGTGTGAACCTCTTGCCAGTTATCTAATGCTGTGAAATCGGGATCGCTAGATAGAGCGAACCAACATTGGTACGGAGGAGGGTAGGCGAGAAGCCCGAGTTCCTTTGATTGTTGTACGATGCGACTCATCGATTGATGCAAACAGTCCTAGTTCCTAAGTGCGTTAGTCGCTTTCAAGATCCGCAACTATTTGAATTATTGCGCAGGGAGCTGCTTGTCACCTATGGCTTCGATAACCTAATGTTTCCAAGATAAAGGCGATCAATTTTGACACGCATAAACGTTTCAATGGCGATCGACGGCGTGGCAATCATTGGTTGGGAGCGAACGTTGAAGGAGGTATTCAGCGTGCAATATATACCGGTACGCTTACCTATCTCTTCGATTAAGTAGTGAAACATTGGGTTTTTTGCTCTATCTACGGTTTGAACCCTCGCGGATCCATCTACGTGAGTTATTCCTGGCAGTTTAGATTGCCAGTCGGGAGCAACTTGACAAGTCGCCAGCATATACTCGAACGGAGCTGCACTGGTATCAATTTCAAAATAGTCACGAGCGTGCTCCATCGTTACCGCAGGAGCGAACGGACGGAACCCTTCACGTAGTTTTATTATCATGTTCACCCGTGATTTGATGTCCGGGGAGGCTGGGTTCGCAATTATTGTTCGGTTGCCGAGCGCGCGCGGGCCAAACTCCATGCGACCCTGGAACCATGCCTGGACGAGGTCGTCGGCAACACCTTGAGCGGCATCGGCGGCGGCTTCCTCAACGCTACCGAATTCTTCGACGATGAAATCACCTTCGGCGCTATCTATCGCTCGTGAAATTTCATCCTGGGTCGCTTTGGGCCCGTAGAACGGCATCTCCTGGTGACGGCTTTTGGCAAGATCTTCACCGCTTTTGTGGGCAGCGAAGAGTGCTGCGCCGAGAGACGTCCCGTCGTCGCCAGCGGCTGGCTGGATATAGAAATCGGAGAATATGTTTTGCTCAATTAGTTTGCCGTTGAATGTGCAGTTCAGAGCCACACCACCAGCCATACACAGATTATTTAGACCGGTAGCTTTTTGCCAATGGGAAATATTGTGCAATAGTGCTCGCTCTAAACATTCCTGTGCGGCAGCGGCAAAATCGTAGTGCTTCTGCTCCATGGTTTCGACGTCGTCGGGTGTTTGTATGATCCGACCAAAACTTTCAAGGACGTCTCGATAAAGCGGGTCTCGGGATTTAGTACCGGTAAGGTTTTGGTATTGTATTTCGAATTTGCCGTTATCTCGCAAATCCACAAAATCATCGAAAAATTGTCTAAAAGAACTTGGCTCCCCATAGGGAGCCAATCCCATTAGCTTGTATTCGTCGGCATTGAACTTAAAGCCTAAATGGCGAGTTACAAGGCTATACAATATGCCAATTGAATTCGGAATAGAGATCTGGTCCAGTCGATTGAAGGTGCCGTCGTTAACCTCGTATATCGTGAGTGATTCGAGTTCGCCCATTCCATCACAAACGACGCACAATGATTGTTCGAAATTGCTCGGGAAATAGGCGCTTGCGGCATGCGCGAGATGATGATTTATCGACTGGAATTTCGTCTCCGCGGCTTGTAACCCTAGCTTGTCTTCACACAATCTAACCTGTAGATCTGGATTGAGAACCTGCTCATAAAGGTCGGGTTCGAATTTTTGATAAAAAGCCGCAGCCGTACGATAGTTGAAGCCATGAGCAACTATGTCGACATCATTTATAGAAATGCCGGCTTCGTCTAAGCAAAATTCAATCGAAAGTTGAGGAAATCGGTTAGTGTGCTTTTCGTCACAAAATCGCTCTTCCGCCGCCGCCGCAATTACCTTCCCGTCCACAAGTAATGTGGCTGCACTATCCAATCCTTGCACCATTCGTTCTTCGCCCGGTAACAGATCTGGATTGCGGGCTGCGAACGCGGTAGACGCGTTTAAACCGCTGTATCCAAGTACAATCATGCTGTTGTTCCTCTTAAACCACGTGTGCAAAGCTGCTGGCCGTGGCACCAAAAATGCCTTACTTCGTTAGTCAAATAGCGTCCACGAATGATAGACTAGTGTTTGCTATTGTCCAGTGCGTGGACAATGCTTGATGCAATTCGACACAGTACTGATTCACGTTTTACTAGTTACAATTTTTAGCAAATCCTAGTTGAAATTGCGGGCGCGAATTCCTATAAATCATTACTGCAGGATATCTACTGTCGATTTCAAGGATTGATCGGAAGCTAATTATCTTTCCGAATTAGTACACCAGGCTTTGAAGGTGCGATACCATCCTTGTCCTTATAAATCACGCAAATTATCGTCTGGATCTCCGTTGATATCGGTATGTCGTACGGCGAGAGGAAGCCTCATATGAGCAATGAGACTGGCGACAGCCACGACATCGATGCACAAAAGGAATTCTATGATGCAAGGTGGGCTGCGGAGCAATATGCTGGTCGATTAAAGCTTCGTCGAAGCGCTGTCATTCTCGAGTTACTGGGACAGATAAAAATTGAGCGACCCAAAATACTTGAGCTAGGTAGTGGCAGCGGTTGGTTAACTTCTATATTGGGACAATTTGGCCCAACTACCGGTGTTGAATTATCGCCGGCGGCGATCGAAGAAGCATCAAAACGATATAGTCACGTTGAATTCGCTCAAGTCGATCTCGCGCATTGGGATCCGGCGGCAAATACACACGACGTTGTCGTCAGCCACGAAGTTTTGGAACATCTAGAAAATCAAGACCAACACCTTCAGCAGGCCTGGAAGGTGCTGCGTCCCGGCGGTTACTTGATCCTAACTACGCCGAATTACAAAACGATGCATGCATTAGAACGTGATCGTAGGGATACATGGACCACGCAGCCGATCGAAAATTGGGTTACCCGAAAAAAACTACGAATGCTTCTGCGTAGTTGCGACTTCAAAATTGAACAGGAGACGACGTGCATTCTGGGGCACGGCAACCGCGGGATCCGCAAAGTTGTAAATTCCTTTCATGTCAACAAGATCATGAAGAATTTAGGATTAGACCAACACTTTGACTGGCTGCGCAAGCAGTGGGGTTTCGGCCTACACTTAGTCGTACTTGCTGCGAAACCTAAATAGGACGGGTCCGACTGAGATGAATTCCAAAGGCGTAAGTATTTTTGAATTTTGGATTTTATTGCACGAAGCCGTCAAACGTCGCTACCTAGAGGGTAGCGCAATCGCACCTCGCGCTAACCGGCTATCGTGTGGCATTTGTGCGAAGGCTTCTCGACCCCATAGTACAACGGTATAGGCTTCTGGCTGGTAGACTTGTTCGAGTAATCGCAAACGCTCGAGAATGTCTAGCTCCACGAAACGGTCGCTTACGATTCTGTCTTCACTTAATGGTTTAAGGGTTGTTGACGCGATCGGAAGTCGGCTCTGCCGAGCATCGATATCGACTAACCATCCTTTTCCTTCTGAGATCCAACCTTGAAGTGCCGCAGCGCGCCATCCCCCGCCTGCATAGTCAAGCAACGCCAATATATCGCTTAAATCGAACAATCTTTCGCGGGGATTTTTATAGGCATCCAAATACAACGGTAGGCCGTCTCCAAGCCCGCGCCATCCGTAAGCTAAATCGACAAAATTACATGCACGTACCCACTCGAACCATTCGAGATCTTGGGTCTCCTTCGCAAGGATCTCCAAAATGCTCTTGCGCCTGATGCGCTCCACACTTCCTAGTCGACCATAGACGTAAAAGAAACCAATGCTATTTTCATGGCTCAATTGGGAAATGTTGCGCCAAGCAACATTCGGATCCCGTAAATGATGTAGTACGCCCATGCAGGTGATAACGTCGAATTTTCCGAGTTCGGCGAGATCGTCCTCAAGATCGACCTGCTTGAATTCGACGTTATCAAAACCTTCTTCACGAAACCGCTCGCGTGCGTGATCGAGAGCAGTTTCGCTATAGTCGATAGCCGTATACGTATGGCCGGGAAAATCCCTGACGAGTTCCAGCAATCGATTTCCAGAGCCGACCCCAACATCCAATAGGTTTAATCCGGTGTCCGGCAGGGAGTTTTCGATTTGGTAAAGTTTTACTAGATTGACTAATTCTCGTGCTGGCGGCATCGGACCAGTCCCCGGATACGGATGGCTCTCGTAAAGTTCTCGAAGTTGGTCATTGGTTTGATTATCGCTGGCCACTCTCGTCTCCTGATTTCCGGTTTTGTCCGAACTTAAGCTAAGTGTTACTAGGATACTTCATCTTAGATGTGGTACCGATGCCCAATACGATCAAGTATTTATATTCACCCTAGGTGATGTCGATCCGTATCGGTATTGTCGATCATCGCATGGTGCATGATGTTGCAAGTTACCTGTTCAAGTGTGCAACGTAAAAGTCGTGAAGCTAGCGTAGTAAAAGACCTCGCGGGCGGCGGATCACCGGGACCGTGCAAGGTAGTTTGTTGTTGGCTATTAGGTGACACAGTCTCTCGGCAGGCTAACTCGGCGATATCGGTCGAGCTTATGAAGCCATCCTACGCCGACAGGCATCTGCAAGACGCGTTATTCCCATTGGGTGCCAGGCGTAAGGATCCATCAAGCTTCTATTTTACGTTGGCACTACAAGCGCCGTTTTCCGAATACCACTGCGCGAATTCTGACAAGGTCTTGGTTTGCATCCCTGAATTATGAATGCAATGGCGGAAGGTCTCTTCGATAGTTTTTAGGAATCTCTTCAACTCGGAGGAGTCGGTTACATACGGTGTGAAACCGGGTTGCAGTGACGAGCTGTGGAACATCATCACAATGCATGGCGCGTCGTTCCGACGATATGCGTCAGCTAGTGCATTTAGCTGACGGCTTGTACTTTTTTCAGGCGAAAACTTTATCCTTTGAAGTATCTCTAATCGATCGAAGATCCCTCTCAGTCGCAAGCGGTTTAATGGCGGGTACGCTAGAAATTCGTATAGTGCGTATGCTTGTTCAAAGTTACTCCAGTTGAATCCGAAAGATACAGGTACCTCCAATAAATTGGTCGTGACCGATGAAGGCTGGCAAAGGTTATCGCCAACATAATAAGGTTTCCACGGCGCCCCTCGAAAATCAGGGCCGCCATCGCCAGAATAATCCATAAACGGACATACACTTGAATCGACAATATAGTTAAGCTCGCTAAGGATTGAAGCTCCATCGCTATCCAATCCGTAGCGACCCGCTCTAAATGATGTCGGCGAAAGACCAAACCGCGACTCAATATGCTCAGTGACCGTAGTCAATTTTTCACGCTGTAAATCTAGTGGAAGATTACACAAGTACGACCGTACGCTATCTATATTGTGCTCTACAGGTGGCGTGTTCCAGGGGTGAATATGGCAACCGATTTCACATCCGTTTTGTGCGATTATGCGATCGAGCACGGATGTTGCGCTAGTGTCGTCCAAAATTGGTGTATCAACGAGGTAGGTGGGCTTAATGGCGAACGTATCGCAGATCGCTTGAAACGCGGGAACCCCCTTAATGTTTTCTACGGGGTTGTCACGGGCAGAGAACTGCCCCGACCACAGCCCTTCCTCTTCTGTATCCACCGTAACGATTAACGTCGGCGTCATAGTTGCAGCAACCGGCTATATTTCAAACGTAGTAGTTTAGGTGTTTTAGATCGAAGGTCCACCAGTGCACGTTGGTAAGTCACCCTATTTCGGTTGGGTTGTGACGTTTTTTTACTGATTCTGCGAATTTGTGCTCAGAACGATCAACTACGCAGACGCTAGCAGACCAATCTACAGTTAGGTGAGTCTGAATTGTTCGTTACCTTCATCGTAAGGATCTGAGATCGCGAACTAGGAGCTGTAGAACCGCAAGTGGCACAAGGTCTTTGGCAGCCAGAACTTCGATTCGGATGCCTCCTGTGCAAATATATAAAAAGTTATTAGATTAAGGCGGCAGTCCAACCAACCAGTAGGAGTAAAAAATCGTTAAGTTGCGCTCAATTTGGCGCGCGAGCAATGCCCTTCCGAGCATTGAAGTCTTCACTAATATAAGATGACGGCGGTTGATTAATGGTTGAACAAATGCATCTATCAGGCGGACCGTACTTATATATGGACTGCCAAATTGACGGTAGTCTTGCAATACCGATTGTGTTGGTTCGGACAGTCGTATCGATTTAATTATGTAAAAATAAATGTCGAGTATTACGGACTTCGGATTATATGGTCGCGTCTGTTTTCGGTATTCAACGTGATGAATTTAAATTAAAAGAGCCAACTGATCGCGAATTGGGCCAATGACGTCATATAAAGAGGTCTTCGTCGGACGACTAATGGAATTCAGTTACTGTGATGTAACAGCCTTTTGTTTTCATGCAATAGCGGTGAACGCGTTTTGTGTTTGCCGCTCAAACCCACGTCCTTATAGAGAAATTTGGTGATTGAAGAATCTCCGACCAGCTACCTCACTTTTTCCGCGCGCATTATATCCACAATGAACTTACATCATAATTTGGTCAAAGGCAGGGCGACAGCTGAAAGCGTCTCGTTGGTGGTCTTAGTCTTAATCTTGCTATCGTTATCTTCGACGGCGATTCTCGCTAGCGAGTTTGCCGATTCCTTCGATTCAAGAAACCCATCAACGAGCCGATGGCAATACGACCGTAGTGGTGAATGTGAAATCGATACGGTTTCCCCGGCAGATTCCGATCGCGGAAGTGTCGTTCGCTTTCAGGCGGGCGTGGGTGCGCGATGCGAACTCGTGCCAAGGGTCTATCGAGGTCTATTGGGTGACCTGTTGCGTGAACCATTTAAACAAGATCGTTGGTATGGCTTCAAGGTATTTCTGGCCGAACCTTGGATGATTCATGAGAAAAATGAAGTTATTGCACAATGGCACTCGACCCGAGACAAATTTTTCGGAGACACTAATGGGCGTGGACCACCGCTCGCGATGCGAATTATCGATGGATATTTCCGTATCTCTTACGGGTGGGACGCCAGCATCAGAAGTAAGCAGAAGCATCTTGCGAAGTACACGCTCTGGTACGGGCCGCTGGTCACGGGCCAATGGGTCGATTGGTTATTCCACGTTAAATGGTCTTATGGGGACGACGGCGTGATCCAGATCTGGAAGGACGGCGTGATGATCGTTGACCATGCGGGTCCCAACACCTACAACGATATTCGAGGGAACTATCTAAAGCTTGGCTCCTATCATCCTCCGATCGCGAGAACGGTGTTGTTGGACGATGTGTATATCGGCGGCCGAGATCCGCGTCTAATACGGAACAAACCGGTCGAGGGGAATTAGAGCCACTAAACGGCGGCTCTTTTGGATTATTAATGCAATTGAAAACGAGCCGCATTTCTCACTTTCACGGTAAAGTCTGATTATTCGTATAAACAATCGTTGCTTCAATAGAATTAATCAAACGTGTTTTGCAGAATGCGCAATCCAATACTTCGACTACAAGGAAATTCATGAAAATATCGATATTCGGGCTCGGCTATGTTGGGTGTGTCACGGGCGCGTGTCTGGCTAAGCACGGGCATGATGTGATTGGGGTCGATGTTAATCCAGACAAGGTGAACCTCATAAATGGCGGGAAATGCCCGATCGTAGAACCGGGCCTTGCTGAGCTTATAGCGGATGTCACGGCGAAAAACCGAAAATCCAAAGGTAGTTTCAGCGCCACGGACGACAGTGCACTCGCGGTCAAGCAAGCGGACCTAACAATGATTTGTGTAGGTACACCTAGCGACCAATCGGGGAACGTGAATCTCAATGGCGTGCGGCGATGCATAGCGTCAATTGCCGAAAATCTGACGTCAAAAAGCGATTACCATGTTGTCGTTATCAGGAGTACGGTTCCTCCCGGAACGACAGATAGCTTGATCGCCGGTAGCCCGGATATTCAACGAGCAGTGTCGGATGGAACGCTTGGGTTTTCAATGAATCCTGAATTTCTCCGAGAAGGAAGCTCTATCGAGGATTTCGAAAACCCACCAGTAACAATTATTGGAGAAACTGATCCCAATGCAGGTCAACGCGTCGAAGAATTGTACAATTTTATTGATGCACCTGCGGTGCACCTGGAATTGCGTGCGGCGGAGATGATTAAGTACGTAAATAACGCGTTTCATGCGCTAAAGGTTACGTTCGCGAATGAAATCGGTTCTATTTGTAAGGAGCTATCAATAGACAGTCACGATGTGATGAATGTCGTCTGTATGGACGATAAGCTCAATATCTCAAAAAAATATTTAATACCCGGCTTTGCCTTCGGAGGTTCCTGTCTACCAAAAGACTTGCGGGCGCTAAACTACATTGCTCGTCACGAAGACATTCAGTTGCCACTTCTCGATAGCATGCTGCTAAGTAACAGAACGCTCATAGAACGAACGGCACAGCGTGTTCGTGATCTTGGCAAACGACGTATTAGCTTGCTGGGTTTGTCGTTTAAAAAAGATACCGATGACTTGCGAGAATCGCCTTTTGTGACCCTGGCCGAAGAGCTCATCGGCAAGGGTTATGAACTACAAGTCTTCGATAATAACGTTTCGCTTTCGAAGCTCATCGGCGCCAATGCCGCCTATATTAAAGAGCACCTGCCGCATATTGATAGTGTTATAAATTCTGATTTAGCATCGGTAATCGACCACGGCGAGGTAATCGTCGTGTGCAACTTCGAATCAAGTTACGCGGAACATCTCTGTCAGCTGGAATCCGATAAGGTGGTCGTTGACCTTGCACGTTTACCGGAAGAAGCCCGAGGCGCATACCAATACGAAGGACTGGCTTGGTAGGAAAGTGTGTCGCTAGTTAATTTAGAGTTGTCAGCCTTTTGAAAGACGAACGGCCGGTTTGTCACTAAATTTGACAGATATGCGATGTTGCGAACCGTTGAAATTATTATGTTGCAGGTCGCATTTGAGAGCGACGTATTTCGATGTCGCACCGTTACAGCTTCCGAGCTTACGGTACTACCATGATAACGATTTTTGAAGTTCTGTTTTGGGTTTTCGCAATGACTGCGATTTATCCTTACGTTCTGTATCCCATCCTTCTAACCATATTGTCTCGACTGTCATCCGTACGCCGAGAAGAGACCAACATGGAACCGCCTGCAATACCCCGCGTAACGATTATCGTTTCTGCACGTGACGAAGAAGTTGTAATAGAAGATAAAATACGAACTTCGCTTGCAATCGACTACCCTGCGGAAAGTTTGGAAGTCGTAATCGTGTCAGATGCGAGCACCGATCGAACTAACGAAATCGTTGAGAAGCTCTCAAATACCGACGCAAGAGTAAAACTAGTCGCAATCAAAGAGCATCTCGGCAAGACGGCCGGGTTGAACCAAGCGATGACTACAATTGAAAGCGATATTGTAGTTTTCACTGATGCGAACGCAATATTCGATAAGAATGCGGTCAATTACTTGGTCGACGAGCTTCGACGACCAGGCGTGGGCTACGTCGTGGGGTCCGCCTTATATACCCGCAGTAAGGATATGGGGGCTGGCGAAAACGAGGGACTCTATTGGCGCTACGAACTTGCGATTAAGCGCAAAGAGTCTGAATTTGAGTCTGTAGTAGGGGGAGATGGAGCGATTTACGCGATCTGGCGGCACTTGTACCAGCCGCTTGCTCCAGAAGATATCAACGATTTTATGAACCCATTGCAAATTGTGGTAGCCGGCTACCGTGGCGTATTTAGCCCGGAAGCAAAAGCCTATGAGGACCCAGCCGACGATTACGATAAAGAATTTCGCAGAAAGCGCCGAATTGTGTGCCGTACATGGGGTGCGATCCTAAGATTTGGTTTTCGCCGAATCGTGCGCGCGAATCTTCGATTTGGCTTTATGTTGGTATCTCACAAGATCGTGAGGTGGTTTACCATGGCGTCGATTGCACTGGCAATTATTTTTAACGCGTTAATTCTAATTCGTGGCGGTCCTGGGTTATACGTACTGACGGCTGGCCTTATAGTTGGCTCAATCGTACTAGCAATAGTAGGTTGGAGGCGAACTATGTCCGGACGGGACGCGCCGTTCTATTGCGAAATTCTGTACTATTTTTATTTGTCTAATCTTGCGGCAATTTTGGGTATATTCGATTATTGGACGGGCAATCGATATGTGACGTGGGAGCACGTTCGAACGCAAACATAAAGAGTGATACTTGGTGAGTTGATCGTGGACCGTCGTTGACGATGCGAAGGGGTTGAATCGTTGCGGATTTGCTAATGCTTTAATAATGAAAATATTGCTTTTCACCACGCTCTATCCCAACGCAGAGCAGACTCACCATGGAATATTTATCGAAAAACGATTATTGGAATTGCGTAAGCGATACGAATTAGACGTTGAAGTCGTGGCGCCGGTGCCATGGTTTCCTTTCAATTACCATTGGGCAGGTTCCTATCGGAAGTATTCACGAATTGCCAAGTCAGAGACCCGATCTGGCGTTCTGATTCATCACCCGAGGTATTTGGTCATTCCTATACTGGGTTGGCGTTTTGCTCCAATATCGTTGTTCATCTTTTCGCTAATAACGATTCGACGGGTGAGAAAATCTGGGTTTCGCTTCCAGCTTTTAGACGCTCATTTCATGTTTCCAGATGGTGTTGCAGCGCAAATGCTTGGCGCGGTACTAAATGTACCAGTGTGTATTACAGCGCGGGGTTCAGATATTTATGATTCGCTGCAGTATTCGATTCCAAGGAAGCTAATTAAATGGGCCATAAGTCGGGCTCAATTTGTTGTGGCTGTATCCCAAGATCTGGCCCGAAATTTATTGCAACTCGGAGGCGATGGTATCGACGTTGAAGTGCTGCCAAACGGTGTTGATAACACTGTGTTTTACCCACGCGACCGGTCATTGGTGAGAACCGAACTGGGTCTGAAAAAGCGAGTTGTATTGAGTGTCGGTAATCTTCGTCGACTCAAGGGACACGACATTCTAATTCGCGCAATGGAGAACATAGACGACGCGACGTTATTGATCATTGGCGTTGGCGAGGAATTAGAAAACCTCAAACAAATTACCGAGAGCTACGGAAACAAAATCGAAGTTCGATTTCTTGGCGATATTCCCAACGATGACCTGCCCGCATATTACAGTACGGCAGACGTTTTTGCGTTGGCGTCGAGCAGCGAAGGTTGCCCTAACGTCGTTTTAGAAGCGATTGCATGCGGGACTCCGGTGGTAGCGACCGCGGTCGGTGCTATTCCCGAATTGTTGCCCGCTTCTTGTCACGAATTCCTCGTTCGAGAACGGAATGTAGCGGGATTCAGCAGTGCAATAAAACGCTGCCTTGAGAACCCGCCAGATCAGGCAACGATATTAGCTCGAGCGAAGGAGTTAGGTTGGGATCACACGTGTGAAAGATTGTTTACCAAGATGATGCAGGTAACTTAATTCATGATGGAGCAATGCAAATTAACTCGTCATCAATCCGATCTCCGTCAATTAAACGTAGGTGAATTACACATTGACGATAACTCCGTCCATATTATTAGGATTGCATTGCGCAGAATTAACGTTTCCGAGGAGCATAGTTCACTTTAAGTGGATGTCATTTATGTGTATTCCTCTCAATATGAATACCGTCGGTCAAATGGGCCGTAGAAAGGGCGTTTTTAGATTAGCGACAGACGTCGCAGAATCGGTTTTTGTTCGATGAAGGTGTTATTTCTCGGGATCAGTGCGTCGATTAAGGGGCCTCGAGATGGGATCACCTATCCATTCATAGCAAAAGAAATGCGTGCATTGGTGGAGCGTGGATTCGATGTACTTTTCCTTTGTCGTCATCTGCCGGCCCACCGGGAGATTGACGGGGTCACCTATCTGTCAATGGATCAACTATTGGAGCGCCATAAGTGGCAAAGGGTTTGTCGCGCCGTTGTTTTTTTCGTCAAACACTTTCGGGCATTAAGAACGTTAGCTCAGTGCGATTTAACCCGCACATTTACTGTGATTGCAGCTGAGCGTTGTATAGGGAAAATAATTGACGAGTTTGGCGTCGACATCGTACACACACACTTTTTATGGCCGACAGGGGAGGCGGGGATCCTGTGCTCACAAGAGCGTGCAGTTCCCGTCGTTGCGACCTTACGCGGAGCAGAGTTAGTGAATCGTCCAGATCTAAATTATGGATCCTTACGCAACCCGTTCTTTAGGTTAGCGACAGAACTTTCGTTCCCTTTGATTTCACGATTTACGGTTCCAAATCATCAACTCTCCGATCGACTTACGGAGGAATTCGGCGTGTTGGAAGAACGCGTGATGTACCTACCGAACGGTGTTGAAAAATTTGAGGTGCCCGATTTGCAAAACCCGCCGAGCGAACGCATACGTTTTATCGCTGTTGGAAGGTTGACCGAGTTGAAGAACATTGGCGTTTTGATCGAGGCGGCGCGGAGTTGCGTCAAACACGACATCGATATCGTAATCGTTGGGGAAGGAAATCTCAAAGATGAGTTACACGACAGTATCAACCGCTATGGTCTTAAAAACGTTGTGTTGCATCCCGAGGTAAGTAAGGAAGAACTCTATAATATGATGGCCAATGCCGATTGCTTAATTCATCCTTCGTTTTTAGAGGGTATGCCGAACGTAGTCCTTGAGAGTCTAGCAATGGGACGGCCATGTTTAGTCTCCGACATTCCTGTACACCGTGAAATCATCAATGAGGGAGTTAACGGATGGCTATTCGACCCAACACAAGCAGACGAACTGAGCGAGAGGATGATCAAGGTTGCGACTGACAGAGGTGCCCTCGATCGTATGAGCGAACAATGTCGAAACACAGCACGACATTTTACGCTCGACCGAAAAATTGACGGGTACGCTATGCTATACGCCGAACTGGGAGAGTTGCGTAGCGGGCCTCATAACGGGCCAGCTTCGGGTATTTGACGGCTTCCCTGATCGTTCGTTCATCTCTTCGCCATGTGGACGCCTAAGTGGCTGAAATAACTATATCGAGCTATATCAGGTCGATTCGTACATCGTAAGCTCAAAATTATGGACAAGGTCAATCTCGAAATCGCGAAAGCCGGCGGATGGATGGTCGGCTTAAAGTGGTTCGTAAAATTACTAGGCATTCTAAGTACGTTGATTTTGGCGCGCGTGCTACTGCCAGAGGATTTCGGTCTCGTAGCGACCGCAATGATTTTTGTCTCTCTTCTTACATATATGGGCGAGTTCGGCTTGGATTCCGCATTAATTCAAAACTCGGACCGAAGTGCGGAAATTTATAATACGGCCTGGACGTTTAATCTGATTATGGGAATTGGCCAGGCTGTGCTCTCTATAATCTTTGCGGGTTCCATCGCCGTCTACTTTAACGATGAACGACTCGTCGACATTATCTATTTATTGGCGTTTACATTCGTTCTTAAAGGTGCAAAAAACATCGGGATCGTAGAATTTCGCAAGGACATGCAGTTTCATAATGAATTTATCCTGATGGCCGTTGCCAAGTTATTTTCGTTCGTGGTTACTGTCGGTATAGCGCTCTATTATCAAACATATTGGGCATTAATTTTCGGCGTTGTCGTGAGTTATTTAACCGAGTTTATCCTTAGCTATACGATGCATCCATTTCGACCGAATCTTACGCTTAGGAAATTACGAAAGCTCTTCTCTTTTTCGCAATGGTTGTACCTTGCCGGTCTTACGCGTTATTTGGCTATAAAAGGACCGAACTTCATGCTGGCGAAATACGCAGGGCCGGCACAGCTGGGTATATTCACAATCGGGTACGAAATAGGTTCATTGCCCACCGTTGAGTTAATGTCGCCGATAAACCGAGCGTTGTTTCCGGCATTCTCTAAGCTAATCGGTGATAAGAAACTTTTACGCTCCACCTACCTCGATTCATCGTCTGTTCTCGCGCTACTGATCATTCCTGCCGGTCTCGGCATGTCTGCAATCGCGGACATTTTGATCCCAACCGCGATTGGTGAACAATGGATGGAAGCTATACCAGTTGTAATTCTGATAGGGGCATTGGGCGCATTTCGTGGTATGTACGCAAACACAAGTGCCGTTTACCTGGCTTTAGGCAAGCCCAATATCCTCGTGTATCAATCGGTGTTGTGGCTGGCAATGCTTTTACCTGCTTGTTATTTTATGTCGATCCACTTTGGCAGCCTCGGTGTCGCGTTTGCTTTTTTAGTTACCGATCTAATTATGCTGCCAGTGAGACTTTCAATCATTGTCCGCCTTTTGCAATTTCGACCAAATGAGTGGGCTTCAACCGTGGTTCGACCATTGTACGCTGCGCTTTTTATGTACCTTGCAATTTACGGCATGTGCCATACATTTGCGATAAGGTATACAGAATCAATGACAACAAACATTATGTATGTTGTGTTGCTCGTGGCAATTGGAGCGGTAGTGTACAGCGCCTTCATTTATATTCTTTGGGTAGCATCCAAGAAACCCTATTGTGCGGAAAAACGAATTTTTGATTTATTGCTGGGTTTAGCAAGGAAACGGGAAACATAACGGAATATTCTCGTTCCTTTGCGCTTAGGGAGATAGTCTTATATTTGACATTCGATTCCGGAACCCGTTATCGAGATGTGTCCATAACTAACCGGTGATTGTTGCTTAAATTCTAGAGGCAGATAGTTCCGTACGGTTTAGGATATTTCGTTAAGTGCTAGCGACAGTCCGTCAGCAGCTCTTTCTCACCGCCCGCTCTAGATACGCTGTAGGACGCGGGGCGAAGCAAGCCCAGACATGCGGACTACTTCAATAAACTAGTTTCTTAAGAAGTTTCAATATTTCATTTTCTATATCATCTTGATGGCCGAACATCCGCCATAACGTAACATTCGTGACAATGTATATGGCGGCACCGAAAACAATCTTTATTCCAAGGATAGACATCGGCGTCCCGTCGATGTTTGTCGTGAAAGCCAAGATACAGAACGCCATCGTTGCAGAACTGGTAAGCGGCCGCCAGATTTGTGAAACGATCGCTCGTGGTGGAACGTGATGAGTCCTTGATATCATGCCTAAAATAGCAATCGACAGAGCCGCCGCGAGTGCAATTTTTATATAAAGGATCCCGAGGACTCCGGCCCAATCGAATGCGATATAAAACAACGAAAGGAATATCGCGGTTCGAACAACTGATAGTGTGGCCAGAGTTGATATGTGACCGGTGACTAACGAAATGTTTGAGGCAACAGTTCCAAGTGTCGTGAACATAAGATGTACGCTGGCAACTTGAACTATTGCGATAGCGGGAGTCCATTGGGCGCCTAGTACGATGGGTACAAACTCCTTTGCAACAAGCGCAAAACCGATCGATACTGGTACCGTTACGATGGCGGTCGCACCAAGGGATTTTAAAAACGCCGTACGTAGTCTTTTCGGGTCGGTTTGCAGCTTAGCCAACCCGGGGACGATTGCCCGAGAAATAGGTGCGGTTATTTCGGTCGCAGCCATCTGAGACAGCTCAACACCTACTGTGTAGTGTCCCAGGCGGCCCGGTGCTAGTAGTCCGCCTAGAAGCAGTCGGTCGAAATTGGCAGACAAGTAATTCGCTGTTTGGAGGACGGCTACCCACTTTGAAAACGACCAGATAGCACGAGCACCGGTAAACCTCAGTTTTGGACGAAACGGGTGAAAAAAATAACTCAAGACGCATTCGACGACATAGGCAGCCAAGATGCCTAGCACCAACGCCCAATAGGAACGCAAAACGAGCGCCAATGAAATTGTAATACCGATGCTGAGGACTTTCGCGACTACGAGGTATTTGAATTCTTTATCGAATTCGAGATCCTTTCGAAACGAAACTATTCCAATATTTGTGAGACCTTGAATTATTACGCTGACCGCCAGTACCCAAAGGAGAGGCGCAACCCTGTGGTCGTCGTAATACAACACCGCATATGGCGCGACCAAAACAAGTACGGCAGCGACCGCAATCGACTGTAAAAGCCGAATACTCCATGCGGCATGAAAGTCAGAATCGGTTGCGTCTGCATTTCTTATTAACGCGTAATCGACGCCTAACTCGAAAAATACCCTAGATAATCCAACTACTGCAGTTGCCATAGCGACAACACCAAAATCTTCTGGCGTCAGAAGTCGTGCTAGGACCACGACGTTTACCGCACCAAGACCGCGGACCACCCAGCGCACAGCAACCATCCATGCCGAACCGGATAACAGAATATTTCGTAGAGGCGGTGTCGTTTCGGGCTTCTTAGCTATCGACATTGTAAAAGAGATCCACGGTCTTTGGGTCGCAAAATCAGTTATCGATAGCGCCATTATTTGGTGCTGTGCACGCAGAGTCGATAGATCGGATTCGCTCGACGGCGAGTTTAGCACGGGGTAGTGGCATCACTATCGTCAAACGGCGATGTGGTATTGAGGCCGATGCGGCGCATTGCGCACCGAGCATCTAGGAGAACACTTGGTATGTTTGAATCGATTGGCGGGGCCACACTGGGAGCGTCTGGCTATAAACTGCGCTAAACGAGTTACCGTTTTTTCGATGCCTTTCACTACGGTCGCTTGTTATTCCGAAAAATACTCTCGCAGCGTCGACGAGCCGCGAGCTATTTTCCGAAATTGCATTGGCGCGTATGAATTAAGTACATTCGGCGCTTGCGCAAGCGCAGCAACCCTACGACAGCAGAGCGATATGCGGAAAAGCAGAGATCTCGATTGAGTTATTTCGGTCTTTGCGCTTTAGCTAACTGTTGGAGTAACTTTTGCAATTTGGCAACAGAAATTCAAGCGATGGAGCACTCGACGATGGATGGCTGGATGCGTAATAACAGCCATTGTAATTTCATTGGTCGCCGCGACTGGAAGACTCATTCTCACTCGCTATTTCGCAGACATTACAAATAGTCTAATTGCAGGTGGCTCTGCGTTAGTTGCATATACGGTGACTCGCTAACTATTTTCGCTACCGGGCCATATTGAAGGCTCTCCTTCAGATGAAAAACTGACCAGGGCCGAAAAAGCCGTTGAATAACGCACTAATGAAGGAGAGCGGTGATGCGATTTTGAATTTCCGTACGGATTTCGTCCATTTCCGATTCACGATTTGTTACTATTTCTGAGTTGTTGATTCCTCCAACTGTATTTGGATTCGAAATTAGATTTCGTGCGCGTTTTTCCAGGTTTTTTAAATAATCTAGATCCTTTTGGGAGCCGCCGATTGTAGCGAAGTACCGCAGCGTCTCGATATATCTGCGGTCGTCGATACCCTCTCGAACTGCTACGGCGCGGACGCTGGGAACAATTGGTCCTCGAGTGTTTCTGTTTCGGCGGCCGTGAGGATCAAGCGGCATGGCAAAGTGCAGCGTCCAGCCTTTACCGTTCAGATCTCCTTTATAATTCGCCCACATTAACGCCGCTTCAGCTCTAATCGCCCAAGGAATAACGCCAAAAGTTAGGCGCGCCTGTGCGTTTAGATTATTTGCACCGCCGTAGTGCCATAGTTCCCCGCCCAGAGAGTCCTGCAGGATCCGTGCCGAATCATCGAGAGTGTTGGATCCGATGACGTCGAAGTTTAACCGCGCCGTCTCTCGCGACAGAAACAAAGCGATTTGCTCCAACTTGCGTGGCCTTTTATTACCACGCAGAAAATGACCGCTGCTTTGATACAAACGGGAGTATCCGGGGCGCCATTCCGTCATGTAGAGTCTTGTAGATGGACTACCAACGCGTACGTATGGAACTGCGGCAATTATTTCCCGCACCGCGTCTTGATCTTTTAACGCCTCGTCAAAGGGATTTATTACAAATTCTGGCCACCCATGTTCACGCTCTGCGGCTTTCAAAGCTGCACAAATCGCGGCAAATCCTTTCTTTCCGTCGATGGTTTCGATTCCGGAAAACCCAGCACTTTTTAGTACGTTATTAAATTGAAATACTTTACCGCTGGCACCCCAATTCCAAAATGCCACATCTCCCATCCCGTAGCGCCGCATTGTTCGCATTGTGGTATTAAATTTTCGAAACTTCGGATCTTTGGTGTCTATTATGACCTCATAATCGCCTCGTCGTCGGAACGGAATTTCGTTTCCTTTATTAAAAAAACCGCCAGCGAGATTAAAACCGTAGCGGCTGTCCATCTCCATCATCTCGGTTGTGTATCCCGAGAAACCACCCTCCCAAATGTTAAAAGTCGTACCGAATGCTCCGGCGTGAAAGTTGTTCGTTTTCAATCTAAACGGTAGCACCTGTAGGGTTGTGGCAATGTCTTTTAAAACAATGCCGTCGGCAAGAACGGACACATTCCCCTGATATATTCCTGCCGGTAACGCGCTTGGAACGTGGAAATCGACAACATAGGTCATTGAATGATCGGCCGGAAATAACCATTGGTTGTTAGGCGTCTTAAGCAGGACCATCGGCCGAACCTCTGTTCCATAAGGGGTATGCCGTGAGGAGATTTCGGCACGATACGCCAGCATTAGGCGGTTCGTTACATGTTTTGCGGATAACGTTCCAGTCGGTCCGGTGAAATCGCTATGAATTATCGATATTGTGTGTGGCCGATTATTTGACCGCACTCCGATCGCGATCGGCTCGCTTTCTCCTTGCGCGGCGACCATCTTGACGGGATCTGCATGCCGCAGATCTGATGGCGGGATGTAGTCAGTTGATACTGTTTTCCAATACTTAGTTGGGAAGATGTGTACGTCTTGATGCGCATAATGTTCAGATTTCGGATTCGCCTCAGCAGTGTCAGATCCCGAAAAATTAGGCCAATATTCAGTTAGGAAATGGGTGCTTGCGAGTAAATCGATCTCGTCTCCCTGGATCCAGTCCGGCTCAAATACATCACGTCCCCAGAAGCGACCGTATACAGGGGTGCTCGGGACCGTACGTGATTCTGCTGCGCGGTAAGGTAGTGAGACGTTTAGTGAAGAAACGTAGTCAACGCTGATATATATAGTGAGCGCGACTGTTGCGGTAGCGACTACATGACTAGCTTTAAGCACTTTAAGAAACTAGGACGAGGAAACGTGGTACACGCTATGTGCTCAAACACATTCGTCGCAGCGAGGAATTAAGCGATCCGGGATACGAAACATAGACGATGGTAGTCCAAATCAACTCAATCTGGAGCGGCACGGTCCTCGCTCGGTTGAAGTGCATAGAATTCTCTAATTGGAAAAATAATGTTGCATTGCGTCAGCTAGGAACCGTCGAGCAAAGGTCAATTTAACCGCCGCAACAATCCGTGGTAGATGCTGCATACGGATCCGAAAAATTTCTTGGGCGGCTTCTGAAACCTGGACCGCAGCGTCGCGTTCGAGGTATTGAAAGCAAACCGGGGTAATTTTTTCCGACGAGACCATGAGGTTTTTGGGCTGGAACGATGCCGCAATTTCGCAATACATGATTAGTTCGCTGAGTCCGAGAGGTTCTAGTGCGGCAGAATCAAGGTCGGCAAGAATTAACTTTCGACCCGCTAAGGTTAAGTTTTGCCACAAATCTCCTTTTAACCCGAGCGAAATAGGGAAGCCAGTATTCAACATGGTTTGAATTGGTTCTACGAAATAGACCGAATCACTTATGCTACGCAGGAATCCTTGGTCATCGCGGATCGAATAGCATTTCTTGAAAAACGACTCGGCATGTCCAAGCGTTCGCTTGTTCAATAATTTCGCTGTTGGGAGGATGTTTATGTATTCCATAAACACGGTGTGTTTTTCAACGTCGATACCATAGGGCGTAGGGACTACGAGAATTCCAGCAAATTCGCGATGAAAAAATGAGAGCGTTTCATGCACGTACTGCGTATTTATTTTTGAGTATTTTTCTGGGTGCCCGCTGTAACTTTTTGTAATGAATTTTCGCCCATCCCGATCTTCGCCTAAGCACACCCGCTTATATTTATTCAACTTGAGAGTCGTTTGGCGAACGATTGTTTCGGGCGCTCCGACATAGTCCGGGGAACTAGTCATAGCGAGAGTCCAAATAATCAAGAGCCTGAACAATCGAGAGGTAGATCTCACGAAATCGATCGTTTCCGCCGCCATATGGATCAGCTATTTCGAATTCGCTCCCAGGGATCATATCGCCAAGATAGAATATCTCGCCGCTAAAAAAAGGGAATTTTTGATGGAATGCCACCATATGTTTTTCTTCGAATACGAATATTAAATCCGAGGAGCGAACGGCGAGATCATCAATTAGCATCGAACGGTGAGAAGATAGATCCACGCCAAGTTCTGCCGCAGATTGCACTGCTTGCGCAGGTGGGGCGCGGTTAGTTACTTCATGAAATCCCGTAGAGGTTATGACAGTGTTTGTTGGTAGTACTTCGGCTGCATATCCAGCAGCAAATGGGCTCCTGCAAATATTACCTGAGCATACAAAGTTAATATTATTTGCCGATTTGCTTAGCCGTCGAATTAGCTTTTGACGTCGTTTGTGAATGGGACCAAATGATCGAATATTTCTTCGCGCGATCGAAAGACTCTTTGCGGCCATCATGCTCGCAACTTCACGAAATTCCGTTAATGCAGGAGCGGGGTCGTCTAGGGTGAAGCTGTCGACGTGCTCTCGAAAGGTTAACAAGCGAAAATATTCAGAGGCCATCGATGGTAGTGAAACCGAGTATTTCGACGGTTGTTCCGAAAAGCGGTCTTTGAGATTATCGATGGCCCAATACAGATCGCGCTTAATATTTCTGCAGTAGACCTCGCTGCGAGCCGGGGGAATTGATGGCAAAGTATCGTTAACGATGAGATCGTAGAGTAGCTTCGGAAAATCGGCGCCGCTCGCGAGCGCTAACGGAAGTGATCCCCAAAACCGACCGTTAATTTCGATAAATATCCAATCGCCGGTTAATGGATTAATTTTGTACTCAACCATTGCGACGCCGGTATATCCGATTTCAGCCATTAGTGTCTTTGTTGCGCTAATTAGCTCAGGATTCATCGGAACTACGCTTTTTCGATATGAACTCGCTCCGCCGGTTCGGGGTTCATGAACACGTAAATGCTGAAAGGCGTAAAGAACTTCTCCGTCTTTGACCAACACCTCGATCCCGGTTCCTACACCAGCGAAATGCTCTTGAATTAATGCGGTCTTCCAACCATGCAATTTTGGTAAAATATCGTTTAGTTGAGCTCGATTGGACGCTACCATTACCTCTCGACGTACGCTCAGATCTTCACTCACATAAGACGATGGTGGTTTAATGACAATCGGAAAGTTGAATCCTTCCGGTAGGCCGGTTTCTAATACCGAAAGTTCAATAGAAAGTTGCTTAGCGACTCGAATTCCAAGTTTATCGACGAGAAGCGATGATTTTATTTTGTCAAACGCGATTTCAAATACAGAAGGATCGAGAGAATACACGCCAGCGTACTTACCCAGCTCCTCTTGGTGTAGTTGTACAGGAATTGTTGATTCGTCGTGCGTTGGCACGATGAGATCGAAATTATATGACTTAGCTAGTTCAATGATTACGTCTAGCCATTCCGATGATGCATCGTTGTAGTCTGGAATGTCATGGACGTGGCTGACGTAACGAGATTTAAGCGCAAGATCGTCAAGTGGGCACATGCCGACGTGTATTGTTAACGAAGCTCGACCAAGCGAACGAATTACGGACAAAAATGCGCGAATGTCTCGACCAAGTACGAGGACGTGCCCCGATTGACGTGCGCAAGCCTTAGATTCAACCATTAAATTTATCTAGATGTTTCTGCCGGTTATCGGCGCGATGAGAACTTTTGTTTACGCTAAGATAGGATAGCAAAATGAGTAGCATTGACACGACTCGAAATGGTGTTTTGCGAACAGAACACGATAGATTATCTATAGTCTGCCAAGATTGAGAACTGAATTGTCAAATATTCCAGCGAAAGGGTATTTCGGCGAATAGGTGAGTAAGTAATCAAAACGCATCCGTAATGAAGAAAGTCCTAATTTTAGCGTATTACTTCCCACCGATGGCAGTTAGTGGGTCGATGAGGCCTACCGGATTTTGCTCGCATCTCGAGGAATATGGCTTCGATCCTTATGTAATTTCCAATGCGATTCCAAAAAGTCCGTCTGGGCCGATACCGCTCGATTATTCGCTACTTAAGCTCCTTCCACCTGACATCAAGGTAGATCGTGTTGGACATATGGATTGGATGCAGGTGTTACTCGATGCTCGCACCACTGCTCGCCAATTGCTACCGGACTACGGAGCCAATACGGATGCGAAGACAGCGGTTACCGATCGCGCTGAAGAAGCTGTACTGAAACGGAGTGGAATGCTCCGGCGCGCTTCAAATCGCCTGCAAGACCGCTTTTTGTTGTTCCCAGATAAGCAAAAAGGCTGGATAAATTCAGTCTACCGACATACAAAAGGGTTCCCATCTGATAAACGGCCGGACGTCGTTTTTGCCACCGGTAACCCATGGTCGGCATTGCTGGCAGGCGTGCGTGTCGCGAATCTATTCGATGTCCCGTTGGTATCAGATTTTCGAGATCCGTGGACGCAAAACCCAAGTCCACCGAGTCCAGAATCCGCAACTAGCGCGGAAAAGTGTGAAAGGCTGATTCTCGAACGCTCGTCCCGCGTCATTACAAATACAGATGCGCTAAAGGTGTCATTTTCTACGTTGTATCCGAAGTCTGCCGATAAGTTGGTCACAATTACCAACGGCTACCACGAAAGTTTAATCGACAATTCGGTCAGGGACTTTGAAGGAATTCGTGCATCCTCAAAGGTGGAGCTAAACTACTTCGGGTCTGTATACGAACTCAGGAGGCCTACGACCCTTCTTAAAGTACTGGCAGATCTGACGGAAACTGAAGGGGTCACAAGCAATGATATTGTGGTTCGGTTTACCGGTAATTGGGGTGTTAAGGACACGGAATGCAATTTTCTAGCGAATCGATTGGAAGAAATTGGGGTCGTGATTCGTGGCAGGGCATTGACGCACGGGGTTTATCTTGAACAACTACGGCGATCCCAGCATTTGCTTGTACTCCAGCAAGGATTTCCATTGCAAATTCCAGGTAAAATTTACGAGTACATCGCCGCGAGACGACCTCTGATTGTTATTGGCGGCGACGGTGCAACTGCCGATCTTGTCCGTGAACAACGGTTGGGCCTTGTTTGCGCAAACGAATATGAACTGATTAAAGATACGATTCTTGGAATGATTCGGGACGAGATAATCGTAGATCCTCCAGCGCCGGAAACAATAACTAGATTTGGTTACCGTTCAATAACTTCCGAACTTTCGACGGTATTAGCCGAGGCATTATCCACATATTAATATATCGAGATATAGTCGAGAACCTCAATATATGAAGTCGAGCTCGAATTACCCTGGATCGGCGAAAGTGATGATGATGGGTAATTTCATATATGAGCGGGATCCACTAGCTGTGGGGACTGAAAGATGTGCCGATGAAGTCGACTAGAACGGGTATATTGCCATTTCAAAACTTGCTCGAATTCTCAAAGTGAGTCGATAGAAGCGAAGTTTCCGATAACAAACGTTGCAACAATAGTATTTTTCAAATCCGCTCCGCATGATCGGGTTAACCTTTAAGCAATCACGCAAGGATTTACATGAGAATGTCCGTGTCCGGACTTGGGTACGTTAGATGCACGACAGGTGCGTGCTTGCCAGAGCATGGCTATGGAGTGATAGGCGTCGACGTAGAGTCCGATAAAATGAAGTTCGTAGGTAGTGGTAATTGCCCGGGTGCCGGTCACAGACCGGCTGAGCCGATTGCTGCTGTAGGGCAGCATTTGCTGCAGCTCGATGAGGTGGTGACAGTTGAATTAAGCGCGCTAGTCGAATTCGATGACGCAATGATCGTCCATAACTATGAGGCTAAATACGAGGCACGATTGCCCAATTTAGGTCCCGATAAGTTTATTGTCGTTCTGACTCGGATCCCGAAATCAGGTCGCGGGGCCTGCCAATCTGACGTCTTATCCTGGTAACAAGGCGTGCGGATACTATTTCTTTCTCAGCGGTTTTTATTGCCAATGGACACGGGCGGCAAGATCCGGACGGGAAATATACTTGAACTACTCAGTCGAGATCACGAGGTCGTTTTAGTCGGAAATTACGATCCGCGAACCGACGCTGACCATCTTCGCGATATGTCTCGATTTTGTTCGCAATTTGTACCTGTCCAATGGCGAGAGCCAAAACGCGGGAGCATCGGTTTTTACTTGCGAATGGCGAAGCATTTTCTATCTACTTACCCAATAACGGCCCTTAATGACTATTCGCGCCCGTTGGAAGACGCACTACTCAATACGCTCGGTCAGGGGGCTTTCGACGTGGCAATCTGTGACTTCGTACAATCGGCTTTGTTATTTCAAAGGGTTACAGGAATACCGACTGTCCTTTTCCAACACAATGTTGAAGCGAAGATTTTTCTGCGCCATTTAGAGGCCGCTGAGCACGTGTTTGCTCGAATCCTTTGGAGAACCCAGCACCGGCGTATGGTGACCTATGAATCCAAGGCAGTTTCGAATTTCGACAAAGTCATTGCAGTATCTGACAACGACGCGGAAATATTCAATAAAGAATACGGCGCTAAGAATGTTGTCAGTATTCCAACTGGGGTTGACATCGATTTTTATACGCCCGGTACCAGCAGCGAAGTGGTTCGCAACGAGGTTGTATTTTGCGGCTCCATGGATTGGCTGCCGAATGAAGATGGGATCAGGTATTTTCTTTCCGATATTGCTAGGTACCTTAACGACGTAGTCGAAGATTGGCGGTTAGTGGTTGTCGGCCGCAACCCGTCCGAGTCTCTGCGTAATGAGGCCGAGAAGCTCGGGAATATCAAACTTACAGGTTGGGTGGATGACGTCCGGCCGTATCTTCGAAAGGCGGCCGTTTGCATCGTGCCTCTTAGGATTGGCGGGGGAACGCGAATGAAGATATACGAAGCAATGGCAATGAGCAAAGCTGTCGTGTCTACGACGATAGGGGCCGAAGGCTTGGAGGTAACAGATGGAATTAATATTCGTTTAGTGGACGATCCGAAACAATTCGCCCAGGCAACCGCCGAGCTAATCGTTGATGAAAATAAGCGTGATGCAATTGGGAATGCCGCACGTAATTTGGTGGTGGAAAATTTCGGTTGGCGTGCGGTCGCAGAGCATTTCGCAAATATTTGTACTGACGTCGTCAATAGCGCGGCTAAATAGGAACGTATGCTGCGCCGCAGATATAAAACAATCGGTGGAATTGGGTGATGTTGATCATATCGAAGGCCCCATAGCTTTGCTTTATTCAATTGACCATATCCCCACAACTTGCATACTCGGAAACGCTACTTGTCCCGATACGTGTCCGCGGCAATCGCCAGATTGCTTATTGATTCTGCTCGTGACGAAGAGGTAGTAATTGAACACTAATCTCGCCGTACATTTGATGTTGAATGTCAGCAAGATCTTCTCAGTATTGTTAGGAGCTAGTTAAACACTATGTGCGGAATCGTGGGTGCATACCATTTCGATAGCCAGCGAGCGGTAAGCCGCTTTGACTTAGAGTCGATGGCCGACGCTATTGTGCATCGTGGTCCCGACGATTCCGGGTACTACGTCGAACGTAACGTCGGTCTTGCTATGCGTCGTCTTAGCATTATTGACCTTGAAGGTGGTCGACAGCCAATTTTCAGTGCCGACAATACTAAAGCCATCGTATTTAATGGAGAGCTATATAACTACAGAGAGGAAGCGATAAATTTGGATGCGCGCAACTATCCGAGAACGACAAAGTCGGATACGGAAGTTGTCATGGGACTGTATTCTGAATATGGCATCGAATGTCTGCAACGGTTAAACGGTATGTTCGGATTTGCAATCCATGACCAGGCCACGCGTCAGCTACACCTTGTTCGTGACCGGATTGGCATTAAGCCGGTTTACTACTACTTGGACAACGAAAAATTAGTTTTCGCATCTGAAATAAAAGCAATCCTTCGCTACCCGGGTGTTACTGCAGAGCTAGATGTGGAAGCACTCCCTGTTTACATGAAGTACGGTTTCCTGCCCGCACCGAAAACTTTGTTCAAACGCATATCTAAGCTTCCGCCAGCACATAGATTGATGATTAAAGGGAACGCGGTTTCGATTGAACGATATTGGGAAGTTTCTTACGCCGATAAGTTCACCGCGAACGAGCACGAGCTACTCGAGCAGTTGGATGAAATCCTTAAAAGTGCCGTTGAACTGCAGTTGATAGCGGACGTCCCGCTCGGCGCATTTCTTAGCGGCGGCTTAGATTCTAGCGGGATCGTACACCTGATGCGGGAACACAATGTTAACCCGATCAGCACGTACTCGATTGGGTTTGGCCCAGAATATGGCATGCACGACGAGTCTAAAGATGCGGCATTGTTCGCAGCAGAATATGAAACCGACCACCATTCGATTATCGCGACACCAAATATCGAATCGTTGATCCCAAACCTTGTTCGAATGCTCGATGAGCCGTTGGCAGATTCATCGTTTGTCGTCACCTATCTTGTGTCGGAACTTGCATCGGAATCGGTAAAAGTAATTCTGTCCGGTGTCGGTGGAGACGAGATCTTTGGTGGTTATCGTCGATATCTTTTCACTACGTTGGATAAATACTATTCTCGGTTTCCATCGTCGCTCACAGCTGGAATTCTGCCTCGCCTTGCAGAACGGATTCCAGCCGATCGAAACAATTGGCTTCTGAATAATTTGCGCCTAATCAAGAGCTATGTGACAAATTCGACTCAGGATCCGATGCAGCAGTACGTAGGTTATGTTTCCCTATTGAAGGAAGATCAGATTGATGCGTATATGAAAAACCATGTGGCAGGTGCAACCGGAACATTAAACTCGGATTTGAATCGCAGCGATGCGCGCGACGTTTTAGACATGGTGATGGATTTCGACCTGAAGCACTCATTGCCTGAGCAGTTACTTATGCTCACCGACAAAATGACGATGGCAAAGTCTATAGAAGCACGAGTTCCATATTTGGACCATCGCTTAGTAGAGTTTATGGCGCGAACACCGACCGAGATGCGTGTAAAAGGTTTCAAGCTACGCCACCTGCAAAAACAATACCTAAAGTCAAGGATCCCAAGTTACGTTATAGATCGTAAGAAAAAGGGATTCGGAGCACCCTTTGGAGGTTGGATTCGACGGGATTTGGCGGACATGGTGCATGATTATTTAAACGCCGATCGACTAACCAGGCAGGCGTTGTTCGATCCTCGAATAATGACTCATGCGATTGACGAACACATGTCAAAAAAACAAGATCACACGGACTTTATTTTGGCGAATTTATCGTTACAGATCTGGATTGACGAATATCTTGGGCCGAGTGCGAGCCCAACCGTAAACTAACTGTGTCACTCACTCCGATAATATTTATAAGCTTGTTTACGATCGGTTTAATAGCCGCAGTTGCCGTGCACCCCAGATACGGCTTGTATACATATTTTCTCTCCTTCTTCATGTCACCCGGGGATACTTGGTGGGGCAATCTTGTTCCGGATATACGCTATATGTTGATAGCAGGAACGGTGGCTGTAATTTCGTTATTTATTCATGGTGCTTCGAATGACGGAATAAAATTTAGCAAAATAGGTTTTTCGAGAATACTTATCGCATTCATCATAAACCTAGCGTTCATTAATATGTGGGCAGTCGAGCCAGAGGAGCATCTAGAAGGTTTTATTTTGTACGCGAAGCATTTTGTTGTGATGTATTTGATTTACCGGATTTCGATCAATACAGAAATGATCAAAATGATATTGTTAGTGACAGTCGTGGGCTGTCTTTGGTTTGGTTTCCAAGCCTATGGCAAGTCAGGTAGGTTAGAGGGAGTTGCAGGCGCGATTAATAATGCGAATACCTTAGGCATGCAAATGTCAACCGGAGTATTGGTGGCAGGTATGATGTTTATGGGATTCAAAGGTCATTTTAAGTGGATTCCATTTTTCAGTATTCCCTTGATCCTAAACACAGTCGTATTGAGTGGGAGTCGCGGAGCGTTCCTGGGTTTGGTAACCGGGGGCCTGGCCGCAGCTTATTTCTGTCCGCCTCGCTTCCGCGCGCAGTTTGGAGTTCTGTCAGTGCTCGCGGTCGTGTTGTTCTTTATGGTTGCACATGAGCAGTTTCTCGAGCGGATTGCGTCGATATTTCTTATCAAGGAAGGGACCGAGGCCGCCGATACCAGCGCCGGAGGTAGACTAGAGATAGCAGGATATGGTTGGGAAATGGCGAAGGACTATCCACTAGGTGCGGGGCACAAGGGGACCCGGTCGTTAAGCCCAGGATATATCCCTGCGCATTTGCTAAGTAAAGGTCGACGATCTGCGCATAATTCAGTAATGGCGGCGTTAGTTTCTTATGGATTTATTGGTGCGGCACTTTACTTAGCACTATACGCATGGGCAGCAAAGCAGTTGTTTCGTCTAAGACGATTTGCGGTTCGAACGGACGATTCAGATTTACACATTCTCGTAGCAATTTACGGATCGGTATTAGGGATAGTATTCGTTTCTGGTATGTTTTCAAATTATGTTTTCGCAGAAGTGCAATTTTGGATCTTTGCTCTGCTTGGAGCGACGCTTAATGTACCTGAAGTCCGCGAACGAGTAGTCCAGCAGTCGACAAATACCAGGTCTCGGCAAAAGTCTTACAATGGCGGCCGCAGAACCGTTTGAAAATCGATGCCCGCCTGTCGCAGGGACGTTGATATGAGATTTCGTCTCAAATACGTAATGATTGCAATTGCAATCTTTGCTATTGGCGTGGCCGTCCTGACATTGAATCGGCGTGAGGCAGCCCCGCGGCTTGCCGTGCCATTTGATATATCCGAAGTGGGCTTTATTCATTCTGACGCGCGCTCGAGTGCGCCACCAATTGCGCCGGTCGAGGATTCAACGGCTTTTGATATGTGGCAGCGAAACTTGCGCAGTCGGCTAGTATCGATTTTTGATGTGGAGAATGCGATTTCAACGGAGTCCTCGTTCGAGGTGACGAACGTTCAACATCTTGACGATGGTTTGACCCGCACAATGATGGCTTTCGAAAGTTTCGATGGATCGATGATTCCTGCTGTTCTGCAACGCCGCGAGGGCAGCTTGCCTCGCGCGGCGATCCTTTTGATCTCGGGTCACACCAAGCCGGACGAATCCGGTCTGGCGCAGCTCGTGGTGGGCGAGAGTTCGTACCAGCACGCGGCGGCAACTAAACTTGCTCACGCGGGCTATGTCACGCTTGCATTCGAACTACGCGGGTTCGGTGAATTAGGCAAGTTACAAAATACCGATCATAGGCTAGTTGCCTACAATGCGCTGCTGGAAGGGGAGTTCTATAAAAAGATCGTAATAGCTGATGCGTACTATGCACTTCGTGTACTGATGCGGTCAGAGGGGGTTGACACCAATCGTATCGGGGTTGCCGGTGTTTCGTTTGGAGGCGAACTGGCAGTAGCATTCGCCGCACTGAGCGAAAACGTACAAGCTGTGTATTTCGCTGGATATGGCGGCCGCACCGGCGCGTTCGGTTACGCCACTGGGACTGCGGATGACCAACCACACTATTGTCATATCATACCGGGTCATCGACGCTTAATGCGGCGCGAGGACATCATTCTGCTGCTCGCCCCGCGTTCAGTCCTCGGGATGCGTGGAGAGCGTGAAGGACCGGTGAGTGACGAGTTTCGCTCACGAACCCAACAGGCCTGGTCTTCAAGTGGTGCGCCGGATAATTACTCCTTTGAGGTTGCGAAAGGTGGCGGGCATGAATTCTTTGTGTCACGTTCGATTGCATTTTTTGATGATGCATTTAAGCCTGTTTTGAGTACGCATTGATGAATATTCTGATCGACGCTTGGTCTGAATCGCAAAAGCGGTTCCTCCGTTAGTGCTCAGGAAAGCTGGAACGAAAGCCTTTTTAAATCCAGCAGACGTTGGTATAGCTGGCGGTAACGGTTGACGAATTGCTGTTGATTATAAAACTGCGTCACCTTCTCTCGGTTTGTGATGCCCATTGATGCGCGCGTTTGCCCATCGAGAGTACCTATAGCATTTTTCAATGCGGTGACGTCGTCTGATTGAAAAAAGACCGCATTTTCATGTTCGACTAACCACTCCCGGTGTCCAGCAACATCCGATGCCACCACCGGTAACCCGCACGCCATTGCCTCAAGCACGGTATTGCTCATGCCTTCAGATGTCGAGCAATTCACGTATATGTCGAAAGTCGAATACCAATCCTCCGGGTTCTCTGTTGGCCCCACGAGTTCGATGAAACTCTGAGCATTGAGTTCCTTAATTAAATTAGACAGTGGTTCGTGTTCTTTGCCACCACCGACAATAATCAATCGATATGAATTTTCCGCCTGCTGAGCATTGAGTAAGGCTACTGCTCTTATGAGACAAGGAAAGTTTTTGATCGGATCGAGCCTGCTAATGCTGCCAATCACAATTTCGTTAGTGGCGGCATGTGGCGTTGGAGAATATCGGTTGATGTCAACACCATTCGGGATGGGCGTAATCGATTCGTCGTCGAGAGCCCAAAGATCTTGAATCCGATGAGCAATTGCTTCATTTACCGGAATAAAGTGATCGATAAATTTAGACAAAAAACGTTGTGTAATCGTGCGTCGCCAACGCAACTGCTCTGGTGCAAACCGGCTGGCACCATGTTCCCCGTGCACGGTAATAGGTGTATTTGCGATCTGGGCGCTCATCGCTCCTTCTAGCATTGATACCCAGTTGTGCGAATGGACAATATGAATGTCGTTATCTCGTAAGTAGCGTGCGAGTCGAACAATTGCCGGAATATCAATTCCTGGTTTTGCATTCAATACGTAATGCTCAACTGGGCTACTTGGGGTTAGGAAGTTGCCTGCCGAATGTCGTAGCGAAATTACATGGAAACGCACGCCGAGCGGAGACATACCGTCAATCAATCGCAGAATTCGACGTTCTAAACCACCATAGTCGAAGGAGTAAACGACGTGGGCAATGTTGAGGTTCTCGATAATTTTCACGGATGTATTTTTAAGGGCTAGAAAGGTGACAATTCGATTCTTTAACCATGAAATTAACGATAATTGACGTTGACGAGCGCGGCCTAATGTATCAAGACGACGCCGTCACAACTTGCCGAAGCCAGCCTGTCGTATAATAGCCTCAACTGGTGACTTGATTATATTTTCGGTGTGTCACAATTAGTACGAATAGGTCGTTATCGACGTCAGACGCAATATGTCTAAGGCGCATTTTCACGATACGCTGTTAGAAACAGCGAAACGGATGCCGGCCAAAGAGGCGTTGATATCGACCAATGGCGATATTCTAGATTACCGCACCGTATGCTCGCTGGCATTTACTCTTGCCGCAAATCTGCAGGGTTTGGGCGTCGGAGTTGGCGATCGGGTCGGAATTTTCCTTCCAAAGACCTTATTGAGTGCCATCGCGCCGTACGCTGTTTCCCTTTGTGGGGCAACTTTTGTTCCGATCAATCATTTACTAAGGCCAGCGCAAATAGCCCACATCGTGCACGATTGTGGTGTTAAGGCGTTGATTACTAGCGCCGATCGACTCAGACAAAATGCTGATGGTCTTGCAGATGTCGAATCGCTCGAAATAATAGTATTGAGCGAGGCCATTGATTTCGAAGACCGGTACAAGTTCGATATTCACATCTGGGACGGGCTAGCAGCAAAGCCCGATACGGAGGGCTTTCCTATCGCTTCAGTCGCACCGGAGGCCTCGAGCGCGGCGGCATTGCTGTATACATCCGGATCGACAGGCAATCCGAAAGGCGTGATCATCTCTCATCAGAATCTGCTCGACGGGATAGTCAGCGTCACCGAATATCTACAATTAACGCAAGAAGACCGAATACTTGCGGTTCTACCGTTTAGCTTTGACTATGGCTTGAATCAGTTGACGACTGCGATCGCGGTTGGAGCAACATGTGTGTTGTTCGAATATCTGTTGGCGAAGGATATTTTAAAAGCGATCATCCGGCACCAAATCACTGGGTTGGCTGGAGTGCCAACGATTTGGCACCAGCTCGCTGGATTAACTTGGCCCGATGGAAAAGACCAAACTCTGCGGTATCTGACAAATTCCGGAGGGGAGCTGTCAACTGCTGTACTAGCCAAGATCAGAGAATTGTTCGTCGATGCCTCGCCGGTAATGATGTACGGCCTGACCGAAGCATTTCGATCTACCTACCTTCCACCCGAAAAGATCGATGAACGTCCAGGGTCGATCGGGATACCGATCCCAGGAGCCAATATCCTCGTAATCAACAGTCATGGGAAAGTGGCGGTTCCCAACGAAGAAGGGGAGCTCGTGCACTACGGCAAACACGTGACTGGGGGCTACTGGAATAACCCATTGGCGACCGAAGAGCGATTCAAGCCCATATTAGATCTCAAAAATGATGCCGGCGACCCGCAAATCGGGGTATGGTCAGGCGATATAGTAAGATCCGACGACGATGGATACCTGTACTTCGTGGGTCGCCGAGACGGCTTGATAAAGACCTCGGGCTACCGTGTAAGTCCTGAAGAAATTGAGAACGCAGCGTACCTTTCGGCGGTGGTAGCGCAAGCGGCCGCATTCGGTGTGGACGACCAACTATACGGTCAGGCAATTATTTTGGCGATAGTGCCCAGCGCAAACTACAACGATGAAAATGACGATTTGAGGGAATTTTGCCGTAGGACGCTACCCAGTTATATGGTTCCAAGGGAAGTATTGATTCTTTCAGAAATGCCTGTAAATCCAAATGGGAAGATCGACCGAACTCAGGTGGCGCTTCAGTACGAGGCTATCCGATCGGCGGCGGGCGAGCTGAACTTCGAATGAGAAATGAAAAATTACATAGTCGCTTGAGCTGGTTAGACGAAAGTAGTAAGGACCTTACCATCGGCGGCATGACTTTACATGAGCTGGCTGAGCGAGCCGGAACAACGCCGTTCTACGTTTATGATCGGGGGCTAATTGCGCAGCGCGTGCGTGAACTTCGTACCACGTTGCCACAGGCAGTTAAAATCCATTACGCGATAAAGGCAAATCCTCAGCTTGCGGTTGTTCAGTATCTTGCTTCCTTGGTCGACGGGTTCGACGTTGCGTCGCACGGAGAATTGCGGATAGCGTTAGACACGGGGATCGATCCGAAGGACATTGGCTTCGCGGGACCGGGCAAGAGTATTCCTGAGCTGCGTGCGGCAGTCTGCGCAGGAGTGCAAATCTCTATTGAATCGGAGCTCGAACTTGAGCGAGTTAGCGAAATATCGAAAACCTTAAATCGCATCGCATTAATTGCAATTCGGGTGAATCCAGAATTCGAACTCAAGCGTTCCGGCGCTAAAATGGGCGGGCAAGCCAGCCCGTTTGGAATCGACGCTGGCGAAGTTCCGAGGCTCGTAGCTAAAGCTCGAGAGAAAGGCCTTGATGTCGCTGGGTTACATATTTATGCCGGATCACAAAACCTTGACGCGGCATCTATAATTGAAGCCAACCGCCTGACATTTGAACTTGCTGTTGAATTAATTGATAACTGTAAACTCTCCCTGCGGACGGTGAATATTGGTGGTGGATACGGGATTCCGTACTTCGAAAACGAGCAGGCGCTCGATTTACCGAAAATTGGTGCGTCGCTCGACGCACTTCTACAAGAGCATGAAGAAAGTCTGAAATCGGCCAATATCACCGTCGAACTTGGCCGCTATATTGTTGGCGAAGCAGGGTATTACGTTACACGAGTCACCGATCTAAAAACCTCGCAAGGAAAATCATTCGCTGTAGTAGATGGAGGTCTGCATCACCATCTCGCCAACTCTGGAAATTTTGGTCAGGTAATCCGGAAGAACTATCCTGTGGTGATTGGAAATAAGTTAGCGCAGCCAATCAATTCTAATCCGATCTCAGTTGTAGGGCCGTTATGTACGCCGTTGGATATCGTTGCGCACTCGGTGCAGCTCCCAACGGTGGAAATTGGCGACTTCGTGGTCGTTTTGCAATCTGGCGCGTATGCTTGTTCCGCTAGCCCCCACCAGTTTCTCGGACACGACCGGCCCGTAGAAATGTTGGCCGGTCAACGCTGATTGCGAAATAGCCAAAAGCGTATCTTGGTACTTGATGGATATCTTGTGTGCTCGGGAAGAAATCACGATGGTGAGAGTACTTGATGAATTCGATTCACGTTGAGGTACTCAATACGATCGACGATTTTCCAGCTCCGGCCGTAGAGTTGATGGATCAATACGTGGACAAAAATCCATTCGTGAGCCGTCTGTGGTTACGCGCGTATGAACGTGAGTTGTTGAAGTCGAATGAATCAGCACTATATCTCATCGTAAATCGCGGAACCGTACCGCTGATCGTCATGCCACTGATTATTGAGAAACTGAAGATTTTTCGAATAGAAAAATTAAAAGGGATGTCCAATTTCTATACGAATGTCTACTCAGTAATCATGGCACCCCAAATTGAACATGACGAGCAGGGGCTGACTGACTGTATTTCAGCGCTAACGGATCACATCACCCGAAACTACCGCAAGGTACCGCTCATCGAATTATCACCATTGCGAGGTAATGACGCGGTCTATCGTATATTAGCGCAATGCCTAGAAAGGCGTGGCTATGAGACGCGACGATATTTTGTCACCGCGAATTGGCACGAAACGTTCGACGCAACCCCAGACTACGCAGAATATATTAAACAACGTCCCGGACAGTTGAGAAGTACGTTGAAACGCAAACTTCGCGTCCTCGATCGCGAGACAAATCACCATATCGCGATCAGTAAGACGGCGGCGGCCGCGAAGGAGGCGCTCACGGATTTCGAAATCGTATATCGGGAAAGCTGGAAGCCGGATGAGTCCTACCCGGATTTTATCTCGGGCGTTGTCACGCAATTAGCTGACCACGGTAAGGCGATGATTGGTGCCATATACATTGACGACGAACCCGCTGCTGCGCAAATATGGCTAAAAATTGGAAACCATTGGGCCGTATTCAAACTTGCATATCGGCCCAAATTCAGAAAGTATTCCGTCGGGTCGATATTGACCGCAAAGATGATTGAGGAATGTCTCGCGATGCCTGAAACCAGATGCATAGACTTTCTTAGTGGAGACGATAGTTACAAGGCAGACTGGGTATCAGAAAAAACCGCACACTGGGGTATTGAGGCAATTAATAGAACCAATCTGTGGGGACTTCTCTTAACCGTGAAGCGAAAATTGGGTCGCACAGGCAATCCCGAAGAAGCCAAACTGGTCGCGGCTTTAGAATAGCGTCGCGAATTTAATTAGTTTGTGATCGAGACGAATTATGCAATCTAGCGCCGACACTAAAATCGTCGAAACCGTGGTTACGGTACTCGCGCGGATATTAGTCCTCGATAATCACCAGTCGAGCGTCGGTCGGTCAACCGAGCTAATAGGTAGCCTCCCAGGCTTTGATTCTCACTCTGTAGTCGCCGTGATGCTCGAACTGGAGGAGGAATTCGGGATCGAATTTGAAGACGATGAAGTGTCTGCCGAATTGTTTGCATCGGTTGGGACGTTAGCTGATTTCGTGGCGTCGAAGATAGCAGATTAGTATCTTCGATCGGACGTAATGTACTATGAAACGTCTGAAATCAATTCGATGTAGAGGAGCTCTGGCTGTCTTTGAACGCAAAAACAACCGTGCCCGTGTAGAACAAGTAGAACAAGAATCGAACCGCGTCTGATTTTCTTGCCATGTTTACAAGTGCAGCGACAACGGGTGGACGAGAATCGAGGTCAATTAGATCTATTCGATCATAAACGGTCATTCCGCGTTTTTTCAATTCGGCCCGTAGTTGAAATATCGAAAACCAGTGCAACGCAGGACAAGGTGAGTGGTTCGCCAGCGCCGGATATTTTGTTCGGACAAGCTCCGGAATATTCTTCTTCAAGAAGCTAGGCCACCAACTATAGAGCGGTAGTCTATATTCATTCTGCTTTGGACAAATGACGTTGCTCGTTGTCAACAGAAGGAGACCGCCAGGATTGAGAATCCGACAGAATTCATCGAGGCATTTTTCCCAGTCGTTTACATGTTCTAGAAGTTCAATGGAGAGGCAGAGGTCGAAATTGCCACTGTCGAATGGTATGTCTTCTGCGCTAGCGACATGATAATCGACCGCAATTCCGGCAGATTTTGATCGTTCGGAAGCCAAGGAGATGAGCCCCGGGTCGTAGTCAAGCGAAGTTACGTTGTAGCCGTCCTGTGCCCACAGTCTCGATTGAATCCCGATTCCGCAACCGACGTCTAAAACTTTAGTATTCTCGGGGTTGCTGCAGCGATTGAACGCCGATTCCACTTTGTTTTTTAGCTCCGCAAACCTTCGCTGTACCACAGGCGCGTCCATGCGATCCGAAGTGTAGTCGAGGAACTTTTCGTGGGCATTGATATTTTGAGATTCCACTTGTACGTTGCCTTCCCGCGCTAAAAGGTTAATTTACCGGTCCGACGACTACCAGTTCGGCATGACAGGATTGACGCAATAATCAATATTGCTTGTCTTAGATTGTACGTTTGGATTCTATCTTTGCAATTATTCCGTTATCGGAAGTAGATAGCAAAACTGAAATTGAACCGACCACTTCCATGACTCCCCTACAGCATGAAACACGGGGTCTCATTAAGTCACTAAATGCCGGCAGAGCTTAAGCAATACTTACGTTAGGTCAACGTTCAGGATGACAGACGTATCAGGCAATCGTATCGATTTGGCTTGGTTTAGATTGCAAACATTTGTCATGTCCCGATATAGCACCGTGGCGTCGTCGCGTTAATTGCGCGTGAGTTTCTCGATCGGTAGTATTGACCGCTGCAAATATCAAATTCTTTCGGACGAAGATACTTATAGGGGATTTGATGCAAATTTGCGGCATAGTCTAAGCACCCTATGACCAAGATGACCAGTTAACCCTAAGAACTGTTAAATTGTAGATATACATTGAAGCCGATTTTCATTGACTATGTACCGGAACGTCTCTTCTGTGTTTTTCGGGAGCCCGATCCGTCTACGGTAATTAAGGGGTCCGTCATCGTATTGCCGGCGTTTGCAGAAGAAATGAATCGAACGCGGTCATTCGCTTCCGCGGTGGCGACACAATTAGCCGACAATGGTTTCTACGTCCTGCAACCGGATTTGTCCGGCACAGGGGATAGTACCGGCGAATTCAAAACATCAACCTGGGAAAAATGGATTGGCGAACTGGAATATTTATCCCAATGGCTTGCCAAAAAATGTCACCCGTTGAACATCGTGACCATACGGGCTGGCGCATTATTTCTGCCTGGGTTACTAAAGCTCCCGTCAGTGACTGTCGAAAATATCTGTATGGTAGAGCCGTTTATATCTGGAGAGGAATATATGTCGCTGTTCTTGCAGCAGCGTGTCGCACGTTCGATGTTTGAAGGTCCAAAGGAATCAATTGCGCTTCTCACCGGAGAACTAAAAAGCGGAGCAACACTAGTCGTCGGCGGCTACGAATTGTCCCCCGGCATGTATGAAAGTCTATGTCTCAACACGATTGAATCAGTTGGTACTATTTTACCTCAACGAAACCTCGTAATAGGGTGCGGGAACTCCGAGGCGAACAAACGCAATGCTAACTTCAAGGCGTTGGTTGAAAGCTGGAATGAGCACGGTGCAGCCGCCGATTACATATTTGTTGAGACTGATCCGTTTTGGTCGCAGGAATTACCGACCATTCCGGGTGATGCGGTTACGAAGATCGTTAAATTTCTCGCGGAATCTCCCTAGATGGAAAGTGAGTACGTGGATTGTGCATCGTCCTCGGAATTCCCGGTGGTCTTTAAATGCGAAGGAACTGAATTGATAGGGATCGTCAATTATCCCTCAGATGCGACTGTGGGAGTTGTTCTCATAGCCGGTGGCGACCAGTATCGGGTTGGTAGTCACAGATTGTTTGTTCAACTAGCAAGAAGCTTCGCTACTGCCGGGATTGCTGTCATGCGCTACGATCATCGCGGCATCGGGGATAATCGTGGCCGCTATGGTGGATTCGAGAATACGTTTGCAGATGTCGCCGCAGCGTTGGAAAAATTCGTCGCAGAAGTGCCTTCTCTGACACACGTCGTTCTTTGTGGACTGTGCGATGGCGCTTCTGCCGCCCTAATGGCTGGACATCAGCTGGAGTCGGTCGGGGGTATCGTGTTGATTAATCCGTGGGTGCATTCTAGCAACCTGGAAGCGCGGGTGCGTATCGAAGGTTATTACATGACACGCCTAAAGGGGAAGGAGTTTTGGAAGAAGCTAATCACCGGCCAATTGGAAGTGATTAATAGTTTATTGTCGTTGGTCGGGTATCTCATACACTTTCTTAAGTCAGCACTAAATCCAGAACGGACGATGATGCGTAGCCCCGGCTACCTCTATCGTATGTTGGTCGGGCTGCGGCGATTTAAGGGGTCGATCATGGTTGTATTGTCGGGTAGCGACCTCGTTGCCCAGGAGTTTAGGGAATTGCTTCGAATGGATGAGCGCTGGCGGGCGACCGTCAAACGGAATCAAGTTCAAATCGTGGAATTTGACAATGCTGACCACTCGTTTACATCACCCGAACAACGCTCGACCCTGGAGACGCAGATTGGTAATTGGGTTCGGGAAACGGTGAATACCGATTTGAAGGGAAAGACAATCTAGAGGTCGCTTAATTGCGCGAGACGCAATCCTATGCTTATTTTGCTTTCTCGATCATTTCCAACAAGTACACGTTTGGAATTGCGTAGGTAATATCGCTGGGGTCGCTCAATAGATTCTCTTTCGTCATTTTGACCAGGACCTTGTTAACGATACCGACGACCAATCCGGAATTAATATCAAACATTGGACTTCCGCTATTGCCCGGATAGGCTGTCGCGTCCAGTTGATAAACCATATAGGGATCTCTTAACGCTCGAATTTGATTTGCCGTCAAACTAGATGAATTTGGCGCTGGAATCGCGGTTGGGGTTACGGCTGAGACGATCCCGGTATGAGTTACGGGATGGAGCCCTAAGACCGCACCAATCGGGAACCCTGTGAATGCGATCCTGGTTCCTTCTGGGATGAGTTCTGGGCCCGCAATTTTAAGGGTCGGTAGCTTCGGGCCCTTGTGTCGCAATAAAGCAATGTCATGTTTCTTATCTGTCGCAATGACGAGTGCTTCATGGCCGCGAATATTTTTCCCGGAACCTGCAAATATGACCAACTTTTCGAACTTTGCCTCGTTTAAATCTTTCGAGATCACGTGTTCGTTGGTCAATACCAAACTTCCGTCGCCGACTACAAATCCGGTACCTTTAAGACTGTGCGGTGGCCGCCGGGTGTGCTGGGTCGTTCCGACCCCGACGACACCCGGTTTAATGTTTGTGATCAACGTTGGAAGATCGCCGGCATTGGTAACGACCGATACAAGGGTTAGCATGAGGCTAACGAACAGCTGCACCTCGCAACAGCGTTGATGATTGACTACAGAGTTCGTCATTCTCGACAGTTTCTTTTGTATGTAGAATTGTGAACTGCGGTTACCACTTTCGATCGCGCTCCCACGCGAGTGAGGTACGCACAATGTCCGTTATGTTGTCGTATTTTGGTTGCCACTTAAGCGTCTCTTTTATTGCATCTGCGCACGCGATCAACGAGGGCGGATCTCCAGCTCTGCGTGGTGCCACTTCGACGGGCAACGCAGCGCCGTGCTGATCCTCGACTTCGTTGATGATTTCTCGGACACTCAAACCACGCCCATATCCACAATTTAGCGTGGTTGAACGCCCACCTTCTTGAAGATACTGCAGTGCCTGGACGTGTGCTTGTGCAAGGTCGTCGATATGAATGTAGTCACGAACGCCAGTCCCATCGGCGGTCGCATAATCTGTTCCGAAGACGTACAGTTTCTCGCGTTTACCTAACGCAGCCTCGCATGCGACTTTTATCAGCAGTGTAGCGTTAGGGGTCGATTGGCCGATGTCTCCGTCAGGGTCGGATCCGGCGACATTAAAATAACGTAGTACGACAAACCTTAATTCACTCGCGGCGGCGGCATCGCGTAATATTATTTCAGACATCATTTTAGATGTGCCGTATGGGTTGATTGGTGCGAGTGGAGACGTTTCGCTGCAGGCACCGGATTCAGGGATGCCGTATACCGCGGCGGTCGAGGAAAATACAAAATTCCGTACACGATTACGTATACAGCATTCAATAAGGTTGCGCGTCTTGCTCGTGTTATTCCAATAATAGAGCAAAGGGTTTTCGACCGACTCGGGAACGACGGTCAGTGCGGCGAAATGCAGGACTGAGGCGATTTGACGAGTTTTCAAAATATCGTCTACCAACTCCATATCGCCAACGTCGCCTTCGATAAGGTCTCCAAATAGGACGGCCTGGCGAAAACCTTTGCTAAGGTTGTCAAGCGTGGTTAGATGGTGCCCCGCCTGGCCAAGTTTTTTCGCGGTGTGGCTGCCAATATATCCGGCGCCGCCGGTGATAAGAATATTACTCATAGTGTGAATTGGGTTTTGTGCACGGTGGGAACACTATAGTTGAATGTGAAATACTTCCAGGTGCTGCTTAACTGAAACGCTAACTAAGCGCGCTCTGATATGATATTTAACATCAATAGATGTAGCAAAGCCGGAGAGAAAAATGTTTCGAATCGTACTTTTGCTAGTGGTATTACCGAGTTTTGCGGCATTCGCTAACGACTATCCGACGGTTGAGCGGGTCGACCATGTATTGACGTGCATGCGTCTTGCCGGCGGCCAGACCATCGACAACCTGTACGCATGTTCGTGCGAGATCGACGCGATCGCCGAAGCAGTCAAATTCGAGGACTTCAGTGAAGCCCGCACTTACGAATCATATCGACGAATGCCTGGCGAGAAAGGTGGTTTATTTCGCGATAGCGAGCGTGGCAGTGAAATTGTGGGGCGGTTGGACGCGGCGCGAAAGGATGCGAAAAAACGATGTTTTATTGGTGTTAAGCGCAATCCGGCACCCAGCAGCACAAGCTCCTCCGAATAGCGCGATAGTTTTTGTAGGGGACAAGCACCTTGATGAGGTTGAAATAGGGTGAGTTGTCGCGTCTAGCACATCTTTTGGCTTCCGACCGCTGGCATAGTTAGTTTCCGATTGAATTCGTAGCGAAAGCGGTTGCTGGCTAATTATATGGAGCTATAATCTGTCGTTGCGGGCTGGAACACGTACTTTTCATTCGGAAAAATAATAACTTACACCGGGTGCATGGGCTAACGACCGGGGAAATATGGACCCCGTTTACACGGTGACGCCCAATTTCAGTCCGATATCCTGTTTTATCACCGCGGAGATTGACGAATGATTGGTAACAACGACAACAAAATCAGCGTGGAGGAAGAGGTCATGAGGAAATCGTCGTTGAATCGGTGGCTCATTGCGGCAACATCGCTTGCGATACTCCTTGTATCGAGCGTGGTGCTGGCAAACACCGAGGTGGAAAAGCTAAACCAAAATCCCGACTACTGGGCCTTCCCCGGTGGAAACTATTGGAACTGGCGTTACACCGAGTTGAAGCAGATCAACAACAATAATGCGCATAAGCTTCAAGCAGCCTGGACCTTCTCCACTGGCGTGTTGCGCGGCCATGAAGGCGGGCCCTTGGTTCTACCAGGGTCGGCGACCGGCTTGCCCCATGACACTTTGTACATTCACTCGGCGTTTCCAAACAATACCTTCGCCATCAATCTCGATACGCTCGAAATTGTTTGGGAGTATGTCCCGATCCAGGATTATGACGAAACCGTTCCTGTCATGTGCTGTGACACGGTCAATCGTGGTCTCGGCTATGGTGACGGTAAGATTCTGCTGCAACAAGCGGATACGACCTTGGTTGCGTTAGACGCCAAGACCGGGGAGGTTGTTTGGTCAATTAAAAACGGTGATCCGAAACTTGGCGAGACGAATACCAACGCTCCGCATGTGATGAACGACAAGGTTATAACCGGGATATCCGGCGCTGAGTTTGGTGTTCGTTGTTGGATCAACGCATATAACCTCAGTGATGGAAGTCTGGCCTGGCGCGCATACAGCATGGGTCCGGATGAAGACATGCTAGTGGACCCGGAAAAAACGACGTCGCTCGGTCAACCGATTGGTAAAGATTCTTCATTGAAAACTTGGCAAGGCGATCAGTGGAAAATCGGCGGCGGCTCGACTTGGGGTTGGTGGCCCTTTGATAAAGAACGCAATGCGTTTTACCTTGGCACAGGCAATCCATCGACCTGGAATCCGGTTGTTCGCCCGGGCGACAACAAATGGTCGATGTCAATTTTCTCCCGCGACGTCGATACCGGAATGGCCCATTGGGTTTATCAAATGACGCCGCACGACGAATGGGACTATGACGGCGTCAACGAGATGATACTTGTTGATATGGAAATTAAGGGGAAAGAGACAAAGGCGTTGGTGCACTTCGATCGTAACGGATTCGCCTATACCATGGACCGCACCAACGGCGAGTTATTGGTCGCTGAGAAATTTGATCCTACGGTGAACTGGGCGACCCACGTCGACATGAAAACTGGCCGGCCCCAGGTAGACAAGAGATATAGTCCGCAAGCCCATGGAGAGGATGTCAGTGCGACGAATATCTGTCCTGCGGCACTCGGCACGAAAGACCAACAACCGGCCGCGTACAGTCCGCGCACTGGATTGTTCTACGTGCCGACAAATCACGTTTGCATGAACTATGAGCCCGTTAGCGGCGGTGAGTACGTGGCCGGCCAACCCTATGTCAATGCCGTACTTAGTATGTTCCCGGCCGGTCGGGTTTCTCCGGGCCCAGAGTTTGCGAATAACGCCGATAACAATAACCTAGGCAACTTTATTGCTTGGGACGCCGATCAAGGTAAGATCGTGTGGTCGATCGAGGAGCGTTTTTCAGTTTGGAGTGGCGCGCTGGCTACCGCAGGTGATGTTGTTTTCTATGGGACGCTAGACGGTTACTTAAAAGCGATAGACGCACACAGCGGTAAACTACTGTGGAAGTTCAAAACCCCGTCCGGGATAATTGGAAACGTTAATAGTTGGGGCCATGGTGGCAAACAATACATCGGGATCCTATCTGGGGTCGGTGGCTGGGCCGGGATCGGTATGGCCGCTGGTCTGATTAATGACACCGATGGTCTCGGTGCCGTTGGTGCCTACAAAGGATTAGAGAGTTATACACGACTAGGTGGTGTGCTGAGTGTCTTCAGTCTGCCGTAACCAGCGGACCAACTAAGCTTATTCCCCTTTCCGAGGCCCGGTGACGCGTAAGCGGCACCGGGCTGTTCAGCTTTAGTTCAGTGGCTATGTCCTACCGTAGTTGACCCTAAGTTCAAGATCTAGCGTCCCGTATCAATTTTTCACGACAAACTGATATGGAACAAAACACGCAACAGCAATTGCTCAATAATTAGGAGACCCACAAATGCACTTGGGAAGATTCTGCTTGTACGGTATGGCTTTGGTTACGCTGATATCGGCGCAAGGCGCGGGTGCGGAACAGCTGAAGGTTAAAGGGGTCGTCACGCAATGGGCACCGCTCGTATTATTCGCGCAGCCAGGTGACACGGTTACGTTTGTGGGTATGTTGGGACACGATACGGTATCGATCGACGGGATGATTCCTGAAGGAGCGGAACCGTGGAAATCGAAGTTGGGCGCAGAGGCGTTCACCATAACGGTCGAAAAAGAGGGTGCGTATATCTACAAATGTACGCCGCACATGTCTGCGGGCATGATAGGAGCCATTGTTGTCGGGCATGCGGAGCCGGCGAATCTCGCCGAAATTGAACAGTCTTTGCCAGATGTTAAAATCGGCCGAAATATGGTCAAGCGCACCATAAGAAAAATGAAGCAAGCCCTTGAAAAACGGGCTGGGGGCTAGCGCAAATATCATATAGAGTGTCGACCATAGCGGCCATGATTGGCACCAATCCAAGACTCCGTCAGGGTCACTGCCGCAGTACATTGCTAGTTCGTTATCGAAGCATTTTGAGGAGCCGGGTCGCCGTGCCTTCCGCTTGGAGCACCATGAAATTGTCGTCGCCGCGATACCTTATCGGGCTCGCTATGACATTGCTTTTTCTCACGTCGGCGAATGCGACTCCCCAAGCACGCGATGTATTCAAGGTGTGCGCACCGCCATCTAATTTACCCATGTCAAACAAAAACGGCGAGGGCTATGAGAACAAGCTCGCCGAGTTATTTGCAATGAAGCTGGGATTGCCACTCGAGTACGAATGGTTTCCACAGCGCATTGGATTTATCCGCAACACCTTACGCAACAACAATACCCCAGACGGACGTTATAAATGCGATATCGTGATGGGGGTGATTGAAAATTTGGAACTCGCCGCGACTACAAGCGCCTATCTTCGCTCCGCGTGGTCAATGGTTTACGTAAAAGGGCGCGGACTAGACTACATTGAGTCCCAGGATAGTCTGAAAGAATTGGCCCCGGAGAAGAAGAACCAGCTTCGCATCGGCATTTGGGATAAAGGGCCGGCACCGGAATGGTTTTACCATCGGGGCTTGATGGAATATGGGAAGCCCTATCAGATAATGTCGGGTGATGTTGAGCGTAATCCAGGTAAGATCATTGAAGAAGATCTCGTTCAGGACAGAATAAACCTAACGATGGTCTGGGGGCCGATCGCAGGTTATTACAGAAATCGATTGGCGGACCATGAACTCATCGTTTTTCCGATGCGAAATGAACTGCGGATCAAATTCGATTTCCGCATATCGATGGCCGTACGTCATGGTGAGCCGCAATGGTTAGATCAAATCAACGGTTTAATTTCGACTAGTCAACCAGAGATCGACGCTATTCTTGACGAATATGGGGTCCCGAGATTGCAATTAGCGCCAGTGGCCGGTGATAGTGGCGGCTAATTTCGTGCGATTGCTGGCTTCAATTGTTTGCTTGCTCGTCGTCTCCTTCCAGACGGTAGCCGAGCCCGCCGAAGAAGTGGTGCAGTTATCCGACGCCGAGACCTTAGTGTGGATGACCGATCAGCTGCGGTCCATCGATCATCCTATGGAAATTCGCTACCGCTTTGAACGAACCGGGACCTTCGGTGACGGGTTTTCGGATTCCGTGCGGTTTATCGTTGACGCCGTGCACGACGACGGAATGAAGTCCGCACAGTTGGAGTTCCTTACCGGTGATAGGGCTTTTGACATCGATCCGGTCGCCAGCACGAATGTTAATCCGGTGCTGAAGATCTATCTGCAGGGCGACGTATACGAAATGAACCGGTTAACCGACCCAGAAGGTAAATCCAAAGAGCGATGGCGGTATTTTCAGCGCAGAATTAAATTTGCACTCGCAGAAACGGCATCAGTGGAGGATGTTGTCATCACCTTTGAAGGCGAGGACTACGCGGCAAAAAAAATTCAGTTTGCCCCCTACGTTAACGATCCTAAGCGTAAGTTATTCAAAAGGTTTGCCGACAAGACCTATACGATCATTGTCGCGGAGGCTTTGCCGGGCTATGTGTACAGTATTGGGACGGTAATTTCCGGAGAACCGACTGATGTCTTCCCGTTGATCAAGGAGCATTTGCAGCTGATTGAAATTAAAGCCCTATAGTCGCTTGAATCTGTGGATTCAATTACAGCTGAATTAAGGTCAAAACGCTCTTTCGAAGCGGCTTTTTTCCGAACGGGCTAGGGTAAAACGCCGACGCGGCGTGGGACTGATAATGCTCAGTGAAAAGTAGCTGCGGCAGCTCCTTAGTGGTGCAACTGCCGAGCGCGACCAATTCTTTTTCAATAGATCTTTGAGAAATATCTTTTCCTTTAAGCACACCGACATAGCTGCTACGAATGGGCGGAAACCATCCGGCGCATATGCGAGATAGGTCTCTAGCAGGCGCTCAAATTTTATAAGGGGTTTGTCGTAAAAAACGATGAAATCAAGCGCGAGTAGATCAACTTCGGCAGCCGCACTATCGTGGTAATAGCCCGAGATACCAAGAATATTCATTTAGTAAAATTGCGGGGGACCCAGCGGAACAGAAAGATTAATCTACAAACGTCGATCCAAAATCGTCTATTACGCAGCATACTGCGGGTTCATTTGGCCTCAGCGTCTAAGTAAATACTCAGGAAATCGTCTCCGAGCTTGATGCAATCTTAACTGCACAAAATTTGAACTCGGGGATCTTACCATCCGGGTCCAGGTCCTCGACGGTTAGCAGATTTACGGCGGCCTCAACATAGCAGAACGCCATAAATACGGAGCCGCGTTGAAGTCCAGTATCCGGGCGCACTCGTGCAACAATTTCGCCGCGTCTCGATTCGACTTTTACAAATCCCTCGATTTCAATACCGTTTTCTTGCATATCCATTGGATGTATCGACACAACCGGTTCGGGCTCTATCGCGTCTAACACGATGGCGTTGCGCGTCATGCTGCCGGTATGCCAATGCTCGAGTTGGCGCCCGGTAATCAAGATGAATCCGTAGTCATCGTCCGGTAATTCCGCCGCATGCGTATAGTGTGCAGGTACAAATTTGCCACGACCGCTAGGGGTTGGAAACCCGTCCGTAAATAATATTGGATCGCCGGGTGCACCTACCTCTGTGCACGGGTAGGTTACAGAGTGCTCTCGCTCTAGGCGCTCCCAGGTGATGCCGGCAATACTCGGCATGGCCTTGCGCATCTCTTCGAACACATCACTGACCTCGGGGTAGTCCCAGTCGATCCCAAGGCGCTTCGCCATCTCCGAGATGATCCAAATATCGTGTCGAGCGTCTCCGGGACACGGGATCGCCTGGCGCCCGAGTTGAACGCGCCGATCCGTATTGGTGAAGGTCCCGGTTTTCTCCGGAAACGCAGACGCCGGTAAAACGACATCGGCGAAGCCCGCGGTTTCGGTGAGGAATATATCCTGAACTACAAGATGCTCGAGTTTGGCGAGGGCTGCGCGAGCATGGTTTAGATTGGGATCGGACATCGCCGGATTCTCGCCCATGATATACATTCCGTGCAGTTTTCCCGTGTGTACAGCCTGCATAATCTCGACCACCGTAAGTCCCGGCTCGGTGTCGAGTTTTGCGCCCCACAGGTTCTCGAAGCGTTGATTGGCGGGGGCATCGTTAACCGGTTGATAATCGGGAAACACCATCGGGATGAGACCAACGTCAGAAGCCCCTTGGACGTTATTCTGACCCCTGAGCGGGTGGAGGCCGCTACCGGGCCTTCCGATTTGTCCGGTAAGCAGCGCGAGCGCTATCAGACAGCGTGCGTTGTCGGTACCGTGGATGTGCTGTGAGATCCCCATTCCCCAGAAGATCATCGACCCCTTGGAGCTTGCGTACACCCTAGCGACTTCACGGATGACGTCCGCCGTGATCCCGCAAATAGGTGCAACCTTCTCTGGACTATATTCTTTCACGCATTCGCGAAGTCCCTCGAACCCTTCGGTATACCGTTCAATGTAACCGACATTGTGCAATCCCTCTTCGATGATAACGTGCATCATGGCATTGAGTAGGGGAACGTCGGTGTCTGATTGAAATTGCAAAAAATAATCCGCGTGGCGAGCGAGTTCCGAGCGATAAGGGTCGAGCAAGATCAGTGTCTTGCCATTCTTAGCCGCATTTTTCATGAATGTCGCAGCGACTGGGTGATTGACCGTTGGTTTTGCTCCAATAATTAAAATAACTTCCGCTTGTGTAACGTCGGCGACTTGATTCGATACCGATCCTGATCCAATCGTTTCAAGCATTGCCGCCACCGAGGACGCATGACATAGCCGCGTACAATGGTCGACGTTGTTAGTACCAAAGCCGACACGGACCAGCTTTTGAAACAAGTAGGCTTCTTCGTTGGAGCCTTTTGCGGAGCCAAACCCGGCCAACGCGTTCGCGCCGTGGCCGTCGCGGATTTTCGCAAGACCACCTGCGGCGAAGTCTAGCGCTTCTTCCCACGAAGCTTCCCGGAAGGTCAGGCTGATATCCGTGTGCTGCAGCAGTGTCGTCGTTTTCGCGACGCCCTCACGACGAATGAGGGGCGTAGTTAGTCGCTCTGGATTATGTACGTAGTCGAAACCATAGCGCCCTTTGACGCAAAGTCGGCTCTGATTAGAGGGGCCGTCGCGGCCTTCCACAAACTGGATCCGATCGTCTTTTACGTGATAGTTGAGCAGGCAGCCTACGCCACAGTACGGGCATGCCGATTCAACGACTCGATCGGCGACGGTATTGCCGCTTCCTTTAGCCGGCATCAAGGCACCGGTTGGGCACGCCTGGGCGCATTCGCCGCAGCTGACACAGGTGCTCAATCCCATCGGATCGTCGAGATCAAATACGATGGCTGATTTTGATCCGCGGTAGGCGTAGCCGATAACGTCGTTAACCTGCTCTTCGCGGCAGGCGCGAACGCACCGAGTACATTGAATGCAGGCATCCAAGTTCACCGCAATGGCCGGATTTGAAAGGTCTTGATTTGGTTGTTTCCGTGATTTGAAGCGGGAGGAACTAAGGCCGAGAAATTCCGACCAAATATCAAGCTCGGATGCAGGTGTATACGGTGACTTTCCGGCTGTCGGCATATCCGACTTCAACAGTTCGAGCACCATGCGCTGGGAATGCCGCGCGCGCTCGTTACATGAAGCGACCTCCATACCGGACTCCGGTAAGCGCATACAGGCAGGCGCCAAGGTGCGCTCGCCGTTGATTTCGACGACGCACGCCCTGCAATTTCCATCTCCTCGGTAACCATCCTTGTAGCACAGATGGGGAATATCGATGCCGATGCGTTTAGCGGCCTGTAAAATGGTCTCGCCGGGCAACGCCTCTAGCGTGGCGTCGTCCAGGGTAAAGGAGACCGTAGGGGTGTCGTCGTTTATCATGTGCTATTCGAATTCCTGCGGAAAATATTTGACCGCTGAGCGCAAGGGGTTCGGCGCGGCCTGGCCCAGTCCGCAAATTGAGGCGTCTTCCATTGCACGTGCGAGTTCCTCGAGGAGACTCGTATCCCATTGCTCGAGTTGCATCAATGTCACCGCCTTCGCGGTACCAACTCGGCACGGCGTGCATTGCCCGCAGGACTCATGCTCAAAAAACCGCATTGCATTGAGCGCTGCGTCCCGCGCGCCGTCGTGCTTAGACAGGATGATAACGGCGGCCGAGCCGATAAAACATCCGTATGGCTGTAGGGTGTCGAAATCTAATGGTTCGTCGCCGAGCGACGCCGGTAACATGCCACCGGAGGCGCCGCCTGGGAAGTAGGCGTAAAATTCGTGGCCGTCGAGCATGCCGCCACAATATTCTTCGATCAATTCGCGTACCGATATCCCCGCCGGGGCAAGGTGGACGCCGGGCTTGTTAACTCTACCGCTGACCGAAAACGAACGGAGCCCGGAACGTTCGCGGCGTCCAAATGAGCTAAACCACGTTGCACCTTTTTGAACGATATCGCGGACCCAGTAGAGCGTTTCCATGTTGTGTTCTAAAGTCGGACGGCCGAATAGCCCAACTTGTGCGACATAGGGTGGACGCAATCGCGGTAAACCGCGTTTCCCTTCGATCGATTCGATCATTGCAGATTCTTCGCCGCAGATATAAGCGCCGGCGCCGCGTCGGAGTTCGATCAACGGCAGTTTGCACGGCGGATCTTGCTGCAGTGCTTCGATTTCTTTCAGCAGCGCAACTCGGCAGGCGGTATATTCGTCACGAATGTAGATGTAACACGCATCGGCCGCAATTGCCCACGCGGCGACCAGCATTCCTTCAATAAATCGGTGAGGGTCTCGTTCGAGATACACCCGGTCTTTAAAAGTGCCGGGTTCGCCTTCGTCAATATTGACCGCAATCAAGCGCGGTCCGGCTTGTTCACGCAGGATCGACCACTTCGCACCAGCCGGAAAACCGGCGCCACCGAGCCCGCGCAGATTCGAGTCTTTCAGCGCCTCAATAACATCGACAGGCTCCCGCTCCTGGCGATGACATTCGCCGAGTAGTGCGTAGCCGCCGTCGGCACAGTACGCTTCGTAGTCGAGGTGGTGTGTCGGTGGTGCGTGTAGCGCCTGCTGTTTTATCGCGTTCTTAACCAATTCGACGGAGGCACGCTCGATTGGGTTTTGGCCAACTACGGCAACCGGTGCACCGGCGCAACGGCCAACACACGGTACTGGCTGAACACGGATATCCGGGCCCAGCGCTGACCTCATCGACTCAACCAGATCGGATGCGCCGAAAAGTGCGCAAGTTATTGAGTCACACACCCTGACAGTTATCGTTGGCGGGCGCGGCTTGCCATCTTTGACTACATCGAAATGGTGATAAAACGTCGCCACTTCAAATACCTCGGTGGTCGATATCGCCAATGCATCAGCGAGTGCCACGCAATGCGCGTCGCTGATACAAGCGAAGCGGTCCTGTATCAGATGTAGGTATTCGATCAACAGATCGCGGCGTAGCGGATCAGTGCCCAAGATCGATCGGACTTCCGCTTGCGCCTGCTCATCAAGTGCTCTGCCGCGCTGCTGTCCCTTGGCTCGTCTATTAATGTCGGCCATAGTCTCGATCCAATCCTATTGAGCGGCAACCAAAAGCTCGCCTTGCCCATTACAGGCGATATCGCCGGCGATCCGGCGAAATGCCTGCACCGATCGTAGCCTCGTGTACGCTTTACGGTTGATGTTGCGAATGTGATCCAACAACAGCGCGGAAAACGCCAAGGGGAACGTGCCGCACTCGTTAAACGTTGCCAGCATCTTAGTCGGTTCATGCTTGAGCATTATTGTCCCCCGTCGCATCCCAACGCCGATCCCCGGTGCAGCGTGCCCGGTTAAGACGATGGTCCCGGCTATCATGTTACTGCCGCAGTAACTATCTGCATCGCCGTTGACTATGAGTAAGCCGCGACGCATCCGCTCGCCGGCCCGCATGCCAACCGATTTTCCGATGCAGATAACACCATCCCGCATACCTAGGGCCGCGTGGGGTAACGCGCCGCCAGTAAAGTCACCGCTATTGCCACTCACCTCTATAGTGCCCCCGCGCATACCGCTGCCCAGATAATCACCGCAGTTGCCGAGAACCTGAATCTCACCGCCGCTCATGCGCGCGCCGATCTCGTGTCCCGCGGTGCCTTTAATTCGGATCCGTCCATGATCCATGCCGGACCCAATTCGATGTAACTTTTTGGTGACGTCATGAAACTCGAGTACATCATCCGGGATCGAGTGGATCTCAAATAGATCGCCAAGTGCAATCCGCCGTTTTCCTTGCGCAAGCCGCGTACGACGGACTGCGTCAATCGATTTGCCGCCAACGCCCGCAGGCGAAACGGTACTCAGATCCAAGTCAAAAGCGGGTTCTTCAACAAGGCGTAGCGATAGGCCCGTCATCTTAGAATCTCTCGTAATTTGAAATGATACGGACCGAGATTGCCACCGTAGTTACCAGCGCTGATACCAATGATGCCGCGTTTTTGGCCAGCAACACACGCGGCCCTCACGCCGGCGGCGGTCGCGCGGATGATCGATGCGGCATCCAAGCCATCGATTACGATTTCGAGTACGGCGCCGACATCGCTGCGTAATTTGGAATCGACCAAACCTTTAAGCGTTGGGCAGAAAAGATCATTGGTCGACGCAGGCAGGGCTTTATATTTAGATCCCACCTTCGACCCGGATCTCACGACCCCACCCGGGAAGGGCATTATTACGTTTGGAACGCGGCGCATCGCCGTAATTGCGCGTTCACTCGCCGCCAATGCTTGTTCTTGCGTTTCTGCCAGAATGATGAAGTTGCCGCCACCAATGGCCTTGATTACGCGCGCATCCTCCTCACACACGAATTCACCATCCATCACCGGTACACGCCAAAAGCGGGTGTTACCAAGCTTCTTGGAGATCTGATAACCGTCTCCGAAGTAGCGCAGATTTTTTCCGAGTGCGATCGGATCACCGTCGTCGAGACCCGAATAACACGCCGTTGTCGGACAGGTGAGGACACATTGCCCGACGCGATTTTGAATCTGCTTACCCAATTCCTTAGTGCTCATGGAAAACATCAACACGGATATCCCCGGGCGACCGTCTGGCGTCTCATTGGGCTTTAACACCCGCTCAATGCCCGCCTCACAACCGCAGGCGATCACCGATGTAGCGAATCCCGTCATCGCCCGACCGGCGTGGTCTGCCCAGGTGTCGTTTGCTGCAGTGATGATTATCCGCGTGGCCTTCATCGGGAAGGCCTCAGCGAAAGTATTCTCGATGCTCACGCCGTTAATCTTCATGCTCTGCGTCGTGCTCGGTGGATCTTGAGTTTGCCCCGGCCGTGATCGCGGATTTCGTCGTCGCTAACCATCATGCGGTCTTTTTTCATGGTCATGTAACGGTCGAAATATTGCTCGATCTCGGCCTCAATCGTGGGATTGAAATCCACACGGGCCACATGTGTCGTACCAATTGGTTCGTCACACACCTTACCTTTTTGTACGACCAGCCTACCGCCTTTAAAAACATACTCCGCATTTGAGAACATGCGCTCGTAGTTGGGATGCACACGATAGACGGCGATATCGGCGTCTGCTCCAGGGGCGAGATGTCCCTTGTTTCTCAGTCCAAGCGATTTTGCTGGAGCAGCGCGGGTGATGATCGCGATTTCGTACAAGCTATATTCACGCTTTAGCGCCGCGAGGTGGCTCGCGTTAGCCGCATCGCTGTTGATCGTCGCGAGCATGTCGTTACGAAAGCTTCGGTCGGCCAACAACCGGATCAAGTGTGGGTAGCTCGTGAAAGGCGCGCCGTTTGGATGGTCGGTAGTCAAAAATATCCGCCATGGGTCATCGACCAGCAGAAATAATTCAAGGCCGATTGCCCATTGCAACGCGTTGACGAAGTTTTTGTCTTTATAGCGAAATGGCACCACGCCGCAGCCGGCATCGCATTCGATGTCCATACCGACCCATTTTTTCGGATCAGCGAATATATGGCCGGCGTATTGCTGCATGCTGTCACCTGATTCGGTGACAGTTTGTCCAAACATCACCTGTCCGACATCGACGGAGATATTGGGATTGGCATTGATGATTTCCGCAATGGGCGCGGCGCCTGACGAAAAATTTCGATCGCCTTCAAGGCCGTAGCTATGGAATTGAAGATGCGTGAGATGTGCAGCAATCCCATCAAGACCACGGATCATATCGAGCGTGCTATGCATATTTCCCGGCACACCGAGATTGCAACCATGGATGTGTAGCGGATGCGTGAGGCCTAAGGACTGAACTCCCTGTGCTAGCGCTTTTAGTATCTGACGTGGCGTGACTTGGTAGGCTTCGTTTTTCTCATCGAGGTCAAGTTTTCGCTGGTTAAACTTGAATGCGTTGATGCCGCCAGGGTTGACGACTTTGATAGCAAGCGCTTGCGCCGAAGTTAAGGTCCAAGCGATGTAATCGCGCACTTGCTCCTCATCGGCCTTTCGCGCCAGCATGCGTAAAAGGTAATCATCGTTGCCGAGCAAGGCATAGGCGCCCTTGTCGACGATCGGCGTATCGGCCATTTCCATATGTGCCTGGCGTGCGTTGACCGGCAGCATGGCCGGTTCAAAGCAGGCGGTGTAACCCATTTCGGCGTAGCGGTAGCCGGCGGTTAAGGTCGACGGCGCGGCGTGGCCGCAGCCCATGCGCGGATGGCGGCCCCGTGCAACGAGGTCGCGGTCGTGGTCTTCGGGCAGTAGCATGCGCGCGATATTGACTTTGCCGCCGCCGATATGGGTGTGGATATCGATCCCACCGGCCATGGCGGCGCAACCTCTAACATCGATGGTTTTATCCGCTGCTCGGATATTCGTTGGCGGCTCGGCAATGCGACCGTCGCGGATGAAGATATCTTGGGTCTTCCCGTCAACCCCGTTGGTCGGGTCGTACACCTTAGCGCCGCGCAATCGGGTTAGCATCGTCCGCCCTTGAAATAGTTATGACATTGACTGCGCAACTTACAACTGCCCGACAATCGAATGGATTATCTTACGTACACTAGGTGACGACGAGGAACGAACTTGGTCGAGCCGAATCGTTACTACTGAGTCTGTGCGGATCATCGCGCCCGCATGGTCGACCCCTGGAACGCCGACCGGAATGAACACATCTGCGTTCGAACTCTGTTCAGCTTGGTTTGGTGCAATGATAATTCGCTTGATCCCAGGATTGGTCGCAGGTGGTGCGGCGTTTCCAATGGCATCTATCCAAACCAATGTATCAATCGCATCATGCTCAAGTAGCGCACTCGTTCGATACTGGACGGGGTCGTAATCAATCGTTTTTCCAGCAAACGAGACGTGCAGCGGATAACCGGTGAGCCAGGCACAGACATTGGCTGCGCTCATGCCGCCGTTGTCGCCACCAAGTGCGAGACCGGCGGCCCGTTGTGTTTTGTTTAAATCATCGATAATGCGGGTGATCGACTGGATCGTGAGGTCCGCCTGAGTTCCATGAAGGTGTGCAGGGGCCCAGACGAAAACCGGATAGTCTGCTTCTTTGATCGCACGGCCTAGTGTTTCGATTTCGGTCATCGAAGCCTGAGCAACTCGACGCGCCTTAAGCGCTCGGCCAGCGATACTGGCTCGAAGCGCCGCCATGAACTCGAACACGCGGGTCACGTCGCAGTTAATACCTTCGATCATGCAGGCTTTCGTCGATTTCGGTGCGACCGATTGATCGCCGACAAAGTACGCGCGGCGTGGTTTGGACTGTGCCAAGTGTAGTGTTTGTTTGGGCGCAAGAAAGCGCCGCACAAAATTTTCGTAGTGGTTGACGAGATCTGCGCCGACAATGACGACGAGGTCTGATCGGTTACGTAGCTCGGCTAAGGTGGTCATATACCAACCTTTGGATTGCATGACGCGCATACCACCGTCGAAACCTGCTGAGTTCCCGTGGTCGACAATGGCTTTTGATTTTTCTGCTAGGTGAACGGCCTCACGGATCCCTTCGACGTCCGTGCCAAGTCCGCTGATAAAGGGCCGTTGCGCACGGCGCAATAGTTTGGCCGCCGCGGCGATAGCCGCGGTTTGACTGACCCGTTTACCGTTTATCCTCGGGAATTCGACAGTCGCTTCGCGTTCGAAGCCTAGCTTTGCCTGGCGACAGCCGTTGTCGGTTACGGCTATGTTGCCCTTAGAAACGGAGAGTGAAAGGTCGTCGCACAGGAGCGAGCAGAACGGACAAGCCACGTTCTGCAGGTGCTTGGGTCTGTTGGATCCGGAATTAAGTGGCTTCGACACAATACCCGTTGTGAGTCATTCTGATTAGAAAATGTGACGTCAACCTGGCGCGCTCCCGGCAACCGCGACAGACGTCGGTAACTTAGCACAACGGATAGTAGTGCACACTACCTATGCGACAATCATTGGTTACACTATCGCAAGGTGACAAAAAACAGCCCAAGCGTCCTTGCGACGATTGGGCATTAAATGAGGACCTCGCTAGCGTAATGAATGACTCGTCCCGGCGCATTGCTGTTGAATCGTGTGCACGACTGCACCTTGGCTTCGTCGATCTAAATGGCAACCTTGGCCGCAGATTTGGCAGCCTCGGTCTCGCGCTGAAAGGCTTTTCGACACAGGTAACCGCAGAAACCTCAAGCGGCTTCAACATCGAAGGCGATGACTCGGCACGAGCGCAGGATTACGCACTCAGGATATTGCGGGGCTTTGGATTACCACGCCGGCTCCAGCTATCGGTCAAAAGTACGATTCCCGTACATGCAGGGCTTGGCTCCGGTACGCAATTGGCGCTCGGTGTTGCCACGGCGCTTGCCGAAATGTTTGGTCTGGACGGCAAGCTGCCGGAGCTCGCCGCCCTCACCGGTCGCGGTCAACGTTCGGGCATCGGTATCGGTGTATTCGAGACTGGCGGCTTTGTGTTTGACGGTGGGCACGCATCCACTACGGTGGTGCCGCCGGTGCTCGCCCGTTTCGAATTCCCCAAATCCTGGTGTGTGATTCTTATCCGTGACGTGACTCATCAGGGTCTCAGTGGTGCGGCGGAAGTAAATGCATTTGAATCCATCAAGCCAATGGACGAAGACCTCGCGGGGGCGCTGTGTCGGCGCACACTGCTGGGTGTGTTTCCGGCACTTATAGAACGCGACTTCGCATCATTTAGCGACCATATCGCAACCATCCAACGTGCCATCGGAAGTCATTTCGGTGCCTACCAAGGTGGGCAGTTCACGAGTTCGGCGGTGGCGGACGCCGTGCATTGGATCGAACGCACGCACCATGTCACCGGTATTGGTCAAACGTCGTGGGGACCAACTGGATTTGCCTTTGTTGAAGGGGAGACTCAAGCACGCCAGATCCTCGAAGCGTTTTCGCATCGTTACGACGGCGACGCTAGCCTGCGTTTTTCGATGCATTACGGGCACAACGCCGGGGCATCTATCGTACGCGCGGAGCAGTCAACCGCGGCCACCGTGGCGCGCGTTTGAGATGCCTGAAACAATCACGCTCATTGGGCCGTCTCCGCTGGATGCATTGGCGTCTTAGATGCCTCGATTCAACCCTGCCATTGTGCGTGGTGTGATCGTTCTGGAATGCCGAAATATGTCCTGATCGTCGCTCGCTCTGGACGCCAGCTTGCCGAGGCCGCACGTGCGTGTGGCTACGAGCCGTTGGTAGTCGATTTTTTCGGTGATATCGAAACTGAAACAGTTTGTCGTGCAAATATCGCACTTAATCCACGCAGTGATCTCAAATTTGACGTCCCGAAATTGGCCGATGCACTGCGCTCGATATGGTCGCGCTACGGTGCAATGCCACTCGTATGGGGCAGCGGACTGGAATCCCAACCTCATTTACTAGCGGCGCTGGCGCCGCGATGGGACATCAAAGGCTGCTCCGTGGCAACGCTTTTCAGGGTGAACGACCCGCGGGCGTTTGGTCACGCACTAGCAGCGAATGCGATCCGGGCTCCGAAGATCGCGTCTGGTGCGGTACCGACAAGTGGTCAATGGCTGCTAAAGCAACGCGGCAGTTGTGGGGGGCTAGGCGTCCGCGGCATCGGGATGCGCCGTGTGAGCGGTCAGCGTGAATATTTTCAGCGCGCAGTCGCCGGAACGCAATTGTCCGCCGCGTTTGTTGCGGCCAAGGGTTCGGTTTCGTTTCTCGGCATCTGCGAAGCGCTAAATCTGCAATATCATCCACGCTTGCCGTACCGTTTTAGCGGGGCAATTGCTGCGCCGCATTGGCTGGCAAGCTTACGCACCCCATTGACGGAAATAGTGGAAAAATTGAGCAGCGAGTTCGCACTACGCGGGCTGTGCGGCGTCGATGTCATCGTCGACCGAGGCGCCCGCGTTCATTTGATCGAACTGAACCCGCGGCCGCCAGCGACTTTCGATTTGCTCGCATCACCTGGCCACGTGTTCGAAGCGCACATGCAAGCCGATACGCCTGCGTATGGACCATTGCCAGAACACGCACAGGTTCGTGCGATGGCGGTATGTTACGCCGAGCATCCCATCACCGTGACAAATTCGCTAAACTGGCCGGACTATGTAAGCGACCGTCCACAAACAGGCTCACGCATACTGCCCGGAATGCCGGTCTGCTCAATATCGGCCGCTGGCGCAACGGTGACGGATACGAGACGGCTACTCGAAGATCGATTGAAGGAATTGCGCAATCAGCTACGGAACGAATCCACCATTTTGTGACGTCTAGCGCCGCGGTTTATTTATTCATTCAAATTGCTGCGACCGAAGCCGGCATCGACAAATTTGACGCACCAGTTACCCGAGGAATCAAATAAAAATGAATGACAGTCGCGCCGATGTCACTATCCTGTCGCTGCCGCTAGTGCAGCAATTGCGCAGCGAACCCGAAAAATTCCGGGTGAAAGTGATCGCAGATCCCAGTGGAGCACAAATTGTCGATGCGGGGATTTCTGTCCCTGGAGGCATTGAAGCGGGACGTCATATCGGTGAAATTTGCCTCGGCGGATTGGGCCGGGTAACGCTGAGTTCAAGCGCGACATTCAAGCGTTGGAAATGGCAGGTAAATGTCACCAGTGGCGATCCGGTCACGGCCTGCCTTGCCTCGCAATATGCCGGCTGGAGTCTAAGTCATGGGGAAGGGAAGGGCGCCTTTCACGCACTCGGGTCGGGGCCTGCTCGCGCAATTGGCAGCCGCGAACCTTTATTCGATGAGTTGCACTACCGGGTGCCGGCAAGTGACACCGCGCTGGTGCTTGAGGTTGACCGCCATCCGCCACCCGAAGTGATCGCCAAGATAATCTCTCGCTGCAACATTGAGCCAAGCCAGCTGACTTTGATTCTAACGCCAACCACTAGCCTAGCAGGGGGTGTACAAATCGTATCTCGGGTGCTTGAAGTCGCAATGCATAAAGTGCATGAGCTGAAGTTTCCCCTTGAGCAGATCGTCGACGGCGGCGGCAGCGCCCCGATCCCGCCGCCCAGCGCAGATTTTATAACGGCGATGGGACGCACAAATGACGCGATATTGTTTGGCGGTCAGGTCCATCTATTTGTCGACTGTGACGACAAAGCAGCTCAGCAGCTTGCCGCAAAACTACCAAGCTCCGCCTCAGGCGATTTTGGTCAGCCGTTCGCAAAGGTATTCAAGGCATCGGGTTATGACTTCTATAAAATTGACCCGATGTTGTTTTCACCAGCGCACTGCGCGGTCACCGCGATGAACAGTGGTCGGACGTTTTTTGCCGGAGAATTACGCGAAGATCTCCTTGAGGATTCGTTTGCTAGCGCATAGCAGGATGGGAGTGGTCGCCAGCAAAGTTGTAATATTCTCGGACGAACCGGGTTGGCACGGCAAGGCCCTGCGCAAAGAAATGGGTGCGCGCGGCATCGACTCACGGTTTGTCAGCTTATCGCGATGTGCATTCGACCTCGCGCGAGCTCAACCAGAAATTGTGCTTCCCGGGTTTGATCAGTTGCCGGACGCCGCATTTGTCCGCGGTGTCGCCGGTGGCAGCCTCGAGGAAATTGTCATACGTCTCGATATATTGCACGCCTTGGCCATGCTTGGTGTACCTGTGTTCAACAATGGCCGCGCGATCGAGCGTACCGTCGACAAAGCCCTGACCAGTTTCTTACTTCACCAACACGGGATCCCGACGCCGCGGACCTGGGTTTGCGAAGCAATCGATCATGCCCGAAATATCGCCAAGCGAGAACTGGACGGTGGTTCGGCACTAGTGATGAAGCCATTATTTGGGTCGCAAGGAAACGGTGTCCTAAAGATTTCGAGCGTCGACGAATTCGATGCCCACGTGCCGGCCTCGGGGGTCTTCTACCTACAAGAATATCTTCAGTCAGAAGCGGGCGGATTTCGTGATTGGCGGGTGTTTATCGTTGCTGGTCAAGCGGTTGCGGGCATGCTACGTCGCTCGAATCATTGGGTAACGAATCGCGCACAAGGTGCAGTGTGCGAATCAATCGATCACGATGCCGAGTTGTTCGACTTAGCGACTAAGGCTGCGGCGGCGGTCGATGTCGACTACGCGGGGGTTGACCTCATGCACGATGCGAGTGGCAATTGGACCGTTGGCGAGGTCAACGGTATTCCCGCATGGCAGGGTCTTCAGCGCGTAACGGGGGTCAGCATCACTCGCCACTTGGTCGACGCATTTACCGCAAAAATGACTGACGGCCCGGCATTTGCCGAAACCGGTTGACCTTGCGAACATCGAATTCGATTGAAGTGGATGAGGCCATCCGCTGTGCTTGTCGTTTCGATGTGCTTGCGATGAAGCCCGGTAACGTTAGCATTGATTCACCGGGCCATGGCATGACCGCGCGCGATTTTCTGCTAAGCGCCGCTGCAGCGGCGCCAATGCTCGTTCAAGCCGGTAAAAGTGTTGGCGCGTGCGTACTCGATGCGACTCGGGTCAGTGTTGCGACCGCGAACTGTAATACCAATCTCGGTATCACCTTATTAGCTGGGCCACTCGCGGCCGCCGCTATATTGCCAACCAGTGACGGTGACCTGCGCCGCCGTTTGGCGCTTGTGCTTGACCAGCTCTCGATAAACGACTCAATTCAGGTGTTCGCCGCGATTCGACATGCTGCTCCGGCCGGCTTAAGCCGCGTTTCGGAGCAGGATGTGGCGCAGGAACCTACAATGGCATTAAAGGATGTTATGCGGCTTGCTGCTCGAAAGGATCGGATCGCCTATCAATACGTCAGTGACTACGAGGATGTGTTTGGCGTCGGGTTACCGTTGCTGCGGGAATATCGTGAGCGATGGCACTCAATAATCTGGGCCTCAGTTGGTGTTTATCTCGCAATGTTAAGCCGCCATCTAGATTCGCACGTTGTTCGCAAGCATGGAGAAGGGCAAGCACGTGAAGTTCAGATCGCCGCGCGGGCGCTGGAAAGCGATTTCAAAGCGTGCGAGAATCCCGCGACGATCGCGGATGAGCTTACAAGGTTTGATCGCGAACTGAAACAAAGGGGGATGAACCCGGGGACGAGTGCGGATTTAACGGTGGCGACGATTTTAGCCCTGCTGCTGCAGCACCGCTAACGGACTACGCAAGGTCTACTCAGTATCGGCCCACCGTGTTAGGCGGGAACGATCCCGTAGCCAAATCATTCAGGTTCGAAAGGTCAAGACAACAATGTCGATATTCAAGGCACTTTTCGGAACACAATCGAATCAAACGACGACAGTAGAAGGAGAAAAAACCATGGCGGTTGTTGATCGAGTACTTGTTGGTGAATCACTGGTCGGTGACGGCAACGAGGTTGCACACATTGATCTCATTATGGGACCCCGCGGCAGCAGTGTGGAGGCGGCGTTCTGTAATTGTCTGACCAACAATAAAGACGGTTTCAGTAGTTTGCTCGCTGTCGTCGCGCCTAACCTGGCCGCCAAGCCAAGCACCGTGATGTTTAACAAGGTCACGATCAAAGGCTCGAAACAGGCGGTCCAAATGTTTGGCCCAGCTCAACGCGGCGTCGCGATGGCGGTTGCCGACTGCGTTGAAGACGGGACTATCCCGGCGAACGAAGCCGACGATATTTTTATTTGCGTTGGGGTTTTCATTCATTGGTTGGCGGAAGATGACGCCAAGATCCAGGACTATAACTATCAGGCGGTAAAAGAATCGATCCAACGCGCGGTTGCACGTGAGCCTAAGGCAGCAGACGTCGTAGCCCAGAAGGCTTCCGCCGCACATCCGTTTGCAGCGCACAACTAAGCGCTAGCGATCCTCGCGACAAGCTTGAACAAAACGCCCCGATTGGGGCGTTTTTTTAGTCCAGACGCTGGAGTTCCGCGTTGCTCAGAGTGCCATTATGCAGCGCGGTTGCGACGAGCGCATAGTTCACACCGCTGACTTTCAAGCTCAACAAATCGTTGATGTCGCGAATACCGCCAGCAGCCACAACATTGAGACCTTGTCGTTTATTGTCAAGTTCACGAATCCGTTTAACATTCGGTCCCACTGCCTGGCCAACTCGGGTCAGGTCCATTGAAATGACAATTTCAGGCCATAAATGGGCCTGGTTGATAATGTCGCTTGAGCCGAGCTCAACCCCGTCTTTTCGATCGAGAGAAAGAATGTGGCGGTCAAGCCGCTGGTCCTTACATAGCGCTACGTAGCTTTCCAATGAGTCTAGCGACTCGCTACCGATGACTAAGCGGATGTTTGAATTATCGGTATACGGGGCGAGGTCTTCGCTGTCTGTAAAACCGGCATCGACCCAAAACTCGATATTAGTTTGGGCATTCGCCAGTGACGCTATCAATTCCGCGTTAGAGCCCCTGCCTTCGATCGCGTCAAGGTCGGCGATATAGAATATCTTGAACGGGAAGATCCTCAACATCGACGTAATCACGCTCGACGGTGATGGATCATGGCATAACTGCGTATCGATAGGTCGGTAGCTGTCGCGTTGACCGCCGCTGGCGAGAACGACGAGACCATCTATAAGATCAAGGACGGGGATAACGTGCATAGGGGTCGGGCAATCTTATCTCATAGGACGAGGCTTGCTCAATGACAAATCCAACTGCTATTCGGCCGCGAATTCCTATAATCTCGGCATGCCTGTGACGATTCGCTTTCGTTACGGATCGTCGGTGGATTTGCGGACGTGTCGCCTAGACAATCGGATCAGTATTTCTGTTGCGCAGAGTATTTATGGTTGAACTTGCAATTTGCGGATGGGACATCGGTGGTGCGCACCTTAAAGTGGTGTGCACGGACGTCGGTGGTCGCATCATAGATGCGCGCCAGATCGCGTGCCCCTTATGGCGGGGGGTCGATCACCTACGACAATCAATGCGCAGCTCATTGGAGGGGTCTCAACTTCAGGATGCAACTCATGCCGTGACGATGACTGGCGAACTTTGCGACAACTTCGAGTCGCGCGCTGACGGCGTGCGCGAGATACTGGAAGTCGTGGGCGAGTTATTAGGCTCGGCAACGCGGATCTATGCCGGACACGATGGTTGGTACACGCTAGGGGAGGGGCATTCATGGCGTGCGGAGTGCGTCGGCTCTGCTAATTGGCGGGCAATGGCCGAGGCTGTTGCCATGAGCTATGACAACGCGATGCTCATCGACGTTGGCAGCACGACGACCGATATCATTCCGATAGTTGGGGGTGAGCTCCGTGCAATCGGCACCGACGATGCAAGCAGGCTGAGCCACGACGAATTGGTCTATAGTGGGGTTGTCCGAACCTCTCTGATGGCGATGTGTAAGCAAGCTCCCTATGCCGGTTCGTGGCAGCGGGTCGCAGCCGAACATTTTGCGAATATGGCCGATATCTACCGCGTCTTAGGCGAGTTGCCTGAGCACGCGGACGCGCACGATACCGCCGATGGCGCGCCCAAGTCGATGATTGCGAGTGCGCGACGCGTTTGCCGGATGCTCGGTCGAGATTTGGGCGATGACCTCGATGCGGTCCATCACGTTTCGCAATATTTTGCTTATTGCCAGTTCGATTTGTTACAGCGCGCATTGCTCGCGGTGCGAGGGCGCCACGCGGGGTCGTGCGAGATCATCGTCGCGGCTGGCGTGGGCGCATTCATGGTCCACAAACTCGCCCAGTTCAATGGCTTGCGGTGTGTAGATATGTCGAGCATGTTCGATGTCGATGCTGAATTGACGCAATCGGTTATGACCTGTGCGCCCGCCGCGGCAGTGGCCAAATTGGCACGGGGGAGTGGATGAGTAAAGCACAACGCATCATAGCGATTGACTACATTGCCGAATGTGCCGAGCGTCTATCGGAGGAAGCTCGTCTGCCTTGGTTTATCTTTTTGGACAGCTGTACTGACCGTGCGCATGGTGGACGTTACGATATTATCTCGGCCGATCCGCGAATGACGTTGACAACTCGTGGGAACGTTACTGAAATTCTCAATGGCGATTCTGTCGAACAGAGTTCGGCTGATCCATTCATCCTGATAAAACAGGCGCTTGGAGAGTGCTGCAGCCCAACGCACGAACTGCCGTTTATCGGCGGAGCGATCGGTTATTTCAGTTACGATCTCGGCCGTCGGATCGAAAGTCTTCCCGCGCGCGCAGCGCGCGACATTGATATTCCAGATATGGCAGTTGGGATCTACGATTGGGCGGCTGTCATTGATCATCAGGCGAAGCGCGCATGGCTAGTAGCGGCGCCCGATTGCGAACAAGATCTTGATCACTGGGAGAAACTATTAACGGCGCCGGCGCCGTTAACGCCCGCAGCGTACGGTACCTCGTTTCAGGCTACGTCCGAGGTCACACCGGAGATCTCATTTTCCGAATATGCCGCTGCGTTCGCACGGATCAAACAATACATCGTCGATGGCGATTGCTACCAAGTAAATCTCGCTCAACGTTTCTCGGCGAGTGTCTCGGGTGACTCCTGGGATGCGTATCTGCGATTGCGAAATTTAAATCCAGCGCCTTATTCTAGCTACTTCACGATCCCAGAATGTTCGATACTGTGTTCATCGCCGGAGCGTTTTCTTCAGGTTCACGATCGGGTGGTTGAATCAAAACCAATAAAAGGAACACGGCGGCGCGCACACGACCCACTTGAAGACCGCGCGCTAGCAGCTGAACTTGCCGAAAGCGAAAAGGATCGTGCTGAAAACCTGATGATAGTTGATCTATTGCGAAACGACCTTGGTAAAACATGCGCGGTGGGCAGTGTAGAGGTACCGGAGCTTTTTGCCGTTGAGAGTTTTGCGACTGTTCATCACTTAGTTAGCACCATCCGCGGCCGACTCGCCGAGGGTGCGGATTCGACGGATCTGCTACGCGGCTGCTTCCCCGGTGGGTCGATAACCGGCGCGCCAAAACTTAGGGCGATGGAGATCATCGAAGAATTGGAGCCGTTTCGGCGAACGGTTTATTGCGGTTCTATCGGGTACCTGTCGTGTGACGGGAAAATGGATACGAATATTGCGATCCGAACGCTGGTGCACTATGCCGGTAGAATGTACTGCTGGGCTGGTGGCGGGATTGTTGCCGATTCTGAACTTAATGCAGAGTATCGTGAAAGTCTTGATAAGGCCGCGGCGATGCTGGACGTTTTTCTTCATGCCGAAGCACAGCAATTGGGTCATTAAGCTCGGCGGCAGTCTCATCGGCTCGCCTGATCTTGATGGGTGGCTAGCAGCGATTTCTGAAATCGGCGAGCAAAACCGAGTAGTTATTGTTCCCGGTGGTGGTGTATTCGCTGACGTAGTTCGTAGCGCACAAGGTGATTTGAAAATCGACGATTCTGTTGCCCACCACATGGCGTTGCAGGGTATGCGACAGTTTGGGCTTGCCTTGGCTGCGCGAATTAAACCGTGGTGCACGGTATGTTTAAGGTGTGTGCCGGCAATTCAAGCAGATCTGGCAAGGAGTGGTGTGTGTATTTGGGATCCGTGTGACCCCTACCTCGATGGCGCGTCATTACCGAAAGATTGGCGCGTAACATCCGATAGCTTGAGCCTGTGGTTGTGCGGTGAGCTCCATGATTCGCGCCTAATCTTGGTGAAGTCGACGACGCCGCGCAGTTTGACAGCGGATCTATCCAGCCTCGCGGCGAGCAATTTTATTGATGCGTATTTCCCGATGTTGCGGGTGGCGATCAATAGGCCCAGTTGGTGGTTGGAAAGCGCCTATGCGGACGCGTTGGCCAGTGTAGTTGCAGGGTACCCACCACGGGCGCAATATATTGGCGAAATTTGACTTGGAGGGTTTCGCCTAACAGTGACGAGGACGCTGGAAGCGGTTGAGAAAATAAAAATGCCGATTTAGCAATTCAGGTTAAAAAAGGCGGTGCCTGGCGAGGCCAGGCACCGGCCAATGCAGCGCGTCTTAGCTCCATGCGAGGAGGTCTGGTCTAATGCCCAATTAGTCCCAGCTAAGCGCGCCGCCAGTCTGATATTCCGTTACTCGTGTCTCGAAGAAGTTCTTTTCCTTTTTTAAATCGATAACTTCGCTCATCCACGGAAACGGATTTGTTGCCCCGGGCACCTGCTCGGGTAGCCCGATCTGCGAACAGCGTCGATTCGCAATAAAATGTAGGTACTCTTCAAACATCGCGGCGTTAAGTCCTAAGACGCCACGCGGCATCGTGTCGTGTGCATACTCGATCTCGAGATCCACGGCCTCTTTTATCAATTGACTCATTTCGGCCTGAAACGCGTCGGTCCAAACGTCCGGATTTTCTAATTTGATTTGATTAATCACATCGATGCCAAAATTCATATGCATCGACTCGTCGCGTAAAATGTATTGAAACTGCTCGGCGACACCGGACATTTTGTTACGGCGCCCCATCGACAGGATTTGGACGAAGCCAACGTAGAAGAAAATCCCTTCAAACACGACATAGAAGGCGATGAGGTCCCGAAGCAAGCGTTGATTTGCGGCATTGGTCCCTGTGTGAAAATCGGGGTCGCCAAGGCTGTCGGTAAAGCGCATCGCCCACTGTGCTTTTTTATGAACTACCGGGAGCTCTCGGTACATATTGAAGACTTCGGCCTCGTCGAGTCCAAGGCTTTCAACGCAATACTGGTAGGCGTGTGTATGTAGGGCCTCTTCGAAGGCTTGGCGGAGCAAATATTGGCGGCATTCCGGATTGGTAATATGCCGATATACCGCAAGCACCAAATTATTAGCGACGAGCGAGTCCGCGGTCGAGAAAAATCCGAGATTGCGTTTGATGATCGTTCTTTCGTCTTCGGTTAATCCATCGGTGCTTTTCCACAGTTGGATGTCGGCGTTCATGTTAATTTCTTGCGGCATCCAGTGATTGGCACACCCATCTAGATACTTTTGCCACGCCCATTTGTATTTAAACGGTACTAGCTGGTTTACATCAGCCCGGCAATTGATCATTTGTTTGTCGTCGACGGCAAGCCGTTTAGCACCAAATTCCACCTGTTCTAAGCCGGTTACACCAATTGCATCTTCGGGTACCGTCTCTTCGTTAGTGGCGCTAGGAACGGCGTTCACTAGTCGCGGCTCCGAACTTTGTACTCGTGCTTCTACCCGCTCAACCGCGGCCAGCGCCTCTGTTGCGAGCATTGCGGTAGCGCGTTGCTGCACGCCAGACGATTTAAACTGCTTGACCGGATCTTCCCAATTCAGCATTTAGAATTCCTCGTTGCGATTTCGTTATGCATTTGTCTCACTGGCAGGCTTCGCAGTCAGGGTCTAGTATCGAGCACACGGCGGGCTCGATGTCCGTACCGCTAATTCCTTGGACTGCGTTTAATTTACCGTCGGCGAGTGTGCTTTTTTCTACATGCGTTGCGCCGAGCGTACGTAGGTAATAAGTGGTTTTTAGCCCGCGTACCCACGCTAGCTTGTAGAGATTGTCCAGCTTGGTTCCGTTTGGCTCTGACAAATATAAGTTCAGCGACTGAGCTTGATCGATCCACTTCTGGCGTCTCGAACCGGCTTCCACCAACCACCTCGGATCGACCTCGAACGCGGTCGCGAAGAGCTGCTTAATTTCGTCCGAGACGCGATCGATGTTCGCGATACTGCCATCGTAGTATTTCAGATCGTTTACCATCACTTCGTCCCACAAGCCGAGTTTTTTTAGTTTCTCGACCAGGGCCATATTGATAACCGTAAAATCCCCGGACAGGTTCGACTTAACGAATAAGTTTTGATAGGTCGGTTCGATCGATTGACTGACCCCGCAAATATTCGAGATCGTCGCCGTCGGTGCTATAGCCATACAGTTGGAGTTACGCATGCCTACGGTGACGACGCGCTCGCGTAGTGAATCCCAATCGAGTGTTGCCGAACGGTCCATATCCAAGTAACCGCCGCGTCCTTGTTCTAGCAGTGAGATGGAATCTATCGGGAGGATCCCTTGGCTCCACAGGGAGCCCTCGAAACTCGCGTAGGTCCCACGCTCCGCTGCAAGGCCGCATGACGCTTGAATCGCAAAGTAGCTGACCGCTTCCATCGATCGGTCTGCGAATTCCACCGCTTCGTTGGATCCGTAGGGGATGTTTAATTTGTAAAGGCTGTCTTGGAATCCCATGATGCCCATACCAACCGGACGATGACGCAAATTGGATGCCCGCGCGGTCGACACGCTGTAGTAGTTGTAGTCGATAACGTTATCGAGCATGCGCATGGCAATTTCGATCGTACGATCGAGTTTTTCCATGTCGATGCCATCTTCGGTGACATGTTGAACGAGATTTATAGAACCAAGATTACAGACTGCGATTTCATGACCCGGGGAGGTGTTGAGCGTAATTTCAGTGCACAGGTTTGAGCTGTGGACCATACCGGCATGTTGTTGCGGCGACCGAAGGTTGCATGGATCTTTAAAAGTGACCCACGGGTGCCCCGTTTCATAGAGCATACCGAGCATTTTCCGCCAGTGGTCGACCGCTTGTATGGTCTTGGTATTCTTGATTTCACCACGGGCTGCTTTTTCTTCGTAGTCGACGTATTTTCGTTCGAATTCCTGGCCGACGAGGTCATGTAGGTCGGGTACGTCGTCCGGCGAAAATAATGTCCACGGTTGGTCTTCGCAAACGCGTTTCATGAATAAATCGGGGATCCAGTTGGCGGTATTCATGTCGTGCGTGCGGCGCCGATCGTCGCCGGTGTTTTTGCGTAGCTCGAAAAATTCTTCCGAGTCCATATGCCACGATTCTAAATACGCGCACATCGCACCTTTGCGTTTGCCACCCTGATTTACCGCAACCGCTGTGTCGTTCGCGACTTTTAGAAATGGCACCACGCCCTGCGATTTACCATTTGTACCTTTAATGTGCGCGCCCATTCCGCGTACTGGGGTCCAGTCGTTGCCCAGGCCTCCAGCAAACTTTGACAGCAGCGCATTATCTTTCATCGCACTAAATATGCCGTCGAGATCGTCGGGCACAGATGTTAGATAACAAGACGATAGTTGTGGACGCAATGTCCCAGAATTAAACAAGGTCGGCGTACTACTCATGAAGTCGAACGACGAGAGCAAGTCGTAGAATTTTATCGCCCATTCTTCCGGGTCTATTTCGTTGATTGCGAGTCCCATCGCAACCCGCATAAAAAATGCCTGCGGGAGTTCGAAGCGCGTACCTTGATGTTGTAAGAAGTACCGGTCGTAGAGTGTTTGGAGGCCGAGATAGGTAAAACTAAAATCGCGCTCGGGCTTAATCGCTTGACCCAAACGTTGGAGATCGAAACTGCCTAGCCGCGGATCCATTAATTCGAGTTCAGTTGCCGTTTTTATGTAGGCCTCGAAATATTGTGGATACTGCTCACTCATTTCGCCTTGCGTAGCATGTTGCTCATGCTTGGTGACAAACGTAAGCGCTTCGTGACGTAAGGTGTCGAGCAACAGGCGTGCTGCGACATAGGTGTAATCTGGTTCGCGTTCGATAAACGTCCGCGCGCTCATGATCAAGGCTTTAGAGACGTCCACCTCCGCAACACCGTCAAACAGGGAGCGTTTCGTTTCCTCGATCAGCGCGTACGGATCCATTTCTGGAATGTCACGACATGCTTCGCTAACCAATCGCTCCATGCGGTTTTCGTCTAAGGCGATTTTGCTACCGTCGGAACGGGTTACCTTTAGTCCGGCCAGTCCAGCGCTTGGGCCGGTGGCGCCTGCTTTCGCCGAGCGTTCGCGTGCGCGGTCCTCGCGGTAGAGCACGTAGGAGCGAGCTACCTTGTGTTCCTCACCGCGCATCAGTCCCAGTTCTACTAGGTCCTGAATGTCTTCGATGTGGATAGACCCTCCGGTGGGCATTCTGCGGGTGATGACCTGAACTACCGAATTTGTGATGCGGTCGACAGTTTCGTGGATCCGGGTCGACGCCGCGGCGTTACCGCCCTCGACTGCTAAAAATGCCTTGGTGAGGGCTACTTTGATCTTTTCCGAGTCAAAAACCGTGACCTTGCCATTCCTCCGTATCACTCCGTATTCGCCTGGCCTCGTCGCCGCGATCTCGGCAGCCGCGGGCGTCCGTGATGGCGCAATCGGCGTCTCCAAACCGGTATTGCTACCTATAACGGTGGAATTCTCCAGCTCCATTCTCCCTCCTCGATGCCGTGTTGTTTATTTCGTTACAAGCCTGTTACAGGAATTGCCGAAATATTTATGTATTGGTTGTAAACGATTGTATATCACCACAATAAAATGTGGTCAAGGCGTATTTATACCACAAGATAGTGTGGACTCCCTGTGTGGGACTAGCGCAACAAGCTGGGGGAAATGTGGGTAAAATTTGGGGATAAACTTGGAATTTGGGTACGAATCAGGGCGTTAGCAAAATGCAAACCGGAATTCCTATGCCGCTGTTCGTGGGCGTCGATTCGGTCGAATCGTCGGTATCACTGGGGTGATCAATTACCTCGGATCCCCGTCCGGCCCACCATCTCGGCAGCGCCGATAAACGGACGCTCGGTGGCGACGTTTTCCTGCGCAAAGACGATCGCTCCCTATTGCGACTGATAGGATTCCACAATGCACTCCAGCGACCTAAAAATCGTGCAATTCACCGATACCCACATTTTTGCCGATCCAACGCGGCAAATGGGTCGGTGCAACACGCGAGCTAGCTTTTCGGCGACCCGCGAGGCGGCTGTCTCCGCGATAAGGGACAGCGATTTGATCCTCGTTACCGGCGATCTCGCAGCGGCGGCCGAAATACCGGCCTATCGCTGGTTAGCGGAGCAACTCGCTGAATTTGAAACGCCGGTCTATTGCCTACCTGGCAATCACGATAGCAGTGCGGTCATGGCACCGATCGTAAGCGCCGCGGGATGGATCTACGGCGGGACGCACATCGTTAGCGACTGGCATCTTGTGTTGCTCGATAGCTGCGTCATCGGCGCCGAGTACGGTCATCTGGCTAGAACGGAGATCGCTCGTTTGAACCACGCGCTGGCGCAACACCCAGAGTCCCCGAGCCTTATTTGCCTACACCATCATCCAGTGCCGATAGGGAGTGCTTGGATGGACACCATGCAACTGACGAACAGTGCAGAGTTTTGGGCGGTGGTTGAACAGCATCCGCAGGTACGAGGCGTTTTATGGGGTCATGTACATCAAAATTTCGATACCTACCTACGCGGCATTCGATTACTCGCCTGTCCGTCGACGTGCGTCCAATTTGCCGCCCGCTCGACGAACTTTGCAATCGATCCACTCGCGCCAGGCTTTCGTCGCTTGCGACTAATCGCCGACGGGACCATCGATACGGAAGTCATTCGTGTCAAATAGTCGCGTCGAAAATCAATATTAGCGAGCGGTTATAGCGCGCGGCGCAAGTAAAATGGTTCGGCGAATTCTGCCGCGACACCTGCATTAGTACTCAATAGGCTGCGAGCTTGCCATACACCGTCGGCAGCGTGCGGGTATAAGGGATCTGTCAGCAGGCGAACGTTGGGATCGCTAACGGATAAGATACGTTCGCGATATACCTCGGCTCCAGCGCCGACAACGATGTAGTTTGGATCATTTGGTAGGTCTATTTTTTCCGGCGCGCCTATCGCATCCGGCACGAGTATGGTCGCGATCTTCGTCGCCAAATCGACTTGGTAGCTTGCGAAGTAGATTTCTTGACGGCGCGCATCCATTACCGCGACAACATGTGTGCAATTGTGCTTCCGAGACCCACCAATTGCCAACATCGCTAGGCATGACAACGGCACGACTGGCAGGTCGTGTGATAGCGCGATCCCTTGCGCCACAGAAGTGGCTACACGGACGCCCGTAAATGATCCAGGACCGGCGCCGAATGCAATCGCGTCGAGATTTTGGATCGCCAATTCGGCATCGGCCAGCAGTTCGGCCACCATCGGAAGGATCAGGTCGGTATGGCGCCGGGGCGCAAGCTCGAAGCGCTCGCGTACCTCGTCGTCAATTAGTAATGCTGCCGAACAAGCCTCAGTTGCAGTCTCGATGGCGAGAATTTTTGTCATCATTAATTTCCAAAAGTTGCAATAAATCGTTGCTAGATCTTTCCGCTATAATCGCGAGCAGCGGTCTCAAGTTAATCGGTGACCGCATTGGGTTTTGAAATCGGTGATAGCAAACCGCTACGCTTCCGGAATAGTAGTTCTATTTCCAGCACAGCAACATGGCTAGCGCAGGTCTCAGCGAATGACCCAAAGAGCCGGGGCTATTTCCGCGTATTGAGACGTTCGCGAATACGGCTTCCGGCGTGACCGTAAATAATTTTGAGACTGCTTGTTGTTTATGTTTACGCCAGTCGAAGCATTTCTTGGGTGGCGGTATACGCGGGCTAAGCGCCGTAGTCATTTTGTATCTTTCATCTCCGCTATCGCCATGCTGGGGGTTGCACTGGGTGTCGCAGCGCTGATCACCATTTTGTCGATCATGAACGGTTTTGAGAGCGAGCTGCGTGACCGCATACTAGGAATGGCGGCTCACGTGGTGGTGACCGCGGATCGCGGTTCACTACAACCTTGGAGAAAAATTGCTAGCAGTGCTGAGGGTCATCCCGGAGTTGTGTCCAGCGCGCCGTACATTCGCCGCGAGGCGATGCTAACACACTACGAGAACGTGCACGGCGCCGTGATTCGGGGTATTGATCCAGCGCGTGAGATTAACGTCAGTGTTGTCGCAAACAAGATCGCAGTCGGTGATTTGAACTCACTGCAGCCAGGCGCTTTTAACGTCATTCTAGGCCGTGGTGTAGCCGAAACATTGCAAGCCAGAATCGGCGCAAGCGTCACACTGATTTCGCCGGAGCCCGTGCGCACCCCCGCTGGTACGATTCCGCGACTGCGTCGCTTTACGGTGACTGGGATATTCGAGGCCGGCGTGCACGAATATGACACGAGCATGGCGTTGGTGCACATTGAAGATGCCGCAAAAATGTTTCGTTATCGCGATGCGGTAACCGGTGTGCGGATAAAAATTAGCGACCCCTTTGATGCGCCACGGATCGGAGCTGAATTGAAGGTTGAGCTATCGGCTACTTCGACAAAGGCACTTGCGGTGGTCGACTGGACAGAAACTAATGTCAATTTGTTCAGGGCGCTGAAAACCGAAAAAATTGTCATGTTCATTATATTGACGCTAACGATTGCAGTCGCTGCCTTCAATCTTATTTCTACTCTTGTAATGGTAGTCTCAGAGAAAAATTCGGAAATTGCCATTCTGCAGACCTTAGGTATGACCAAGAAAAAGATTCTTGTCGTTTTTTTTCTCCACGGTGGCTTAATTGGCGTCGTCGGTATTGCCGCCGGGGTCGGCCTTGGCGTGTTGTTGGCGGTTAATGTTGACGTAATCGTCGGATTGATAGAACAAGTATTTCATTTCAAGATCTTATCGCCCGAGATTTACTACATCAGCGAGATCCCATCCGAACTCAAATCACGTGACGTCGTCGTCGCCGTGCTGGTGGCGGTCGTACTGTGTGTATTTGCGCCACTGTATCCCGCACTGCTGGCCAGCCGTACCGCACCCGCACAAGCATTACGTTATGACTGAAATAGTGCTGGAAACTTTCGACTTGGCCAAGCGTTTTCACGACGGCGTATTGGATGTCGACGTCCTCAAGGGAATTTCGATGCAGGTACGCGGCGGTGAAACCGTCGCGATTTTGGGCGCGTCCGGTTCGGGAAAAAGCACATTGTTGCACTTGCTTGGCGGTTTAGACGCTCCGACTAGCGGTAGAGTAGAAGTATGCGGCCGGGATCTGGCGAGACAAAACGAGTACGAGCGCGGCAAGCAGCGAAACGAAGTATTGGGATTCGTCTACCAGTTCCACCATTTGCTGCCGGAATTTTCCGCCTTGGAAAATGTCGCAATGCCACTATTAATTGGCGGTATTAGCGTATCCGAGTGTCGCTCGCGAGCAAGCTCGGCGCTGGAACGGGTTGGCTTGGCACATCGAATACGGCATCGACCTGGAGAACTGTCGGGCGGAGAACGTCAACGAACTGCAATCGCACGGGCGCTAGTAGCAGATCCGAAGTGCGTATTAGCAGATGAACCGACCGGTAACCTAGATCGGGCCAGCGCGGTTAGATCATTAGCCGCGATGCTGGACTTGCGTGAGGACAGTGGTGCGGCGTTAGTAGTCGTGACCCATGACGAAAAGATCGCTGCGGAAATGGAGCGCGTGATCATGCTCGACGATGGCAGGATTAACCACGCTTGAAACCACGTTTTATTGTTGCTGCGGTCGCCTAGGACTCCGCTTGCGTTTGCTGCGCAAATAAACCAAATGTAGGCGCCACAACCAACGCACCAACACATTGCCAATCGCCCCCGCGCTAAGCCCACATACAAAACACCCAACAATCAGCGGGTACCAAATATCGCCCAAGGTTGCCGCGAGCCCGTCGAACGTCGCTTCGAACGGCACCCCATCAGTCGGACTTTCGTAACCGGTTATCCATGACCCCACTTTGAAGGCGAAGATAAACATAGGCGCGAATGTGATCGGATTCGTAGCCCAAATTGCGGTAAAGGTGACTGGCAGGTTAACTCGCATGAGTACTGCGAGAGGCATTGCCAAAAGCATTTGAATCGGGATTGGAACGAACGACAAGAACAGGCCGAGGCCGACACCGCCTGCGACCGACCTGCGACCAAAGTGCCACAAATTAGGATCATGTAAGCGCTGATTTAACCAGGCAATTCTATGTCCGGGGACTTTAGTTTTTCGTCTCGAAAAAAAATTTCTGAGTAAGGTCTTTGGGCCCACTAAAATCGACTTTTGATGCTAACCGCGACTATTCGTATGGATTACGTCGCACATAGCGATAGCTGTCTCCACATTTAGCGCATACGAGAATTTGCGCATGCGGTATCATACCCGCGTGGATGGCCGTGCGGCAGCATTATTTTGGCGGCTGGTCCCGGTCGGCGAAATAGAACGTCAAGGAAGACATTCATGCGCTACCAACTTCTTGCCGTGGTGTGCGGTATCGGGCTGTTTCAATTGCTCCCGCGCGTACCGGGCCAGTTGCTCTATCTTGCGATCATCCCTATTGCTTGGGGGCTCACCCGCTCATCTAGTTTCCGGCTCGGCGCACTCATTGCCCTAGGTTTTTTATGGGCGATGTGGCGCGCTGAATTGATCCTTGCCGAACGCTTGCCGCCGTCTCGGGAAGGGCAGGTGCTGACTATCGTCGGTACGATCACCTCTCGCCCGGCAAACAGCAGAGTTGGTACTAGATTCGATTTTCGAGTGCATCATGCAGCTGACCCGCGCGGTAATGAGTTGGATCTGGCTCGTATAAAGCTCGCGTGGTACGACCGGCCCGTAGCCGTCGCAGCGCGTGCGCACTGCACGCTAAAAGTGCGATTGAAATTGCCCTATGGCGCGCGAAACCCTGGCGGTTTCGATCGAGAAAAATGGATGTTCACCGAACGTATCGCTGCCACGGGTTACGTGGTCGACCATTCTTCCAATCGCTGCGAACCCGACGCCGTTAGCTGGACACTTGGCGGTGTGCGCGAAGCGATTGCCCGACAGATCCGGTTGAGCCTACCGCAGCGCTCACACCATGGAGTAATAGCGGCGCTTGCGGTCGCCGACCGCGACGCATTGAGTGAGACGCAATGGCAGATACTGCGCGCGACAGGAACTTCACATCTACTTGCGATATCGGGGCTGCATATTTCACTGGTGGGTGGCCTTGCCTTTGTTGTCGCGCATTGGGGGCTGGGATTGTTGGCACCTGTTAATCGTTGTTGGCCGGTACAACGGCCTGCAGCGTTGATGGCGTTTGGCGCAGCCCTCGGTTACGCGGCGCTCGCAGGGTTGCCCGTCTCTACGCAGCGCGCACTCATCATGCTGACGGTGGCAATGATTGGGCAAATCTTGCGGCGGCGGGCCTTTTCTGTGGATGCGTTGGTTATTGCGCTGGCAGTAGTTTCCATTGTCGATCCGCCGGCGCTACTCACCGCAAGCTTTTGGTTGTCTTTCGTCGCTGTCGCGTGGCTGCTATTTATTAGCACCGTGAAACCGTCCGTCAATGCAGTGCGACGATTGTTGCAGTTTCATTTATACCTCGCTTTGGGTCTCACACCGCTGCTCGGAGCGCTGCAGCAGAGCGTTCCACTGGCTTCGCCGCTCGCGAATTTGGTTGCCGTCCCAGTGGTCACGATTGCAATCGTACCGCTGGTGATTGCCGGCGTAGTGATGATTCCGATCGATGCCGCCCTCGCTACGGCCTTGTGGCACGCGGCGGCTTGGATATGGGACGGCTTGTGGTTTTATTTATCGATACTTAGCGATTGGCTGGCGCCGCTCGACTTGCCAATCGCACCAAAAGTGTGGGCAATCGGGTCTGCCTTGCTAGGCGTCGTGATCATCATCGTGCCGTTGCTGCGCGCACGTTGGGTACTGGGGACCGTATTGATTGCCGCGTTGGCGTTCGAACAACGCGAGGTCCCGTCGCTAGAGCAACTGCGGATCACGATAGTTGATGTCGGTCAGGGACTCGCGGTCGTTGCCGAGACCACGCACAAGGTACTGGTCTATGACACTGGTCCGGCCTTTGGAAGATTCTCGGCGGGTGCCGATATTATTGCCCCGTTTCTACGGGCACGGGGAGTCACCGAGATCGACCGTTTGATCCTAAGTCATGGTGACTCCGATCACGCTGCGGGCTGGCCCGGCCTTGCGGCGGCCGTGACGGTGCGCGAACTATGGGTCAATCCGGGCCACTCGGTGAGCGCTGCCGCGACGACGTGTGAAGCGGGCCAACGATGGGTCTGGGATGGCGTTGACTTCGAAATTCTTTCGCCCATAGCGATGGCCGCGAGCTCACGTAATGATCTCTCTTGTGTGCTGAAAATTACCGCGTCAGGCGGTAGTGTGTTATTGCCTGGTGACATTGAGGGACGCAGTGAAGCCCGGTTAGTTGAACACGCCCTGACGAGACTTGCGGCGGACGTTCTAATTGCACCACATCACGGCAGCACGACCAGTTCTGGCGGGCGCTTCATCAGTGCTGTATCGCCAGGGTATGTAGTATTTGCCGCGGGCTTTAGGAATCGATTTGACTTTCCTAGGCAAGAAGTCGTTGAACGCTACCGGCGTAGTGGCGCAGTCATGCTGACGAGCGGCATAGAGGGTGCAATCGAATTCAATATTACAGATCGGATCGAGAGGCCGAGGTCGTACCGGCGTTCGAATTTACGCTACTGGCACCACCTCGTACATCCGCGTGACTCGCTAACACGCTAAGGACGCACCTATGTAGGACTCGCGCGAGCGGGTGCGGCTGTTGTCCTTTTCGCCGTTGGGCGTGTCTGATATTGTCTAGCCCGGTGAAATACCCCCACCTTATTGCGCACCTTAGAGGCGCTGGCTGCAGCAGGGAGTTAGTGTGTTCGAATTTGTAAAAGCAGGCGGCTGGATGATGCTGCCGATCCTTATCTGTTCGGTCGTTTCAATGGCCATCGTGATTGAGCGATCCTGGTCACTGCAAACGCGCCGAATTACGCCCGGCAATCTGGTAGCCCAGGTGTGGCAATGGGCGCGTTCTGGAGTCCTCGACGACAAACGTATCGAAACTTTGCGGGCGGGTTCCCCATTGGGACGGGTGTTAGCCGCAGGCCTGGTTAATCGCAACTATGCGCGCGAGGTGATGAAGGAGGGTATCGAGGAGGTCGGCCGTCACGTCGTTTACGAACTAGCACGTTACCTGAACACACTTGGCACAATAGCGGCCGTTAGCCCGCTATTGGGATTGTTGGGTACGGTCATCGGGATGATTAAGGTATTCGCTGCGATTACAACTCAAGGGGTTGGTGACGCCTCAATACTTGCCGGCGGTATATCGGAGGCCCTGATCACAACGGCCGCCGGATTATCAGTGGCGATCCCAACCTTGATGTTTTATCGCTATTTCCGCAACCGGGTAGAGGGGCTCGTCGTGACCATGGAACAGGAGGCGCTAAAGCTCGTGGAGGCACTGCACGGGGCGCGGGAACGTGAAGTCGAACCCGACGCGTTATGAATTTTCGACCCCATCGAGAAGAGGAAGTTGATGTCAACTTAACACCGTTGATCGACGTTGTGTTCCTGTTGCTGATCTTCTTTATGGTGTCGACGACCTTTATTCGCGAATCGGAGATTGAATTGACGCTACCGGAAGCGAGCGCTGAGGTGCGGGAAGATCCGCTGGATATCATCGAAATCGCGATCGACGCAAAAGGGCAATTTTTTGTTAATGGCAACGCCTTGATTAATACACAGCTGGTGACGATACGGCAGGCATTAAACGATGCGCGCCCGGCAGATGCGGAGCCCGTAGTAATCATCAGCGCGGATGCGAATGCGACGCACCAGGCGGTCGTTACCGTCATGGATGCTGCCCGTCAGGTTGGAATGACGAGGATCACGTTTCCGACGAAAATCCGCGACGAACAATGATCCGTCCACACTGTATCGATATCTAGGTCGCCCGGCGTGAAGTCTAGCGACGAACTTCTGCAACGCATTTGGTATACGCGTCACCCGCTTGCGATGCTCTTGGCGCCGCTCGGCTGGGTTTATCGTGCGGTTGGCGCGATGCGTAAGGCCGCTTACGCTAGTGGCTTATTGGCCTGTTATACCGCCGATGTGCCCGTCGTAATCGTCGGCAATATTACGAGTGGCGGTACCGGTAAAACGCCATTGGTCATATGGCTAGTAGAGTATTTTAGATCGCTTGGTTATTTCCCCGGGGTTGTCGCACGTGGCTATCGGGGTCGCGCAAAAAGCTGGCCGCAGCAGGTCCGACCGGATAGCGATCCGGTGGTAGTAGGGGACGAGCCTATCGTCATAGCACGCCGCGCGAATTGTCCAGTGGCGGTAGGACCACGGCGTGGCGACGCCGTCAATGCACTATTGCGTCATGCCGACTGCGACATCGTCATCAGTGATGATGGATTGCAACATTATGCGCTTGATCGAAATTACGAAATCGCCGTAGTCGATGGAGTGCGCCGAATGGGCAACGGGCGCTGTCTACCGGCCGGGCCGCTACGCGAGCCAGCATCGCGACTCGAAACGGTCGACCTGATTGTAACCAATGGGATCGCGGGACGCGGCGAATTCGGCATGAAGTACATCGCCACGCACGCCGAGCATATTGATGGTAGTGAGCGCGTGGAATTATCGAAATTTTCACCGAAAGAAATACACGCCGTAGCCGGAATCGCGCATCCTGAGCGTTTTTTCTCGATGCTAAGGTCTAAGGGGTTTAGGGTAATTGCCCATCCGTTTCGGGATCACGCCCGATTTACTCGATCGGATCTGGAGTTTGGAGACGGACTACCAATCATCATGACGGAAAAAGATGCAATCAAATGCGAATATCTAGACCTACCGAGATGTTGGTACGTCCCGATCACCGCAGAGCTTCCTGACGTATTTAAGCGACGCTTATCGTTCGTATTTAGTGGAGTTAGTGATGGATAAGAAACTATTGGATTTACTCGTATGTCCGGTAACCAAGGGGCCGTTGATCTACGACAAACCGAATCAGGAACTGATCTCTAAATCAGCGCGGCTTGCCTATCCAATTCGGGACGAGATCCCGGTGATGTTAGAAGACGAGGCGCGAGAGCTGAGCGATGAGGAAATAGAGCGTCTCAATTCGTGACATTTAAGGTCTACATTCCGGCACGCTACGCGTCGTCTCGCCTGCCGGGCAAACCCTTGCTACCGCTTGCCGGTAGGTCGATCATCCAACACGTCTACGAAAACGCCCGATTGAGTGGCGCCACTGATGTAGTGATTGCGACCGATGACGATCGCATTTCTCAAGCGGCAAACGAATTTGGCGCGAACGTCGTGCATACCCATAGCACGCACCTCTCAGGGACGGATCGGATCGCCGAGGCGGTTACATCCCGCGGCGAGTCGGACGATACCATCATCGTAAACGTCCAAGGTGATGAACCACAATTGCCAGCGGCCGTGATCCGTCAGGTCGCTGGCATTATGCAGTCCAACGCTGATATAGATATCGCGAGTGTTTGTGAACCCATCGATCACGTGCACGAAATCAATGATCCCAATATTGTAAAAGTTGTGCGAGCATGCGACCAACGGGCGCTCTACTTTTCCCGCGCGCCGATCCCACACGCGCGCGATGCTGAAGAATCTAATTTGGCGCATTATCGTCGACACGTGGGGATCTATGCCTACCGCGTGCATTATCTGCGGCAATTTGTCGACGCGCCGGCAGGGGCCCTGGAACAACTTGAGCGCTTAGAGCAACTTCGTGCGCTTGCACTCAATGCAACGATTATCGTCGCCGATGCAATTGCCGCATGCGGGATCGGTATTGATACGCGTGAAGACTATGAGCGTGCGCTAAACCACTGGAAGCCAAACGAATGAGAACTGCCGGCCAAGTACGCGTTATGTTCGTGTGTACGGGGAACTTATGTCGCTCGCCGATCGCAGAGGGGATCCTACGCGCACGCGCGGCGGACGCGGGATTCGCCGAATCGGCGTTGGTGGATTCCACGGGGATCCACGCCGAAATTGGACGCGCCCCGGAGCCATTAGCGATTGAAGTGGCGAGTGAATACGGCGCGGATATCTCCGCATTATCTTCGCGTCCATTTGACCCGCAGGACTTTGGGCGATTTGACCATTTCATCGCAATGGACTTGGGGCATTTGGATTTTCTGCAGGCGACCTGCCCACAAGACTCAAGCGTTGATATTAAATTGCTGCTGGACGATGTGGGCGACTTTAAAAAACTCGAGGTCCCGGATCCGTACCTGCAAGATCGAAGCGCTTATGAATTCTCGGCACGTCTCATTAACATTGGAATCGACCATCTCGTCAAACGAGTGTTCCCGCAATGATTAGACCTACCTTCCGGCGTTTGGTGTTTAGCGTTCTCGGTAAGTGATCCGGCCCTTTGTCAGGTCGTATGGTGTGAGTTCTACGGTAACGGTGTCACCAGTCAGGATCCGAATGTAGTGTTTACGCATCTTGCCGGAGATATGTGCCATCACGACGTGGCCATTTTCAAGTTCGACTCGAAACATGGTGTTCGGCAAGGTTTCCACAACCGTGCCTTGCATTTCAATGTGTTCTTCTTTCGCCATGCGACCTCGTTCGGCGCCGGGGGTCGGCGCTCTGATGAGCGCGCTATTGTGCCTTAATCGAACAAGCAGCGTAAAGCTCGGCAGCTTGAACGGAGATCGGCGTCGCGCCGGCGACCATGCTTGAATTTAGTCATTCGTGTCGGGTTTTGCCACAATGTGGCCGAGCGGCGGAGAACGCCACGCGCCATTGACGTAGCATTGGTGCGGCGTGAATTCGGTCTTATACGCCATTTTTCTGCATGCTTCGATCCAATATCCGAGATAGAGCCACTTCAATCCTAGGGATTTCGCGATCGCAATTTCTTGCAGTATGGCGTAGCGTCCAAGACCGCGTTCTGGCTTTGTCGGATCGAAAAACGTGTAAACCGCCGATAGACCGTCTTCAAGGTGGTCGACGACCGATACGGCATACAAATCTTGCCCACTTTTAATTTCGTAGAAAGTCGTGGTCGCCCAATTAGCCGTAAGAAAATCCATGTAGCTATCCGGATCCGGGTTTTCCATTCCGCCGCCGGCATGTCTCGTAGTGACGTAGCGAGCGTATAGATCAAAATGCTGCGGGTCGTACGCCGGCTCACACGCGTGAATCGAAAGATCGCTGTTGCGCCGTAAATTACGGCGGTGGGCGCGACGTGGTGTGAATTCTGCGACCGGCACTCGGATCGGTATACACGCATCGCAAGAAGGACACTTCGGACGATATATGTGCCCGCCGCTGCGGCGAAAACCGTGTTCTGACAGCATGCTGTAGGTGGCGGTATCGGGGCGCATTCGCGGATCCACGAACAGCGTTACCGCGCGGCGATTGGGCAGGTAGCCACAGGTATGGGGCGGTGTAGTGAAAAATCCTAAGGGCTGTGCGCGCGGTGGTTCAGTCATGAGCTAGCCCCGATTGTCCAAGCAGCCCGGTCCGGGCTGCTTGCGCAAAAACTTGATAGCAATGCGTCAAATTCGCAACGACGTATTTTGATTGCGCCGAGTGACGCGAGATGTGCATTGTGGACCTGACAATCGATCAATTTATAACCCCATTCCAACAAACTCGTAGCAAGCGTAACCATGGCCACTTTAGATGCGTCCGTGCGCTCGCTAAACATAGATTCACCAAAAAACACCTGGCCGATCGCTACGCCGTAGAGGCCACCAACAAGTTTATCCGCTGCCCAACATTCTATCGAATGCGCGTACCCGTGCCGATGGAGATTCTCGTATGCAGTCATCATTGACGCCGTGATCCAGGTACCCGATTGATTGCGACGCGGGGCAGCACAGCCGCGTACAACTTGGTCGAATGCCTGGTCGATGGTGATGTTAAATGCTTTTCGTTTGAGCGTTTGACGCAGTGAGCGGGATATCTTGAGGCCGTCAGGATACATCACCGAACGGGGATCGGGCGCCCACCATAAGATCGGCTGCTGATCCGAAAACCACGGAAATATGCCGTTTTGATAAGCCGCAATGAGTCGTTCCGGTGTGAGATCACCCCCGGCTGCGAGCAATCCATCCGGTTCTGTTAACGCTTCGGACGTGTCAGGGAAATCGTCGGCGACTTTGTTCGCGCGGATCCAATACAGCGGACTACCCATGGTGTATGAATCACTCCGGCGTATCGTCGAAGCGGATAGATTGATCCAATTCGGGTAGCTTTTTATATGGGGAGTGTCCCGAAACCTCTTGCACGTAGCTATCGATGTGCTGTGTTTCCCGTTGTAGAAACTCCGCTATTGCGTCGCGAAAGCGTGGGTCATCGATCCAATGTGCGGACCAGGTCGTTACTGGATCGAAACCACGCATGATCTTGTGCTCGCCTTGCGCGCCGGCGTCAAATCTGTGTAATTTTTCGTTGATACAGAACTCAATTGTTTGGTAGTAACACAACTCGAAATGAAGCTGCTTGAAGTGTTGTGAACAGCCCCAATGTCGCCCATACAACGTGTCCGAGCCGCGCATCGAGAACGAACCGGCGACGTATTCACCTTCGTGCTTGCCTAATATCAGTAGTGGTGCCTGTGGCATTGATTCTGACAGATAGTTGAAAAACGACTCGGTCAGGCGCGGTTCACCCCATTTGCGGTAAAACGTCGAGCAGTAGAATTTGTGGAATATCGACCAGTGTGCCCTTGTTATTGCGTCCCCATGGAGTACTTCGATCTCGATGCCCGGCGCGCTGGCATCACGCCGTTCGCGTCGAATTTGTTTACGGCGTTTGGAATTCAACGCCTGTAGGAATTGATCAAATGATTCATAGTCACGGTTGAACCAGTGGTATTGGCAGCCGGCGCGGATCAATAAATCCTGTTCCTTGAGCCGCGTGATTTGCTCATCGTTCGGAAACAGCAGGTGAAGCGAGGAGGCGCCGTGAGCGCTCACAAGTTCGATCGCCGCGTCGGTAAGCGCGGGCGCGGCAATATCTAGGTGGCGCGGATCGGACACAAGTATGCGGTTGCCGCTTGCTGGCGTGAATGGAATCGCGGATACCAACTTGGGATAATAGCTTCCGCCGGCGCGCTCAAAGGCATCGGCCCAAGCCCAATCAAAGACGAACTCGCCGTAGGAGTTTGTGCGTAAGTACAACGGCATCGCGGCGTATAAAACGTCATCGTTGTCACGCAACAGGATATGGGTGCCGTACCACCCCTGCGGTTTCAAGCAGTCGTGAAGTTCTAAGCCGTGTAGAAACTCGTGTGATACGAATGGATCCCCCGCGCAATTGAGGCGGTTCCACTCGTCGACCCCAACCTCGTCGAGCGAATTAATCACTTCCAGTTTCATGGTTGGCGCTTACTCGACAAGAATGCGAATATCGGATCCGAGCGCATGCGTTAGCGCTTGCTTAGAGCTAGCCAATGAGAAGCTTAATTGGCGATACTGCCCGCTCTTAATGGTGTATCGGAACGTCACCTGATTGCCATTCATAAAGCGATGCAAGATCAACGAAGTGATCTCGGAATCGTCGATTTGGCCAAGCAAATAAGTGGCGCGTTTGGCGACGACTGCACATCGGTAGCCAACTTCAAAATGATGCATCGGTTTGCGCTGGTCGATCTGAAACGTTGGGCAACTCGACTCCGCAAATGTTTCGAACCCCGGACCAAGTACAAACCGCAAAAACACGGTACTTCGGTCGCCGACATAGACTTCTACGCGTTGCCCGCTGTTATTGTTGACATACGCCACCGGGTTCAATCCCAACTCCACTTGGTCGCGAAACGTCCAGGCCGACATCGCGCTGTGGGAATTGACCGTAAAAAGAACCAATACGAATAGACGTCTTGCCGCCACAATTCTTGCCTCTTGGGGTGGCTCGAAATGCTATCACAGTCGGGTCCCGCATTCGTCCTACGGGACCGCGGAGCGTGTTTAATATAGGGTAGACGTGGTCAGACGCTTCAGCTTTTGGGCGGGTCTTGAGGGCCCGTATAGACCGGAAACGGCGCAACGTTTCCGCTGGTTCCGGTAGCATCCATAATTTTGGGGTGGCCCGTTTTTTCAACCTCGTCGATGCGCACGACCGAATGAATCGGGATATAGGTGCGCCGTACGCCGCTAAATTCTGACTTCAAATTTTCTTCCGATGGATCAACGACGACGGACGACTTCTCGCCAAACAAGAGTTCTTCGATTTCGATGAATCCGAATAGACCGCTTTGATGTACGTTGCGGGCATATATCTCGTACACCTTGCCTTGATTGTGGAAGGTGACGCGGTAAGTACTTTTCTTACTCATTGACAGGTCATTGCAGCGAAACAAGGGCGCGGATCGTAGCATATTCTGTCAAAGTGCCGAGGTCTGGTTCCAATCTATCCATAGGTCAGGCCTCCCTGTGGGCCTAGTGGGATATCGAGCACCACCCAGCCGAGCAGCATCGCGATCCAAACCACGGCGAACGCAGCCGCGTACGGTAGCATCAGCGCAACGACGGTACCTATTCCGGCGGTACTTATGAAACGCTGAATGAGCGCAACGATTATTACCATGTAAGGGTTTAGTGGCGTGATGACATTTGTGATCGAATCGCCAACGCGATAGGCAACTTGCGTCAACTCAGGGCTTATACCGACGTACATAAACATCGGTACAAATACAGGCGCGAAAAACGCGTACTTTGCGGAAGCCGAACCAACTAGTAGGTTGCCGACCATCACCACCACAACAAATATGAAGATAAGTGCCCAAATTGGGATCTCTAGCTCGGTTAAAACGCCGCCGCCGCTAATCGCCAGCATCTCGCCGAGGTTTGAATATTTAAATGATGCGATAAATTGGGCGGCGAAAAATGCGAGCACAATATAGGGGCCGAGTTCCGCTAGCGTTTTGCCCATCGCCGCGGCCACATCACGGTTATCGCGAAATCTGCCGCTGACATAACCGTAGACAACGCCGGGTACGAGAAATAATACAAAGAGTACTGGCACGGTAGCTTCCACCCAGCGCGGAAATCGATTTCCCACGCCGTGCAATGGTGCGCCAGGTAGCACCGTGATCACAGCAACGGCGATTGCCGCAGCCAATAGGGCAATTAGGGCATGGCGCATCGCGCGAGCGTCGCTAGCTTGGTTGAGGTTGAAGGTGCTCGGATCTATCGTCACTCGATTTGCGCGTGGCTCAATCCAAATTGCGGTCACGGTCCAGCCAACTAGCGTTAGGACTACGGTCGAGGCGGCCATAAACCACCAATTCGCGGTAACCGCGACGCGGTAACTGGGATCAATCACGTGGGCCGCGGATTCGGTAAATCCGGCTAATAAGGGATCAACCGCGGTGATGACGAGGTTGGCGCTAAATCCGGCGGAAATTCCGGCAAACGCGGCAGCGATTCCGACCAGTGGCGAGCGGCCACTGAGGAGGAACAGCAGTGCCGCGATCGGGGGAAGGACAACGTAGCCGGCGTCAAGGCCGAGCGACGATACGATACCGAGGAAAACGATCGTTGGGGTCAGTGCCCGGGGACTCACGCGGTTGGCCAACGTACTGAGCAGATCAGGAATGAAACCACTGCGCTCAGCAACGCCTATCCCGAGCATGCCGACAAGAACGATGCCGAGCGGTGGAAATTGTATGAAATTCGTCACCAAATGACTGATCAGCCACCACACTCCGTCACTATCCAGCAGGCTTCTGGGTTCGACAACATCGGTTACCAAATCGCCGGCGGCTGTACCTGGCAAAACTTTCGGGACCGACCACCCGACGTAAACGGCGAAGGCCGACAGCAGGATAACCAGCACGGTCGCCAGGGCAAACATTGTTGCAGGATGCGGCAGTCGATTGCCGAGATGTTCGATGCGGTCGAGGAACGTCGACATCGCTAACCGCTAAAGGTCGACGGTCTTGGTCGCGGAGAAGCCTTCCACAATTTGATAGCCAGTGTAGCCTCTGGGGTTACACAGTACGCGGGTTTCATCGTGACAGTAATCGATGACGGCATGCACGTGCCCATGGATCCACAGGTCAATGTCATATCGTGCTATGAGGTCATCGAGTCGGTTGCAGTAAGTCGCGCTGTAGCCCGCGCTGCTATTCATCGGCCAACTGCGCATTGTTGGAGCGTGATGAGTTACGACAACTGTTTTTCCATCGTGTGGGCGGTCTAATTCACGGGCGAGCCAAAAACGGGATTCCCAATTGATATCGTATAGTTGCTCTGGTTTTAGTTCACGCGACGCGCAGCGGATCTGCTGGTAATCGTTCATATTTCGTTTCGCTTCTTCCATCACATCGTCGCTACCATCGAGGTAGTCGGTCCATAATGTCGCACCGAGGAAACGCACACCATTGATTTCAACGGCTTCATTCTCGAGGAAGCGCACTTTAGACGACGCCGTGAGTTCCGCTATTGCGACACGCGTGTGGACAATGTCGCCGCCGTAGTATTCGTGGTTACCCGCGACATATATCGTCGGTTTGTCTAATGCGATTAACCATTCGATGCCTTGCAGACCGACGCCGATATCACCAGCGGCAACAATGACGTCGGCATCCGTCTCGGCTCCGTCGAAATCGCCAAATTCGAGATGAATATCGGAAAAGAATTGTATCTTCAAAGCGTGGGGTTACTTTTTGTTTTTCTATGGAGCTAGCGGCAAGATTGTCATGAGACCTAATCAGCGTCAATTGTAGCGCTCGTTTGGGTTGCGACGATAAAGCGTTGCATGGTCTCGTAGTATGTGTCGCCAGCCTCAATAAAAGCCCGATTGTGTGAGCCCGTTAAGCGGTAGAACTGCTTTGGCGGCGTAGCCGCGTCAAATAAACGTTGACCGTGCTGAGGCGGGATCAACTCGTCGTCGTCGCTGTGTACTATCAACAGCGGCGCCTCGAGCTTAGCGATGGTCGTGACACTTGGATAGCGGTGGCGCAGTAAGAGTCGGGTGGGTAAGTAAGGATAAATGTCGGCGGCCATATCGCTGAGCGAGGTAAATGTGGATTCCACTATCACTGCACGCGGTGAAGTCTGTGACGCCAGTTCTATCGCAACCGCCCCACCGAGAGAGCGACCGTAGATGATGATGTCCTTGGCGCGCTGATTTTGCTCCTGAATTAAGTAGTGCCATGCGGCGCGAGCATCAACGATCGTGCCCTTGGCGCTTGGCTGTCCGGTGCTCCGTCCATATCCGCGGTAATCGAGCATCAGCACGTTCAGGCCCATGGCATGCAAGCGTTCGAGCGTGAGGGGACGGTCGGAGATGTTGCCAGCGTTGCCGTGGAGAAATAATACCGTGCCGGCGGCCCGCGGGTGCGGCACGAACCAGCCATGCAGAGTTTCTCCGTCGGTGCTCCCTATGGCCGCGTCTACGTAGGCGAGACCCTGGTCTGCCGGTGTCGTGGTGAGTTCTCGGGTGGGGTGGAAGATCAGCCGCGCTTGGTAGAAATAGATCAGTAACGACACGCCTACCCAGGCGCAAGCCACGGAGATAGTTAGGAATTTCAGCATACCGACAGGCGCGCTAGCGACCACCTTCGACCAACTTTCTGAGTGCATTCCAACGGCTCAGATGGGGATGCGCTCCCTAGCCAAGGTGATCTATAAAGGTTATTATAAAAATCTATAAGTAACATAGTGTTATTTGATCTATGGAGAAGTTGGATTAACAAATGGCGCAAGCAATTCGCAAGCAGCCAAGCTTAACCGAACCGGTATCGTCCCACGTGGTACAACGGGTCAAAGAAGCGATCCTAATCGCCTTGGGCGGGATCGCGCTATTTTTGCTCATCGCACTGTGGTCGCACCATCCGTCAGATCCGGGTTGGTCGCACACGGGTACGGCGGACCCTATCCGCAACCATTGCGGGATTGTCGGCGCTTGGATCGCCGATATCTCCTTATACCTATTCGGTCGTTTCGCCTACGTGTTTCCGATCATGATCGGGTTTGCCGGTTGGGTGTTGTTCCGCGAACGGACCGAGGATAACGGCTGGGACTACTTTTACCTCAGCGTGCGGGGTATCGGCTTCGTGTTTACCTTGACCATGGGTTGCGGATTGATCTGGGTTCGATCGGGCGCGTTGCTGGGCGATCTACCACACACTGCCGGCGGCATCCTTGGAGACGTGGTCGGCGGCGTTGCGTTCGCCGTATTCGGTCAGGTTGGTGGCTCGTTACTAATGTTGGCGACATTTCTAACAGGGATGACACTATTTACCGGCCTATCGTGGTTGGCGGTTATGGACCACATTGGCTATTACACCCTGCGTAGCGTCGACTACGCCAAGGATTGGTCGGAAACCTTATTCGATTATATCCAGGGCCAACGGGCGCGGCGTGAACGCGTCGCGATTGTAAAAGAAGAAGTCAGCAAGCAAGAGCAACGTGCACCGGTGTATATCGAACCGGTTATCACTGCGGTCACTGCCGGTGATCGCGTCGAGAAAGAAAAGCAGACGATCCTGTTTCGAGAGCCCGCGCAAACCTCATTACCTGCGCTGAACCTGCTTGATGATCCTGCCGTGAGCGTTGGTGGTTATTCGACCGAGGCGCTGGAAGCGATGTCACGGCAGGTTGAGCTAAAACTCAAGGATTTCGGAATTGAAGTCGAGGTCGTTGCGGTTCACCCTGGACCCGTGATCACGCGCTTTGAATTGCTACCTGCGCCGGGCGTTAAGGCGAGCAGAATCACGAATTTGTCCAAAGACTTGGCGCGTTCACTCTCCACGATTAGCGTTCGGGTGGTCGAGGTGATCCCCGGCAAGTCGGTTATTGGGCTCGAGATCCCGAATGAACGTCGCGAGATAGTGAGTTTGTCCGAGATCCTAAATTCGAAAGAGTATGATGCGAGCAACTCCAAGCTGACACTGTCTCTGGGTAAGGATATTGGGGGCAAACCTGCGGTCGTTGACCTCGCCCGCATGCCTCATTTACTCGTCGCTGGCACGACCGGTGCCGGCAAATCGGTCGCACTCAACGCAATGATTTTGAGTCTTCTCTATAAATCAACGCCGGCAGATGTGCGCTTGATCATGATCGATCCTAAAATGCTTGAGCTGTCGGTGTACGAAGGCATCCCGGCATTATTGGCGCCAGTCGTAACAGACATGAAGGAAGCCGCAAACGCATTGCGTTGGTGCGTGGCCGAAATGGAACGCCGCTATCAATTGATGGCGGCGCTCGGCGTACGAAACATTGGTGGTTTCAATCGCAAAGTAGAAGACGCCATAAAAGCCAAAAAACCGATCCCTGACCCCTTGTTCAAGCAGGTTCTTGAGGACGATGAAATTCCGACGCTGGTGCCGCTACCGTACATAGTCGTTATCGTTGATGAACTCGCCGATATGATGATGACGGTGGGTAAAAAAGTTGAGGAGCTCATTGCGCGCCTCGCGCAGAAGGCGCGGGCAGCGGGGGTCCATTTGATCCTCGCGACGCAACGGCCGTCGGTCGATGTGATAACAGGACTAATTAAGGCCAACATTCCATCGCGCATCGCATTTCAGGTGTCATCGCGAGTCGATTCGCGGACGATATTGGACCAGATGGGTGCGGAAACCCTACTCGGACACGGCGACATGTTGTACTTACCACCGGGTACAGCCTTACCGTTACGTGTGCACGGCGCGTTTGTGTCAGACCAGGAAGTGCATAAGGTCGTCGAGCAGTTAAAGGCGAGTGGCAGCCCAGAATATATCGACGATGTGTTAACAGGGCCTGGGGATGCAGCAGATGGGGCCGGTAGTGGCTTCGATACCGGAACCGACGACGAAGTCGACGAATTCTATGACCAAGCAGTACGCATCGTCACTGAAAGCCGCCGCGCATCCATCTCCGGTATCCAGCGCCGTTTGAAAATTGGTTATAACCGTGCGGCGCGTATGGTCGAGGAAATGGAACGCACTGGGGTAGTAGGTGAGCTACAATCTAATGGATCGCGCGAGGTCTTAGCGCCACCACCACCAAAAGATTAACTGGTGTGGTTTACCGGTAGCGCACTCATCGCAGACGGGCGGTTTCGGAACGCGCAGCCATGGATACGAACCCCGATTTATTCAAATACCACCGAGAAGTCGACAGTTGGGCGGCGGTCACGAGATCGTTGCGCCGTCGTGGACACAACTTGAGTTCAGCCCGGCGCCAGTTTTCTGTCTTTGTCATACTCGGCATTGTGTTCTTCGCGCCCGGCATCGTTGCTAAAGAACATGTTCAATCTCGAGTTTTACTCGAGCAATTTCTCCGCGACGTCACCACGTTTCAGGCTAAGTTTGCACAACAGTTATTCGATGAGTATGGAGATCTCCTGGAGACCGCCAATGGCGAAGTCGCGATTTCGAAGCCGGGTAAATTTCGTTGGGAGTATCAACAACCATACAGCCAATTGATCCTTACCGACGGTACAACGTTGTGGGTCTACGATGTCGATTTGGAGCAAGTCAGCATTAATCCGTTTAGCCACGGTGCGGCAGGGTCACCGGCGGAGCTCTTGGTCGGCGAAATTGATCTAGACCAGCACTACTCGCTCACAGAATCGATTGGCGAGGACGGAATAGCGTGGATTTCGTTGACCCCGAGGCACCAGGATGCCCAATATAATACGATCGAAATCGGATTTAAGGGCAACGCGATCCACGCAATGAAGCTACGCGACAATCTCAATCAAATTACCGATGTTCGCTTTAGTGACATCGAACGCAACGGTGATATTGGCGATGCGCATTTCGTCTTTGAGCCGCCGCCTGGGATCGATGTCTTGCACGGGCCGGGCAATTAAGTTCGCGTGGCGAGCCGAGATTGACAACCGCTGAGCGCGACATGCGAGGCACTACCGATATCGATCGGCCGCTGGCGGATCGTTTGCGCCCAATGCGTGTGGCGGATCTGGTTGGCCAGGAACAAGTATTAGCCGAAGGTAGTCCTTTGCGCCGCGCATTACTCGGTGAGACCTTGCATTCCATGGTGTTGTGGGGCCCCCCCGGAAGCGGTAAAACGACGATTGCACGAATGATCGCCGACCATGCCGACGCCGAATTGGAGGCGATCTCGGCAGTCCTCGACGGGGTCAAAAATATCCGTGCGGCGGTTGAGCGTGCACAGGCAGCGAAGCTTTCGGGTCCGCGCCAAACCATTGTATTCGTCGATGAAGTCCACCGTTTTAATAAGGCGCAACAAGATGCGTTTCTGCCCCATATTGAGGACGGTACGATCACTTTTATCGGCGCGACCACCGAAAATCCAGCCTTCGAACTGAACAATGCATTGCTGTCGAGGCTTCGGGTCTATGTATTGCGGCCATTATCCGTAAATGCCATACGCGCGGTGATCGATCGTGCGGTCGCGGCTATTGCTGTCGATTGGCCAATCGAAATGACCGACGATGCACGTGATCTTTTAGCGACGATTGCCGACGGTGACGCTCGCCGTGCGTTGAACTTACTCGAGATAGGTACGGCGTTGGCCGACGAGCGGGTTATCGACGAGACGGTTATCAAGTCCGTTGTTGGCGACGGCTTGCAACGGCGCTTCGATAAGGGTGGCGACGATTTCTACGACCAGATATCGGCTTTCCACAAATCTGTACGCGGTTCCGACCCAGATGCCGCTTTATACTGGTTTGCGCGCATGCTGGACGGTGGCTGCGACCCGGCTTATATCGCGCGTCGGGTCCTGCGAATTGCGAGTGAAGATATTGGTAACGCCGATCCGCGCGCCTTGAGTACCGCATTGGATGCATGGGCTGCGTTTGAGCGGATGGGTTCCCCCGAAGGAGAGCTCGCAATCGCGCAAGCGATCGTATTTTGCGCCTGCGCGGCGAAGAGCAATGCGGTTTATCGTGCCTTCGATGCGGCTCAAACGGCGGTCGCCAGTGGCGGCTCGCTCCCGGTGCCGGTGCATATTCGTAATGCACCAACTGGTCTCGCAAAGCGCATGGGCCATGGTGCGGCGTACCGATACGATCACGACGAGCCGGGTGGTGTGGCGCTTGGCCAGCGCTACTTCCCAGAAGAACTTGGCCAACCGATTTACTATGCACCGGTGGATCGTGGACTCGAACTTAAAATCGCGGAAAAGCTGGCACGGATACGTGCGGGACGGAAATAGGCCGAAGGCCGCGAAGCTCATTTATCGGGATCACAACTAAAGCACCATATGAAGATACTGATCGTTATAGCCCTGGGTGGGGCAATCGGCGCGATGGGGCGTTATGCGATCGGTATGGGTATTCATAATGTCGCCGGACACAGTTTTCCTTACGGTACTTTAGTGGTGAATGTGATGGGTTCATTCGCGATCGGCATTCTTTATGTCGTGATCATCGAATCGGAGGCAGGGCTTGCACACTATCGCGCGCCGTTGATGGTCGGCCTACTGGGTGCGTTCACGACGTTCTCGGCGTTTTCCCTCGAAACAATCCACTTAATGGAGGCGGGAAACATATTAAAGGCAGGTGCGAACGTTTTACTCAATGTATTTTTGTGTCTTGCCGCCTGTTGGGGTGGGTTGGTAATTGGCCGCTGGCAATATTGATTCGAAGGGGGCGGGGCACGGCCAAACATTGTGCAATCCGATGGGTGACGTGAGCCAATGCCGAACCGGCTACAACAATCGTGCCGTGCTAATCTATCTACCGATGGACTTAAAGAGCAGACATGTTAGATCCAGCAATACTTCGAAATAAGCTCGAGGTCGTAGTGGAAGCGATGACACATCGCAATCAAGCTATCGATTTTGAACCCTACCAAGCGCTCGAAACGCAGCGCAAGGCGCTACAGGTTGCCACTGAGCAATTGCAGGCGGAGCGCAATACGCGCAGTAAATCAATCGGCGAAGCCAAACAGCGCGGCGAAGACATCGCGCCATTGCGCGATGCGGTTGCGACACTTGGGGAACAATTAAAGTCGAAACAAGATGAGCTCGAGATCGTTCAGCAAGCGCTATCCGATTTTCTGCTCGGCTTGCCTAATCTGCCGCACGACTCCGTTCCGATTGGCAGCCAAGAGGCGGACAACATTGAAGTCCGTACCTGGGGCGAACCAAAGCAATTTGATTTTGAGGTGCGCGACCATGTCGATTTAGGCGCACTACATGGCGGCATGGATTTCGAAGCAGGGGTTACGCTCGCAAGCGCGCGCTTCGTTGTCTTATCTGGTCCGATAGCGAGACTCCAACGCGCGCTCGCGCAATTTATGCTTGATCTACACGTCAACGAACATGAGTATCGCGAGGTCTACGTGCCTTATCTCGTCAATGAAAAGACCATGCGCGGCACGGGGCAATTACCAAAGTTTAAAGACGACCTTTTCGAGGTGACGGGACAAGGTTTTTTTCTGATCCCGACAGCAGAAGTACCGGTAACGAATCTCGCCCAGGACAAAATCTTGGAAGATGCCGAAGTCCCGGCGAAGTATGTTTGCCATTCCCCATGTTTTCGCAGCGAAGCGGGGTCGTATGGTAAAGATACCAGGGGCATGATCCGCCAACATCAGTTCGACAAAGTCGAGATCGTCCAACTCGTGCGTCCCGACGATTCCTACCGGGTACTCGAGCAGTTAACGGCACACGCCGAGACAATCCTCCAGAAACTGGAATTACCCTATCGCGTCGTTGCGTTGTGCACAGGGGATCTGGGTTTCTCGGCCGCGAAGACCTACGACCTTGAAGTGTGGCTGCCGGCGCAGTCTACCTACCGTGAGATTTCCTCATGTAGTAATTTTGAGTCCTTCCAAGCGCGGCGGGTTAAGGCGCGTTGGCGTAATCCGGCAACCGGGAAGCCGGAGTTGTTGCATACGCTAAACGGCTCCGGTGTCGCCGTTGGAAGAGCCTTGGTTGCGGTTTTGGAGAACTATCAGCGTGCAGATGGTTCGATTGTGATACCTGAGGTATTACGCCGTTATATGAGTGGCTTGGAGGTCCTCACGACGGGTTAATCTGCGGGCGTTGAACGCTGGACTTAAACCAGCCACATCAGCAACAGTACGAAACCGACAACCGCAAGTATCGGTAATACCGCACCCTGCCAGTCGCCTTTCTCGGCCTCTGGGCTATTGTGCAGCATGTGTTTGGCTGCCGGCCAAATGAAAATCATCATCGCGATGATGAGAACGGCAGAACCAATCTTCAACCAGTCCATACGATCACCCCTCAAACAAAAGGCCGACCGCCATAATGGCAGGTCGGCCTTGCTTGAACACGTTTGACTTGTTTAGTCGTCGGCAAAACCGATTAGATGCAGCAGGCTCGTGAATATATTTAGGATGCTGATATACAGGCTTACCGTTGCATGGATGTAGTTGGTTTCGCCGCCGTTTACCATGCGCCCTGTGTCGTAGAGGATGAATCCACTAAACAACATCACGATTGCCGCAGAGACCGCGAGCGAGAGCGCCGGGATAGCGAAGAAAATATTCGCCAGCGCAGCGCCGAGTACGACTAATAACCCGACGAACAGGAAACCGCCCATAAAGCTGAAATCACGGCGCGTCGTTAATGCGTAGCCGGACAGGCCGAGAAAAATAACCCCGGTACCGCCGAGTGCTGTCATCACGATCTGAGGCCCGCCAGGGATTGAAAGATAGTGACCAATGGTGGGTCCGAGCCCAAAACCGAGTAGTCCCGTGAATAAAAACACCACGCCAATCCCGGAGGCCGAATTCGCTGTTTTCGGCAGTACAAACCATAGGAGGCCGAAGGCAACCAAGGTACAGCCAAGACTAACCCCGAATCCGACTCGCATGAATACCGACAGTGCTGCCATCATGGCGCTGAACACTAACGTCATTGAAAGCAACGTATAGGTGTTGCGGATCAGTTTGTTGGTGGACAGGATCGACGCTTCAGAGCGTGTCGCTGCGTAATTAGTAGCCATATTTAGATATCCCTCCTGGGAGACGGCAATGAAACAAATTCAATAAGTACAATAGACCTTATCGGATTAAAATGGTTCTGACTTCAATAATAGGGGCGAATTCCGAAAATTCAACCGGCAGCGGGTGACGCCTTTCACGATAAGATTCAATCAGATACTCTTCCGCCCTCGAATTCGCCCTAATTTGGGTAGAGGTGGCAGAGCGGTTTGATGCACCGGTCTTGGCGAGGGTCGCAAGAGCGACCCGAAGAACAGCGCCGCAAAGCGGCGTTGGCCCCGGAGGGGCGAGCAAACGAGACTTCGTATGGGCGTCAAACCGGCAGGCGTTCGCGTCCCTCGGGGGTTCGACAAATCGCGATAGAGTGATTTGGACGCACGTAGTGCGCCAGTAGGGGCGAACAAGCGAAACTTCGTTTGCGAATCTATCCCGAGCATACGGATCAATACGAAGATCTAGGTCAGGAATATCGGAGAGGTGGCAGAGCGGTTGAATGCACCGGTCTTGAAAACCGGCAGGGGTTCGCGCCCCTCGGGGGTTCGAATCCCCCCCTCTCCGCCATAATTATTTTTATAATCAATACCTTAATAAATATGGAGCCACCATAATTAAGGTGAATTGGTGTGGTTTTGTGTGCAAATGGTGGCGATTTTGGTGGCGATTTTTCATCGATGAAGATCGCACTGTTGCTAACTTGTCGTTTCGAGGTATCGCACGTGTTCCCAATAACAACGAGTTACGCCTGAAGCAACTGCTTGCCGTCTTCATCATCGAGCATCTCTAAAAGCTGGTCGTACCGCTGATGTGACCTAGGTGCAAGGTAATGACATTCAACGCAGGACGAAGCGGAGACCCGGAAGGGCATCCCGGTGGTCCTACAGCCACGCGCTCACCACGCTGTATAGGCTAATAGTTAGTGAATTGCGTGCGAATGTGAACAGTTTCGACAAAATTGTTAGCGTCCGGGGAAGTCAGTGAAAACTAAGGGTGTCCAAAGTCGAATTCTCCGGTTGCCCTGATGCCACTGTCGAGCCCACTTGCATGCACCGACCCTGACAGGGTCGCTTCGTCGCGCGCTCGAACCTCTAGCAGAGTAGTGGACCCCGTTGATTGTACAAAATGTAGACGGAGATAAGTGTCTTCCTCCACTATGAGCGACAAGCTCAGGAGAGAGGCGATGAGAAGAAAGCGACGTAATCATTCCCCGGCCTTCAAGGCTAAAGTGGCTTTGGC
>JAJFJQ010000033.1 GCA_021773835.1 Gammaproteobacteria bacterium
ATAAACCCTGCTGGGTAAAAAACGTTTCGCGGAAATTTTCCCGCATGCGTACAAAAAAAAACCCGCGACGGTGTTTTTTGTTGAGCCCGCTTCTATAATTGCAATTATTACTTTTCGTCTTCTTTCACTTCCTCGAAGTCCGCATCGACGACCTCTCCCTCATCGGCAGACGCGTTCTCACCGTCAGGCTGTGCACTACCCGCCGCCGCTTCGCTTTCTTTTTGTGCCTCTTCGTAAGCACGCTGCGCGATCTGGCCGGACACCTCACCAAGTTTCTGCGTCTTGGCGGTGATGTCTTCAACGTCGTCACCTTCGAGCGCCTGTTTTAAGTCCGCGATGGCGGCCTCAGCGCTTGATCGTTCTTCGTCAGACACCTTATCGCCAAGTTCTTCGATCGATTTCTGCGTCGCGTGGATCAAGCCATCGGCCTGATTACGCGCATTCACCTGCTCGTGGAATTTCTTGTCTTCCTCGGCATGGGCCTCGGCATCTTTGACCATCTGGTCGATTTCCTCGTCGGATAAGCCGCTCGAGGCCTTAATGATGATCGACTGCTCCTTACCGGTCGCCTTATCTTGCGCCGAGACATTGAGAATTCCGTTGGCATCGATATCGAAGGTCACCTCTACTTGAGGCACACCGCGTGGTGCCGGCGGAATATCCGCTAGGTCGAATCGACCGAGCGACTTATTTGCAGTCGCTTGTTCGCGTTCGCCTTGCAACACGTGCACGGTAACCGCGGTTTGGTTGTCGTCCGCCGTCGAGAACACCTGATTGGCTTTGGTCGGGATGGTCGTATTCTTGTCGATGAGTTTAGTCATCACCCCACCGAGCGTCTCGATGCCGAGGGATAGCGGCGTTACATCCAATAACAACACATCTTTTACGTCGCCACCGAGCACACCAGCCTGGATTGCGGCGCCAACGGCAACCGCCTCGTCCGGGTTCACATCACGTCGCGGTTCTTTACCGAAAAACTTCTCAACGACTTCTTGTACCTTAGGCATCCGTGTTTGACCACCAACCAGGATCACATCGTCGATATCCGAGGCCTTTAGGCCAGCGTCGGAAAGCGCGATACGACACGGTTCAATCGTCCGGTCGACCAAATCTTCGACCAACGCCTCCAACTTGGAGCGCGAGATCTTCACATTTAAGTGTTTCGGACCCGATGCATCGGCGGTGATGTAGGGCAGATTGACATCGGTCTGTTGGCTCGACGACAGTTCGATCTTAGCCTTCTCAGCACCTTCCTTAAGCCGCTGCAAGGCGAGCGGATCGCTATGCAGGTCGATGCCCTGCTCCTTTTTGAATTCATCGGCCAAAAAATTGATCAGGCGCAGGTCGAAATCCTCGCCACCAAGAAACGTATCGCCATTGGTCGACAGCACTTCGAACTGATGTTCGCCGTCAATTTCAGCGATCTCGATTATCGATACATCGAAAGTCCCACCACCCAAATCGTAGACCGCGACCTTGGCATCGCCTTCTTTCTTGTCCATCCCGTAGGCGAGCGCCGCGGCGGTCGGCTCATTGATGATCCGCTTTACATCGAGACCCGCGATGCGCCCCGCGTCTTTTGTCGCTTGGCGCTGAGAATCGTTAAAGTAGGCCGGCACTGTGATAACCGCCTCGGTGACCTCTTCGCCCAGATAGTCTTCGGCAGTCTTTTTCATCTTCATCAGTACCCGCGCGGAGATCTCCGGCGGCGCCATCTTCTCGCCATTTGCCTCAACCCAGGCATCACCATTGTCGGCAGCGATGAGCTTGTAGGGCACCATTTCGCTATCGCGCTGCACCACTTCGTCTTCAAATCGGCGCCCAATCAGCCGCTTTACCGCGAATAGTGTGTTGGCCGGGTTCGTCACCGCCTGGCGTTTGGCCGATTGACCTACGAGCACCTCATCATCGCTGGTGAATGCGACAATCGATGGAGTGGTCCGCGCGCCTTCGGCGTTCTCTATAACGCGTGGCTTGCCGCCTTCGAGAACAGCTACACATGAGTTAGTCGTTCCGAGATCGATTCCTATAATTTTGCCCATCGCTAGCCTCTCTACTGTCCAATTTCGCGAACATTACTGTTCGAAGTTACTGTTGTTTCTCTAATTGGGGTGTCACCGCCGGTTTTTCAAGGTCCGACGACCCATCAATACATCTGCCAATTTTATTCGGCCGCGTCCTCATCGATCGCTTTGGCGACCACGACCATTGCTGGTCGGATCAGGCGCTCATTTAAGACATAACCTTTTTGCATCACCGCGAGGATCGTTCCGGGCGCGGCTTCGGCCGAAGGTTGCATCGTCATTGCTTGGTGGAACTCAGGGTCAAACGTCTCACCGAGGGGATCAACACTCACCACCCCACTTTTTTCGAGTGCGTCGACGAGCATCTTGCGGGTTAACTCCATACCTTCGCGGATGGCGTCGATATCGGTGGCGCCTTCTAGTGCGTCGAAGCCAAGATCCATACTGTCCTTAACCGGCAATAACTGGCCGATGAATCGCTCAAGTCCAAACTTATGCGCCGAGGCGACATCGCGCTCAGCACGTTTACGCACATTCTCAGCCTCGGCACGCGCTCGTAGCATGTCTTCGCGCGCACTATTGGCCTCGCTCAGCGCCACCTCGAGTTCGGCTCTTAGCGCGTCAACCTCGGTGATCTCACTATCGTCGTCCAGTAATTCCCTTGCTTCGGGTGCCTCGGCATCGGCCTGCGAATCCTCAGATTCGGCGGCATTATTTTCGTTTCCAGTCACACTTGGTTCCTCGATTAAAGTCGACAGGACCCATAAGCGACGCAATCGCATCGCAGTTAAGTCATTCAAATCCGTGGTATTTACCCCTTCTCAGGGGGAGATGGGGTCTAGTGCATAGAATTCAAGGCGGTGCCTAGCATTTTCGCCGTAATATCGACTATCGGAATGACCCGCTCGTAGGCCATTCGCGTCGGCCCAATCACCGCCAACACCCCGACGGTCTCGCCATCGTCACCGTAAGGCGAGGTCACGATACTGCACTCGTCCAGCGCCTCGTAACCGGATTCTTCGCCGATAAATATCTGCACGCCGGACGCGTTTAATGCCTGATCGAGCAGGTGCAGGATATCGCGCTTCTGATTAAAGGCGTCGAACAATCCACGAAGCTTCTCAATATCGGACAGCTCGTTCACGTCCATTAGATTCGTCTGCCCGGCGAGCACGAAGTCGTTGGTCGCCTCACTTTCGATAAACACCTTTTGGGTCATCTCGACCACCGCCTGCATCATGCTATTCATCTCTTGATGGGTGGCACGCATTTCCCGTAGTAGGTCTTTTTTTACGGCGTTAATATTTTTTCCCGCAAAGGCCGTATTGAGGTAATTTGCGGCTTGCGTCAGTTCTGACGGACTGTAGGTACGCGCGGTTTGAATCACCCGGTTTTGCACCTCATGGTCGTTTACCACGAGGATCACCAATACGCGGTTGTCGCTCAATGGCAGAAACTCCACCTGCCGCAACGCGTGCGATTCCGTTTTCGGCATCATGACTAGCCCGGCGAGCTTGGTGACGTCCGACAGCAGCGACGAGGTCTTCTCCATTAGCGCACGCACATCCGCCTCAGATCGCACTTCGTCACTCAGGCGCAGGATCTCGTTCGGTGCGGGGTTCTTGTAGGTCACCATGCAGTCGACAAACATACGGTAACCCTTAACCGTGGGAACGCGTCCTGCTGAAGTGTGCGGCGAACTGATCAACCCACAATCCTCTAGATCCGCCATCACGTTGCGGATAGTGGCAGGACTGAGCTCAAGTTTGGCATCGCGTGCTAAAGTCCGTGATCCGACCGGTTGTCCGTCGGCGATATAGCGCTCAATCAAGCACTTAAACAAGTATTGAGCACGTTCACTTAGTTCGATTTCTTGACCCGAATCGACCATAGGCTTGAGACAAACTCATATCCGCGGAAGGCGGCTGGAATTTAGCATCCTCCTAGGGTCTTGCAAAGCGGCGGCGTACAAAAACGTCGAATATTTATTGCTTCGCGATTTCGCGAAATGCTACCTTGGGTGGCCAAACGGGGCAGTTAGACAACCTTAGCCAATGTTCCATCGAATCGGCATTATCGCTAAACACGCAGACGCGTCCGTGGGCGCAGCGCTGGCGGCGACGCTCGCAGTACTACAAACGCGCGATTGCGACATCGTGGTCGACCACAACTGTGCCTCGGTGATAGACGACCGGTCGATCCCCAGCGCTCCGGAAACGGACGTGGCCACTAATCGAGACCTTATTATTGCGATTGGCGGCGACGGCACCTTGCTGCGCGCCGGCAAGCTCGCATTTCCAGGTAACGCCTCAGTATTGGGGATCAACCTCGGTCGTCTGGGATTTTTGACCGACTTGAGCCCCGAGCAAGTACCGCAAGCACTCGGCCCGATACTCGATGGTAATTACACCAGCGAAGAACGCTGCGTATTGCGTGCCGAAGTCATTCGCGATGGGACAGTCATTGGTCGCGATCACGGTCTCAACGACGTCGTGATCCAAAAATGGGATACCGCGCGCTTGATTGCCTTTGAGACTTACGTCGACGGGCGTTTCGTATTATCGCAACGTTCCGATGGCATGATCGTCTCGACCCCCACCGGGTCGACTGCCTATTCGCTATCCGGTGGTGGCCCCATTTTGCATCCACAATTACATGCTCTGGTGCTGGTGCCGATCTGTCCGCACTCGCTAACCAATCGACCGATTGTCTTAGCCGATACAGCAACCATCGAGGTTACCCTCGCCACCGAATACGCGCCCGAGACTCGGGTCACCTGCGACGGAGAGCCAATGGTACAAATCGAGGCCGGCGACAATATCAAGATCACGCGCCACCAACAGACCGTCCATCTCATCCACCCAGCCGGCCATGACCATTTCGCCAACCTGCGGGCTAAGTTGCACTGGGGTCGCGTACCGTGCTGAAAGCCTTGACGATCCAGGACCTCGCAGTGGTGCGGCACTTGGACGTTGAATTCGAAAACGGCCTGACTATCCTGACCGGTGAGACCGGTGCCGGAAAATCGATCTTGATCGAAGCCTTAGGGCTTGCCTTGGGCGATCGCGCAGATTCCTCGATGGTGCGCGCCTCGGCCGAACGCGCATCGGTGTCGGCGACCTTCGATATCGCGCATAACGATGACTTGAAGGGGATGTTGCGCGAGAACGATCTCGAGGACGGCGGCGAGTGTATCTTACGGCGCGTGATGAACGCCGACGGACGCTCGCGTGCATTTTGCAATGCCTCGCCAATCCCGGTGCAACTACTAAAACAAATCGGCGAATTCTTAGTCGACATCCACGGGCAGCACGCCCACCAGAGCTTGCTGCGACGGCCTACCCAACGCGGTTTATTAGATGAATTTGGGCGCTGTGACAAATCCGTGACGTCCGTCGAACAGGCGTATTACCGCTGGCGCAATATCGGAGACCAGATGGAACAAATGAGCCATGGGGCTGACGACGTGCCGAGCCGCATTGACTTACTGCAATTTCAGGCTGAAGAGATCGAGGCCTTAAACATCACCACCGAATCCCTCACCGAACTTGAGGCCGAACATCGCCGCATCGGGCATGCGGAAAGACTCATTGAAGGTTATAGCCAGGCGGAAAATCATGCCTTTAATAACGAGGGTAGCGCGCTCGCCGGGGCGCTCAAGGCGGCAGGCGCCCTGCGTGAGATGAGTGCGATCGATGATGGATTGATCGCTGTCGTGGAGTTGCTCGATCAGGCAGCCATAAACCTTGAAGAGGCCGAGCGCGAGTTCACCCGACTGCGTGCTAACGTCGAGACCGATCCACGACGCTTGCGGGAGATTGACAGCCAACTTGGCGCAATTCAGGACATCGCGCGTAAGCATCGTTGCGAAGCAAAGGAGATCCCGGAACGTCTTAGCGCGATCCGCTTAGAACTCGAAGACCTGAGCCAACGCGAAGTAAGAATCCAGCAATTGAACGCCGAATTGGAACTCGCCCTTAGCGATTACGCAGGGGCTGCGAAGACCTTGCACAAAAACCGCACACGAGCGGCGAAAAAGATGAGCGGTGAAATTACCTCACGCCTGCGTGAGCTCGGGATCCCACACGGTGAATTCTCGGTGCAAGTTGACGCTACTGGCGGACAACCGAGCGCACACGGCGGCGACGATATTGAATTTCTAGTAACAGCAAATCCCGACCTGCCGATGAAGCCACTGAAAAAAGTTGCCTCAGGCGGCGAGTTATCGCGTATTAGCCTCGCGATACAAGTTGCCACGACCGGCAGCTCGGGGATCCCAGTGTTGGTTTTCGATGAGGTGGATACGGGGGTCGGTGGCGCTACGGCGGAAGTGGTTAGCGACTATTTGCGGCGCTTGGCCGATCAGCGACAGATCCTGTGTATCACCCATTTACCGCAGGTCGCCTCGGCCGGCGATCATCATTTTTCGATCGGGAAGATCGTCGCCGGAGGCATTACCGAGACCACGATCAGTGATTTAGAACCGGACCAACGTGTTGAAGAGGTTGCACGCATGCTTGGGGGGCAACGTGTTACCGAGAAAGCGCGCGAGCACGCCCGGGAATTGCTGGCTCACTAGGCCGCCTTCGCCATCCCCCCCGCGACGCTCCGAATTAAGCAGATTTCTTTTTAACGTATAGCACCAGGCTATGGTCTTCTAGCTCGTAGCCGTGGGCCTCAACGATTTCGCGCTGTCGCTCCTCGATTGCCTCATCAACGAACTCAATGACTTCCCCGCTGTCAATACACACCATGTGGTCATGGTGGTGGTCGCTGGCAATTTCGAATACCGCGTGGCCACCATCAAAGTTGTGCCGTTGCACGATGCCGGCGGCCTCGAACTGGGTCAGCACACGATAGATGGTGGCAAGTCCCACGTCCTCACCGGTATCGATTAACGCTTTATAAACGTCTTCTGCGCTAAGGTGTTGTTCGGGGGTGGCCTCAAGGATCTCGAGGATCCGAAGCCGTGGAAGCGTCGCTTTCAAGCCCGCTTTCTTGAGATCACTGGTATTCAATTTCGGTTACGGTCCCGGTTTTTTACAAGAATGATGAACTCGTCGGCGCCCGCCTTGATAGGCTATACTTCATCGCCCCGACGCGAACCGATTAACGCCAACGTTGCGGCAATTTTACACCAAATTCGGTGACCATAAGGTCGTTTAAGAGAAACCTCGAAATTACATGCGTTTATTGAAGGTATCGCTATTGACACTCGCGCTTGGGCTGATCATTTGCGGCTGTTCGGAATCCGTATTGCCCAATATTTCGCGGCCGAGTATCCCGTTCGTGTACAAGATCGATATCCAGCAAGGAAACGTCGTAACCCAACAACAAGTCGCGCAATTGCGCCTTGGCATGGACAAGAAAAAGGTGCGCTTTGTGATGGGTACACCAATCATCCAAGATACCTTTCACGCGGACCGTTGGGACTACATCTATACCTTTCACGAAGGCGGAGAGAGTGTCGATGAACGGCGACTGATCACAGCGGTATTTAACGAAGATGGCAACCTCACTAAACTTGAGGGCAATATCACCCCTGCCCTTGGACGCCTAGAAGTTGACCGTCATCAGGACACCTCGGTAGAGGTCCCGGAGTGGGAGAAACGGGGTGTCATCAACAGGCTCAAATCGGTGATGCCGTTCACGGGCGACGACGAGCCGAAACTTGCAGACGACAAAAAGACTGAAAAAGACGAGAAAGATGGGGAAAAATCAGACGCCGAGAAGTCCAGCGTGGCCGACAAAGGGGAAGCGCCTGAAGACGACGAGACGAAGTTGTTCGACGACGACGAGAGCGAAAAACTCATAGACGATGAGGCCGCACGTATCGCCGAGGCAGAAAAAACGGCCGTTACCGTGCCGGCTGGCGCACCGCCAAAGAAAAAGAAAGGATTTTTTCAACGTCTAGCTGACGCTGTTGGGCTAGGTGCCGATGAAGAAGATCTAGAAGTGGACAAATCGAAGGAAGAAGACCTTGGCTTCGATCCAGACGACCCTAAATACAAGGATCAGGCAGATCCAAAAGCCATCGGGGGCGACGGTTAGCGACGATTGAAAATACGACGCGTTGCCATTGCAACCCGCTCCCGACGACTCTCTAGTACACCATTAATCCACCGATGGGCGACCGCCCAAGCCATCGTCTGAACCTGTGATTAAACGCGCGCCGCGTCCGTAAGTGGCATATTGGCGTAACCAGCTCAGTGCGACGAGTAGCGGACTGCGAACCCCTATCAAAAAGTAGATGTGCGCTACGCCCCATACCCACCACGCGAGCAAGCCCGATAGGCGCATAAACGGTAGTTCGATCACGGCTGCTTTTCGACCGATCGTCGCAAGGCTACCGAAATGCCGATAGCGAAACGGCTTCGGTGTACGGCGGTGTTCAAGCCGAGCACGGATAACGCGCGCGACATAACGACCCTGTTGTTTGGCGGCCGGCGCGATGCCCGGCACGGATTCGCCATTGGCATCGATTACGGCGGCCGTATCGCCAATGACAAAAACATTCGGCAGGCCGGGCGCTGACAAATCGGTTTCAACGAGGACCCGACCAGCGCGATCCGTCTCTGCACCCAGCCAAGGTCCCGCGGCCGATGCCTGCACGCCGGCGGCCCACAGCACGGTCGCCGATGGAATTAACTCGTTATTCACAATGACCCCATCGCCATTACAGCGCGTGACCGCGAAACCGAGGCGAACTTCTACGCCGAGGCCCACGAGCGCCTTGCGCGTGTAATCCGATGAGCGCTCGGAAAGGCTGGGTAATAGTCGCGGCCCGGCTTCGACCAAAATGACCCGAGCACTACGCGAATCGATGCGTCGAAAATCCGTAGCCAAGGTTCTCGTAGCCAACTCCGCGATGGTACCTGCAAGCTCGACCCCGGTTGGGCCCGCCCCAACGATGACGAACGTGAGTAGGCGCCGGCGCGCGGCCTCATCCTCATTCATTTCAGCCTGCTCAAACGCCATCAATACCCGGCGCCGGATCGATGTCGCGTCGTCGACACTCTTAAGTCCCGGTGCAAATGGTGCCCAGTCATCGTTGCCGAAGTACGCATGCTGTGCACCGGTCGCGACGATCAGCGTGTCAAATGGAATACGCCGCTCAGCGGTCAATACAAAGTTGGCACCGACATCCACCCCTTGAACGCGATCCAATAACACGGTGATGTTTTTCTGAGCGCGCAGTACACCCCGGATCGGCCAGGCGATATCCGAAGGCGCAAGACCCGCCGTTGCGACTTGGTACAACAGCGGCTGGAACAAATGGTAGTTGTGTTGATCGATTAACGTGATGTCCGCCTGTACGCGGCGCAAACCACGTGCGGCGAAGAGACCCGCAAACCCTGCACCAACTATGACGATTTTTGACACTGCGCTCGTGTCCTTTTAGAAACTGGAGTTTCCCGGCACCGTCATCATAAATCCACCAGTGATGGACCGTATACACTTACGTCTTTAGTTTATCATTTGGGAAAATAGGTTCCGGGATCGGGGTGTTCCTGCATGAGCAGCCCCAAGTCGATATCGTGTTGGACCCGAAACCTTGTTCCGGCTGTAGTCGCTAATAAATCTTAAGCGTAGATCGACTCAGCTATTTCGAACGGCTCGGCGTAACTGCCTGTGCTTCTAGTTTTGCATTCGCGCGCCGCGCTTCCTTTGGATCAATTAACAACGGGCGATAGATCTCGATCCTGTCGTGGGCTTGGATCGTATCGTCCAAGCTACGCAATTCACCAAACACGCCAACCTTGTTCACTGCAAGATCTATCTCGGGGTACCGCTCACCGATCCGTGAACGTTCAATAGCTGCACGCACTGTCGCGCCTTTTGGCACTAAAATCTCGACGGGATCATGCTCGTCTGGTCGCGCATAGATCACCTCAACGCGCAACTGCTCTTGATCACTAACCATAAAGATCGCGTGCCCGTTGCCGAAATGCCTGCACCATCGATCCCGTTATCACCTGAAACACTTTTGACAGCGCAGCAGCAAGCAGGCGGTTAGAAAATTCGAAATCCAGGTCGAGCGAGACCCTGCACCCCCCGGGCGCATCGTCGAAGCGCCACACACCGTGGAAACGTTTGAACGGTCCCCGAAGCAAGCTCATTTCGATCCGATCGAATTCTCGATTGTGGTTTTCCGTGGTGAAGGAGTGGTGCATTGGCCCTTTCGCGACCGTGACTGTAGCGACGATACCATGGTCGCTACGGCGCTCAATATTGGCGTCGCTACACCATGGGAGAAACTCGGGATAAGCCTCGACGTCGTTCACCAACTCAAACATTTGTTTGGCGCTGACCGGGATAATTTCTGCGGTTTTTACAGCCGGCATCGTTTCCCCTTAGCCACTAATCAAGCACCCCGACGTCTTTCAGAAATATCACCAACGCATTACCGAAAATCAACAACACCCCGATCGGCGCAATAACCTGCACCAGCACTCGCCATACCCGATAAAAAAAACCATCGCTGACGCCGAGTTCTTCCATGGTGGAGCGCTGCGACATGCGCCAACCCACAAATATCGCCACCAGTAGGCCGCCTAATGGCAACATCACCGTCGTACTCAAAAATTCGCACCAGTCGAAAAATGTTTTACCGACCAGCTGTAGGTCCGCCCACTCATTGAATGAAAGCGCCGAACCGACCCCAAGCACCCATGCACTCAGCGCACTCGCGCTACTGGCCTTAGCGCGCGACCACTTGAATGACTCGACCAGCCAAGCGACGACCGGCTCCAAAATAGAGATGGCGGAGGTCAAAGCCGCCACGCTCAATAGTACAAAAAACAAGGCACCGAACAATTGGCCAAACGGCATGTGGCCGAAGGCGATGGTCAACGTCACGAACACGAGACCCGGGCCACTCCCAGGCTCCAGCCCGAAGCCGAAAACGATTGGGAAAATCGCCAAGCCGGCCAGCATCGCAACCCCGGTATCGCACACCGCGACCAAGCCAATCGTGCGCGGGATCGAGGTCGCAGCCGGCAAGTAGGAGCCGTAGATCATGATCGCGCCCATACCCAGACTTAACGAAAAAAATGCCTGTCCTAAGGCGGCCAAGACTGACTCCCCCGTCACCTCGCTGAAATCTGGGGCGAATAAATAATTGACGGCCGCACCAAAATCGCCGGTACTCATGGCATAACCGACTACCACTAATAACAAAACAAACAGCGCTGGCATCAACCATTTCACCGCTTGCTCCAGGCCACCCGAGACCCCACGCGCGACGATGATCCCGGTCATAACCATAAACAGTGAATGCCACCCAATTACGCGCAAAGCCGAGCCCGTGAACGATTCAAACAGCGCCGCGGAGGCAGTAGCATCCGTTCCTGCAAACGCGCCGCCGCCGACATAAAATACATAGGCAACGGACCAACCCGCGACCACCGAATAAAACGATAAAATAATGAAACCGGCGACAACCCCGAGCCAACCCAGAAAGCGCCAATTGGCGCTTAGTCCTTCTTCGAGGGCCAGAGCGCGCATGGCATTAATTGGGCTTTGGCGTCCACGCCGTCCGATCAAGGTCTCGCCCATCATGATTGGGATCCCGACCGCAGCAACGCACAACAGATAAATAAGGACAAACGCGCCGCCGCCGTTCTCGCCGGTCACGTAGGGGAAGCGCCATATGTTACCCAGACCGACCGCCGAACCCGTCGCCGCTAGAATAAACATCCAACGCGATGACCATTGCCCGTGAATCGATTCTCTAGCACCTGCCATAAACACATTTCCGATTGGTGTTGCGCCGAACATTCTGCGGCATCGATTTTTCACGCACAAGGGAAGTCCGACCGGACACCCGCCACCAGCGTAGTCCCTGCTATAATCCATCGTCCCCGACACGCACCCACCAAACGACCACTCCATGGCCAGTAAAAAGAAGTCGAAGAAAGCCCCCAGCGCAACCATTGCGCTGAATAAAAAGGCGCGCTTCGACTATCACATCGAAGACCGCATCGAGGCCGGTATTGCGCTACAAGGGTGGGAGGTCAAAAGCCTGCGCGAGGGTAAAGTTCAAATCGGTGACGGCTATGTCTTATTAAAGGATGGTGAAGCCTTCTTGCTCGGTGGACTCATCACCCCGATGCTCAGCGCCTCGAGTCACGTCGAGACCGATCCCAGACGAACACGAAAGCTGCTCCTACATAAGCAAGAAATCGCGCGTCTCATTGGAGCCGTTGAACGTAAAGGTTTCACTATTGTCGCCACTGCGATGTATTGGAAACGCGGTCGCGCCAAGGTTGAACTCGGGCTTGCCAAAGGCAAGAAGCAGCATGACAAACGAGCAACCGAGAAAGCCCGCGATTGGGAACGCGAAAAGGGCCGGATCTTAAAAGGCGGCTAGTAACCCAATCGACCCGGAACCATTGAACTCAGCACGACTCTAAGGGATCGCTTACAATAGTGGGCGATTGGAAAACATCTCTCGGGGGTGACCTGGCTTCGACGTGGGTTACGAAACCGAAGGGGCATGTCGAGGTGCAGAGTTCCTCGTAAAACCAACTGCAAACCTTTAGTTGCCAACGACGACAACTACGCACTCGCTGCTTAAAACCCAGTAGGGTGCCGTCTGACTGGAGCCGTGCTTGTGCGTTCAGTATCAGGCGTCATATCTCACAAGATCGTGATGAAGCTCGTCCGGCGCTGATTCACTAAAACCTTACGGACTCGTTGCTTGTTTTCCCTGCCGTTCGGGTAGCAAGCAGTTAAAACAATAGATCGGCTAAACATGTAGATCCGACGGCAGAGGACTTGCGGACGCGGGTTCGATCAACAAGGGTCGCCTTTGCTCGTAAGAGCAAAGTGAAAACGGGGCTCACATCGATGAAACCTAAACCCAAACGGGTATGGCAACGTCGAGGGGTAGGAAGGAGGCTAACTCCAGGCCTGCCCTGTAGAGACTCATAGACGCGCTGAGTCGAAAGACCGAGCGCGCACTAGGATTCGCGAGGAATGTATTCGCGAATAATACGCCCCGCTCCCAATTTGTATTCACTTCAAATTGGGATGAAGGCATAGTCCAGCCCACATTGAAAAATGTGGATACGCTGTCCCGCCACCTCCACCATCTGTAGAAAGCCCGGCTGCACGCCGGGCTTTTTTTTTGCGGTCGCCCCGTAAAGAGCAGAGAGCTGGTACGAATTCGCCGCGGCCGATCGGAAACAGCGTTCACTAGTATTTTTGAAAAGGGCTTTTACTATTAATACTGTATATTTTTACAGTATAATAGTGGTATGGCCCGATACCGACAGGTAAACAATCTCTCGGTTGCGCAAGCGGCGTATATCGCGGGGTTGATAGACGGCGAAGGCAGTGTAGGCCTGCTTCGAAAACACAGGGGCGACAATCGCCAATTGGTTATTTCAATCGCAAATAACGAACTCGCCCTGCTCGAATTTGTTCTTGAAGTAATAGGGGCCGGTAAAATTACTAACAAAAGGTCGATCGCAGCTGCTCACAAACAAAGTTATACCTACACGATCACTAACCGCCAAGCGTTGAATGTATTGGAGCAAATCTACTGTTTCCTGCGCACCTACAAATCGCGCCGTGCCAGATTAATCCTCGAAGATTATGTAAAGTTGACGCCGAGAAACGGAAAATATTCGCCGGAAAATAAATATAAACGAGAACAGTTCATTGAGCGGTGTATGGGAATAAAACCGTGACCGGTTCGTTAGAACCAATACCGGAATACGTCCAAAATAGCATCGTCCGTCCGCAACCGTACTTTATCTCTCACGAAAATCCGGCTCCGCTTTGTCCGCTGCATTCCAGGCCCTAGCTTACTGGCTGGCCTTAGTGACTTAGGGCGCCGCATTTGACTAAGGGTACTGACCCTGAAGGCTCCCCACGAAAAGCTGATCAAAAACAAATAGATAGGGTTAGGGAACCTGCATGGCATCCAGTGATCTGATCGATAGCGATATCAATTGGTTCACTGGAGGACACCATGCAGGTTAAAGCAATCATAACG
>JAJFJQ010000034.1 GCA_021773835.1 Gammaproteobacteria bacterium
TCGATAGGTGTTTATTGCAGGCGACGTCCTGACAATGACTTGGAATCAAAGACAGACCGACGTTCAACTGAATATGTTTATCGAACTTCGTTCGACGGGCGTTCATTGTTCTTGACGAAAGGGGGCCTCATAGGTGTTAGATCTGCCTGCCACCTTCCTCTCCGAAACCCCGTCATCTGATGCGCTAGATTGAAAAGAGACGATCACGAAACCCGCCATATACGTCAGAACCAGTGTCCTTCAGCTTACAGCAAGGTTTAAGTGCACAACAACGCCACAACAACGGGAAACTGAGGCGCATTCTCACGTCAAAGCGCCGATTCAGGTGTGGCCCGCACGCATCATCGGAACGTCGGGTGCCGTTGTTATCTTTCGACCTTAATGTGCAGCAACGTTCTTGGAAAGACCCACCAGCAAGAAAAAATAAACAGGCAATCTAACGTGAAGCTAACCTGGCCTTGAAAGCACCGGACTGGAGCGGTAGCGCAAGGAGGATGCTGTCAAGGGTCAGGTTCAGCGCCTGGTTAGGACGCACTTTATACACGTTTAGCTATCTCCAGAATTACGAGCAGTGCCACCAAACCAGTGAATTCTAAACGAGCATTTCGGGTTGTTCTGGCGTCCGAAATTGTCAGTTCAGTACGCGTATCGTACGCAAACAATAAAAGAATCCACACAATAATAAAGCTAATAGCCAGTATGAAACTATCTATCCAAATGAGCACTACAAAGTAGACTATTAGGCCGAATATCCCCCATGCGGAAATTAAAATCACTTTTCCGGAGTGATATTTCTCCCCACAAACGTTGCATCTCTTGGGAAAAGCAGGCGTAGCCGTGCTCGATTCCCAATAAGAGATCGGCGTTTGGCAATTCGGACACGTGCGCATGCGTCCTAACGTTGCGCTAAGCTGCCCGTTACAGTGCGCTTTGGAAGTGTGAAAATGCGAAGCCACATTGGAAAAGCGCACTGTAACGGGTCAGTCTTGAGCGCCTTGTTAGATTGCATTTCCCTCAACATAAATCCCAGCCGAACAGAACCGAATTGCAATGGCGACATTTGAATTTGTACAGTGCTGAATCGTTGCCGGGTGTATATCCTTCTGATACCCATTCCCAACCTTCGTCGTTTTGATTGTACTCGCGCTTCCATTCCTCGACGGTTGCGGAGGTCGCATTCTTTACATCCTTTTCTGAGGCATCTCCAAGGAATTCGCATGCATCGTTGCAGTGGCTTAGCCACCATTCTCCCTGCCACGATTCGTACCCGGGAGTCCGCCGATTGATCTCCTCAGCAATTTCGGTAGTAATTCCGGCGTTTATTAGCGGTGTGCTGTCCGCAAACGATGCGCCGAATCTCGCGGCCGCCGAACCGTCCGCAATGCACCATGGGCAGAGTTTGTAACTCTCGTCTCGTTCCCAATAAATATTCCCAACATAGATAAATCCGCGTGATTTAGAGCAGCAACAGCATTTTTCACTACTAGAAACTATAGCGCCGGTCCCGACTGCGTCGGGATGATATTTAAAATCCGGCAGTTCGTTTTCCATGCAATCTAACGCCGCGATAACCGGCCCGTTACAGCGCGCTTTGGAAATGTGAAAATGCGAAGCCACGTTGAAAAAGCGCGCTGTAACGGGTCCGCGTTGATCGCATTGTTAGGCATCGCACGTATTCGATTCACAGATTCTCTATTAGTACGCATGTTTCTGGTAAGCCAGATTTCTACGGAAGCCGGTGCGCGATAAGGCCCGTACTTACGAATAACGGGCGTGTGGGTGCATCCTCAATCGACTCAATAATATTCCACGAGGATTCAACTTCTTCATGGTCAACGAGCAACTCAAACGCGTTTGTAATGACACCGCCAGTATGGTGATCAAGAAACCCACTGATCTTATCGATTTTCGCATGTCCGAAATAGTAACGTTGTTCTACATGAACGCTAGCGGTTAGTTCGACTGGCATTATGAGGTCAGATTCCGGGTTAACGCGCATGAGGGTGGTACCCTCGTAAATCGGCTGATCTTCATGCACGCCGGCTTCGGTTGGGTACTTTCCTTCAAACCAATTTGAAAACATAGTTTCAATTAGTCGTGGGCGGCGGGATTCTGCTTCATCAAAGAAGTCTCCGTCATCCATATCGTACGGAATAACCCACGGATGCGGAGAGCTAACTGAGAATTTGATAGCAATCGCCGCCGAGCGATAGTCCACAATACAGGGGGCCGTTGCCGACACCTGCCATTTGTGAGGTTCGGTATCGATGGGGCTATATAAATCGATCCTTAATTGCTTCGCTCTATCTAACGCGCCGCTGGTGAAGCCCTGCGGGCTTACCAAAACTCCTCGATGGGCGCCTACGTCCTGAACTAGATCCTGGAACGTTCCGACTTCGCGTACGTCCAATCTCTTCGCGTGATCTTTGCAATCGATGACAATCCTGAATTCGTACTGTCCGATCTTATCCGTGACCAAGACGTCAATTTGTCGAGTTCTTTTTCCATCAAGTGTCGGTAGATCGACGTTATGTTCGACCTTAGAATTCGGAGCCAGTTGGCTCTGAATTCGGGCAACCAATTGTTCGAGCGCGATACTATCTTTCAAACTTCCCGTCGCTCCTCTAGATGCCTAACGTCGCGATAACCTGCGCCGACTACCAACTAACCGCGTAGCGCCAGTAACCCTGGTCGGCGTCAGGTTCATTGCCTTGTTAGAAGGAACCGTCACTTGCCGTTGCGCGCCGAACAGTGAGCAATTCTCTTCATCTCCGCAGTGCTATTAAATTCTTCACTCAGCAACAATGATCCGCAAGTTTCGGTCAATGTCGATAAATCCGTGGCACTCTTAGCTAACAATCCAGCTTGAGTTATCGCTTTTGACATATGAGTATCGAGCTTAGATTTGTCATTCATTGGATCGCACGACGAGAAGCGCGCTTTTTGCGCTAACACCTGAAAAA
>JAJFJQ010000035.1 GCA_021773835.1 Gammaproteobacteria bacterium
ACCTTCTTTGCCGACTTTGTCCATCGCCTCAGCGATAATGTCGCCGACCGCGGAATCTGAGTTGGCGGAGATGGTGCCGACTTGCGCGATTGCCTTGGTGTCGGTACACGGGGTGGAAATCTTAGCGAGTTCCTCGACCGCAGATATAACACCCTTATCGATACCGCGTTTGATATCCATCGGGTTGATACCGGCAGCGACGGCCTTGAGGCCTTCACGAACGATCGCTTGTGACAGCACGGTTGCCGTGGTGGTGCCGTCGCCAGCAACGTCAGAAGTCTTTGATGCGACTTCCTTCACCATTTGTGCACCCATGTTTTCAAATTTGTCTTCGAGTTCGATCTCCTTCGCCACCGAGACACCGTCTTTGGTGACCGTCGGCGCGCCGAAGCTCTTTTCGAGCACTACGTTACGACCCTTTGGGCCGAGAGTTTGTTTGACCGCATTGGCCAGTACATTGACGCCGGCTGCCATACGTTGGCGGGCGTCATCCGAAAAACGGACTTCTTTAGCTCCCATTTTCTATTTCCTCTGAAATTAGTTGGACGTTGCCGATGCCTTAGGCGTCGATAATTGCCATGATGTCGTCTTCACGCATCACGAGTAGGTCTTCTTCATCGACTTTAACTTCGGTGCCGGAGTATTTGCCGAAAAGCACCTTGTCGCCGACTTTGAGGTCGAGCCCACGGATCTCGCCGTTGTCGAGTATTTTGCCGTTGCCGACCGCAATGACCTCACCTTTCGAAGGCTTCTCGGTAGCCGAATCCGGGATCACGATACCACCGGCGGACGTCGTATCTTCTTCGGTCCGTTTAATCACCACACGATCGTGTAATGGGCGAATTTTCATCGAATTGTCTCCTCGAATATCTATATAACTTTATGATTTACTGGGAGATTAGTTATTGTTATTAGCACTCTCTGTTCAGTAGTGCCAGGTAATATAGCGGCAAAAACCTGGAAGTCAAGGGAACGGCGAAAAAGATCGGTTGACGCCGGCTGTTTTGAATGGCGAACTAGCGGGACCGTAAACGTTTGGAACGCCGAGAACTGATGAAAATATTTGCCTTATTATGCCTCCTATTAATGATCCCAGGATTGAGTTTGGCCGCGTCGCCTGATAGTTGGGAATTTAAGCCCTCTGGGCTGACAGTGGTGGTGGTCGGAAAAGACGCGGATTATGACAACGTGCGGTCTTATCAGATCATCGTCAGCGATGAACTCCGTACCCTCGTGCGACTCGAGGTCAATCGCGACGGTTTGGTCACCGATGCATGGCTCACCGACCTTGACCGCGATGGTATGTTCGAAATCGTGGTGGCAACGGGACAATTGGGCGGAGCGGACGGTGGCGCGGTAGATGTCCATGAGTGGCAAGAATTTCGATTCGTCTCATCGAAACCCAAGCAATTAGCGGCTTCCGAGCTAGTCGGATACAACGGCAACGACCAGTACACCATCGCCGGAGGCCGGCTACAGCGCTCTTACCCGATGTTTCGTGAAACCGACGGTGTTCGCGTTCCGACCGGCTCGATGGCCCGCTTCGAATATCAATACCCAGAAGACCGTTGGGAGGCACGGCACCCCTAAATCGCCGCCAAATCAGCGCCAAAAGCAAGACGAGTTTGCAAAATCGGGTTAAATGTTGCTGATTTAGCTCAGGTTTCGTGTGTCTCAGGCCTAGCCTTTACTATACTTGCTAGAACTCATACGAATCTGACTATGCGCCAACCGCGCTCACCCGCTACTGAAAAAAGGCCCGTGTGCTATGCCCGCTGCGAGTTCCACCGTCTCCGAATCAATCGTTAGTTTCCTGGCCCAATGTCATAAACGGCAGTTCCCGCCCAAGGCGGCGATCATCCGGCAGGGAGACCCAGCGGGTGAGTTGTACTACATTATTAGCGGTTCGGTCACAGTCCTACTGGAAGACGATAAGGGCCATGAAATCGTGCTGGCCTACCTTAACCCCGGCGACTTCTTTGGCGAAATCGGTTTGTTTAATGAAGATGCCAACCGAACCGCGCTCGTTCGAGCACGCGCGGACAGCGAGATAGCCCAAATTAGCTACAATAAATTACGCGGGCTGACCGAGCTCTACCCCGATTTGATCATTGCGATGACCTCGCAGATCGCCCGTCGGCTGCGAAATACGAACCGCAAACTTGGGGATTTGGCGTTCATGGACGTCTATGGACGCGTCGCCAGGACGCTACTCGATTTGTGTGACGAACCCGATGCCATGTCCCACCCAGACGGTACCCAGGTTCGGGTTACCCGTCAGGAACTTGCGCGTCTGGTTGGTTGTTCGCGCGAGATGGTCGGCAAGGTGGTCAAAGACATGGAAGAGCAAAAACACATCGCTGCCAATGGCAAAAATATTGTCGTATTAGGCTTCCATTCTTCGATCTCTGCCGACGCCACGTCGGCGCCCCACACCACCGACTAGTCACCCCCGCCCGGGGTGCCGTTCCGGAAAATTGACCATCTCTGCGTGGCCAGGCGCGAAGCATTGCTTTTCCGCGCCCCCCCGATCCCGCGATCGCTCAATATCTTGATGACAGCCTGTTTGCCGTCACAATATACTGTATGTGACCCGCGGCGATATTTTAGTGTTTCAGTTCCGCGATATTGTTCGATCTCGTGCTAGCAATGGAGGCGCAAACGAATGCTGGGACGTACCGGCTTGTGGTTATCATCTTTTCTCCTATGTGCAGCGGTCACTGCTAATGACTTAATCGATGCGGATACGGCGCTGATGGGAGGCGACTACGGCGCCGCCGTTAAAATCTTACAAGAACATGCGGACGGCGGGAATGTGGCGGCAATGGTGCGCTTGGCAAACCTGTACCACCGTGGGGAAGGGGTTGCCCAAGACACCGAAAAGGCAGTTGCTTTATACCTCGCGGCGGCCGAGACCGGGAATGCCGAGGCGCAGTTCAACTTGGGTAATATGTACTTGTTGGGCGAAGGGCTTCCCCAGGACGAAGACTGGGCGTTAACGTTCTATCGTCTGGCCGCCAAGCAAGGGCACCGCATGGCGGAGCGAAATATGCGTGAACTTGCCCGTGCCAACGGTATCGAAATTGGGGGCACGGACGCGGCGCCCGTGAAGCCGCCGGGCAGCGACGCCATGGATCTCATCGATACACCTGTCGTTGCCCCGCTCGAGCGTCCGGTCGCCCCAATCGCCTTACCCGCCGAATCCGATTCGGCCCCCAGTGACAGGGCCATAGCCGCACGGCCAAGCGAAACCGAGGGCGACAAAGAGACTGGGCGGGTGGAGGCCCCGATCCAAGATAATCCGCCTGTGGCGGCTGGTATTGCCGCCTCACCGATCGAAGCGGAGCCGGCTGTCGAAATAGCGCGCAGTGATGACTCTGAGACGCAGCCATCGACCGCGGGTGAGATCTATTTGCCGGAACTGGAACAGGTTTCGGTGGCTCCGTTGCCCGCGGAGCTAACGGCGCCGGCACCCGATCCTATCGACGAAACCGAGGACGGCTTGGCGTCGTCTACAGTTGCGGGTTTGGTGGTTGCTCGAGCCGCAACCGCAGCAGAGATTGCGGCGGCAGCGGCCGCGCAAGAGGCTGCCGTCGAATCGGATGACGAGATCGACGGCGGCGTTGTGGTTAGCGACGATGCAACACTAACCGCAGAAATTGAGCGTAGTCCGACACCGGCGGTTGCCGAACCTAGCGTGGCTGGGATCACCACGGGGCCTGACGAGGACACGGCGGGATCGGCAACAACACCAATGGTGGCGCTCGAGCCAATCGACGCTGAAATTGAACGACCCTTTAGTGAAGGTCCCGCAGATGAAGCAAAGGCACTGCGCCTGGCGCAGGACCATGGCATCGCGGTGCAACTAGACAGTGGGTCGCAGTCACCCCCCGAGGTTGAGACTTCGGCCGACGCGAATTTACCCCCTGAGGCGCATGCTGCCGAGAGCTTGTCCATGGCCGATCGGTTCGAGCGTGCCCAACGCGCAGTCAATCTGCAGAACTTCGAACATGCTCGTGAATCGTTGCAAGCGCTTGCGAGTGATGGCTATGCACCAGCGGCCTTAGTGCTTGCCGATATGGCCGAGCGCGGTTCCGGGATGGGGGGTGCCGATTCTGTATTGGCGATGCGTTGGCTCGAACGTGCAGCTGTGCTAGGAAGTCCCGAGGCACAATATCAAGTTGCGGAGCGACACCTTAATGGGCACGGCCTCGACCCGGACGAAGCCATGGCGATTACCTTTTACCGCGATGCCGCGCGCGGTGGTCACGAAATGGCGCAAGAAAAATTGCGCGTGATTTTCGCCGAAGCTGGCCTCCCCATGCCGGACTTCACCGATAAACCCAATCCAAAGACGAGTACACCTCACGTGCCGGCGCCGACCGAGCATCCCACGCCGGCGGAAGACACGCTGTCGCTCACGCCCGATGTCGTATCGGACCCGGCCGACGAACCTAGCGATTCGGTTGTGGCGGATGAGCTGCTAGCCGACGTGACGAGTGCCTCCGATGATGCGCCCCTACCTGTACTTAGCAAACCGCTTATTGTTGAGGAAGCTGCCCCTGCCGTTTCCCTAAAGGGATCTGCGACCGAGTTGTTACAACCGACGACCCGGATTTCAAAACCGGACTTTGCCGTTGAGGGACCGGCCCCCGATATGGTGTTAAAGATCGACGACGCCGCGGTTGAGTCCGAACCAGAACAAGGCGATCCGGCTGCTTCGTCGGTATCGAGTCCAGAAATCGTCGCGACCCAAATCCAGCGCGATACAGCGGCCGCTGTCGAATCGCCCGAACCAAATGACCTTAAGTTGGTCGCGACACCCGCCGTCGAATTATTAGACGAACACGTGGATGAGTCGAACGCTGAGCGGTCGAGCACGGCGCGGGCTGTCGCTGCCGAAGATCAACCAACCCCCTCGCCTGAAGTGCCGTCTGTTGAAGCGTCTGCGCCACAAGCCGCATTGGCCGAACCCGCGCTGGCCACAACAGTCGACGAGCCCGATCGCGACGTTGGGGCCACTGAAATGCGCGCGGAGGCTACGCCCGACCCACTCGCCGCAGATCCGGATCAGCTGTCAGCCGAGGTCGTCAATGAACGGACCGCCGCCGCCCTTTCTGCCGACGAGGCCGAAGCGCTACGGCTCGCGCAACAACATGGTATTGATGTGCAACTTGCCGGCGATTCGACCCCCATCGACGGCTCATCGGGGGATGCCAAGTTCCCTACCGTAACAAGTGACGTAGACCCCAACACGGCAGCGCTCGCCGAACGTTATGAGGGCGCTCAACGAATGTTGCGCTTGGAGAATTTCGAACACGGCGTCAACCGTCTGACAGAATTGGCGAACGAAGGATACGCGCCCGCGGCAAGCTTACTCGCCGATATGGCTGAGCGCGGTGAAGGCATGGCCGTCGATGTCGAGCAAGCACTTAGCTGGAGGCAGGAAGCAGCAAGGCTTGGCAGCCCCGAGGCACAGTATCAGTTGGCCGAAATGCACATGCACGGCACCACGGTCGAACCAGACGAGGCGATGGCCATTACCTATTACCGGGACGCCGCACGTGGTGGCCACGAGAGTGCAAAGGAAAAATTGCGGCTTATCTACGCCGATGCGGGATTACCGATGCCTGATTTTTCTCGGCCGCGCCAACCAATTGCAATCTATGCGCCGGCGAATGGTAACGGGAGTGACACGAGCGCGAGCGCTGCATCTACCATCGCTGACGCGAACGTCGAGGCAGGCGCAAAGATGGACGACGCCAAGCCGCCAACACCACCCACCGATTCGATGGTCGCCAAAGCATCTGTTACGCCCGAGGCAGCAGCCCCGACATTACTGGCGTCTGATCCGGAGCCGATACGCGAAGCCGAAGCGACTACGGTAGTGGCGGATCTCGACGAGGGATCTTCGGAACTCGTGACGACGAATTCTGATCGTGACGCGATAAAAGTGTCGCCGCCGTTAGCGGTAGAGGATCGCGAGCCGCGCGAAGCCGTAACTGCGCAGGCGTCGACTGCCGAGAATTTATCCAACGCCACAACATCGTCGGATGATTCGCTAACGGAATTAATCGTGCCCGAATTAGTCGGCGAAGGATCAATTACCGCATACGCCGATGAAGCAGAGACGGAGACTAGCCCTGCGGCCGCGTTGTTAGCGGTGCCCGAAGCTGCCGCTCCCAGCGTCGCTGCCACGGCACCGGATGTCGTGCCGGCGGTGATCGATCCACCTGTTGCTGCCGCCGGCGCCACAGTTGCCGCCACTGCGGCGCTTGGTTCCAACGTGGCAACGCAATCGCGTAAGGGCTTCTTTGGTCGGCTAAAGGGCATGTTTTCGCGTGACAAGGCAGACGTGAGTAAGGCCGTTGACAACGGGCAGCATCTATCTGTAACCGCGAGTGAGCCCATCATTGCACCGGACGTAGCTGTTACAGAAACCGAAGCTGAGACAATGACCGACAACGAAGTGCAATTGGCAGCCGTCGATCCCTTGCCCGTACCAAACTTGGATCCGTCCGAGACTGAAGCCGATGATGCTGTCGATATAGAGCCGGCGGCAACGACGCCGGCCGACCCGGTTGAAACGGACCTTGAAACGCGTTCGGTGCAAGATCCCAAGAATACCGAAACGCCCGAAGTTGCGGATGCCGGCACTAGTCCGCCGACGGTAACGATCGACGATGGCAAACGCGCCTTGGCCGATCGGCAATTTGCCAACGCAATAGAAATATTTACTGAACTCGCAAACGAGGGGAATGCCGAGGCTCAAGCCCACCTGGGCTACATGTATTACAAAGGAGAAGGCGTCGATGTCGACCTTGGACTCGCGGTCGACTGGTACGAGCGGGCTGCGGTGTTGGGAAATCGAGATGCGCAATACAACTTAGCAGTCGCCTATGCGTTTGGAGAAGGCGTTCCACAAGACGACGTACAAGCTGTGACTTGGTACCGGCGAGCCGCCGAGCAAGGTAGCGCTATCGCGCAGTACAGTCTTGGTGTGTCCTACGCACTTGGCGAAGGTGTCGAGCGCGACGATGCACAAGCCGTTAGTTGGTACAGGGCGGCCGCCGAGCAAGGGTATGCGGCCGCACAATACAATCTTGGCTATGGTTATCGAACCGGGAATGGCGTCGAGGCTGACGATACGGAAGCGTTGCGATGGTTTTTGGCGGCCGCGCAAAATGGCCATGCAGCTGCCCAATACAGTCTCGGTTATATGTACCGCTCCGGTAGGGGTGTCGAGCGCGATTTGAATGAAGCTATCAAATGGTATCGCTTGGCTGCCGATCAAGGACACCCAGATGCGAGAGCCGATCTAGCGTCACTAAACCCTGGCGATTCGTAGTCCGGTCAAATATCGATATGGGTTTTTATCGAGAAAATATTTTCCCGTGGTTGCTGGACCATATGGTTACGGGGGAAAAAATCGAAGCGATCCGTGACCGAGTCGTGGAAAAAGCCACGGGTCACGTGATTGAGATTGGCTCCGGTACCGGAGCCAACTTTATGAGTTATTCAGATTCGATTACCTCACTCACTACCGTCGATCCCAATCCAGGCATGAACAAACTCGCGCGAAGGCGGATAAAGTATCTTGAGTTTCCGGTTGATACTCGAGAGATCGGGTGTGAGGAACTGCCAATGAAGGACGCGAGTTTCGACTGTGCGGTATCGACCTTAACCTTGTGCAGCCTGCGTAATGTCGATAAATCCCTGAAGGAAATATATCGGGTGCTAAAGCCAGGTGGGCGTTTCTTGTTTCTGGAACACGGACTGAGTGATTCTGAATCCGTTGGCCGATGGCAACGGCGCATCAACCCATTGCAACGCCGTCTGTGCGATGGATGCCATCTGAATCGCGGTATTGACACCCTGATCCGTGCCGCAGGCTTCAACCTTGATGAGATAACAAACTATTACCTTGACCGGGTGCCGCGGGCGTTCGGATATATGTACGAGGGCGTAGCGACAAAATAGTGCCCTCGGTTTAAATCGCCGAGGGCACGCCGATATGCCTGAAAGCTTAGGACTTTACGTTAATCCGCCTAAGTTGAGCCTTGTCGCCTTTGGGGATCGTGATTTCGAGAACGCCATTTTTACCGTGCGCGCTTATCTTCTCCGGATCTGCGCTATCCGGTAGCGTAAACCGGCGATAAAACGAACCGCTTACACGCTCGACCCGCCGGAAGCCGTTTTGTTCGACGTTCCGCTCGTCCTTGCGTTCGCCTCTGATAGTCAAAACCCCATTTTCCATGGTGATTTCGATTTCTTCCGGTGCAACCCCGGGTACATCAGCGGTAATAACAAATTGCGATGTCTGCTCTTCTATGTCCACCGCCGGCGTCCAATTGCTAGTTGCGACGGTGGAACCATCGTTATGGTCGAGACCGCCAATGCGGCTCTGGAAAACTCGGTTCACGTCGTCGTGTAGCTTAGACAACGTGTGCCAAGGGTCATATGCTACGAGTGCCATGATTAACCTCCAATAAAAGTACGATGACTGTTGGAGAAAAACATGGGGTTTCGCTAGCAAGAATCAAGTCATCGGGATAAAAAAATTTCATCCGCTGGCAGTTAAGTTTCCACGTGCACACCGTATTGCTCGTTTCGTGACTGCCTTGGCTTAAATTTCTACGGGGTCTCCCGGTTCGGTGGGCTTTGTTGTTTTTGGCGGATTCTCAATCGCGTCTTCCAATTCACGCGCGAAATTTTCCAAACGCTGACGTAACTCGGGGACGTGCTGCTTTATTTGATCTTCGATCCGGGATAATTCTTGCTCGATGTGCGGCAAGGTTTTCTCGAGCTCCTTCACTGACTGATCAATCCCTTCTTGCAGTGCCGCGCCAAATTCATGGACCTTGCCAATTACCGCAGCAAGTTTCCCTGCGTTCGCCACCGCACCTATCGTTCGTTGATAGTCAACCTTCCACCGACCATCCTCTACCACTAAATGCGTCTTAAGCGGGAACTCCAATGGTTTATCGCCGTCGACGGTTACCGTGGTGTCGATGTAGGCGGTCTCACCTTCGATAACGATTCGGCTCAATCTAGGATTCGAGATCGGCAGTACATCATCCAAGTTTTTTAATGCGACAACGTCGGCAGCAGTGATGTGGCGTTTTACCAGGCGCGCGTTGGACTGTTCGATGCCGGTCCAGAATTTGCCCGCGACCTCTTGAGGACTTAGGCTTTGTCCACACGAAACGCTAAGAAGGGCCAGCAAGAGAAGGCAGAAGAGATGATATCTAGTGGCGTACATGGCTTTAATCAATCGGTAAGGCTGGTTCGCATTGGTCCGCAACCAGCGCAACTAGTTCCCGACGATTACATGGCCCCAAAAATGGGACGAACGGCAATGGCAAGCCCTAGGAGGCCGGTGTCGAATTCTCGACTGCGCGCGGTCCGCTAAATGGCGCTCGATCTGGAGCGATGATCTTGCCCATGCGGATCACGCGCCGCCATTCTTCGTCCGCCATATCAGGACGATGATTTTGATGTAGGTCCTCAGCGAGCGCGCAGAATTCTTCGACCCGCTCGGTCATATAGAATACTTCGATCAAGCGCAGTTTGGCTGAGAAATTTCTCGGGGTTGACGTTATTACCTTCGTCAATAGTGCCTCCGCTTCGGTGTAACGTCCGTGCGCGATATTGATATCAATAGTCGCTTCAACTGACTGTTCGGTGTCGTCCTCAGCGTTCAGGTCAGCAGCTGGCTGCTCTGGCGGCATACCAGCCGTTGCATCTTTGTCACGCTCGTCGGGCAAGCGTTTAACCTCGGCCTCCATCTCGATACGGTTCTTGGCCTTCAGTGCAACTTCAGCCCGTCGATCCGCTTCAATCGCGTCACGTTTTTGATCTGCACGATGATTTCTTTGGTTAGCCACGCCCCGACCAATAACCCAAAGCAGCATGACCGCCGCGACCACCGCTAATAGCGTTGCAAATATTGAGAAGAATGGAATCGACGCCCAAAAGTTATTGAGCGATTGTAGAAATGCCCCCATACCAAAGCCCCCACTTGTTACAGTGTTATCTGCACTGCTTGCGCTTATTTCGCGCATGGCGGGCGGCTCTGATTGTAGTTGTTCTACGTTTGGCAGCGCGGTAGTCGCTACAGTAGGGGAATCGTCGATTGCTTGCAAATCCACGCTAGCCGGGACTTCAGTAACGGTTGCCTGGACTGGTTCACTCGACGCAATTGTCGTTGTGGTGGTATCGACAGGCGGTGTGGCTGGCTGTTCTGTACCTTGCAAGGTCGATTGGAGATCGTAGCGTGCGCGGATCGCGGCATACTTTTGTTTCAACGCCTCAAGTTCCGCGGCTAGCTCCGGGTTGCGTTCTTGCCAGCGGGCTGCGCTCGGCGCGGCGGCAGCCGAGGGTGCTTGGGTTCCCGCGGCAGACGGTTCAACTACGGATTTTGTTGCGGCGGTTGGTTCGATCCGGGTCGCAGGAGTCGCTACCGGTTCTACTGCAGCCGTCTGCCCAGCGGGTAAATTCAAACGCGCACCCAGCATCAATTGATCTTGGTTACCGTTAACGAATGCGTGAGGATTGGCGGCGAAGATCTCTTGGACTAAGTTCGCTGTGGCTGCATTATTGGTCCCCGCGACACGTCGGGCAATTCCCCACAGCGTATCGCCGCTAGCAACGGTATAAGCCGGTCCGCTGATCGCGTTTTGTTTCGTTGACTGTCGTGGACGCGGAATCGGTTTTCGATCGGCCGACGCCCGCGCGCGCTTGTCGACAGCAGGTGGCGTCAGCGCCAAGGCGAAGTTGCGCATGCGCGCCTCATCACCAACGTACATCTTGAGACGAAAGGCGACGATCGGCTCGGCGATAGGACCTACCGTTTTAAGACTGACGTAGGAGCGTCCATTCGGGATCTGTACGAGGCTAGCTTCCATGCGATCGACGATCGCGGTAAGTTTGGAATTAGCAGCATATGAGTGGTCGGGATCGATCTTAAATCGAATCGGTTGCTGCTCGTCTTGTGGGCTCAGCCACAATCCGATCGTGGCATTAAGCGGCTCTCCGATCCTCGATTGAGCGCTTACTTCCCCCATTTGAAACGCATGGACGGCGCTTGCGAAAAACGAAATCCCGAGCAGAGCTAGAATCTGTAGAGTTGTGATCGACGGTCGATTTTGCATCGCTGCTTACCTGTGGGCCGGTGCTAAGATTGCTTGAGTTCTTCTTTATTTCAAGATCTTAGACGATTAATCGTGTTAAAAAAATGAACTAGTCCTCACCTGTAAGACTTGTTTACAACTAGGTCGCTAGGGCTTTTAGCGGCTAAAAACTCTATAACTTGTGCTTGCAACAGCAATGACACCAACATCTATGGATGTAGCTGCATTTATGCCTAATCGAGACTTTAACGAAGATTATTACGCCCGCTATTACAAAGACCGTAACACTCGCGTCGCGGAACCTCGCTATTTTGACAGCCTAGCGAGGTTTATTTCCGGCTACAGCGAATTACTCGGGTTTAAAGTTCGCTCAATAGTTGACCTGGGTTGCGGGATCGGGACACTCAGAAAACCGCTCCTGAGACACTTTCCTAAGGCGACCTATAGTGGTGTCGACGTCAGCGAGTATGCATGTCAAAAATATGGATGGGAGTTGGGCTCGGTGTGCGATTATGCGCCGGCAAACAGCTTCGACCTCGTAATTTGCCATGACGTCGTCCAATATCTTGATAATAAGGACGCCAAGGCAGCGATCAAAAACCTCGCAGACATCGGTTCAGGCATGCTTTATTTCAGCGTGCTCACGGAAGAAGATTATCTTGAAAACTGTGACAAATCGCGTACCGATTCGATGGTCAATTTGCGTTCGGCAAATTGGTATCGGCCAAAGTTAAGTCGGTACTTCCGCAACCTAGGTGGTGGTGCGTATGTAAGCCGAGAAGTTGACGTTGCGCTTTATGCGCTTGAGCACCTCGATTAACCGGCGGGGATAAAGCGCAGCGCGACGCCGTTATTGCACCAGCGATCACCGGTTGGTGCTGGGCCGTCTTTAAATACGTGACCTTGGTGCCCGCCACACTTCACACAGTGGTATTCTGTTCGCGGCCAAATCAATTTAAAGTCAGTTTTGGTAGCAAGGTGTTCAGGAATGCTGGTGAAAAAACTCGGCCAGCCCGTACCGCTGTCATATTTCATCGCGGAACTAAACAGCGGTAAGTTGCAGGCACGACAGACGAATACGCCGCTACGTTTTTCATCATTGAGATTACTCGAAAATGGCCGTTCCGTGCCGTCCTCGAACAATACATTGAACGCGTCTGACGGCAGCTCATCACGCCATGCCGCGAGCTCACGCTGCAGTGGTTTTGTGTCGCCCGCTACGTCGGCTGAGGCGGGTAGCAGGTCGCGCCAGCTAGTCTGAATCAATTCGATCGAGTTCGAATCGACCGCTGCGCTCGCGAATCGAAATTCGGACAATGCGATCGGTAGCACGCTAATACCGAGGATCTGATTTAGAAATGTACGTCGTTTCATTGCCGTCTCCGGTACAAGATACTGGCCGTGGAGACCATGCTCTCAGGACATTGGTATAGTGTCCCCGGCGCACGAAAAGTTCAGTCTGAATCCTTTTTTAAACCATCGCTGAAGTATCGATCCAGGAACTCGTCAAGATCGATATCGTCGCTGGCTTCAATCTCCGTTTGCTGTTCAATAGATTCGGCCGCAAGCCGTTGCAAGGACGCAGCTTTGTCTGGATCGAGTTCTCGCTCGCGAAAGTAACGCTCATGTTGTTCCGACATCGATAGCGCGTATTTGGCGAACGGGAGACCTGCGTCCTGCATTGCCGACAACAGTTGCGCCGACGGTAGCAATTCGAAATTCTCTAAAGCCGCGCGCTGACGGTCTAGTGCACGTCTATAGGTCGGTACGGATTGACCGGAATCGAGGGCAGCGCAGACCGCTTCAACGCCGTCGAGGATCTCGGTCGCCCAAGCCTTTAGCGATTTCGTTCCGTGCTTGAATTGTTGCAAGTGGAGACCCGGTTCGCGGCCGCGTAAGGCGACCGTAAGTTCGTTGTATTGAATCGTTCGTCGCTCTACCTCGGAAATCGAAGGGCTGTGTTCCAATAAGCAAAAAATGATGAACGCTTCCATAAATTTAAGTTGATCGAGATTCACTCCATTTGGCTCAAAAGCGTTGACGTCCAATGCACGGATCTCGACGTATTCAACACCGCGGTCACGTAATGCGACGCTGGGTTTTTCTCCCGGCTTCGTCACCCGCTTAGGGCGCACGAAGCTGTAGTACTCGTTTTCGATCTGCAGGGTGTTGGTATTGAGTTGGACGTAATTGTCGCCGTCTTTGATCCCAATTGCTTCGTACTCTGGGTAGGGAGTCTCGATCGCGGCACGCAGACTATTCACGTAGCCACTGATGTGGTCGTAGGAAATCGCGAGGGCAGATTGGTTTTTGTTCTTGTAGCCGATATCGCTCATTCGCAGCGAGGTTGCATAAGGCAGATAGTGAGTCCCGGAATCGAACGCCTTAAAGCGGGTTGTGCGGCCGGCAAGAAACGATTTGCACACCGCGGGAGAATTACCGAATAAAAAGGGTACCAGCCAACCGAGCCGATGGAAATTCCGAATCAATCCGAAGTACTGTTCATCAATGAAATCCCGCAACGGTCCCGCGTCTTCTTCCTCTTGCTGATACTCAGGCCAGAAATCGACTGGAAGGGAATAATTAAAATGCACGCCAGCAATCGCTTGCATACGGCGGCCGTAACGATAGTCGAGCCCGACTCGGTAGATATGTTTCATTCTCCCGATATTCGACGTGCCATAGTTAGCGATCGGTATGGATTGATCATCGCCGACTGCACACGGCATGCTGGCCGCCCACATCAATTCACTCGTGCTCAAATTGGCGTACAAAAATCGATGGAGGTCGTCTAGACACTGCAGCATGTCCTCAGTCGCGCTGTTGGGTGGGGTGACGAGTTCCGTTAATGCTTCCGAATAATCAGTGGTGATGTAAGGATGGGTGAGGGGTGAGCCCCAGGCGCTCGGGTGCGGGGAGATCGCAACTGATCCATCGCGCGCTATGCGCAAACTCTCCTTTTCGAGACCTTTGATGCCGCCTTGCAGCAATGTTTCGTCGCCGACACTAGCAAGCCGGTTGATCCGCTCTGCGGCAAGATGATACATGGGGTGTATTAGGGATCCGGCAGACTGATAATTGGGCCGCCGGAGTATATCAGCCGATCGTTAATGCCGATATCCTTTCAATTCTCTATGCAATCTGCAGTGACGTTGGGGATTTTCCCCCGTTTCGCGGGTTCTAATGCACACACACCTAGTATGACGCATGGTGGCATGATGAAAGTGCTAGTGATCGAAGACGACGTAGAAGTTGGGGATTACGTATGCGATGAATTAAATCGTATCGGGTATACCGTTGCCTCTGCAGTGAATCTGGCTGCGGCGCGGGACCAACTTGAGGCCATTAACTACGATATTGTCGTGCTTGACCGCATGCTTCCGGACGGTGAGGGTTTGTCATTCATCGAAGAGATGCGCGCAAGCGGTATGGACATGCCGGTTTTGGTGTTGTCTGCACTCGGTGATGTTAATCACCGAGTCGAAGGTCTGCAGGCCGGGGGCGATGACTATTTAGTTAAACCGTTTGATATCTCAGAACTCGCCGCGCGAATAGAAGTTCTATTAAGGCGCGCTCAACAATCAGGATCACCGACCGAGTTTCACCTCGGCCCGCTCACCATCGACCTCATTAAACATCAGGTGACACGCGAAGGCCGCGAGATCAGACTGCAACCACGAGAATTTAAGCTGCTTGAATATCTCGCGCGTCACGCCGGCCAAGTCGTCACGCGCGCGATGTTACTAGAGGCAGTTTGGGGTCTGAATTTCGACCCGCAGACCAATGTTGTGGACGTCCATATCAGTCGATTGCGAAACAAGCTCGATGCTGAGTACTCGCAACCGTTGCTACACACGGTTCGAGGGGAGGGGTATCGGCTTGCAGAGACCCCGTAGATTCGGCTATTCGACCATCTTTCGGGTGACCATTGCGTTCGTCGTGATCTTGGTGAGCGCTGTAGCGTTTATCGGAGGATTCGTCTTTTGGTCAACCGCCGGATTTATGGACAGGCAAACCAACACCGTCATCGAGACTGATATCGAAGGGCTTGCCGAAGTTTACCAACGCAGTGGCCTCGGCGGGTTGATTGACACAATCGAGTCAAGAATTGAACGTGATCCGACGCGATCATCGATTTATCTTGTCGCGGATGACCAGCGTAGCCCCGTCGTCGGAAATATTTCGGCATGGCCAAGTGTTGGACCAAACGAATCAGGATGGATTGAATTTGGTCTAACCGAACGCACCACCGGTATAAAAACACGAGCGCGCTCTCGCCCATTCCTGCTTCGCGGTGGAGTAAACCTTTTGGTTGGACGCGATATTGGGAATTTGCAATCAACAAAAAAGCTGATCGAACGTTCCTTATTATCGGCGATGGCGATTGCTATCGTGGTCGGCATTAGCGCGGGCTTATTGTTCTCACGGCGGGTCGGGCGACGTCTACAGAACATCAGCCGTACGAGCCGTGAGGTTATGCGTGGGAATCTTAGCGAGCGCGTACCGATCTTAGGCCGTGGAGATGATCTAGACGAAGTGGGTCAAAGTTTTAACGCAATGCTGGACGAGATCCAACAGCTCCTCAGCGGGATCGAACACGTAACCGACAATATTGCGCACGATTTACGTACGCCGCTGTCACGGTTACGCAACCGGTTGGCGCAATTGCGTCATAGCGCGAGCGAGGATGGCGAATCCGCAGCATCGATTGAAGCTTGCGTCGTCGAGGTTGATCGCTTGCTTACCACTTTCAGCGCGTTGCTACGGATCGCCAAGCTCGAAGCCGCCGGTCCCGGTAAAAACTTTGGTATCGTTGACTTGGAAGATGTTGTTCACGCCGCTGTTGAACTGTACGAACCGTTCGCCGATGATCGAAAAATCGCCGTGCGGGTGGATGCGACGAAAACAGAGATCCGCGGAGAACGCGAACTTTTAATGCAGGCCGTATGCAATTTGTTGGATAACGCGATCAAATTTTCACCGTTTAACGGCAACATCGACATCACCCTAAAGCGCGACGCCGACGGTGGCGTATTGTCCATCGCAGATTCAGGTCAAGGTGTGGAGGCGAGTGACAGAGAGCGGATTTTCGATCGTTTCTATCGGGCGGAACGCGCACGTGATACCGAAGGCGCAGGGCTGGGTTTGAGTATGGTGAGCGCTATCTGCGCACATCACGGCGCGAATATTTCAATGCACGAGCACAATCCGGGGCTGTGTGTTCAAATAGTATTTCCCGTGACTGTATGACCGATATTGGCCAATGGTTGATTGCTAAAAGCTCGCTCAAGCTACAAGGCCCGCATCCTGTTGCACCGGTAACGCGAGGCATCGTTATAATCCTGGTCCTAAAATCCCCAATTTCGCCTAGGCGAGTGCAAGGATCACGAGCGACCGTGCGACCCATAACTTCGAGAACTACAGTAAATGCGAAAATTACTAGTTGCTAACCGTGGTGAGATTGCGTGCCGCGTTTTGCGCAGTGCCAGCGCCCTCGGTATCGCTACTGTGGCGGTTTACTCAGAAGCCGATGCGCAATCTCTGCACGTAAAGCGCGCCGATGAAGCGATCCTGATCGGCCCTGCCAAAGCAGCCGAGAGCTACCTCGACGTCCAGCGGGTACTCGACGCCGCGCATAATGCCGGCGCGGACGCAATCCATCCGGGCTACGGGTTCCTTGCTGAGAATGCGGGTTTCGCCGAACGAGTTTTGGACAGTGGTCTGATCTGGATCGGCCCAAAGCCGGCACAGATCCGGGACATGGGTGATAAGGAGCGCGCACGCGGCATTGCCGAGGCGTCCGGAGTGCCGGTGCTCAAAGGTAGTCGCCGCTTCGCGGTGGGCGATACCGACGGCCTTCTCGAAGCCGCTTCTGTAGTTGGTTATCCGCTATTGGTTAAGGCCTCTGCCGGTGGCGGCGGCATTGGTATGCGTTTGGTTGAACAGCCTGATCAATTGGAAAAAGTCGTTGAATCGACGCAGGCTATGGCCGAGCGTTCGTTTAGCGACGGTACGGTATTTCTTGAGCGCTATATTGCCAAAGCGCGGCACATCGAGATCCAGATATTTGGCTTTGGCGGTGGGCGCGCAGTGCATTTCTATGAACGTGAATGTTCTATCCAGCGTCGATTTCAGAAAGTAATCGAGGAAGCGCCAGCCTGCAATCTACCGGATGATGTGCGCACCAAAATGGCCGCCGCTGCCGTCGGTCTGGCCGAGAGCCAAGCCTACGAAGGCGCAGGCACAGCGGAGTTCATCGTCGATGCCGCAACTAACGATTTTTTCTTTTTGGAAATGAATACGCGCATTCAAGTCGAACATCCCGTCACTGAGATGACCACTGACGTAGACCTCGTCGGATTGCAAATTAGGCTTGCGCGAGGAGATGATCTCAGCACGCTAACGCAAGCCAACATCAAGCAAGCGGGTCATGCGATCGAATGTCGGTTGTACGCTGAGAACCCGGAAAAAATGTTTTTACCATCTCCCGGCACTTTGGATACCTTGATCCTTCCGCAAGTGACCGATAGGGTACGGATCGATACCGGCGTTATTGAAGGTGACGTGATCACGCCGTTCTATGATCCGATGTTGGCAAAGCTGATTTGTTCGGCGACGACACGTGAGGAATCTCTCACGACGATGGCAGAGGCGCTGGCGGCAACGAAAATTGAAGGGATCGCCAACAACGTTGCCTTCTTGAAGAAAGTCGTGACGCACCGAGAATTTCAAAAAGGCGATATTTTTACTGGATTTATCGATACGCATAAAGCTGATCTCATCGGCTAGACGGTGTAGCGAAAAGTACCAAAAGAAGGAACAAGCTTATGATTTACGCTGAGCCCAAATGTTCGCCGGGCGGCGATAGATTCATGCTCATTGAATTTGGTGACGAATTGACCCTTGCGCTAAATTTTTTCTCGCAAGGTTTGGCGCGCGCCATGATAGAACAGAAAATTAAAGGTGTGGTTGAGACTTCACCTTGTTTTTCGTCGCTATCGGTACACTACGAACCGGACGAGGTTCACTATGACGATTTACGCAAAGAAATTTTGGCGCTCGCGAATTCCTTGGGGGAGGCAGACGACGTAGAAGTCGAAAGTCGACTGCTTTATTTTCCCGCAGTCTATCTCGATCCATGGACTACCGCGGCGATGAAAGAGTACCGCGAAAAGATTAACCCAGAGAAAGAACCCGATCCTGAATTCATTGCGCAATTGAACAACCTGGACGACGTTGAGCAGTTTGTCAGAGTACATTCCGGTTCTGAATATTGGTGTGCGGCATTGGGTTTTTGGCCCGGCACCCCATTTCTAATGCCGCTCGATCCGCGCTGTCAACTGACGGCACCGAAATATAATCCACCGCGTACCTTCACCCCCCGAGGCACAATCGGTATGGGCGGTGGATCGACTGCGATTTATCCTGTCGACGGGCCGGGTGGCTATCAGATTTTCGCGCGAACGCCGATCCCGATCTGGGATGCAAAACAACGCTTGCCACAGTTCGAATCGCAACTTTGGTTGCTGCAGCCGACCGATCGGATCAAATTCATTCCTTGTTCGGTCGAAGAATTCAATGAGATTGAGCGCAAGGTGGAAGAAGGTAGCTTCGTGATGAACATTATCGACTACCAGAAAGTTTCGCTTCAGCGTCACCAAGCGTGGGTCGAGCAGCTCGATCTCAACGCGAGATTTTGAGAGGGGTCGATCGGATGTTAGAAGTAATTAAACCTGGCTTGGAGACGAGTATCCAAGACTATCCCGGTCGCATCGGCTACCTAAATCTTGGTTTTCCATGGTCAAGCGCAATGGATTCCTGGTCGCTTAGGCTGGCCAACATTCTAGTTGGTAATGATGCGGGGGCGGCTGGATTGGAATGCCAATTCATCGGTCCGTCGTTAAAGGTGCAGCGTGATACCGTGATCGCGGTTACCGGCGCTGACATGCAAGCCAAGATCGATGGTGCGGAGATCCCGATGTGGGAAAGTATCGCCATCGGTGCTGGGCAAGTTTTGGAGATGGCATTTGCTAAAACCGGAGCCCGAGGCTATATCGCGGTTGCAGGTGGGATCAGTTCGCCCGAGTTTTTGGGTTCGCGCTCAACGTTTCATAAGGCCGGGGTGGGCGGCATGGGGGGGCATGCCATTCAAAAAGACCAGGTTGTTCCAGTGGCGCAAGGCGATGGTAGGCCAGGTCGTAAGGTTAAAGAATCCGCGCGCCCGCCAATCGTTACCGACAAGCAATGGACAGTCGACGTGGTGCGCGGGCCCAACGATGATTGGGTCGACGACGCGGGGCACGAGCGTTTTTTGTCGACGCAATGGAAACTGTCCGCGAAGAGTGACCGCTCGGGATTTCGCCTCGAAGGTCCGGATTGGACATTCAATGAAAAAGCCTACGATAAGTTACCAGAGCATGGATCCGACCCGGCAAATATACTCGACCAGGGATATCCCGTTGGCGCTATCAATCTTGCGGGGCAAACGCCAATCATCCTCGTTAATGATGGCCCCAGTATGGGCGGATTCATCAATCCATACACCGTGCCACAATGTGCATTCTGGAAGTTGGGTCAGGCAAAGCCCGGCGAATTATTGTCGTTTGAGGCGATCTCCGTTGACGACGCGCAGCAAAAAGCGCGGGACATCACTGCTTTATGTAGTGAAGACAGTATCGAATGAAGCACCACGGTTTAGTTTGGTGGAAAGCAAAATTATAAAAACGGGGAGGATGAGGATATGGCTCACGAAGTCGAACTGCAAACTGCGGGCAACATGTGGAAAGTGATGGTTAAACCCGGAGACCAAGTCAAAGCGGGGGACACTCTGTTCATCATGGAAGTGATGAAGATGGAAGTGCCGCACGAGGCGCCAGCCGACGGAACAGTCCGAGCGGTGAACATTAGTGAGGGCGAAGAAGGCCTCGATGCGGGTATGGTTGCGGTTGTGATCGATTAAAATTCGCGCGCTGGTAATGAACCATTACGATTCGTCTGCGGCATAGGATAGTCCGCGTTCTGCCATCTCTACGGCTTTAAACATCGCACGACCTTTGTTCATTGTTTCTTCCCATTCGAGTTGTGGCACAGAATCGGCCACGACACCGCATCCGGCTTGGATAAAGAGTTTATTATCCTTGACAATAGCAGTGCGGATGGCAATCGCCGTATCCATATTCCCATTCCAGGATATATAGCCTACCGCCCCGCCGTAGACGCCGCGCTTGACCGGCTCGAGTTCGTCGATGATCTCCATCGCGCGAATTTTCGGTGCACCGGATAGCGTACCAACCGGCAACGTTGCGCGTAGGACATCAATGGCATCTTTCCCCACTGCGATATGGCCTTCAATGTTCGAAGAAATATGCATTACATTGGAATACCTTTCGATCACCATTTTCTCGGTGACCGTAACGCTGCCCGTTTTCGCAACTTTTCCAACATCATTGCGGCCCAGATCGATAAGCATCAAATGTTCGGCGAGCTCCTTGGGATCGGACAGGAGCTCCTGCTCCAGGAGGGCATCTTCTGCCGCAGTGTGGCCACGACGCCGCGTTCCCGCCAATGGTCGTGTCGTGATGGTCGTACCTTCCAGCCTGACTAGAATTTCTGGAGACGAACCGACAATATGAAAATCTCCTAGGTCCATGAAATATAGGTATGGCGACGGGTTCAAATGCCGCAACGCTCTGTAGACATCGACAGCAGGCGCTTCGATAGGCGTTGATAAGCGTTGCGCGAGGACTACTTGCATGACGTCGCCATCGACGATGTATTGTTTTACCTTGTCGATCGAAGAGACGAATTCGTCGTGTCCAAATTCCGATTCGAAAAAAGGATCGTTATCCAATCTTGTGTCTGATGGGTTCGTCGCTAACGGCACGGGTTGCTGCAGGCGTTTGGTCAACGTAGCCAGCATTTGATCCGCGTCGCTGAGTGCCTCGGCATTCGACGGATCGACATAGCATACGAACTGTATTTCCCCCTTAAGGTTGTCGAAGACCAAGAATTCGTCGGACAGCATCAGCAGAATATCAGGTGTGTTGAGCGGGTCGGGAGGTGTCGTTCCTGCTAGTTTCGATTCCACGTAGCGTACGGTGTCGTAACCGAAGTAGCCGACTAGGCCGCCGGCGAAGCGCGACATTTCATCGTTCGCCGGCACCTTAAATCGGGCGAGGTATTCACGCACAAAAAGGTACGGGTCGCGACCGGTCACACGCTCTGTGACGACGTCGTGTTCGGTAAGGGTAATTTCGTTGTCGACCGCGCGCACTACCACCTTTGCCGGTAAGCCGATGATGGAATAGCGGCCCCATTTCTCGCCACCTTCGACCGATTCAAGCAGATAGGTATACGGTTGGGCGGCCAATTTAAGGTAGGCACTCAAAGGGGTATCGAGGTCCGCTAGCAAGCGCCGCGTGATGGCCACGCGGTTGTACCCGTGTTCGGCGTAGCGTGATAGTTCGTCCGGCGTCATAGAGAATGTGTGCTTTGTTTAACAGGTCAAGGCCGGTAATGTCCGGCCGGCGCGAGCCTATAGCACACCCCTGCGGCTCGCAAGTAAAACTACCATGCGACAGCGCTTCACAGCTGTAATGTTTGGATGTCTGGCGCCGATGGACGGGTAGGATCGGGTCGTTAAATTACCAAAATGCTTTGATTGAATTAGCGAGTTGTAACTGAGACGGGCAGCAGGACTGCCCCGTGCGGGGCAGGTCTGGGCATTGAGAAAATTGGAGCGCGGTGTGGTTTGAGTTAACGCTTGGGTCGCTCAATCCCGGCGTATTCGGGGTATCACCGACCCCGTGTCTGTCCAAATTAGGCGCAAAGGCCCGTGTCGTTGGTGTAGAAGATCCCGCTCAATTCTTCGTCGTCATTGAGTTCTAAGCGAAGCAGTACGCGTGCGCCAACCGAGCGGGCCCGGGTAAAGACCTCGTCCGCCATCGAGAACGGGATAAATTGCCCGTTGAGGTCGACATAGCCCTCATACTCTACGACTTCTGGGTTGATTTGATACATGACGTTCATCGGCGCTGCTCCAGGGTAATTTTTTTGATTTACCCAACAATAGGCAATTTGTGTTCCACCTACGCCACTTCGGGCATCGTGTGAGCAGAAATGAGATCCAGATCAAATTATGCAGATCGGTGTGTGACCGAGTTGGCGTTTTGGCAGCGGACCAATTCGTCGTTGGCCGTGTGCGCGTCGCACGGAGGTGACAAATTTGATTAGCAAGTGACGTTGTACGTCACCGCGATTGTAGCGGTCACGAGGTGCGATCCTTAACCCAGCGTGATCCGATGACAGCAATCGTAAGGTTGGGGATGAGGGCGACCAACCCAGGATGGAAGCCGGCAACCTTCCCGTTGTGAACGAAGTCGAATCCGCCAAAAGCCAGTAGCATCGACAGCGTAATCCCGGTGCATAGCCCCGCTAAGCTTGGCCCGGCCGAGAGCCCCGGCCAACGCAATCCGACCATGAAGATCGGCACCATTTGGATCAACAAATCCAGCTTTCGGTCCATCAGCGCGACTAGCGACGCATGGTTTCTGAGTACGATCGCGAGCAGCACGAGTGCCGCAACCATTATCCAAGAACAAATTTTTGCCACTCGGGTTAGGTGTGCTTGGCTTGAACCGGGACGTAGAAATCTAGCGTAAATATCCTTCGTAAACATGGATGAGATCGACAACAAAGCGGAATCGGCCGTCGACATCATGGCGGCGAGTACGGCCGATAACAGCACCACGACGAGACCGTAACCAAGTGCCGAATGCGCTTGGATGTCGCGCAATACCCGGCCGAAAATTTGGTCCGACGCTGCGCCCTCCAAGCCTGGGATATAGGCAGCCGCCATGATCCCGGCAATCACGGCGATGATCATGGTTGGCAACGGCATAAACGCCATGACCGCAAGGCTGCGGCGTAATGCGCGGCCGGAACGTGCCGCATATATTCGTTGGATCGCCTGTGGATAGAGCGATACGGCGAGACCGGCGGTTAAGATGTAGCTTAGCCATTGACGGTATTGAAGATTCGTAGGCGGCAGCGCCTTATTCGTTCCGTCGGTCAGGTCGCGCGCCATCAGTATCCTGGTCGCGTCTTCCAGTGGACCATAGCGCTCGAATAACAAGACCAATAACACGCCGAAACCGAGGGCTAGGATCACACCTTGAATCGCGTCGGTCCAGGCGACAGCGCGCAGCCCCCCAAGCGTGCCGTAGATCACCATAATCAACGCTAGGATCACCACGCCGCCGATATAGGCTGTGTCTTGATTAATTTCTGCAAGCCCCTGCATTGCGCGGCCCATGGCCATTAATTGCGCGAGTAAGAAATTACATAACACAATGATCAAGGTCAGCGTGACCAACACGGTTAGGACCTTATTTCCAAAACGATCCTCGACATAATCGCTGGGGGTGACGTAGCCTCGCTCTTTCGCCACGGCGTATAGACGCGGCGCGTAGAGTAGATAGCAGACGATCACTGCCGTCATGAAATGCACGCTCACGATCCATGCATAGCCGATGCGGTAAGTTGCGCCTGTGAATGCGAAAAACGTGTTACCGCTGTACTGCGTGGCAAATAGGGTTAGGAACAAAATAGCGAAGCCAAAGCCGGGGCCGGCAAGATAAAAATCACTCAGAGAGTCTTCCAGGCGTGCGCGTTTGCCAATAATGCCAATGCCGATCAGTGACAGTAGGTACAGGCCAATGAAGACCCACGCGCCGATGCCAAACGGTATCAATACGTCCATGTTCTAGTCGGCATCTAGGTGACGATCTTGCTGGTCTACAGCGGCTGCGTCTGCTTCGCTCGGCCACGGCGACCAGAGCAATGAAGCGGTGAAAATCGAACAAACGAGTGACGCAGCGATAGCGACGATTACCCATGCAGGCATGCCAAAAATGACCGTGTGATTGTCACTCGGCCAATACCAAGGAATGCCAACCACAATCAGCACCAGGTAGACGATCGCCGGCCACCAAACCAAGCGCTTCGGATTGGATGGGTCTAAGCGTTTATTCATCGGTGTTCTTATCACTGTTTTTTTGTGTGGCACCTGGCGCCTGCTGGGCATACGGTTTCGCGAGTGGTTCACCGATAAAGATCCCCTGTCCCGGCCATATTACGCTTTTCCAATACGCCTCGATTAGGGTGTCGCCGGCGAGGTAGTGGCCCATTGCGACGATTGGATCAGGGAATTTCTGAGGAAAATTGCATGGCTCTACAACGGTACCGTAGCTTCCAGTAGCGCCGGCCTCGAGCCAACGCAACGCGCTCATTTGTCGGCTGTCTGTGAGCCGGCCGCCGGAAGACGTTAGGTGATCCGCCATCGCCCCCGGAAGAAATCCCACTGTGTCGAGATGCGGTACTTCGCTTGAACCTGTGAAGTAGAACATGATGTCGAATTTATTCCGGATACCTTGAGAGCGGACGATCGCGACAGGAATTTTTGCATTAAACCGCCGTTTCGCCAGCACAAAGGCAGGCGCACGCGTGTTTCGTGCCCTATCTTTCGAAATGACCAAGTAGGCTTTAGCTTGGGGATTGGTAAAGTCCGATTGGATGCCTCGATCGATCAAGAATTTTGCATTTTCAACCGTGCTGGCCGCCAGCGCTACCGTGGGTCGTATGCCGAAGTCGTTGTAGGGTTCGGTACTCGAGCTGTCAAAGTACGGGTTAGGCGCGGTTGCGCGGCATCCCTTGGCACAGAATCGCTTTGCATAGCCCATCGCGAAGGCGGATGTTATCGACATGCAGTCCACGCGATACGGTGCAGCCCAAGTCAAGGCATAGGCCTGAACATCAGATGGCGTTTGTTCTTTTAAACTGTCGTATGCTCGCTTAAAGATTTTTGGATTTATTACCGTAACACTCGGTGGTAACTCGATATGGAGCACATTTGCCGGTGGTATTTTTCTCTGCTGGGCATAGTAGTTGCCGACTTCAACGCTTACCGGATCCTTATCGTTGATGACGAGGCCAAGCTGATCGGCGCGCAATCTTGCACTCGCCGGGTTCGCGCACGCGGCTAAAATCAGCAACCAACACAGCGGTATGGAAACCCGAGAGTGCCTTACGCAAGGCATGTGAGCGGTGGTCAGTGAGACTTTTTCAGCGCTTTCATCGCGCGTTCGAGGCCGTCGACCGTTAGTGGAAACATTCGATCTGAGATGAGTTCCTTCGTCATCGTGATCGATGGTATGTGGCCCCAGTAATCTTCCGGTTGCGGATTTAACCAAACCGCATAAGGATATAAGGCCATCATCCGAGCCATCCAATCCGCCCCCGGCTCTTCGTTCCAATGCTCAACGCTGCCGCCTACCGCCATGATCTCATACGGGCTCATGGTCGCATCGCCGACAAAGACGATTTTGTGGTCGGCGCTATAAGTATTCATGACCTGGGTGGTTGGTACGCGGACATTTGAGCGCAGTTGGTTATCTTTCCAAACCGACTCGTAGATAAAATTGTGAAAATAATAGTATTCGAGGTGTTTGAATTCTGATCGGGCGGCGGAAAAAAGTTCTTCACAGACCTTTACATGCGGATCCATCGATCCACCGACATCCAAAAACAGCAGGACTTTGATCGTGTTGTGGCGCTCAGGAACCATTTTAATGTCCAGATATCCACCATTGCGTGCGGTCGAACCTATTGTGTCATCGAGGTCGAGTTCCTCCTCGGCCCCTTCGCGAGCGAAGCGACGTAGCTGACGCAAGGCAATCTTAATATTGCGCGTTCCGAGTTCGACCTGATCATCCAGATTTGCATAATTGCGTTGATCCCACACCTTAACCGCCCGACCTTGGCGCGATTCCTTCTGGCCCATGCGAACGCCTTCGGGGTTGTAGCCGTTAGCGCCGAACGGCGAGGTTCCTCCAGTGCCGATCATCTTATTGCCACCGTGGTGCTCTTTTTTCTGTTCTGCCAAGCGCTGGCGTAATGTTTCCATTAACTTGTCCCAGCCACCAAGGCTTTCGATCATCGCTTTTTCTTCGTCGCTGAGATTGAGTTCTTGCTGCTTTTTCAGCCAATCCAGGGGAATTTCTCCGATGATTTCGTCGAACAGGGATTCCTTACCTTGAATGTAGTCGCTGAAAATCTGATCGAAGCGGTCGAAAAAGCGTTCGTCTTTTACCAGCGCTGAACGCGCGAGGTAGTAGAAGGCATTCGTGCTGTAACCAGCAAGATGGTGGTCGAGTGCCTTGAGTAAAGTCAGATACTCTGTAATCGAGACTGGTATCTGCGCTTTACGCAGATTGTAGAAGAGATCAGCTAGCACCGGTACGCCGCGACATGAACACGAGCCGCTCGAACAAATGCATGTCTTGTTCGTTTTTAAGTAGCGCGCCGTAGAGTTTCGGGATCGCTTTACGCGAGTCTTTCTCGCGTAGCGCCTCTGGTGGAATGTCGTCGGCGACTAAAAGTTTGATCCAGTCCAGGAGTTCCGAAGTCGATGGCTTTTTCTTCAATCCCGGAAGTTCGCGAAGCTCGAAAAAACATTCCATCGCTTCGGCTAATAAACGTTTTTTAATATCCGGAAAATGGACCTTGACGATGGTATCCATGGTTTCCATATCTGGAAATTGGATGTAGTGAAAAAAACACCTACGCAAAAATGCATCGGGTAGCTCTTTCTCGTTATTGCTCGTGATAATGATGATCGGACGCTGGGTCGCTTTGATCGTCTCTTTCGTCTCGTAGACAAAAAATTCCATCCGGTCGAGTTCTTGGAGTAGGTCGTTAGGAAACTCGATATCGGCTTTGTCAATTTCGTCGATCAGTAAAACGGGTTGACGATCCATGCCGAAGGCTTCCCACAACTTTCCTTTCAAAATGTAGTTGCTGATGTCATGGACCCGGTCGTCGCCGAGCTGGGAGTCGCGCAGACGGGCAACGGCGTCGTACTCGTAGAGGCCCTTCGCCGCTTTGGTGGTGGATTTAATGTGCCACTGAATCAATGGCGCATCGAGTACTTTTGCGACTTCCTCGGCCAGCATCGTTTTCCCCGTACCCGGCTCCCCCTTCACCAGTAGGGGACGTTCGAGCGTGATAGCCGCATTTACGGCCATCATCAAGTCTTCGGTGGCGACATATGTGTCGGTGCCGGCGAATCGGTTGTTTGACATTGAGCCTCTCAAAAATTTGGTTCAATTGGGCATTGTAATGCATGCAGCGCGCTCGGAACCATTGCGCGTGTGGCGAGGGTGTTAGTCCAAGTAGCACGGTAAATAATGTGCCGTTCCCGAATGGACGGATCTCGGCCGGTGGTGAGACCGGCTGGAATGCAATTTTTACTGGTTCGTGGCACCCACCGACACTGGGGCTTTTGTAAACGAGTGTTAGCGTCGACGTGTCCGCTCGAGGAATGTGACGGTCTTCGCGGCGCTCCTTGATCCCTTGTTCTAGCATCCAGGTGCAGCCAATATCAGCACGTGGAGATGATCGAGCAATGGCAACGCCGAGCCCTTTAACCGCATCAGAGCAAGCCGATGTCGCCTGGCAACTGGTGGAGAAGCTTGACGAACAACGTAAATTTCCGCGGATCGAACTCGATATTCCGGTCGCGTTTCGCAATGGGAGCGGTCAGCATTGCGCGGCACGGTTGCTGAATATTGCGCCGGATGGCATCCAGGTGCGATGTAACGTCGCGACTGCGCAAATACTTCATCCGGGTGGCGGCAAAATTTGCCCCAATAACGCGCCAATGGTGCATACGGCAATTGCGATCCCACTTGGTGAGCGCGTTGAGACATTGTCGGTATGTTCTAGATTGACCTATCTGACCACCGTTCAGCAGGAGCCGCGCTGCGTGCTCGGCTTGCAGTTTTTGGAACCGCGGCCTAAGGCGCAACGGATAATCGAACAATTTTTTGCCATCAAACTGAGCGAATACTACGTCGCAGACGAAGCTGCTGTTGCATTGGCTACGAGGTAAGGCCGCCTAACGAGGACGATTCGTTCGCGTGGCGAAAGTCGTGGATGCGGCAGCCCTGACGTGTCCGCTCAGCTTACTCGCTTACGTATCGCTGCCGAGCTGTGCCGCAATTTCATCCAACAGGTTCGCATCGTGCTGAACGCTCTCCTTCTGCGCCTCTATTGCTCGGCTCTTGATCCGTTGTTTTTGCCGCATTTGCTTTTCAAGTTCGTGGCGTTGGGCCGTGGACCCTTGAATACGCTCTTGCTCCGAGACCCATTCGTCGAGTTCCTTTTGTAGCAGGAGGTTGATCTCGTTTTGGGTACCGTAGGTTCGTTCCAGGCGCTCCTCCGATTCTCGATGCCGCGTTTCTGCGCTGGTTTCAACCGCGACCGCATTACGCAGGCGCTCGGTGGCGGCGCGTGCCCGTTCTTCGATAGCGGCGATTTCTTCTTTCAAGTTAGCTTCGGTTGAGTCGATCGAATCGTGCCGTTCGCGAGTGGCCTCAAGCTGCGCCTCGGCCTCGCGCTTGATTGCTTCGGCCTCGGCCCGTGCATTGGCCGCTTCCTCTAGCTGAGACTTGAGGCGAGCAGCGTCGGCCTCGATTTGTTTGCGTTGCTCGATCAGTTTTGCCGTTTGCTCGGCCTGCAGTTTTTCCTGCGCTTGCTTGTATTCGAGGATGATGCGTTGGGCCTCTTCGGCGGCACCCATTTTCGCGGCTTCTGCGGCCTGCTGTTCGCGATGGGCCCGATCGATTTGCTCAGCGGTATTGGCAAACTCAGCCTCGAGCTTTTTACGTTCGGCGTTTAGCTCCGCCTGCAACTCCGCGCGCATCTGATTTTCTTTCTCTTCCATTTCCTGCTCGCGTTGTTGCTCGACCCGGAGCAATTCAGCCTCGAGTTCTTTCGCCGCCGCTAGGCGTTCCTTGGACAAGGTTGCTTCCGTCTCTATTTGCGCCCACGCGCCTTCGAGCTCTGCTTGCGTTTTTTCACGCTCTTGTTCTAATTCCTCCAGTTTCTCGGTTTGTTGGCGGTACAGCTCCTCGATCCGTTTCTCTTCCGCTTGCAGCCGCATCTCAGCTTCACGTTCTAGTGCAGTGGTTTGGTCTTGTTGCTCCCGGTGACGTCGTTCGGCCTCTTCTGCCGCAAGCGATTGTTGACGCTCGATTTCGTCTTTGAGCCGTTGTGCTTCGGCCAATTGTTTCTCTATTGCCGCTGCCTCGGCGTCAATTTTGGCCCGCTCTGCTTGCAGAATTTCGGCAGCACGGCGGTCGGTTGCCTCTTTCGCCGCTTGTGCCTCGGCGATTCTGGCGCGTTCAGCACGAAGCTCTTCGGCGAGCTGGCGATCGGCTTCTTCCTTAGCGGCTTGCTCAGCGGCCATCTTGGCGCGCTCTTCGGCCAAAATCGCCGCCGCTAGTCGATCCGCATCCTGTCTGGCTGTTTGTTCTGCGGCTTTCTTAACCTCTTCTGCCTGGCGTTGTTGCTCAGCGGCGATTTTCGCGCGTTCGGCTTGCAGCTGCTCTTCGGCTAGACGCGCGGCTTTCTCCTTGGCCGCTAATTCTTCCGTCAATTTGGCACGTTCGGCCTGAAGCTTCTCCTCGACCACGCGATCGGCCTCTTGTTTTGCGGCTTGAGCTTCGGCCATTAGCCGTTGTGCTTGTTCTATCTGAAGATTCGCCTTCTCCAAATCGGCCGCAAGCGATTGCGCGCGAATATCGGCATCGACGATCTCGTCTTGTGGCGTGCTCGGTTCCGGTTCTGGATTTGGATCTGGATGGGCTTCGGGTTGATTTACGGCTTGTGGTTCGGCGATTTGGGCCGTTTGTTTCTGCGGTACCTCATCAATCGCGCCGCCTTCAACATAAGAAACCTCGAAACCTTCCTGAGTGAGCAAAAAGGCGGCGGCCGAGCTACGTCCTCCGGTGTCGCAATAGGCGACATAATAGGTTTCACGGTCGAGTTCATGGTGTGAACCTCGGAGATTACTGAGCGGGATATTGATGCTACCGTCGAGCCCGTTTGCGGCCTGTTCTTCGGGAAAGCGAACATCCAACCACTTTGCCCCATCGGCGACAATCGCCCGGGCCTCGTCCAAGGTGCAGGTCCGCATTACGGGGGTCTTGATGAGTTCCACGAATTCCGCTTTGGTCAAACGGGCCAATTCGCCATCTGTCAGCATCTTGACTGTTGCATTGCGCTTGGCGTTTGAAACAAGCGCTTCTTCGCCGAATCTGGCACCCGGACCGAGTTCTGCGAGTTTTATTGGTTTGCCTTTTTTAGCGGAGCGCAATACTTCACATCGCCCGGATTGGATGGCGTAGTAGTAGTCTCCTGGCGATCCTTGCTCGATGACGACGTCCCCAGCCTTAAACTCTACGGACTCAAGTGTCTCCAGCAATCGCTGAATATTTGACGGGGGGACATGCGCAAACAGCTCAGATTGCAACATGTCGGTCAACCAATCACCGGATGACTCGGCTTCAAGCTCAGTGACTTCAATGTCGGGTGTATCTGGGCTCGCCGTATTCTCGACGCTCAGCAAGCGATCGAGCAGCCCCCGATCGACGCGTAACACCTTGACCTTGGACCTTGCCTGGGCCGACATTTGGCGGGGTTGGAGCTGTGCTAACGCATGGAACGATGCGCCTTCGCCGCCAACCACCCGTTTTATCAGTTGGTCATCGGCATACAATTCCACCTCACCCTCGATAACGTAGAAGGACCAACCGTCACGGTCCCCCTGGCGGAACACGTACTCCTTCTTTTTGATATCGATGATCTCGGCACCCTGGAGCACTTGCTCTTGTTGTGCGGGCCCGAGATTGTTGAGTGGGACCAATAAGGTCAGGCGTGAGTGAAGGGCCTCTTGTTCTTCGGTCATAGCAGCGTGAAATTCAGGTTGAAAAGTTAAAGTTAAGCATCCAGATCTGGAATTAACTCACTCTTGAGTCTCGATATTTGGTCTTTTAGTCGGAGCTTGCGTAATTTCAATCTGCGGATCATTAATTGGTCGACATCGAACGTCGCAGATAACCGGTTAACAACCTCATCGAGGTCACGATGCTCAATCTGCAATTCGTATATTCGCCGCTGTATCGATTTTTCTGAGGAATCCGTCACCAGATCTCGTTCTCGCCGCCGGTCAAAAATCGAGGTAGAATTCTACGCTCAAATGTAAAAAAGTGTGGCATCGGATTTTGCGGTCGAATAATTGACCGGTTTGTTGAGGAGCAGCGACAAAGATCGCGCCCACATCGGGTAAGTAGTCCCGACGATAGCCCAAGGAATTAATAAAGCAAAATGTACGGATACGCGCGAAGTGAAGGCAGCGTTGGTAGGTAATACATTTTCCGGTGCAAATTCGGAAATTTTGAGCACTCCTGTCTCCCGCTCCCGGGTCGGTGGTGACTAGGGTCACAATTTCCGTTGAATCATCGGCGATTGCGTGACGCCTATCACAAACACCCTCCAGTGAACCTGCGTAAACCCGTTACGGTTGCTTAACTGTATGAAGGTGGCCACGTCGATTATGTCAACCCGTGCCCTAGTGTGGAAGAAGGTTTTAGCCGAATGGCCGCAATGCCAGCATTAGAACAAAGATTTGAAAGCGTCTTTCAGATGCTCGTGCCTATCAATGGGCTGTCTCTTCAACGTCAGCAGCAATTGTTGACGCAGTCCGAAACACTCAGTTTTGGGCCGCGTGAATTTGTCTTTCGCGAAGGTGATCGGGACAACTACGCCTTCTTTTTGCTAGAAGGGCGACTTGAGTTGCTTGCCCAAGATCAACTCGTTAAAAAACTAGAGGGCGGTACCGGGGATGGCGTCTACGCCTTAGCCCAACTTCAACCGCGCCAACTCTCTGCGCGCGCTAAGACTCGGGTCACGGTATTGCGTGCGGACCGGGCATTAATGGACAAATTGCTTGCCATCGACGGGGCTGGCGAAATCCAGGAAGTCAAGGTTAGCGAAATTGAAGCGGCCGACGACGGCGATTGGATGACTCGAATGCTCCAATCCGAGTTATTTTCCCGCGTCCCGGCGGCCAACATCCAACGGATATTTACAAAGCTCGAATCGATCACTGTTAATGCGGGCGATGTAATCGTTGAGCAAGACGCGCAAGGGGATTTTTACTACATCATCCAACATGGCCGTTGTGAGGTCACTCGGCAAACCGCCACTGGTAAGGCTCCGATTAAATTAGCAGAGCTCGGTCCTGGGGACTCATTTGGCGAGGAGGCGCTGGTATCCGATTCGGAACGCAATGCCAACGTCAAAATGCTAACCGATGGCGAACTTATGCGTCTGGTGAAAGACGACTTTGTTGAACTGATAAAAACGCCGTTATTGAGCGCCCTCGACCTGGCCGAAGGCAAGCGTCGCGTAGCCGAGGAAGGTGCGCAGTGGGTCGATGTGAGATTTCCGGAAGAACATGCAGTCGGCGCGATCGAGGGCAGCATCAACCAATCGCTCAATACGCTACGGATGCACGCGGAGCGACTCAACAAAGACAAAACCTATATCGTCTATTGCGATAGTGGCTCGCGTAGTTCAGTCGCGGCTTTCCTCCTATCTGAGCGTGGGTTCGACGTCCACTGCTTGCGTGGCGGCTTATTGGAATATGGAATTCTTAGCGCAACCGACCAACGCTTCACGGAGGATATAAAAGATCCTGAAGCGGCGACGGGCGACCTTACCATCGATGCAGGGAATGCGGGCGATTTACCGATTACGGTTGCCGCCTTGGTGCCTTCGTCGCATCGGTCAGAGGTCGAACAAGATTCAGCGAGCACGCCGAGGTCGTCCGATGTAGATGATGTGATTGACTCGGAAATCAAGGCGCAGGCGTTAAAAGCGGAACTTGGCAAGGCGAACATAAAACTCGAGGAGGCCCGCCGCTATAAGGAACAAGCAGAGCTCGCGCGCGAACAGCTCGAAGTCGAGGCTTCAAAAACGCTCGAACAAGAGCGCCAGCGTCTCGCCGAGGAAGCACGCGAGGCGAAAAAGCAGTTAGAAGAAGCAGAAGCGTTGAAAAAAGAGCTGGCGAAAGCCAAACAAGAAGCGAAGAAACATGCCGCTGAACTAGAGAAAAAACGCATTGCGGAACTCGAAGAAGCTAACCGGCAAGCCGAAGAAGCGCGACAACTGAAGAAAGAACTGGCGAAGGCCAAACGTGTGGCTGCGGAGCAGGCAAAGAATCTCAAGTTAAAAGAAAAGACAGAGCTTGCCGAAGCCAACGCACAGCTCGAAGAAGCGCGCCGTCTCAAAGAAGAAGCCGAGGCCGCGGCGAAGCGCGTAGACGAGGAAGTTGCCGAACGGCTGCGCCTGGAACAGGAACGCTTGTCAGAAGAAGCTCAGCGCGCAAAAGCGGTTTTGGATGACGCCGAGCGAATTAAGGAGGAGATCGCGCGGCAAAAAGAAATCGCCGAAGCGGAAGCTGAAAAGCGTCGCCTTGAACAGGAAGCCGAGTTCGAAGCGATGCAGCGTGAGGCTGACACTCGCATGCGCGAGGAAGAAAAGAAGCTTGCCGAAAGTTATGCCTGGCAAGCGGAAGAACTCGCGCGACTACAAGAAATGAAGGATGAGGCCGAGGCCGAGCTTAAACTAGAACGCGAGCGACTAAAAACGGAAGCCTCAGAGGCGAAACTCCGACTACGCGAAGCGCAACGGATCCAGCATGAAGTTGAGCAGACCCGGATAGAGAGCTCTAAGGAAGCCGAGGAAAGACAGCGACGGCAGGTCGAGCTGGAGCGAAAGCTCAGGGACGAGGTGCAAGAAAAAATCGTTTCCGAACGGCACAAGATCGAAGCCGAGTTCGCGCGCAATGCCGAAGAGCTGGAACGTGCACGTAGTGAGAAAGCGGCCGCGGAAGCAGCTCGTATTGCCGCAGCCGAAGAAGCAGAACGGATCATTCAAGAATACAAGGAGACGCACGAACTCCTACGCGTACGGGAAGAAGAGAAACTCAATAGCGAACGGCAACGTTTGCAGCGGGAAGCGGCCGAGCTGCGTGAGGCTCTGGAGGAATCTAGACGAGAAAAAGAAGAAGCCTTGGCGCATCAACTATCCGCAGAGAAACAAATAGCGACATTAGCGGCAGAAGCCGGAACCGGGGCGAAAGCAGAAGAATTGGCGGCCGATATTGCCGCACTTGAAGCGGAAGCAAAAGAAGCAAGGGATGCCGCAGAGGCGGCCGAAGAGGCTCAGCGCAAAGCACAGGCTGCCGCGGACGCAAACCGCGAGTTCATGGAGCAGAACCAAAATGAAGAGAACGAAAGTCGCGATCGCTTCGAGGACGAGATCGCCAGCTGGCTGCAGGAACAAGAAGCCTATGAAAGTAGCGAACTACAGCAGCAGATCCTGGCGAATCAAAAGGCGCATCTAGAGCGCATAAAAGCGAGGGCGCAGTCGGCCCGCGAAGCAGCCAAACAGCATGATCAATCACTGATCGATGAGCTAGCCGATCATCTGCGTGAGGACGAATCGCTCTAGAAGGTCCGCAGGGATCCGCCATTTACAGAGCATCTTTGGCGGGTACGTCGATGAAATAGCTGCCGTCCGGGTGCTCGATCCGGACCCAATCCAGGCGTAAACCGATCAATGCGATCTCACCGAGATTACGATCCAAGCCATTACTGCTGAACTCGAAGCGAAAGATCCGAATCAGGTTCAAGCCATTGCCGGTCCAGCGCAATCGCAGCCGTCTCAGCACGACGCCATCGTCGAGGCGTTGCACGTCGAGATCATTGCAAACCACTTTGCTGATCTCGAGAACTTTTTCATGCGCCGTTCGGCTGGTGTACCAAAACCATGCAACACCGCTAAGTAACAGCAGCAACGGAGTTCCATCGTTCACGGCGGGATAGCGTTAGTTATTCGTCGGTACGGTTAGATTGAAAAAAACCTAGGAGTCCGTCTTCCGAGCGGTAGCACAATTCGATTGGTCGACAGCATACTTCGCAATCCTCGATGTAGGTCTGCTCCGGGATCGAAAGGTCAAGCACCATAGAGATCGACTCTCCGCAGTACGGGCATGAAAAGCGATGCTCGTCTATCATTTTTCGGGCATGGGTCAATCACGGAAATTAGTAAACTGAAAGGGAAGCCCAAATTTGGCCTTTTTTAGTTCAGACATTGCGGCTTGTAAGTCGTCGCGCTTTTTCCCTGTGATCCGAACCTGTTCCTGCTGAATTTGAGTTTGTACCTTTAGCTTTGTTTCCTTGATCAGTTTAACGACTTTTCTGGCGCTCTCCTTGTCGATTCCATGCCGCGCAGTGACGGTTTGTTTTGACGCATTGATGGTATTTTCGAGCTCCCCAAGTTCGAGGCACTCGATATCTATACCGCGTTTAGTAATTTTACCTTGCAAGACATCCAAGATCTGGGCGATGTGAAATTCAGCATCGCCGATGATGGTCAGCACACGCTCGTTCTGCTCAACGGTCGCTTTGGTGCCTTTTAGATCGAAGCGGTTTCCGATCTCTCGATTAGCCTGGTCTACGGCGTTGGTCAGCTCATGCAGATCGACTTCGGATACGACATCAAAAGACGGCATTTATCTACTCCAGTTGGTACAGCGGTCCTGAAAGTATAGGCGCTGAGGAATTATGAATTATCGCGAGGACGATGTAACCGATCTCTGATCATTAAACACCTGATCGGACGCCCAGCCGTCGATAAATGCTGCCAAGTCGGATCAATATGGCATCATAGCGGGCCAATTTGGGTGCACGGTCGGAATATGTCCGGACCGAGTCAACCCTCCACGGAGATCACCTTAGTAAATGACCCACCCCGCATTCGAACAGACAAACCGTCGACATGTTGCTGCCTTGCATCTCGATTTCGACTCCTACGTGCATCGCCAGACCGGCGCACGGCATTTACATTTCGGCTGTGAGGATACGAATAACGCATTCATGATTGCGTTTCCAACCTTACCCACGGACTCGAGCGGCGTTGCACACATTCTCGAACATACGACATTGTGCGGCAGTCGCCGCTTCCCCGTTCGTGATCCGTTTTTTATGATGCTGCGCCGCTCCCTGAACACGTTCATGAACGCTTTTACGAGTGGCGACAGTACGGCCTACCCGTTCGCGACGCAAAATCGTAAAGACTTCAGCAATCTTTTGGCCGTCTATCTCGACGCAGTATTTTTCCCTACGCTAGATCCGCTCGATTTTGCGCAAGAGGGCTGGCGCTTGGATTTTGTCTCGCCAGATGATGAATCTGAACTCATGTTTAAAGGCGTCGTATTCAACGAAATGAAAGGTGCGATGAGCGCGCCATCGACGCAGTTGTGGCAACGGGTACACAGTGCGGTGCTTCCGGATACGGTCTATCAATTCAACAGTGGTGGAGATCCGGCGCGAATTCCGGATTTGAGTTACGAACAACTTAAGGCATTTCACGCGAAACACTACCATCCGAGTCACGCAATTTTCATGACATACGGAAATTTCTCGGTAGACGAACATCACGAACAGTTTGAATCGTTGGCGCTGAGTAACTTCAGCGAGAGCGCTTCGCAACTGGACTGTGCAATACAACCTCGCTTTGCGTCGCCAATAACGATCGAAGATATTTATGGCGTTGCAGACGAATCGGAACTGGAGCGCGGCACGCATGCGGTTTGGGCATGGTTGCTAGGTCGATCCGCTGACGTGAACACCTTACTCGAAGCGCACTTGCTTGCCGGGTTTCTGCTTGACCACGGTGCCTCACCGCTACGTCACTATCTGGAAACGACGGAGCTCGCGGACGCACCTTCCGAGCTTTGTGGGTTAGACGACTCGGGTCAAGAGCTCGTGTTGTGCTGTGGTGTTGAGGGCACCGATCCGGACCATATCGAACGGTTAAATGATGAGATTCTGGCACTGTTGAGCCGGCAAGCGGATCAGGTAGTCGATCATCAGACCTTAGTTGGAATACTCGACCGCATGGAAATGGCGCAACGTGACCTCGGTGGTGGCGGCTATCCTTTCGGCCTACAGCTCATGGGCAGGGCGCTGCCGGGATCACTATATGGCGGCGACCCCGCGGCCCTCATAGACATCGATGACGCACTCGAAAATTTGCGCCGCCGTATCGAAGATCCGAACTACATGGGCAGCCGCATTGCCGAGTTATTGGTTAATAACCCCCACCGCGTACGTACCGTGATGCAGCCTGACGAGCATAAACTCCAGCGTGACGATGAGTTGGAAAAGGCAACGTTGTCGCAACGCCTGGCGCAAATGACTGAGACTCAACGTCGCGAGATCCGAATCGCATCGGCGGCCCTCGAGCAACGCCAAGACGAGCCGCAAGATGCAGATCTATTGCCAAAAGTGAGTTTGGCCGATGTTCCAAAAAACTTACCGGACATTGCAGCTACTCAAGTCGCGGTCGCGGATTTGCATGCGCATCAATATCGGGTTGCGACCAACGGATTGTTATATCTGCAGCTGGTCGTCGAACTCCCGGCGCTCGACGACCTGGAGTTGGCGCAACTGCCATTGTTTTGTGAATACCTAACCGAGCTAGGATCGGGTGCTGAGGACTATCTTGACACGCAAGCACGTCGCGCGCTGGTCGGCAACGTCGGCGCTTATGCGGCTGCCAGTACGAGTGTTGATAGCATCGACGTGTTGAACGGTCGCTTAGTAGTGACCGTGAAAGGGCTTAAGCGCAAGTGGGATGATTTGGTGCATAACCTATTCGAAGTGATAGACGCGGTTCGCTTCGATGAAATCGAGAGACTTAAAGATCTAATCGCACATTCCCGGGTTGATGCGGACGCCTCGATCACCGATCGCGGACATCACTTGGCTATGCAGGGGGCCGCAAGGGCATTGTCGGCAGGCGGCTACCTCGACGATCTGTGGGAAGGTCCTGCCAATATTTTATTCGTGCAGAACCTAGACCGCACTTGTCGCGATAAGGCCGCTGCTGTCGAGGCGCTCGCGCAAGCGTTTGATCGGATCAGGCACAAGCTTTTGTGTGCACCCTGGCGCGTGCTGGTGGTTGGCGAGGATGAGGTCGTGAGCGCGACCATGGAGGGGCTCGTCACAAATGCTCCGGTTATGGGGCGGGCGGACGAGTTCCGACCGTTCGCTGTACGACACCCAGAGTCCGCGGTCGATTGCGCCTGGGTGACGAATACGCAGGTGAATTTCTGTGCGCGCGCGTATCCAGCGGTAGTAGAAGGTCACCACGACGCAGCGGGGTTATGCGTATTGGCGAAATATATGCAAGACGGCTACCTGCACCCGGCGATCAGGGAGAAAGGCGGGGCCTATGGTGCTGGTGCGCAATATGATCCAGAGAGTGCAAGTTTTCGTTTCTTCTCTTATCGGGATCCTCGCCTGGCGGAGACGCTCGGCGATTTTGATCGCGCACTCGATTGGCTAGCTGATTCGAACGATCCGAGGCGACTAGAAGAGTCCATCCTTGGTGTGATCCGAAACCTGGACACCGCGCGAACCCCGGCAGGCGCCGCGATCCACGCGTTCTATGATGAACTGGACGGCCGTACGTGTGAATTCCGGTTGCGACATCGAGACGCGGTATTAACGACGACCATTGATGATATCAATCGGGTCGCGCAACAGTATTTACGTGGTCATCAAGGCGCCACTGGTGTGGTCACAAATGCAAGCCACAAAGCCGAGATTGAGCAGCTACACTTAAAGCAAGTAAAGCTGTGAACGGCAACTGGTGTAGCTGGTGAAACTAGAGTTCAGTAAAGACAAAAAAGGGTATATCGAGGCCGAGCACCTATTACGTATTACGCGCCAGCTAAAGGTGTCGGACGAAACCGAGCGCGTACGCGGCGAATTGGAACGGATCGCGTTCGAGCATCTTGGTCATGATGTAGCGGAGCTTGACCGAGTTCATGCCGTTTTGGACCAGCAATCGACGACGTTATTGGCGCGTCTATCGAACGCGTGGCATCGTTTCTGGGGACCTTCGAGTGTCGAGGTGGATCTCAGCAAGCAGCGCATCGACGCCTTGGAGCGAGCAGATCGCGCAGAGCGTTCCGCATTTGAATCGCTTGCCGAGATGTCGCGCGTGGGCCGCGAACGGGATCAGGCCTTGGCAGAGCTAAAGGATTTACGTCACCAACTCGATAAAATCCAAAATGATCAGAAAAAATAACATCAGCCGGCAAGTTATCTGCCCAATAGCTATGTGGCTCGCTGCGATAGTCGTGGTGACGGTTTGGCTTTTATACAGCCCGGTAAGCTCTGCCGAATTTTACGCGCGACGAGATCATCTCGGCCGCACGCACCTCAGTAACTTACCGCCTCGCAGCTTCGACCATAACGGCGAGATACGACGTGCCTACGACCCCAATTCGATTGTCTACCAACATGCAAAAATGCTCGAGGCGCTTGCCGATCAGAGCGCGGAAATTGCGCAGGCACAAGAGCAGGAAGCACGCGAGATAGAAAATAAGGCAGCAGTATTAGGCGCGCTAAAAGCGCCACCCGCTCGCGGCCTCCCGCGCGAAGGCAACATGAACCTAGATGAATTGATCGCATTGGAAAAACGCGGTGGGCGTTGGCAACCAGGCATTGAGGAGAGACCTTAAGCTTCGTCTTCCATATCGGCATCTGAGTTTCTGCTTGTCCCGACAATGTTCGAAGGGCTTTGGTGCCGCCGATAGCAGTCATTAGCAGATTCGCATTTAGTTTCCGATATGTGCGCTAAGCTGACCTTCGTAGATGAAGTTGTACTACACCAACTCCTCCAACGACGCCTTCGCGCCCCTCAAATTTTTGGTTGTTTGTTCCGCTCTACCTACTCGGCGTTGGTTGAAAAAGAAGACGAGTGCGCCGATATAGCTCAGCATGCCGACTACAATCGCGCTGAACTGCAATATGGGTACCAAGCTACTAAGTACCGGAGTCGCCGTACCGTGCCAACCTAAACTCGTGGGGTTCTCGGCCGCTTGAGTCCAAATTTGATCTGCCAGTCCCGCCACGTCGTGTCCGTAGCCGAGAACGGTGATTGATTGTTGTAGTGTCAGAATAGTAAACGGTCCGACCACTATAGCTACCATCCCCGATTGCAGTTTGCCGGCAACCAAATGGCCGGCGATCAGAAATGCGAATAGCACAGCCACAAAATTCATGAATGACGATTGCAGCGCGCCTGTATACCCCATGAACAAATCGGCCAATTCATAGTCGCTCATCGTTGCCTCCTTAATGTAGTGTGTTGGCGCCGCTCAGTATCGTGTGCCGACCAAATCAAAGCTACGCCTTAGTCGGGTCACGTTTCTGGGGATCGGTGACTCACTGGAGGGAAACTGGAGAGCGCCTAGGTCCGCTCCTGGTCGGTTTCAGCTGTAGGAAAAAGCAAAACGAAGTTCGGTTTACGGAAAAGAAAAGTTGTCACGGCGAAGTTCGGGACACCCATAACGAAGTTCGGAAGTTCGGGACACCCACAAAATTCACACTTAGGAATCGAGAAATCACGGTCACTCCATATCGACCGCCGCAAAATTTGTGGGTGTCCCACATTCCCTCCCCACATTCCCTCCCTACATTCTCGTCCCTGGTCTGTTAATTGATTAACTTATCGGTATCCCCATGGGCTTCATAAATTCGTGCCAGGCGAGCTATCACGTGTGGATCGGGGAGATCGTCCAATTTCTTTACACGCACAAAAGCGGCAAGGCGCTGAGGCAACGTATTGTTATTTCTAGAATAAATTTGTCACGGCAGTCGAAATAACGAAGTGCACTAGCACTACGGCAGGGTTTTTCTGTCTAGAAATTTTACAAATCCACTGTCGCGGGCGCTCGCGAAATCGAGTGAACCACGTAACCGATTGTTCTTATTCTATATTGCTGGGTTGGCGCAGTTTGTGCATACGTCAACGTTAGCAAGTTTAATACGATCGGAAGGCCGCTTATCCTTCCTACACCTTTCGGCGACGCGCATGTTTCCGCGAATTCCAAGATTAAGGATCCGAAACAACAACGTCATAATTAAATACACACTGCGGACCGCACATTCATTAAATTATGGGGTAATAAGATGGATATTAGGGTTATAAAGTCGGGCTACGAAAACGGTTTGTTTATTAGCGCCTTATTACTGCTGGCACAACAGGCTGGCGCCGCGGGATTATTTATCGAAAGCTTCGAAAACGATACTCAATTCACCGTATCGAGTGGCCTATTCTCGGACGGTGGCTTTGATTATCTCGGTCTCACCTCGGGCAATTACGGTGGCGGTGCGGCACCGTCGGGGCTCAAGACATATACCGGTTTTAGCGGCTCCTTTCTGAGCGGGATGGATTTGGATGGCGAGGGTGCGACGCTGCCGGTAGACATCACGTGGTCCAATATCGACATCAGCGGCCACGATAATCTGGAATTCTCCGGGTTATTCGCTGAGGCGTTCGACGCGCCCGGCGATATCGACTTCGATGATTTCCTCGTGGTCTCCTACGCGATCGACGGCGGCCCGTATCAAACGTTGGTCGACTTTCGTCTAGACGTGGCTGAGCCCGATAATTTCAACGGTATTTTTCGTGAAGATACCAACGGTGACAACCGCGGCGAGGGTGCCATGCTGAGCGATAATGCGTCGAACTTCACCAAATCGATTGCTGGAACGGGCAACTCGCTGGATTTGCGTTTGACTGCGCGCGTCAACGCCGGCGATGAAGACTTTGCCGTCGATACCTTTGCGATTAACGGCACACCAACCGTCGTCGAAACGTTGTTTAATGAGAGCTTCGAAAATGATGACCAATTCACAGTCTCGAGTGGATTCTTTTCGGATGGCGGTTTTGATTACCTTGGTCTCAGCTCGGGCGATTACGGAGGAGATCCAGCACCGTCGGGTGTCAAACCCTACACGGGTTTTAGCGACTCCTTTCTGACGGGGATGGATTTGGACGGCGAAGGGGCGACGCTACCGGTCGACATTACCTGGTCGAACATCGACATCAGCGGATTCAAGAATTTGCAATTCTCTGGGTTATTCGCCGAGTGGTTTGACTCGCCCGGCGACATCGACTTCGACGATTTTCTCGAACTGTCCTACGCTATCGATGGTGGCGCGTTTCAATCGCTGCTCGATTTTCGCCTTGACGAGGACGAACCCGATAATTTCAATGGCATATTTCGCGAAGATACCGACGGAGACAACCGCGGCGACGGCGACATGCTGGGTGGTAACGCGGAAAACTTTTTCAAGACGATTTCTGGAACGGGTGATTCGTTGGACTTGCGTTTAACGGTGCGCGTCAATGCTGGCGATGAAGATTTCGCCATTGACACCTTTAGGATCAAGGGAGTACGTACCGACACCGCAATCGTTCCTGAACCAAGCTCGCTGGCCATGGTTGTCGCTGGTCTAGCCTTGTCGTCGCGGCTCACGCGTCGCCGAAACAACAAAGTTAGGGGGCACGGATAAGTTAATCACCCACACTGGTCTGTCAATTGATTAACTTATCAGTGTCCGCAGGACCGGACCGAAACTCCCTTGGTTGGCTACTAGTTTCCGACGCAGTCGTCGCCCCACTGCCCTCGCCGTCCTCTTGCTGGCATCGGGATTAATCAGCATTTTATTCAGGCGCACAATGAGTTGAATAGCAATCAAGCGTTTTGAGGATCCCTTTTCACTTCGCCACGCGAAGCCGAATTAGGCTCCCCATTTCTCGTTGTGTTTTCATACACCTTCGGCTGAGGACGGCCGTTGGAGAGTTCACTAATAAACGAACAAGTCCGAGCGGATCAGCTGTATGGCGGTGGGCCGAGAAGAATTTCGTCGCGGGCCTGCTGAGCGGTGTTTTCGGCATTGAAACCAACTTTCCACCACGTCACGCCAGCATCGGCATATGGTGCAACTTCGGCTGCGCTCGGGTGTGTTACGCCGAATGACGCGACCACATCAATTGTCGATTCTGCGTCTCCATGCGTCTCGATATAACTCAACATGGCAAGATATTCATCCGGCTCCAGTGGCCCGCCCGGCCCGCGTCTGAGCGGTACGATCCCGTCCCATTTGGCGGCGCGGCGAAACGGTTTAGTGCCGGGCCAAAGACCGGCAACCCAGATCGGGATCCTCGGACGTTGCCTTGGTCGCGGCAAAAAGCATGTTGCTTCAACCGTGTAGTGCGTACCCGTGTGCTGGAAAGTCTCGCCGCTCCAGAGGCCGTTGAGGATATCCAGTGCCTCATCAAGCATTTGTCCGTGAGCCTTAGGATCGGTGATCTCACCAAAGTTGGTGTAGTCACCGAAGCGGTTGGTGCCGATGCCGGCCCCGAGTGTTAGGCGTCCCGCCGAAAGCTGATCGAGTGTGGCGGCCTGTCGTGCGACTTGCCAAGGTCGTCGCCGGGGGAGTGGTGATATTAATGGCGCGAGCCGAATTCTACTTGTCGCCATCGCGATTGCCGCCAGTGCAATCCATGGTTCGACGATCGGCTGGTTTTGAGGCTCTGTCCAAAGGACGTGGTCCCAGATAAAAAACCCATCCCACCCTGCGTCTTCTGCGTCGCGGGCGAGGTCTGCTAGCACGCGAGCATCACCAAAAGGGCCAAAGTTCGGGACGCTTATCGCATATTTCATATGATTCCCAAGTTCTTCGATATCGCTCGTTACATTGTACGGAAATCATCCAGTGAACGCGGGCCGCCCGAGCGGCGATCGCACGACTTTAAATCCTGGTTGGAAAAGGGGCGCACTTATTTGGTTGTGCGATGACAAGGTGTACGTGCGCTTTAGTCAGCATGAATGTCTCATGTTGGCTGTTCGCGTCGATTTTAGCCCCAGGGGCCGACGCCGGAGACCGGGCTCTATAGTTAAGACAACAAGTTAATGGTGTCCCCTATAAATTGTTTCGCTGCAGAAACTCGAGGCATAGTTTCATCGCCGCGTTGCGGGCTTCGCCTTCCTTCCAGGATTCGATTAGCGTCGCGTTCGGTGCAGTATCCGCGAGCATGCGTGAGGTGGACTGCGGGTGATACAGATCGTTACCGAGTAGCACCAGTAACGGGGTGGTGCAGGCGGCAATGAAGGTTTCGTCGACATTGAACAGCACCTTGTCTCCGCCATACATGTTTTCGCGGAAGCTTGACCATGTGTCGCGGCTCACGTTAGCCATCTCGGTCGCGAGCGTACTCGCCCAGTCGTCGAACATGGCGTAGAACGCATCGCGGTTGTCATCGCGTCCGATCGGTTGAAACAGGGTCGCCGACACGACACGCTCGGGTGCGCCCCCGATCAGCCCAAAGCTGTACGGGCCGCCGATACACATTCCAGCGACGTGAAACCGTTGGATGCCGAGGTGATCCATCAGGCCAAGTTGATCCGCAGTATAAGTATGCCACCCGTCCTCGGCCCTAACCGGTGCGGTCGAACGCCCGGCGTTGCGTTGATCCATCGCGATCACGCGAAATCGGCCTCTCAGGTGTTCGCGGGGGTCCCAAGGCGTGTTGTCCCAAAAACCAATAGAGGATTTCATGCCGCCGGGCGCAATAAGCAAAACGGCCGGGAGATTATCTCCGGAATCTTCGTAATAAATCGACGCGCCGTCCCGTTCGTAGTTGGACATGATGTTGTTCCAGTCTATTTCGTTTGAATTCACCGACAGTATATTTATTTCACGCGAATAAGCATAAAGTGGTTGGTACCCTTTCCCGCTTAAACTTGGGCTCCGGGCAATTCCTTTTGGCCTATTGAACGTCTCTTCCTGGCCGATTTCGGCTTTAGGTAAAAGCGAAACGAAGTTCGGTTTACGGAAAAGTAAAGATGTCAGGTTAATTTAAAAAGGTTCTTCGAATTGTTTTCGAAATAAAGCTTGATACATTTTCGCCACGTCAGAAATAACTACCGGCGAGTTGAATTATCAAGTATCCAAGTCTCCGCCTCTTCCAGCCGGCGAAAAACCTGTAATGTTTGTGGGAGGGAAATTCCCTGCGATGCATACATTCTAGAAACGCCAAATGCTAAATCGTCCTCCGCGACAATAGCGATAAGCGCGTTGCCGCGACTAGGGAACTTCGCACGGATCTCGAGTAGCTTTTTCATGAACTCCCAATCGAACTGGGAAAAATCCATTGCGGAAAGATCCCAAATAGTAGGGACGGTTGCCGGAAAATTTGCGCCGCTGACGATATGAATTAACTGTTCTTCAAATTCATCAAGCGTGAATGCGCCAGCGTAGCTGCCGTACAGGATATTTTTTCCTGCATCATATTTCAGTTCCAATTAAACTTCTCAACCTTGTGGGTACATCAAGATTGTCCTGACGTCATCCAGTCAAATGAAGTAGGGGACAGAGATCACTTATCAACTTACACCCGGTTAGCCCGTAGGTACCGTTAATGGGTGATCAATGTCTCCTACCTTTGTCGCCGGAAGAACAATTTTAACTTCTTACAACTTGAGCGCACACCCTATTTACTCATTGTCGTAACTCAGATCATGTGCAACTGGCTCGACGGCACTAGTCGCCGGATCAAAGTAGTTGAGTGTCTCTTGCGTGATGTCGCCGCCATATATATGCACGCTGACAGTGGGCTGTTCGGTGGGATTGATAAAGTCATGGATATACTGGTCGGGATATTGCACGTGGGCAACGTCACCGGGCAGCATATCTAGCGTCATTGATTTGCGCAGGTCTGCGTGGCCGGGCTGACTGCCGTCGTCCTGGCGCACATAGCGGATCGTGTGTAGTTTATTCCGGTAGACCCCCTCAACAACCCAGTTCCCAGCATGATCGTGGACCCCGGTGCCACCGCCGGCGGGCCAGATCGCCGCCATGATATTGAATCGATCGCCGGATCCTCGATGAAGCCGGTAGAGCGTGAAGTCTTGGTGGTCACTGGCGATGCGGTTTGGTGCCGCGCAGCAAAACTGATCCGGCAAGGTTTCTGCGGCTAAAAACCGGGCTAGTAATGGTTCGAGCTGCTGAACTATCCGTGCTTGCGTGGACTCGCGCGTAACTACGGCGTCCACGTCCGCGGCAAACGCTTCAAGGGTATACGGCTCATGCTCACGGATTGGATTGCTGGCCATTATTGCTACCTCTTTGTCGACTGCTGCCCACCTTATCGCACCCCAACCGGATACGGTCAACATGCGCGGATCCCTATTTTGGTATTACAATCACTTGATGGTCGCCTCCGCTTCAATGACCGGGCTGGACCGGCTGCTGACGGTGTTCGCCGAGTACCTCCAACTCGACGATACCGATTGCCTGAGCCTGCCTCCTGCTGCCTACTACAACGCTGATTTGTATCAACTCGAGATGGAGACGATCTTTCGGAAGTCGTGGTTGTGTGTTGGTCGTGTCGAGTACCTGCCAAATTCCGGAGACTACATCACCTTTGAATTGCTCGGCGATCTGCTAGTGATCGTTCGCGGTGACGACGGCATTATCCGTGCCTTATCCAGTATCTGCCGACATCGCTTTATGCCCTTGGTACAGGATTCGGGTAACACGCGACGCTTCACTTGCCCGTATCACTCGTGGACTTATGCCACCGATGGTCGCCTGCTCTCGGCACCATACATGGAAGGTTCACAACGTTTTGTAAAAGAGCAATGCGGCCTTCCCGAATACCGGCTCGAGACATGGGCTGGGTTCATTTTTGTCAATTTTGATAAAGAAGCGCCTTCGTTGGCAACGCGAATGGCTACCCTTGATGGCTACATCGCGAATTATCGGGTGCCTGAACAAACGGAAATTCTCCACTATGAATCCGTGTGGGAAGGTAACTGGAAACTTTCGGCTGAGAATTCAATGGAGTACTACCACCACGTTGGACTGCACAAGGACACAGTGCAGGACTACATGCCGGCAAAGAACTCCTACACGCCCAAACCGCCAGATGATCTTTCTTTTACGCATATGCGCTGTGGCATGAATGAGGCGTTCAAATCTGGGGGCCACATCATGCATCCCCAAGGTCGGCTCGATACCTTTACCGAGGAAGATCTAAGTACCGGTTACCTCGTGTATGTGTGGCCCGCGTTCACCATGGCGATGCGCCCCAACGGCAACAACTGGTTAAGTTTCCATCCGCAGGGGCCCGAGCAGACCGGCATCCTTGGTGGTTATATGGCATCGCCTGACCTGCTTGAAGCCGCCCCGGATATTGGTGAACAGCGCCGTGAAGTGATTGCACGCGTCAACGAGCAGGACCGACTAGCGACGTCTGAACTGGCCAAGGCGATGCATTCCAGCGAGGCTAAACGTGGGCCGTTGAGCCCGTTCGAGCAGACTATCGCTCAGTTTTATCGGTGGCTCGCGCGCGAACTCGTTGAGCCGCCTCGCTGATCGAGCGGAGGGATAGGACGCTCAGCAGGCGCCACCCGCCACTTTATTGTGCACGTTCGAAATAGCGATCGAGTAGATCCGGATCATCGAAATGGCGGCGCCCCACAAACGCAATCGGGTGATGTCCAAATTGGCGCATGGCGCCCGCCGATGCAATACCCATTGGCCATAGCAGCCACCGTTCTGCGCGTTCACTACCGGTAATCAAACCGTCGGGATCGAACATGCTTTTAAATCGATGTTGCGAAATTGGCAGGTTTCTCAGTTCACTGTAATTAACGGTGGACATTTCCAGGTAGGCCGGCGCCACATCGACAACTTCAACGTTGCGGATATAGTGCGCGGTCTCGGAGATGTGGATCACGGTATAGGCGCCTTCTTTGCGCTCAAGCTTCTGCGGTATCCACAGCGGTTCCTCGAGCCCAGATCGCTTTTCTCTCGATTGTAGTACCGTCGTTGGTAGGGCCATGTAATAGCAACCACAATTGTGCATCGCGTCGGCAAGAAGGACGTTGCCTGTGGTGTCCAAGGTAACGCGCCAGGTTATCCCGTCGAGCTCACCACCAAGAATGTCGAATGCCCCTGTTTTCGGTCGTGCGGAAAACCAGACGGTGTAATTGAGTTGGGCCAGTACGTCGCCGCCAAATCTTGTGAAGCTCAAGTGCGTATAGACCGATGGAGTGTGCGTGTCGATAGTAAGTCGGTCGTTTTCGTAGGCGACGGTGCCGATACGATCGTCGGGTGTTCGAGTGCTAACGAGCCAGATCGGACTGTGGCGTACAAACAATGCATCCAGCTCGTCTGATTCGATGACGGGAATGCCTAACGCATCTCGTGCTAGGACCGTCTCGCCATCGGCGTCCGTATCGCCATTGACTATCCCGTACGCAATTCGTTTTGAACTTGTGACGGTGCTTGGCGGATCATTGGAGAAATGGCGGCCTTCGTTCGCGTGCAAGCGACGCACGCCGCGCAGCACGAACAATGATGTCACGGGGTAGATTCCCAGGGTGCGGGCCCAAAGCTGATAGCTATCGGGTACCACAGCTTGATCCCTGATCTCGGCCAAACGCGCGGGGTTCGATAGCACGGTTTCGATCAGCAGGTTTCTGCAGCGCGCCAGTTCATCCATCGTCTGACGGGTTGGTCGCTTTCCTGCTGGTAGGTTTTTGATTTCGATTTGTCGGGCTTCTAGATCGAGCTGTGAAAGGTGTGTGAGCCAGGTTTCCTGTTTCGAAGCAGTATCCAGCTCGTCGCGCAGCGACGACAGAAATCGGTTCGAACGCAGAAAAGGAAACGCATGGACTTGGCGAGCCTGGGCATCGCGCACACCGGCGTGTTTGATCAGCGCATCGTTCTCCTCGTAAGCTGCATGGCAATCGGCGTATTCTGGGGTCTCGATTGCAACTCGGTTCCGCTCGATGGGAACCAGCGTGCAACCAGTGGAAAGTGTTGCAAGCCCTAACAAAATTGCTGGCAGTTTCAACGAGCTGAGCAGCGCATTGGATATCAGCATTTCTTCGCGCAATAATTTCGTAATGTCGACCCAATCATTCAATCGAGTTTAAACCCTTTACAGTTCCGCGCGAGGACTCAAAGCCGGCCTATGAGATGCTGCTGCTCATCTTGAAACGTGCCTCGTTTGCTAAATTTTCGGAGACACCTTAGTGCGTACCGATAGCGATACGATCCCGCCACGAATACTAGAGGCATATGGACTCGAACTCCAAGCCGCTCGGCGTGCGACTAGTGGGCTTATTCATCAAACGTGGATCATTGAGACGCAATCGGCTGAGCGTTATGTCTTGCAGCAACTGCATCGGATGATTCCACCCGAGGTCAACGAGCGCATTCGGGTGGTGACCGAGCACCTGCGTGAACTAGGGCAATGTACGCCGCTTTTGGTGCCGACAGTACAGGGCGAGCATTTCGTGCAAATTGGTGATGACAGTTGGCGTGTGCTGACTTATGTACCTGGAACTAGTTTCGACACAATGCCGGACTTCGCGCATGCCTGTGAAGCTGGGCGCTTGCTGGCCCGCTTTCACGCCGCTGGTGTTAATTGGGGCGCGCTCGAAACCTTACCCGTGTCCACGACACACAATCTTGCGCGACATCTCGAGCTGTTGCGCGCTGCGTTAAAAAGTGAATCTCAACATGGTGACCACCGACAAATAGCGATGCTGGCGGAAGAGATATTTGGCCTTGTGAAAACATTGCCGGCAACTACCGCCAATCCACCGCGTCTGGTGCATGGAGATCCAAAGCTCTCGAATATTTTATTCGGCGATAACGGTGCGGCTATCTGTCTGGTTGATCTTGATACGGTTGGGTTGATGGATTTAGTTTGGGAACTTGGCGATGCGTTTCGATCCTGGTGTAACCCAGCCGGTGAAGATACGGAAAATGCCGCCTTTTCCCTCGATATCTTTGAACATGCAATATCTGGATACGCCGAACTTGGGCATCGGTTTATCAACCCCCAAGAGCTTGCTGGTATCGTCCCGGGGACTATTACAATTTATATTGAATTGGCCGCGCGATTTTGTGCTGATGCGTTGCTCGAGCGATATTTTGCGTGGGACTCAGCGCGATTTCCATCGCGTACCGCGCACAATTTTATTCGTGCACAAGGCCAGCTGAATGCGGCAAAAGATCTAATAGCCAAGCGCCTGGCGGCTGATCGCATCGTTGGGCGCGTGTTTGGCACAGTGAGGAATTGATGCCAGGCATCGACTCAGTGTCCGTAGGTTCCAGGCGGTGGGCACATCAGGTCAAAACTTGGTGCCGAGCGGTGCCGCTCGCACTTGTGGCCTCCTGCATGCTTTGTGCCTGTTCAACTGTCAATACCTACACGGCGAATGGGAAGCCGATCCGTATGACCCGCGAAGAGTTTGGCGAATATGTCGAGGCAACTTTTCGATATCACAATCGAGTTGTTAGCGAGTTGATCACGGTGTTTAGCATGAGCGACGAGGATATTCCGTTCCCGCAGGCATTGATTCGAGCCGAAGAAGACATGACTGCACGCTGCCAACCCATCAACGAAATGGTATCGGCTATGATCGAGGGACGCGAGCAATCGTTGTGGACGAAGCTTCAACTATTGAACAGCACGCCACTGTGTGAGGCGGCGACGCAACAGGTGGAACAACTGATACCGAGTATCTAAGGTTGGCCAAACCGACGACTGGACGACATGCGAGCTCCGGTCGACTGGAAATGCTTAACCCGCTTGTCGATTTGTGGCGAAGCCAACAGAAGAGCCGAGTATTGCCGCCGGTGCCTTCATGCTCTCCTGCCACAATAACGATTCCATCATGATATGCAGCGGTTGATCCTGCACCGTCAACTCGTACACAGGTTCGTCGTAGGACGCATGATTATGTACCGCCCAGCCAGGCGCGGAGACCATGAGATCGCCGGCTCGCCACTCATAGCGCTTTCCTTCTACAACGCTATAGCCGGAACCGCGAAAATAATAGTTGATCGCTGAAGAGACATGGCGGTGTGGGCGGTCGATGATCTCGGGTGGCCGGATTGTCATGGTGGCGAAGAAACTCGGGGTGGTCCCATTGGAGCGGCCGGTCATCGGGTTATACATCAGGTATAGACGCCGTCCGATGTATTGCTTACCTAAGGCCGCCAATTTGTCGATATTCTCTTGGACCACAGCCCATGGCCAATGCAAGGCTTTTGACTCGACACTGGGGGGTGAGATCAGTGTTTCGTACGGCATCAATAAGGCGCCGTCATCGTCGATGGGGAAGGTACCGTACGGGCTATTGCCGCGATTTGATGTCGGCTCTGGTGCATCGACTACGGTAACCTCCGCGCCGAGCGGCGGATTTTCTTCCACCAGATGGACTTTTAACATTTCAAGTAATGGTGCGTTTGAATAGGTAAAGCGCACATGCAGGTCGTCGCTGTCGTTGACATGGCGGTATGGGATAAATGACGGGTGATTCCACACATCGTATTGATTGAAGTGGATCTGTTTACCCGACACGATGGTTGCGCCGCGGCCACGGATGCAGAAATTCACCTGTGTCGAGTTGTGCCGGATCGGTGTCGTCTCTTCACGCGGTAATAACACTTCCATGGTCAGGCGCACGCCGGGGTTTAATCCCGGTGTGTCCGGATTCGCACTCGGATGGACAAACTGCACCTGGCGCCTACCGTTCGCGGGCCGCGGCAGGTCTGCCAGTCGTTCGATCTCGAGATCGATCGTCTCCCGCGTGATCAACACAGGCGGCCAGTCCTGGGCCGGCTTGGCCGCATCCGGTGACGGCGCTGTGTTCTCCGAACCGCTTTGATCGAGAACGAGTGCAGTTGTTTCCGCCATGTGCCTATGTCTCCGTGCAAGAAAGGGCGTGGATCGACAAAAATACTTTGTTTCCTAAGTAAAATAACATATGCTCGGCCCAATGTGGACCTCTAAATCGAGTCGATTTTGCACATGAATAAGCGCGCAACAGAGGCGTCACGTCTGTGGCCAGACGCCGGCAACTCGCAGATCCCCTATTGGATCTATTCCGATCCCGATATCTTCGACAAGGAGATGGAACGCATATTTTGTGGGTCGAGTTGGGCCTATGTCGGATTAGCCGCCGAGTTGCCGGAGCCCGGCAGCTTCCTAACAACGAATATTGGCGACCGCCCGGTCGTTATCTGCCGAAACCGCGAGGGCGATCTGCGTGGCTTCGTCAATCGCTGTGCACACCGTGGCGTAAAATTCTGCCGGCATCGCTCGGGTCAAACCAATCGATTCACTTGTCCCTATCATCAATGGACTTACGATCTCAATGGCGACCTAAAAGGCGTGCCATTCATGCGTGGTGTAAATGGCCAAGGTGGCATGCCGGCAGATTTTGATCCGGCTGCGAATGGCTTGCAGCAACTCAAGGTGATCGCCCACAACGGTGTTTTATTCGCGTCGTTTGACCTCGACATGACGGATTTTACGAGCTACTTAGGTGAGTCAAATCGTTACTATTTCGAGCGCGTTTTCGACGGCCGCGAGCTACGCTTACTTGGTCATTCGCGCCAGCTCATCCGCGGCAACTGGAAGCTAATGTTTGAGAACATCAAGGATCCCTATCACGCGTCATTACTACACGTCTTTTTAGTCACCTTCGGGTTATTTCGCGCCGATCAACAAGCGCAAGTGAAGATGGACGCCAGCGGTGGTCATGGATTGTTGATCTCACGCAAAGGCGAGCAAAAAGCGAGTGAAGCGACGCAAGATATCGCGAATTTGCGCGAAGACTTTAAACTCAAAGACCCCCGCTTACTTGATCCAGTGAAAGAATTTAAAGATTCGGCGACGGTCGTAATGCAGACACTATGGCCGAACCTTATTATCCAACAGCAATCGAATACTATCGCGATGCGTCAGGTACAACCCCGCGATCCATCTTCGTTTATCCTCGCCTGGACATTTTTTGGCTATGCCGATGATGACGAAGCAATGACGACTCGACGCCTACGCCAAGCAAACCTCATGAGCGCCTCCGGACTCGTGTCATGCGATGACAGCGAGGTGATCAAGCTCGCGCAAGACGGAATCAATAGTGATGTTGATGGGCACGCGCTGCTCGAAATGGGCGGTCGCGACACGGAAGATACCGAGCACATGGTGACGGAAACGGCGATCCGCGCGTTTTATAAACATTATCGAGCGGTGATGGAGCTGTAATTAGGTGTCGGCTTCGCGCGCGGAACTGTTCTACGAACTGTATGATTTCTACGCCCGTTACACCGAGGCGCTCGACGACGGCCCGCTTGAGCGCTGGCCGGAGTTTTTTAGCGAAGATTGCATGTATCAAATCATTCCGCGTGACAATTACGATAGGGATCTTCCGGTGGCGATCATGCGTTGTGAAAGTCGTGACATGATCCGAGATCGAGTCACTGCGGTGAACGAGACCATGATGTATGAGCCACGCTACTTGCGTCATCACACGACTGACATTCGCATTGAAGAAACGCCCGGCCCGGACATTACCGTGCGGGCGAATTTCTCTGTTATCGAGACGTTACCAGATGAATTGCCACGTATTTTAATGTCTGGGCGCTACCTTGATCGGATCGTACGATCGGATGACCTCGGCTTGCAGTTTAAGGAAAAACTGTGTGTTTTCGATTCGGTCTTGGTGCCGAACTCGATCGTGTTTCCGGTCTAAATGACGAGTAATTCCGGCAGCGTCGCGGCTAACGAGCTGCCTAATACGATCGATTTTCCGCTCGAGGCAAGTATCGGCGCATTGATACGTTTTACCCACCGCGCCTTTGCGGAGGACCTGCAGGCCCATTTGCTGAAACACCGGGTGAATGTTGGGATGTGGTATTTGCTGCGTGCCTTGTGGGAGGAGGACGGACTGACGCAGCGTGAGCTTAGTCGCTTAATCGGCGTCACCGAGCCGACGGCCTTGCAACAGCTGCGGAAAATGGAAGCCGACGGCTTGATCGAACGACGGCCATCACAGCGCGACCGTCGTAAGGTGCATATTTTTCTTACTCGCGAAGGACGCTCGTTGCGACGCAAGTTGATGCCGTACGCGATGGAGGTTAATGCCGCCGCTTTGGAAGGCTTGGACCCGCGCGAAGTCCGGCAGCTGCACGAGACCTTGCGCAAGGTAAGAGATAACTTACAACGGCGTAACCCATAGAGCGGGCTCCAGTAGTCCAACATTAACAAGACCAGCCGGCGCGAAATAACGATATTCAACATACAAACCTACAATGGGTGCTTCGATCCAGTACCCGTTTGATGAGGAGGAGAACGTTGTGAGTCAACGATTTGATGTGAGCGACCGTGTGGTCATTATCACTGGGGCGGGTCAGGGTATTGGGCGGGCGTTTGCGCATGCGTTTGCCGCCGCTGGCGCGATCCCGGTGATCGCCGAGCTCAATGCGGATGCGGGTGAAGCTGTCGCCGAAGCGATCCGTGAAACCGGCGCGCAGGCACTCGCGGTCGCAACGGATATCGGCGACGAGCAGTCGACGCTTGCGTTGGCGGCTGCGGTTCAAGAACGGTTCGGCCGCATTGATGTGTTGATCAACAACGCGGGTATATTTTCGACGATCACAATGCGACCGTTCTCAGAGATCCCGCTGGCGGAATGGAACCAGGTCATGCACGTTAATGTAACGGGCGTATTTTTGATGACCCGGGCGGTGGCACCCACTATGAAACAGCAAGGCTTTGGTCGCATTATCAACATCTCGTCTGCGGCGGTGACGATGGGGCGCCCCGGTTATCTGCACTACATCGCATCTAAGTCCGCACTTCTAGGGATGTCACGCAGCCTTGCGCATGAACTCGGCGGTGATGGCGTGACGGTCAACTCATTGCTACCTGGGGCTACCGAAACCGAGATCGATCGTGCCACCGTCAGCCCCGAGCAAAGAAAGGCAATGCTTGCGATGCGCAGTGTTTCGCGTGCGGAGACGCCTGAGGATCTAGTCGGTACGGCATTATTTTTGGCTAGCCCCGACAGTGCGTTTCTGACCGGGCAGTCGCTTACCGTGGATGGCGGCCTGACGCATCTTTGAGACGGATCAAGTGATCCCAAATCTGCATTACTGTGTTGTTGGGCTCTTGGTTCTTGTGGTGAATGTTGGCGCAGAAGAGTTTCAACTGTTATCGAGTTGGTCGCCCGCCTATGTCGGCCATGCAGAAATCGCCGGGCGTTTTGCCGACCAACTAACGCGTAGCTCGAACGGTGATATTACCGTACGCATTACCGGACCCGGAGCGATCCCGCCGTTCGAGCAGCTGCAACCGGCTGCCGCGGGCTTGGTTGATTTTTTATTCACCCATGGCGCCTACCACATCGGTGAGAGTGGTATCGGGATGGCGTTAAATGCAATCGATGGTGATCCGAAGGCATTACGGGCAAGTGGTATTTGGCAGGCCGTAGATGAACATTACCGCACGCTTGGCCTCAAGCTGCTGGCGTTGCCGAGCTCAGCGCGTGGCTATCACATGTTGCTAAAGGACGAAATCGGTACAGACTGTGATCTAAGCGGCCGCAAGATTAGAGGATCACCTGCGTATCTCGGATTAATTCAATCGCTGGGCGCGACCCCAGTGGTGCTACCCGCGGGCGAAGTCTACGCGGCGCTCGAAAAGCACGTTGTCGACGGCGCAGCGTGGCCAGCAGCTGGGTCATTGCCGTTCCGCTGGTATGAGGTTACAGCACACTATTTACGCCCGACGTTTGGCGCAACCACGCATCAACTTTTCATTAACCTACAACGTTTCGACGGGTTAAGTGTGGCCGTTCGGCAATTATTGCTTAGCGAAGGTGAAGTACTCGAACGCGATGTGCAGCGACGTTTCTACGAGCTTGTGACGATTGAAGAAGAAGCATTTAAGAAGTTTGGATTGACCGCCACCAGGCTCTGCGGTGAGCCTTTGGCGCAGTTGCCGCGGTATTGGTCGGACGGTAGTTGGTCGATGGCTATTGCGAAAACGCCGGTAATGGCCAAACGCCTATACGAGCTCGCAGTCGCGGCGGGAATGACTAAATGACGCGGGTAGTTGGCAATATTGCCCAATGAGACAACTCGAATTTATTCGTCGCCTTGCCAATGCCTTGACGACCGTCGGGGTCGCCGTTGCGAGCGGTGCATTGTGCGTTATCGTGGTTGCATATTGCTACGAAGTGGTGTCGCGCTACTTTTTTAATTATCCGACGCTCTGGGCCAGCGATCTCGTTGCCTTTCTTTTGTTCATTTCAATTTTTCTCATGATTCCAGAAGTGACTCGAAGCGGCGGGCATGTCAGTGTGACGCTACTTGGAGACCGACTTTCCGAACGCGCAAACGATCGGCTCCAAGCCTGGCTTGCCTTGCTGAGTGCTGTTGCGTGTTTTGCCGCAGCATGGATCAGCGGACTTGAAAACGTGCGCCAGTTTGTACATGAGATCACCACGGTCTCGGTTTACCCGATCCCGAAATGGATCTTATCGTGCACGGTCACCTATGGTTTCGCGCTTTCCGGCACACATTTTCTCCTAATATTTTTATCTCCGGCGGCGATCCGGGATAGTAAGACAGGTGGATTCACGTGAGCGGCGTCGTTCTTGTCATCGCCGCGATCGCATTGCTGTTGTGCCTGTTCGCGTTAGGTGTGCCAGTGGTTATCGCATTTCTGTTGTGCGACCTACTCGGTCTCTTGTTGATTACTGGCAGTGCGGGCTTCGGCATGTTTGCCAACAGTATGTTTAACACCGGCACAATGGCCGCACTGGTTACGATCCCCTTATTTTTGTTGGTCGGCGAGATCCTCGCGCGCGGGCGGGCGATCGAGAAGATGTTTAGTTCGGTCGATACCTTGATCGGGCATCTGCGTGGACGCCAATATGTGCTGGCGATCACACTCGCCACAATTTTTGGTGCCTTGTCCGGGACCGCGATGGGGGTCGCGGCGATGTTGGGCCGCTCGGTGCTCCCGGGCATGCGCGAGCGCAATTACGATGCGCGTTTATCGGCGGGTACGATCATGGCCGGCGCGTGTCTTGCGCCAATTATTCCACCGAGTGTGCTGGTCATTATTATCGGCACGATGGCCGGGGTCTCGATCGCGGGACTGATGGTCGCCGGCATCCTTCCAGGTTTACTGTTGGCGATCCTGTTTTTGGGCTACATCTTGTTTCGGGTTCGTCGAGACCCGAGTCTTGCACCATCGAAAGAGGCGGAGCGAATAGGTTCAGTATCCGAGGTAACGGTTCTCAGTGCGCTGGCCCAGCTATTGCCCGTGAGCTTCGTGATCCTTTCGATCATGGGCTTGATTCTATTAGGCATCGCAACGCCGTCGGAAGCAGCGGCGACCGGCGTGCTCGGTGCGATCATCACGGTCGCCATCTATGGCGGACTGAGCTTCGAGATGTTGCGCGCCTCGTTTCGTGCGGCCGCTTACACCGCGGCGATGGTGCTGATCATCATGGTCGCATCGAAAATCTTCGGCCAACTATTGGCGTTCACCGGCGCAACCGGGGCGATCACCGGGAGCATCGCGGGTCTCGGTTTGGCACCAGGCATCATGTTGATCTTAATGCTCGGGCTGCCGTTTCTACTGTGTATGTTCATCGATCAAATCGCGCTGATGATGGTGATTATTCCGATCTATCGCCCGATTGTGGCGCAGCTCGGCTTCGACCCGATCTGGTTCTGGTTACTCTTCTTAATCAATATCACCGTCGGCGGTATGACCCCGCCCTTCGGGTATACGATTTTTGCACTAAAGGGTGTCGTGCGAGATATGTCGATCGCAGAGATGTATCAAGCGGCGTGGCCATTCGTTGGTCTTTTTGTATTTGCAGTGATTCTCTTCGCGCTATTTCCAAGCCTCGTGACCGTATTGCCACAAGCATTGTTATGAGGGAATCACGCCGGGTGCGAGTCTAGTTGCGCTACTAACGATGAAAATTGTTTGGTGCCGCGCGCTAGCGCGCCCAGTTGCGCTGCAGCGCTAGGGATTTGGTGCCGGGAGCGAGAATCGAACTCGCACACCCTTTCGGATACCAGATTTTGAGTCTGATAATTCAGGATTCCTGAAGATTCCCGGAAATACCTAATTGCTTGAAATTGGTTAGGAATGCCCGTTTACCTTTTCCTGAGATTCCTCTAAATTCTTGAGTATTCCGCACGAGGTGATTGCTATGTGATTGCTAGTCGGCAGCATTTCGTCTTTATCTTATCGCTGAGGGAAAGTCCGTGGCGACCGGCAAAATATCGAAAAGTAGCGTCAACAAACTTCGACCAGGCGAAAAGGACGAATTTCTCTGGGACGAGGATTTACACGGTTTTGGCGTGAAAGTGACGCGGGCGGGACGGATCGTCTACCTCGCCCAGTACCGAATTGGTGGACGCAAGAGTCCCACCCGCCGCGTGACGCTCGGCGAACACGGTAAGTTGACCCCCGCCGAAGCCCGGGTCGAAGCCCGTAAGGTCCTCGGTAAAGCCGCCCTGATGGAGGATGTCGCCGAAACGCGTGCCAAGCTGCGCAGGCAGGGCACCGTATCCGATGTCGCGGACCGTTACCTGAAGGAGCACGTGGCCCGACACAACAAGCCCAGTACACAAGCAGAGGCCGGGCGGATTGTGGAAAAGCGTATCCGGCCGGATCTTGGCAAGCTTAAAATCCAGGCTTTGACCCGAGCCAAAGCGAAAGAATGGCACCAGGAGATGCGAGACTCCCCGTATGAGGCGAACCGGGCCCTCGCGTACCTGTCGAAGATGATGTCTCTCGCTGCAGACGAGTGGGAGCTGATTCCGAACAATCCGTGTCGCGGGTTGAAGCGATTTCCCGAGAAAAAGCGGGAACGTTTTTTGACAGAAGAGGAGCTTACTGAGCTAGGCAAAGCCTTATCCCGATGCGAGAAAAGTAGTGCCGTCCCTGAAACGTTTTCAGGCGCGCTGAGATTGTTATCGATCACAGGCTGTCGCATGAGTGAAATCCTGAATCTCCGATGGGAGGACGTGGATAACGATCTATCCGCGCTGCGCCTAGCGGATGCGAAAACAGGACCGCGAGTCGTTCCGCTCGCCGGCGCCGCGCAGAAACTTCTCAGGAAATTGGACAGGACCGACGGGTGGGTATTTCCGGCCATCAAACACGATCTGCCAATGTCCCGACACGCGTTCCACCATTACTGGACGCGGGTAAAGAACGAGTCGGCATTGTCCAACATCCGCCCGCACGACCTCCGACATACGGCAGGCACCTATGCGGCGCAGGCAGGATTTAACGCCTTCCATGTTCGGGATTATCTTGGACATCGCTCGCTCGCGATGAGTGGTCGTTATGTGGAACGCTCTGCCGATCCGATTCGAGCAACGGCTGATTCGGTCGGTACAAGGATCGCGAATGCGTTGGAGGGTAAACAAGCTGGACGTGTAATAGGCCTGAAACAGCGAAGAAAACCGTCCGGGAAGAAACCTTGAAAGGCCCGGTCGACGCTTTCGACGAAGTTCATTGGAATTTAGCGCAGCTAGCTGCGTGGGTATGTCTGCGTGATCGGGAATTAGTTACCCAGCATTCGGATACGCGTGACGATAAGCCATCCGCTAGCCACGTCGCCGTCGCTCTGGCGTTGCGCCAAGGCTACGAGGAGACACGATGGGGCGTCGTGCTGAACCAAGTCATGCTCGCTCTACAGGAAGGCAAAATCGAGGCTTCCGGGGTTCGAGTCGGTACTAATGTGCGGGCAATAATCGACGCGCTCGATTGGGCGGATCTTGATTTCAAATTTGATCCGGATCAGGCGATGGAAACAAATTCGAGCGGAATTTGGGAGCCGCGCTGGGAGAAACTGAAGTTCCGTCGGGCGGGCATTTTGGCCAACTGGCCCGAAATAGACGTTCATACCGCTACCGACGCGCCACCCGATATCAAAGTCAAAGAACTTCGCGCTTGGTTAAAACACGACTCCTGGACGGCCGCTGAGGCAATGCTGATTTTGCATGGCAAGGTACCGAGGGAGCCGTGGTTACAGAATGACGAGTTGGAGACTCATTTTCCGCAGGCGAAAGTTTATCTGAACCGAGCGCTTCAGAGCGGAATCGTGGGCGAGCGAGTACGCGTCGATGGACGGGCTCAGTGGATTGATACACCTGTTCGCTGGTTGGACTGGGCAATTCATAAAATTTCAATTCCAAAGCTCGTCCAGTCTGCGTTTCATGAGAACCGGTACGCTGCGACGCCTCGAGTCCATTATTTGCGGGCGAAAGCTCTCCTCCGAGAGAGACTTCAAGCTGGTCCTCAGGAAATAGCGATGTGGGTTTTCATGGAGGAGTTGATCGCTTGGCAAGGTCAGGAGCTCGGTTCGCAACGTTTCTATTTCGAATGGATGCCGGGAGACGACTACGATTATGTGAACCGTCTTATTGATACGGACTTCTCCAGCGACCAACTGAATCTATTTCAACCCCACGAACGGTGGCTGACCCATCGGGAATTGATCGAACGATGGGCCACCTCGATGACCCGCGATGAGGCGCTGAGCCTGATTCGGTCTCGAGCCAAAAGTGGCGATCTTGTAGTGGCGCACCCGCTCGCGGGCATACCCAGCGACGATGGCGAACCAGGGTTGGAGGACTGTCTCTTTTCTGCTGCGGACGCCGAACAGTTGCAGGCCGAATTTGGGGTACGACCGTCTGATAAAGGCACCAGCACACGAGAGCCTGCTGATGAAGAGCCAGTGTCGCCCGTAGGACTGATCTCGGCAGAAGTAAAATGCCGAAAATGGCTCGAACAGCTTATGGACGAGGGCGGCTCATCTCGGCAACCCAAACGAGCCTACCTCGCTGAAGCACAGCAAAAATTTTCGGGACTTTCGCAACGCTCGTTCGACACCGCCTGGAAACAGGCGATTTCAAACACCGGGAATTCCCAATGGTCGAAACCAGGACGGAAATCCTAACAGCGTATCGATACGCCAATTAAATCGTGACGACTATTTAGGCGAGCCAAGTTCCTCCAGATTGCACGCTATACCGCAGGGTATGCGGGGAATTACGGAGCAACCTGGAGATGATTACTGACGAAACCAGCGGCAGCCGTTTGTCGACGGATGCCGCCGCGGACTACACGGGGCTCGGCCGCCAAACGCTCGCAAAGTTGCGTGTTTACGGTGGAGGACCCAGATTCATTAAGCTCGGGCGGCGTGTTGTTTACGACTCGCGCGACCTCGATTCCTGGATGGAGTCGCGCAAGCGGTCGTCCACTTCGGAAGGCGAGTAGTATCGGACCTGCCGGCATGGGCTCGCGCAAGCTGAATCCCCGCCTCGCCAAGATCCATCGGAACTATACGGTTGAGGAAGTTGCGAATCTGTACGGCATTCACCGCAATACCGTCAGGCAGTGGATCAAGCAGGGGTTACCCGTCATCGACGACAAACGGCCGGCGCTAATCCTCGGTCGCGATCTCTTCAGCTTCATCGACGTCAAACGGAAGAAAAACAAACGGCGATGCCCGGATGGCTATTTGTACTGCCTTCGTTGCCGCGAACCCCGCCGACCGATCAACGATTCGGCGATATACGTGCCAGCCACCGAGTGTAACGGGAACCTAATAGCCAACTGCAGCCAATGCGAAACGACCATGTATCGACGGGTGAATGCGGCTAGGTTGGACGCGGTCCGGGGAGATATTGAGATTCGCGCCGCGAAAAGCCCTTCACGTATATGTGCGCACGATTAACTCTCCCTAAACAGTGACTTCAACAAGGGCGACGGACGGATGAAAAAACACAACGCGAGTAACGAACGTGTGAAGCGCCAGTATCTATGCTTCCTAAAAGAGGCTAAACGGCAAAGCGAGGCAACGATAGACAGCGTAGCGAAGGCATTCGCTAGGTTTGAGGAGCACACCGATTTTCGAGACTTCAAGCGGTTTCACCGTGAGCAAGCTATTTCGTTTAAGCGGCATCTCGCAGAAGTACGAAGCTGCTCCACTAGCGGGAAATTGAGTAAATCGACTATGCACGCGACGCTCGCCCATTTGAAGCGGTTTTTCGAGTGGCTTGCCATGCAGCCTGGTTATAAGTCGCGCGTTCAATATACGGATGCGGAATATTTCAATCTGTCAGAAAACGATACGCGGATCGCGACGGCGCGCCGGGAGCGGCCGTACCCAACACTAAAACAAGTGAAATCCACGCTCGCAGGAATGCCGCAAAATTCAGAAATCGAAAATAGAAACCGGGCGCTCGTTGCGTTTTCGTTATTAACGGGTGCGCGCGACAGTGCAATCGCGTCGGCCAAATTGAAACATGTCGATATAGAGCAGCGGTTGTTTTTCCAGGATGCCCGTGACGTAAAGACGAAATTCAGGAAGAGCTTTCCGACGTACTTTTTCCCGGTGGGCGACGAAGTGCTCAAGGTCTTCGACGATTGGTTGGACTACCTCCGACGCGTGAAGCTGTATGTGAACGAGGACCCGCTATTCCCATCGACCAATATCGTCGTGAATGAAAATCAGCGCTTCGAGCCCGGAGGGATCAGTCGGGAACATTGGAAAAATACGTCGGCGATTCGAAAAATATTTCGCGCGTCGTTTGAAGCGGTCAATCTCCCGTATTTCAACCCGCATAGCATTCGTAAAACCTTGGTCGAATTCGGGTCAAAAGTCTGTCAAACGCCGCAAGAGTTTAAGGCCTGGAGTCAGAATCTCGGCCACGAAGGCGTTTTGACTACGTTCGATAGTTACGGATATGTAAACGATAGAGATCAACGGGAGATCATTCTCGGGTTAGATCCGCAGCGTAGTAAGGAAACGTTGGATATCGAACGCATTGCGGAGGCGGTTGCGCGACAACTTAAGCATGGGTAGCGAAAAGATCAAATGCCCCACCTAAAGATACGCCGATTCAATCCAGTGCGCTCCGAATTACGTCATTATTTGTACGTGGCGTCGATCCTGATCGCCATCAAATTAACAATTCGGAGGAAAGCAGTTATGCAAATAAACCATCTTCCCGTTCCTGGGTACTCACGGCTTCGCGATGTCCTGGCAGTAATCCCCGTTAGCCGAAGCGCTTGGTATGCGGCAATCGCGAAAGGCCGCGTGTTGCCAGCAACAAAACTAGGCGCCCGGACTGCCGCCTGGTCAAACGCATACCTGAACGAGTTACTTGATCGCATCGAAGCGGGAGAGCGGGTCCTCTAGAAGATTCGACGGTAAAATATCGACAACGCTATGGCACGCAGTATTTCGTCAGCGGCGCTAAGAGTCCTCTGATGATTCATCGGCGCTCTGTATGCACTTCTCGTTTTGCGCCGCTACGCTTTTTGTTAGGCCGGAAAATTAATCAGGCGCATCCTTGAGGGTTGCCTCATTCTTTCGCGCAGATTCTAAAAACGGCCAAGCCGCAGCGACATCGAGAATAGTGCATCCGCTAAAAGCCCATGCAACACGCCAAAACGCGCCGGGCCGCCCGTCTAGAAGGGTCCGGTCGGCTACCAAGTGATACAAGAATTCGTTCTCGCCCCAACGAATTTCACGCGCGATTACACATATACAAGCGTCTTCCATCCGTGTAAGAAGATTCATATCATGGGTTCAGCTAGTCGGCACGAGCTTAATCATGATCCCGTCCGAACTTATCGCTTTCCTTCGGAACGAATTTCAGCTCGACTGGCACGGCATTCATGGTGCCGGACACTGGGCGCGAGTTCGCTACAACGGACTTCTAATTGCGTGCCGAAACGGCGCGAATATTCAGGTCGTAGAATTGTTCGCATTTCTTCACGACGCTCGGCGTCTTGACGATGGTCGCGATCCCTTTCATGGCGAGAGGGCGGCGACGCTCGTTCGCGAACTCGACGGGAGGTTTTTCTCTTTAGCACCTGAAGAGCTGCGCCTCTTAGAACGGGCCTGCCGTGATCACAGCGACGGGCGCGTTGAGGCGGACATAACCATCCAGACGTGTTGGGATGCAGATCGACTCGATTTGGGGCGCATTGGAATCATACCTAACCCGGATTATCTCAGCACCGATGAGGCACGAGAACCGGAGGTGATCGCCGCCGCAATGAGCCGCAGCGCTGCCGCGCAGAAAATGTTTATTGCCGTGTAGTAGGATTCTGCATTCTGTCGTTAACGTAAAATCATTTTTCTCAACCATAAGGCGATTTTAAGTGGGTTCAAGTCGTCTCCAATCCACAGTACGACGACTATATGAAATCGTCGACGAGCTTGAGGACATCTATCCTGGACGGCCATTTACCCCCGACGGTCATTTGGTTGGTAGCCTTGGTGAATGCTTGGTCGCAGATGCATACGGCCTCGAATTAATGCCGCCGTCCAATGCTGGATACGACGCAAAAGCTACTGACGGGAGCAAGGTCGAGATCAAAGCGACACAAGGAAAGTCGGTCGCTTTTAGGTCAAAACCAGTACATTGTATTGCCGTGAAACTCTTTCGGAACGGGTCATTCGAAGAAATATACAATGGGCCTGGAGAACAAATTTGGAAACACGTATCAGGGAAGCCGGTTCCGAGGAACGGCCAATATCAAATTTATTTGACGACTCTGAGAAAGCTGCAAGAAACTGTTGAAAGTAACGAAAGGATTCCAAGAATCTCCTAGCGCAGTGCAGCGGCTAATTCTTCTACGAGAAATAGCCAAGAATTATTCTATATGAAAACGAAAGTTAACAATCTCTAGCAGTCGCCTAAGTGGCCATTAGGTATCCAGGCGGTCAAGGAAAGCTGAGCAATACCTCAGACCGAATTTTACCGCCTACACTATGAGTGAGATCCCCGCAACATATTCAGTCTCTGGCGTAAGAATCGCCGACGACTTTCGGGATAACCTGATCATCGACAAATACGCGGCTTGTTTCGTCGAAATGCGAGAATCAAAGAAGCGACATTTACGGAGCGAAAATAGTGAGGACGTATTATCGTGGAACGTGTTTAGAAGTCTGCGGCAGATCAACCCGACGAAGTGGTTGAATGATCTTGCATCGCGCACTTTCGGAATTACTTTCCCAGGCGATCCTACCGAGACATCGATTGAGTTATGGAAGAATATCCCGCCGCCGCAAGCACTGCTGAAAAGCGGAGACGAAGGAATCTCCGAGATCGATATTGTTCTCGAAAATCCGGAATGGGTTTGGTTCATTGAGGCGAAATTTAGGAGCGACATATCGACCGGCACAACTACCCGGCCTTCACGGGATCAAGTCTTGAGAAATATCGATGTCGGCTCTCATTACGCCGGCGTCCGAAAGTTTTATTTCAGCCTGTTGCACCTAAACGAAAAGTACTCGCCGAAAGGTATTGAAGCACTAAAAAAATACTCAGATTTAGAATTACTCCGGGCCGCGCTGCCTCACCGATCGGACCTACTTTCGAATATTGCTGGAGTGGGATGCTTACGTTGGGTTGATATATCTGATGTTTTGCGGGTCGCAAAGTTGTCTAGGGATCGTGCCGACGAAAACATATTCGCCGAACGGGCGCTAGCGTGGATGGAAGAAAAAGGCATAGCGGATGCCCAACAGTAACCGACCTTACCAGATACGGAAGATGACCTTAATAATCGGTACTTCTTGAAGACAGAGAACGATCCGATTCACACATTTCCGGTTTGAGCTTCACAATTGCAGGTTCGCCATAAACGGTTAATTATTTTTCCGCGATGACCCGCTGAACTACGGATACGCCCACACCCACCTGCCGCGCTGTAGCTCTGATACCTATTCCTTTACGCCTCACCGCCTTGATCTCATTTTCTAGTTTGGCCGATATCTTGGGGCGTCCCAATGTCTTCCCGTTAGCCTTCGCTCGTCCCAGACCAGCGCGAACGCGTTCCTGGATCATGCTCCGTTCAAACTCGGCAAATACGCCGCACATTTGAAACATCGCTTTGCCGGCGGGGGTCGTTGTGTCTATTCCTTGTTGGTGAAGATATAGATCAACTTCTTTGGCTTGAACCTCTCCAAGAAAGGAGACCAGGTGTTGAAGGGAACGCCCGAGCCGGTCTACCGACCATGCCATGATGACATCGAACTCGCGGCGGACTGCTCCTTTGCAGAGGGCGTCGAACTCAGGCCTCTTGTCTCGTCCTTTGGCACCGCTCACGCCATGGTCGACGTATTCGCTTATAACCCGCCAGCCCATCCGCTCTGCTACCTGCCGCAATTCGATTAACTGGTTCTCCGTGCTCTGACCGTCGGTCGATACGCGCGCATAGAGTGCTGCTGTGCGAATTCGGTTAGATTTGCTAGGCATGAGACGCTCCTACTTCGGTGGGATGGGCCTATATGAAAGAGTAGTCGCGGTATGTACGGTAATCAAATATATTCCGTACCTCGATTCCTCAGAATCTAAGTATCGACGACAGTGGTGCTTTTCTGCCGGGCTCGGAGAGGGGTTTTCCGTACACTAATCTGCTGGCCAATAGAGTCGGACGATGGCGTCACCTAACATTTCTAATCCCGCGCGCTGCAAGTTACGTCGCGCTGCGAAGAATACCAATTCAGAAGCCGCCGAACCGTACCCGCCGGAAGAAATTCGCTGAAACGTCTAGGCATTGCATCCGATTACGATATGGGTACAGATCTTCTCTAGGTCGCCTAATGGCGGCGCTTTTTGTCCATCGCTTTTGCGATCGGCGCATATGCGTATCGCAATATAAGTTGGCGGGCGTCGAATTCGGCTTTTACCTCGGAAATGGCACGATAACCAATTGAGGGAGCACAACCGGGAAGTCGACGACGAGGGTGACCCGGTACGTCATTGTGACTAGGATGTCCAGTATCTGGCTAGCGGATCCAACGCATGGTTAACCTACGCGAATCCTCGACGGGTGCTTTGCCGATATGTCGCCGCGACGAGTGCTCTACGATCCAATCGGCGAGCTAGCGCAACTAGCGACGGATGCTGGTACCGGTCGGCGACTTCCGCCTGGCAGAGGTTGATCAGGAGCACTCTGGCACACTGGATGGGCAGGCTCCGCCGGCTTGGTTCAATCTAAAGAGACTTCCTTAATCTCGTCGCGGTTAAAGGCACCACGAGACAGCGAGGCGCTTAGCGTGTTGTTAGACAACAGAAATAACGGCTACGTAGGTAACGAGTTAAAAAAACGCTCGTTCGAAGACTCGAAGCTGGCCGTTCTTTCGAGCCTTTTCACAATCTATGGCTACGCAGCGCTCGGAAAGGAGCTGGGCAAGCTTTCCGACAGCCGATTGCTTTTGACGGACTGGCAAAACCAGACGCTTCAATCGCTGGTCGGCACGGAAGCCGAAGTACGCCTCACCAATCAGCTCAACCAGCGCCGGATTGCCAGAGAGTGCGCGAAGTGGATCAGAGGGAAAGTTGAGGTCAAGGCCAGTCGCGAGCCGCATCAATCCAGCCAAAACCTCATTCACCTGATGGCTAACGGCAGTGGCGATCATTTCGCCGTTCACGGCAGCGCCACATTGACGCCCACGGGGCTGGGCGACGTCCGGTCGAACGGCCTGCAAATGAATACGGGTATTTCCGATGCCGAAACTACCCAGCAATTACTGGCGTGGTTCGATGGAATTTGGTCGGACGAAGCGGGCGCGACGGATGTCCGTAAAGAGCTACTGGAACGGCTCGATTTTATTGCCGCCGATCAGCCTGCGAGCTTTGTCTATTTCCTGACGCTCTACAACATCTTCAAAGACTTCCTCGAAGACATCGACGAGGAAAACATTATTCGCAGCAAGACAGGCTTCAAGAACACGCTGGTCTGGAACAAGCTCTACAAATTTCAGAAAGACGGTGTGCTGGGAGCTATCGACAAACTCGAAAAGAACAACGGCTGCATCATCGCCGATAGCGTTGGTCTGGGTAAGACTTTTGAAGCTCTGGCAATAATCAAATACTACGAACTGCGCAATGACCGTGTACTAGTGTTGTGTCCGAAGAAGCTACGCGACAACTGGACGATGTACACCATCAATGACAAGCGAAACCTGCTTTCCAGTGACCGCTTCAACTACGATGTTCTGAATCACACCGACCTGAGCCGATTGAAAGGCTTCTCCGGCGAAATCAATCTTGAAACACTGAACTGGAGCAACTACGACCTCATCGTCATCGACGAGTCGCACAACTTTCGCAACAACCCCAATAGGGCTGATGGGCAAACGCGATACGAACGTCTCCTGAACGACATCATTCGTTCCGGCGTCAGGACCAAAGTCCTGATGCTATCGGCAACGCCCGTGAACAACCGGATGAACGATCTGAAAAATCAGGTCGCTTTCATCACTGAAGGCCGCGACGACGCTTTTAAGGATGTCGGTATTCGGAGTATCGACAGCACACTCAGGTTGGCACAGAAGCAGTTTAACCAGTGGGTGAAACAACCCGTTGATAGTAGAACGACGGCTACGCTTCTGGACAACATGAGCTTTGACTACTTCAAGCTACTTGATGTTGTCACCATTGCTCGGTCACGAAAACATATCGAAAAATACTACGGCACCGCCGATATCGGCGAATTTCCGACGCGTTTGCCACCAAAAAACATCTACGCGGATATTGATCTTGCCAATGACTTTCCGCCGCTACGGGAAGTGAACATAACCATTCGCAGGCTCTCATTGGCCGGATACTCCCCACTGAAGTTTGTTCGCAACGACAAGAAGGATGAATACGCACGGCGATACGACAAGGCCGTTGGCGCGGGAGCCAGCGTCTTCAAGCAGATAGACCGTGAAGAAAGTCTGGTTCACCTCATGCGGGTCAACCTGCTCAAGCGTATGGAAAGCTCTATTCGTTCTTTCCGGCTCACCGTTGACAAGCTCAACAACCAGATCGAAGTGCTCCTATCCAAGATCGAAGAGCATGAATCAGGCGATATTGACGCGCTCAGTATCGAAGACATACACGATTTTGAGCTGGATTTACCTGAGCTGGAGCCGTACATGATCGGCAACAAGACCAAGGTGCTCTTGCAGGACATGGACTTGATCCATTTCAAGCAGGAACTTGAAGCGGATCGTGTGTTGCTCACCAGCATTGCAGAGACCGCCAAAGAGGTGTCAGCCGAGCGTGACGCCAAGCTGTATCAACTCAAGGCCACCATTACTGAGAAGATCAACACGCCGCACAACGACGGCAACAGGAAAGTCATCGTCTTCACGGCCTTTGCCGACACCGCACAGTATCTTTATGGCCACCTGGCGCAATGGGCAAAGCAGGAAATGAACATCGACAGCGCGTTGGTCACTGGCGGCGGTACGAACAAAACGACTGTGACAGGCATCCGTTCCGAGCTAAACAGCATTCTGACTGCCTTCTCACCAGTATCGAAAGAGCGGGACAAAATTGACCCGAACGCGACCGCAGAAATTGACCTGCTGATTGCTACCGACTGTATCAGCGAAGGCCAGAACCTTCAGGATTGCGATACGCTGATTAACTACGACATCCACTGGAATCCGGTCAGGATTATCCAACGATTTGGCCGAGTGGATCGGCTTGGTTCCAAGAATGAGCAAATCCAGCTCATTAACTTCTGGCCGAACATGGAGCTGGATGAATACATCAATCTGGAAGCGCGGGTATCAGGCCGTATGGTATTGCTGGATATATCTGCGACGGGCGAAGAAAACGTCATCGACGAGAACGCCAAGGAAATGAATGACCTTGAGTATCGCCGTAAGCAGCTCCAGCAATTAAAGGAGGCCGTCGTTGATCTGGAAGACATGGCGGGTGGCGTCTCCATTACCGACCTTACGCTCAACGACTTTCGCATGGACTTGTCGGACTGCATGAATCGCAATCGTCCAGAAGAAAACGCTAAGAGCCAGAATCTCCACGCGCTGGAGCAAGCGCCTATCGGTCTATATGCCGCCGTTACTCTTGACGACTCGCTCTCCGAAGAGGGGCTGAAGCCCGGTGTAATCTTCTGCCTGAAGAATATCCGCACAGGCGCTCAGGCCGTCCAAGTGGATGATAACTATCCGCTGGCTCCTTATTTCCTGGTCTATGTGTCTGACGATGCTGTAATCGAGCTGAATTTCACCCAAAGTAAAAAGGTGCTCGATCTGCTCAAGCGCCAAGCATTCAATCACTCGGATATTGAAGAGGGAGCGGCAAACTATGTGAATGACGCGACCAAGCAAGGCCGCAACATGGAGCACTATCAACACTTGCTGGCGGTTGCAGTGGACAGCATCGCAGGCAAGAGCAAAGAGAAAGGCGTGGAAAGCCTGTTCACCAAAGGCGGCACGGTGCTCACGGCAACAAGCAGTCAGGGTATCGAAGACTTTGCCGTGGTTTCCTATCTAATCCTCGTTGACCAAGACAGCGTAGTGCATGGAAAGGAGGCGACTGGATGATTCAGTCCTTCGATGACTTCCTTGAGCATCTGGATATCCCAAATTCTTGCAGGCTCGATAAGCCCGTATTTAAGAAACTCTTCTTGGATCACGGTGTGCTTGACGCCACGGATAAGAAGTGTCTGAAAGACGATATTGCACGAGTGCGATGGCTCTACACGCTCAAACCCAGCACGATCAATATCGCCGCTTATGGTGACGACATACGTGAGTACCCAGAGGTGGCTGTGCTCCATGTCGAATTGAACAATCCCAACCGCGTGTCGCGTATTGCGCACTTTATCAATCGCTCGATCCCGTATCCCCTTGTCCTGCTATTCACATCTGAGATAGATGGCGGCAACAGCATGTCAGTCAGTCTGGCAGATAAGCGGATCAATCAGGCGGACAAGGAAAAATGGGTGCTGGAAGATTCCGTGAATTCCGGCTGGCTTAACTTCGCCGACCAGTCCTCGCCGGAAGGCGATTTTCTGAATAGCCTCAAAGTCACGGCTTTGCCATCTACAGACTTCTGGCGTTTCTATCAAGCGCTCATAGAGCGCGTGATTGCAATCAACTGTGCGACCCATAGCGGTGACTTCAGGCTGGATGTCCACGGCAGCTCAGATCGGGGCGCTGAACGTTTGGAGAAGTTGCGTGAGCTTGAGAAGCTGGATGTTGAGAAGACCGAGCTTGCCAACAAACTGAAAAAACAGAAACAAATGGGCTGGCAGGTCGAGCTGAATACGAAGGTAAAAAATATTAACGACAGGATTGCTGAAATCAAAGGCAGCCTTTAAACCCTATATATGAAAGAAAGTATGAACGCGAAATCATGGGAAGCAGAATGAAGCCAGAAATCAAAAAGGTACAACCTGAAGAAGGTGAAAGCGCCGACATCGTTTCAGAGAACATAGAAAGATTGAAAGAACTGTTCCCCGATGCCTTCAGTGAGGGCGGTGTGAAATTCGATGTGCTCCGTCAATTGCTTGGTGACGCCGCGGTATTGGACGAGGGCGAAGAGAAATATGGCCTCAATTGGCATGGCAAGAAGAAAGCCCGCCAGATAGCACTGACGCCGTCGACAGGAGCGCTTCTGCCTTGCCCTGAAGAGAGTGTTAATTGGGATACGACCAAGAACCTGTTTATCGAGGGAGACAACCTTGAGGTTTTGAAGCTACTTCAGAAAAGCTACGCCAACAAGATCAAGGTGATCTATATCGACCCGCCGTATAACACAGGAAAGGAATTTATTTACCCTGACAGGTTTCAAGAGAATTTAGATACCTATCTAAGATATACAGGGCAGGTCGATGGTGAGGGGCTTAAAATATCATCTAATCCAGAAGGCTCCGGCAGGTTTCATACGAACTGGCTGAATATGATGTACCCGAGGTTAAAGCTGGCTAGAGCCCTAATGAGTCAAAATGGTGTTATTTTTATCAGTATTGATGATAACGAAGTGGGGAATCTCAGAGAGATTTGCGATGAAATATTTGGATCTTCGAATTTTATTGGAGTTTTTACGGTTAACTCAACTCCAAATGCGCGAGATTATGGGCATATCGGAAAGATGCATGAATATGTTCTTTTCTATGCAAAGAATATTGAAGATTGTGAAACGTATCAGTTAGCTGATGAAGATAAAACCTTTAAGTATAGTGATGATATAGGCGGGTTTAATATTCACCCACTTTACAATAGCAATGTAGCTTTCAATCGATCCAATAGGCCGAATCTATATTACCCGTTTTATCTCGATATTAGTAAAAATGTAGGGCCCGAATTTTATGAAATACAGTTAGAAAAGTGTGAAAACTGTATAGAAATATATCCACCAAGATCAGTCAAAGGGGATGCCGAATTTGTCTGGAGGTGGGGAAGGGAAAAGGCTAACAAGGAATTAAATAGAGAGATCGTAGGCTATAAAACAGGAGCTGGTGAATACCGAATAGTTCAAAAAATGCGTCACTCTTCAAAAATTATTCGCTCCTTACTTACAGATAAAAAATATTCTACTCGTAGAGGAACAGCGGAAGTAGAAAAGTTATTTGGAAAAAAGGTTTTTAGTTTCCCAAAGCCTATCGACTTACTTAAGGATTTAGTTTCTGCGTCAACGCTCGAAGGGGATATTATCTTAGATATTTTTGCTGGCAGCGGCTCGCTTGGACATGCAGTGTTTAATCAAACTGTCTACGATGGTGAAGCTCGAAGATATATTGGGATTCAGCTCCCCGAGCCTTGCGATAGTAGCTCTGAAGCCGCAAAAGCAGGATTCTTGGATATATGCAGTTTGGGGCGGGAGCGACTAAGGCTGGCAGGAGAGAATATCAATGAAAAAATTGATCGCGGGTATAAAGCCTTTAAGCTTTCTTCTTCAAATATTCACATCTGGAATCCTGATTTATCCAATTTGGAAGATAGCCTGCTTTCACATCAAGAGCATTTAGTAGTTGGTCGAACGAAGCAAGATATTCTTTACGAACTGCTACTAAAACGGGGAGTTGATCTCTCTGTTCCAATAGAGAGCCGAGAAGTGGCCGGAAAGACGGTCTATAGCATTGGCTATGGTGTTCTGTTCTCCTGCCTCGATGAGTCCATCAACAAGGATCAGGTCGAAGAAATAGGCCTAGGCATCGTCGAATGGCATCGGGAGCTTGCGCCAAGCTCAGATACCCATGTCTTCTTCCGCGATAGCGCGTTCAGCGACGACGTTTCGAAAACCAACATGGCCGCCATTCTGGAGCAGAACGGCATAAACCATGTACGCAGCTTGTAGGGAGAATGCCTAATGAAGCTGCATTTCGAAGACGATCTGGATTACCAGAAAGCTGCCATAGAGTCGGTTGTGAGTTTGTTCAAGGGGCAGGAAATTTCCCGTTCTGAGTTCACAGTGACATTTCGATCGGAGTCCAGCCCGAACTTGTCATTGGGTATGGAGGAAAGCCAGCTCGGTATTGGTAACAGATTGGTGCTGGTGGATGAGGAAATTGAAGATAACCTGCGCAAGGTGCAGCTCCAAAATGGCTTGCGACCCATAGAGAAACTGGCAAGCGGCGACTTTACTGTTGAAATGGAGACCGGAACGGGTAAGACCTATGTGTACCTGCGCACGATTTTCGAGCTGAACAAGAACTACGGGTTCACCAAATTCGTGATTGTCGTGCCGTCTATAGCAATCAAGGAAGGCACGTACAAGACGCTTCAAATTACTCATGAGCATTTCGAAGGCTTGTACCCGAAAGCCAAAGGCTACGAATACTTCCTTTACGATTCCTCGAAGCTCGGACAGGTTCGCAACTTTGCAACCAGTTCCAATATCCAGATCATGGTCACGACGGTCGGCGCGATCAACAAGAAGGATGTCAACAACCTCTACAAAGAAAACGAGAATACGGGTGGTGAAAAGCCAATTGATCTTGTTCGTGCCACGAACCCGATCATAATCGTAGACGAGCCGCAAAGCGTTGACGGTGGCCTGACGGGCAAAGGCAAGGAAGCGCTAACCGCAATGAACCCGCTATGTACCCTGCGTTATTCCGCTACCCATGTGGATAAGCATCACATGACCTTCCGTTTGGATGCCGTGGATGCCTATGAACGCGGATTGGTCAAACAGATTGAGGTGGCTTCGCTCCAGATCGAGAGCGGCCACAACAAGCCCTATGTCCGGCTGGACTCCACGCATAACCGGAAAGGGTCAATAACGGCCAAGGTCGAGGTGGATGTCCAGCGCGGCAAGAATGTCCGGCGCGAATTTCTCACCGTAGAGGACGGCGATGATCTGGAGCAGATCACAGGTCGCTCCATCTACGAGAATATGCAGATAGGCACCATTAGCTGCGGAAAGGACAACGAATCCATCGAGGTCAAAGGTGATGGCTTCGATCAACTGCTTAGGCCGGGCGATGCCATTGGCGGTGTTGATCCCGACCAGATCAAGCGTTTGATGATCCGGCGAACGATCAAGGAACACTTTGACAAGGAGCTGATGTTCGCAGCGAACAAGAAACCGATCAAAGTGCTTAGCCTGTTCTTTATCGATAGCGTCGAGTACTACCGCCAGTACGACGAAGACGGTAACGCCGTGAAGGGCAAGTATGCTCGGATGTTCGAGGACGAATACCGCAAGCTGGCCAAGTCAGCGGAGTATCAAAGCGTGTTCAAGGAGATTGATCTGGAGACCGAAGCCGATGCAGTTCACAACGGCTATTTCTCCATCGACAAGAAAGGTCGATCCGTAGAAACCGCCGAGAATAATCAGGCAAACCGCGACAATGCCGAGCGGGCGTACAACCTGATTATGAAGGAGAAGGAGAAACTACTGGGCTTTGATACCAAGCTGAAGTTCATCTTCTCTCACTCAGCCCTGAAGGAGGGCTGGGACAATCCGAACGTATTTCAGATTTGTACGCTTCGTGACATGGGCAGCGAGCGGGAGCGCCGCCAGACACTTGGCCGTGGTCTGCGACTCTGCGTCAATCAAAACGGTGAAAGGCTGCGTGGAAACGACCTAAACACGTTGACTGTGATTGCGACGGAGAACTACGAGAAGTTTGCTGAGAACCTGCAAAAAGAGATTGAGCAGGATACGGGTATTCGCTTCGGCATTGTTGAGCCGCATCAATTCGCGACCATCCAGACCCTTAACGATCAGGGTGAAGTTACACCCTTGGGTGTGGAGCAGTCAGAATGGATTTGGCAATTCCTCAAGGATCAGCAATTCGTGGATGCCAAAGGGAAAGTACAGGACAGTCTCCGTGCAGTGCTGAAAGACGGAAACTTTGAGCTTCCGGAAGAAATCAAGCGGGAACTTGTTAAAAATCACGGAGAGGAACAGGCCGATATTATTGCCTCGGACATTCAGGGTGTTCTGCGCAAGCTGGCTGGCAAGCTGGATATCAAGAACGCTGACGACCGGAAGATCATTCGAACACGGGAAGCCGTTCTCGAATCTGATGATTTCCGCCTGCTTTGGGAGCGGATCAAGCACAAGACAACCTACCAAGTGGAGTTCGATAATCTCAAGCTCCTGAGCGATTGTGCTGACGCGATAAGGGACTGCCCACCGATTACCAAAACTCGCGCACAATTCCGAAAGGCGGATATCGCTATCGGCAAAGGTGGTGTAGGGGTTCAGGAGACCAGTGCGTCCGGTTACACGACAATCCACGAAAAGGATATTGAACTGCCCGATATCATTACCGACTTGCAGGATAAAACCCAGCTCACCAGAAAAAGCATCGTCCAGATTCTCAGGGAAAGCAGAAGGCTACAAGACTTCCTGCGCAACCCTCAGCAATTTATCGACTATTGCGCGGAGGCGATCAATCGCACCAAGCGGCTGGCGCTGGTGGATGGAATCAAATACACCAAGATCGGAGACGATCACTTCTACGCTCAGGAACTTTTCGAGCAGGAAGAGTTGAAAGGTTATCTGAAGAACACGCTGGAAGTACAAAAATCCGTTTACACCCATGTCGTGTATGACTCAGGAGGTGTGGAGAAGTCTTTCGCCGAGGACTTGGAGAAGAACGAAAAGGTAAAGGTCTACGCAAAGTTGCCCGCATGGTTCAAAATTCCAACGCCGCTTGGCTCCTACAATCCCGATTGGGCGGTTGTCGTGGAAGACGATGGCGAGGAACAGCTCTACTTCGTTGTCGAAACAAAAGGTAGCACATGGTGGGATGATTTACGCCACCTTGAAGGCGCGAAGATCAAGTGTGGAGAACGGCACTTTGAAGAAGTCGCTAAGGACACAGAGAACCCAGCCCGTTATATCAAGTCCACGGACGTTGACGGGATGATGGGATACGTGGAGTAGAAAGGCTCGTCTCGATGGTTACATACGTAGAAAAGTTATCGCCGAAAGAGTGGGAGGCTTTCTGCGCCATCATGCTTCGATACCACTACAAGGCGAAGAACTTTTGGGAAGTGCCTGATGAAGACAAAGGTGACTTAGGTCTGGAGTTTTTCACAGTCGATGGAACGCTATTTCAATGCTACTACCCAGATTTGAATATTGATATGGCGGGCTACAGGACCAAGATACAAAAGAAAATCAGAGAAGACCTGAAAAAGCTCAAGAAAAATGAGACAGCTATTGCCAAGCTGCTTGATGATATCGTCGTCAATCAGTGGGTGCTGATTATACCGGAGCTTAAATCAAAAGATTTAATAGCGTACTGCAACAAGAAGAAAAAAGAGGTTCTCAAGCAAGAGCTTCCCTACATCGATGCCGCGACGTTTCAAGTAAAAATTGAAACGCCTTCAAGCTTTCCAGAGGGCGAGCTATTTGCGAAAGGTGTCTATGGAAAAGCCATTGATATCCCATTGGCCGAAGTGACTGAGAAGGACAAAATAGCATGGCAGGAAGGACATTCTGAGTTTGCATCGAATATCACACGCAAGTCGAATTCATTAATTGGCCAGAAGTCCAACGAATTTCAGGATCGAGTTGTAACAAAGTACATACAGATCGAGAAATTCCTCGATCAACTTAGAGAAGATCACCCTGACCTACATGAGCTTGTGGAAGACAGCGCGAGAGCGCAGCTTGAAAAGATGAAAGACGACTCGCTCTTTCAGGAGGACCTAGACAAGCAATTCGTGCAAGGCGTTATACAAAGTAATTCCGCCGCGTTTGCGAAGCATTCAAAATATATGTCGGATAGCAATATGCAATCACTGTCGTTTGGCTATATATCGAAATGGCTGGCGGAATGCTATATGGATTTTAGGGATGACTGAGGCCGCCAATATAAGGGCAGTAATAAGCGAAAAGCCGTATCCGGTGCCAATCGAAATGCGGCCGCTTTGGCGCATCTGTCTGATCATTCTTTCGATAGCTATTGTATCGAGAGAAAAAAAATACTTGGATATCAGGAAACTCAATATTCTCGTTTGGATGTTGATAAGAAAGCAGAGATGGGTCGAGTACGAGTCCTTCTTAGTCGGGCATTCAAAAGATGTCCCGTTGGTTTCAGTAGATACAGCGACGTATAAGGCTGTTGAATTTGCAATCGCGAAGGAATTCGTCAAGCTAGAATCAGGGCGGCTTTATTTGATCAATGGGGGTGATGCGCTTTTCTCAATCTTGGATAAGAACCAAATCATGAGCGATGAGATCGAGTTTCTATCGCTGAACGGGAAGAAGCTAACAGACCAGAAAGTAAAAGAATTGACGGGAGGTTTGCTGTAATGCTCGGGTTGACCATTCACAACCTGAATATCGCAGTCAATACAAACGGTGGCGTGTTCTCTTGTTCGATTCCATTGGGAAACGGTCTAAACGTAATTCGTGCCGATAATTCGTCAGGAAAATCGACTTGTGTAAATGCGATTGCTTACGGACTTGGCCTTGAGGCCATTTTAGGGCCAGGCAGAAAACGGCCGTTTCCAAAATCACTTTACGAAGAAATATTCGATACAAAGTCCGACCAGAATCCCTTTTTTGTTAGCACATCGACTGTATCTCTGGAGGTCGAGAATAGTGACGGCGAGAGCGCCGTCTTGATCAGAGATATATCAGGTAATGATCGCAAAATTACTGTCGAGAGCAGTGAGGAAGAAAAGGACTATTTCTTGGGTTCTTCGGGTCAGGTTGGGTCCGCCGTTAGTGAAAGAGGTTTCCATCATTGGCTTGCAGATTTCATTGGGTGGTCACTGCCTAAAGTGGTTACGTTTGATGGTAAAGAAACCACGCTCTACCTTGAATGTATATTCCCGTTGTTTTTCGTCGAGCAGAAGCGTGGGTGGTCTGAAATACAGGCCAATATACCAACGCATTACGGTATCAGGAATGTTAAGCGCGTCGCTGCAGAATTCTGTTTAGGGATTGATAGCTTTGAGTTTGAGAAAAAGGTTATCAATTACAAGAATATAATAGAAAAGGCGGAAACAGAATGGGAGAAAATTGCGTCTGCGGCTGAGGTTGCAGCAGACTTCAATTCGGTGGAATTGGGAACGATACCATCAATAGACAAGTATCAAGACTCCGCGAATATTGACTTTTCGTACTATGAGGGGGACACGCTTATCAGTGTGTCCGAGCAGCAAAGATCGCTCAAGCGCCTAATAGAGAGGCTGTCAGAAGGTGTTGCTACAGTCACACCAGATAACGAGAAGTTAGAGGTACAAAATGCGATCCTGAGAAAGTTGCGTAGAGAGCTTGAGGAGGCCACGGAGTCTATAGAGGTGACCATGCTGGCCATATCTGAAGCGGAGAATAGGGTCGCAACTTTGAAGCATGATCTTGACCAATACCAGCAGCTACGCCGCTTGAAAAACGTTGGAAGCAGTATTGAAGCTGACTTGGATACGCAAAAGTGCCCTATTTGCGAAAGTGATTTATACGACACTTTGGGAACTCGCACAGTAAAGAGGCAGCCGATGACTCTGGAAGAGAATATTGAATTTCTCAAGAACCAGATCGACTTCTTCGTAAATATTCGAAACAAGAATATCTCACAACTCGAAGACTTTCAGGCAAGGGCGCGGTTAGTTAAAACGAAAATGGTGGTGGAGTCAGAAAGGCTCAATGAGATAAGGGAAGATATCAACGACGTAAACGGTGCTACGAAAGCGTTGCTGCGCGAAAAAATACATGCTGAAAATTCACTAAAAGAAACAGAGAAGCTGAATATCATTCTGGATGATTTGCGCACAAGAGCCAAGAAAGCGCACAGTCAGTGGTCAACCGCCAGTGAATCACTAAGGATTCTACGGAAGCAGGCAAACATTGACGGAAAGTCTCTGGTGATTAACAAGCTTGAGGCGATAATTCGAGCTAACCTATCTTCATTTCAGTTCAATCCTTCTGCGATTAGCTCGATTTCAATATCGCATCAAACACTTAGACCGGAGCAGGAGGGATACGATATTGTCGCCGAGACTTCAGCTAGCGACTACATACGAATTATCTGGGCTTATACCTTGGCACTGATGGAGTTAGCAGGTCAGGAAAAGGACATTCAACATGGTGGTTTTGTCGTTTTTGATGAGCCACGACAGCACGAAGCAAGCAAAATTAGTTTCGCGAATTTGATAGATAAAGCGTCAGAATCATTGGCTTATGGTGGGCAAGTGATTTTCGCCACCAGCCTGGATGAGATAGAACTTTCAGAGTCCTGTAAGAACAAACAGGTGAATCTGATCTGTTTCGATGACTATATCCTGACGCAGGAACCAGGAACAAAGTCAAAAGAAACTTCGACAATAGAAGAAGACGGAGAAAACGAAGACGAAGAGAATAAAGAATAGGTGCTCAATGGCATGGCGCCGTTGAACTGCAGAAGTTCAGACGAGCCTGTCAGGAACCTTGTGTTCGTGAGCCATACACGATCCGGAAGGGAAGGAGCAATATGGCAAGGAAGCAACCCACAGCGGTCAGCGCTGAGCTATCGGACGAACTTTTGGCCGGCCATGACCCGGCAACCGTCCTGACCTCAAATGGTTTACTGGTCGATCTGAAGAAGGCGCTGGCGGAGCGCATGCTAAGTGCGGCAATGGATGTGCGTTTCGACGGTAAGGCAGAGAAACCAGTTTGAATGTTAGTGTAAACGGTGATTGCTATGTGATTGCTGGACCGATCCGGCCAATTAGGAAAAAATGCCAATAACATGGTGCCGGGAGCGAGAATCGAACTCGCACACCCTTTCGGATACCAGATTTTGAGTCTGGCGCGTCTACCAGTTCCGCCACCCCGGCAGGGGTTTGCCTTACCTCTTCGCGCGACAACGAAATCAATTCCGTGCGCGAGCTTGAAGAAACGCGCGGCAAGTATAGATAACAGGCGATCGAAAAACTACTAGGCTATCGTTCCGCGACTTCACTAGATCGATAACGGGTCGCTGCTGCCGTTCATTTTGGTACCATCGTTTGGTGCGCACCGATCTGTTCCATTACGAGCTTCCCCAAGAGCTCATCGCCCAACATCCATCCCCGCGGCGAACCGACGCACGGCTGCTCGCCTTAGATGGGTCGAATGGCGCAATTTCGGACCGGCACATACCAGAGATCTTGGAACTCCTGAATCCGGGCGATCTGCTGGTGTTTAACGACACCCGGGTCGTTGCGGCGCGCTTGTTTGGCCGGAAACAGTCGGGTGGACGCGTCGAAGTATTAGTCGAGCGGGTCGAAAACGAGCGGGAGGTGGTCGCCCTAGTCAAAGCCAGCAAAACGCCCAAGATAGGCTCAATCCTTAAGATCGAAGATGAGTTTGAGTTCAGCGTGAGCGCCCGAGACGGCATGTTTTTTCGACTACGTAATGAATCGGCCAGCGATGTATCGACAATTATGCAACGCGTGGGCCACGTACCGTTGCCGCCCTATATTGATCGGATCGACACAAGCGCAGACAGTGCGCGATATCAGACTGTATACGGAAAAAACCCTGGTGCAGCCGCGGCGCCGACGGCTGGTCTGCATTTTGACGAGGATTTAATGCTGGCGCTGGCCGAGTCCGGGATCGATATTGGGTTCGTCACGCTACATGTTGGCGCCGGAACCTTTCAGCCGGTTCGGAGCCCCAACGTTGAAGCGCACCAAATGCACTCCGAACGCTTCGACATTAGCGAAAAATTTTGCCGCCAGGTCGAGCGTGCGCAACGCGCGAACAAGCGTGTGATCGCAATCGGTACGACCAGCGTGCGTGCGCTGGAATCCGCGGCGCTCGATGGGCATTTGCAACCCATGCAAGGTGATACCGATATCTTTATCTACCCGGGGTATCGTTTCCAGCTAGTGGATGCGATGCTGACAAACTTTCATTTGCCACAATCCACGTTGTTAATGTTGGTCTGTGCTTTTGCTGGAACGGAGAAAATTATGCAGGCCTATGACCATGCGATCCAACAGCGTTATCGTTTCTTTAGCTACGGCGATGCAATGTGGATCACTCGCCCCGACCAGACTTGATATGCCTACAGCTGGAGGCTACTTCGCGATTTGCCGCAGCTTAGCGCCGCGCGAGACGTTATATGCAGTTTGACATCCCACACCGTGACGGCGCTGCGCGCGCAGGCGTACTCGAATTCGAACGCGGTGCGATCAATACCCCGGTGTTTATGCCCGTCGGCACCTACGGTACGGTCAAAGCGATGACCCCAGATGAGCTTGTTGACCTGGGTGCGCAGATTGTCCTTGGTAATACCTACCATCTGATGTTGCGACCGGGAACGGAAGTGTTAAAGCGCCACGGTGGTCTGCATGGCTTCATGAATTGGCAGAGGCCCATTTTGACCGACTCCGGCGGCTTCCAAGTGTTTAGTTTGGGCGAACGCAGGTCGATCTCGGAAGAGGGCGTAACATTTCGCTCACCAATCAACGGTGACAGCATTTTCTTGTCACCAGAAATATCGATGGAAGTCCAAGCGGCGCTCGGTGCCGACATTGTCATGGTGTTTGATGAGTGTACCCCGTATCCGGCAACCGAGGAGGCGACCCGAGCGTCTATGGAATTGTCCTTGCGTTGGGCCCGAAGGAGCAAAGACGCACACACGGGCAGTGACGCTGCCCTGTTCGGGATCATTCAGGGCGGCATGTATAGCGATCTGCGCCGTGCATCCCTAGACGGCCTGCTCGAGATCGGATTCGACGGCTACGCGATCGGTGGATTATCGGTCGGCGAACCGAAAGATGAGATGTATCGTGTGGCGCGCGACATCGCAGCTCAATTGCCGGCAGAGCAACCGCGGTATCTTATGGGGGTCGGAACCCCAGAGGACCTGGTGGAGGCGATTGGATGCGGGATCGACATGTTTGATTGCGTATTGCCGACGCGTAACGCGCGCAATGGATACCTGTATACCTCATCCGGCGTGGTTAAGATCAGGAACGCCAGGCATCGGGATTCGCTGGCGCCGCTGGACTCGCAGTGTGGTTGCTACACCTGCCAAAACTATTCTCGCGCCTATCTACATCACCTCGACAAAACGAACGAGATATTGGGGGCCCGGCTCAATACCATCCACAACCTCGCCTACTATCTTGGCCTGATGCAATCCGCACGCCAAGCCATTGGCCAAGGGCGATATCTAGAATTTACGCGCGAATTCTATGCCGCTCGGGAGCACCACTAGGCCCCAGGAGCTGCGCGTACCGTGCACTGCTGTGTCATAATACGCGGCGATTTCCTAGAGACACCAAATGAATTTCTTCATCGCAGATACATTCGCGCAAGGCGCACCCGCGGCGCAGGAGCCGGGCATGTCCGGGTTTCTGATCATGTTGATCCCGATTGTCGTCCTCTGGTTTTTGATGATCCGTCCGCAAATGAAGCGACAGAAAGAGCATACGAAAATGGTCGAGGCCTTGGCGAAGGGCGATGAGGCGGTTACAACCGGCGGGATCCTTGGACGTATCACGGAGGTTGGCGATAGTTTCGTTACCTTGGAGATCGCCAAGAGCATGGAGGTCAAGGTGCAGCGACATGCAATCGCCACCATTATGCCCAAGGGAACAATTAAGGAATCGTAGCCGGAACACAAGCTCGGCTGTAGCTTTGCGGAAAATCTTTTTATGAATCATTACCCCCTGTGGCGTTATCTGATGATCCTGATAATCATCGGATTAGGCGCGCTCTATGCTGCGCCCAACCTCTATGGAACGGATCCGGCGCTACAGATATCGGCGCGGCGTGCGGCGCCGGTCGATGAGAGTCTGAAAACCCAGGTCGAAGCCGCGCTTGGCGAGGCGGGGATCGTGCCTATCCGCACGGAGCTTGCGCTCAATCGCCTACTGTTACGTTTTAGCGATGTGGCGACCCGCAGCAAAGCGTCTGCTGTGTTGGAAACGACCTTAGGGGCGCAAAATTACATCGTGGCTTTGAATCTTGCACCGCGAACCCCAAACTGGTTGTTGGCGGTGGGCGGGAAGCCGATGTACATGGGGCTCGATTTGCGTGGTGGTGTACATTTCTTGATGCAGGTGGATGTTGATGCCGTCGCGGCACAAAGCGATGAGCGCTTCGTGTCCGAACTCAGGGCGTCGCTACGTGAAGAGAAAGTTCGCTACCGTACAATCGGCCGCGACCCAGCCGGCGGAGTGCTGGCAAATTTTCTGAATGCCGAAGTGAAGCGTGCCGCAGAAGGCATTATCTCGAACGACTTCCCCGATCTCGTCGTAACCGATAGGAGCAATGCGGCAGAACAGATCTTGCACCTCATACCAACGCCGGAATTTCTCGCCGAAGCACGCAAAACCGCACTCAAACAGAACCTAACGACACTGCGCAATCGGGTTAACGAGCTCGGTGTCGCCGAACCTGTGATCCAGCAGCAAGGCGACTCTCGCATAGTCGTGCAGCTACCTGGAGTTGAAGATCCGGCGGAGGCGAAGAAATTACTCGGCGCGACGGCGACATTAGAATTTCGCTTAGTCGATATGGAAGCCGATCGCACCGCAGCGCTCGAGGGCAGAGTGCCGGTCACCTCGAAGCTGTATCACGAACGCAATGGTGATCCGGTTGTGCTGAAGAAGCGTGTGATGCTGACCGGCGATTACATCATCGATGCGGCATCCGGCATCGAACAAAATACCGGCTCTCCAGCCGTTTTTATTACACTTGACGGCAAAGGCGCGAAAATATTCAGCCGCGCGACACGCGAACAGATCGGACGGTTGATGGCGGTGGTCTACATCGAACAGCAGCAAGGCCGGCCCGTTGCCGAGGTGATCAGCGTGGCGACGATCCGAGATGAATTATCTAAGCGGTTTCAGATAACGGGTCTCGACTCAACCGATGAGGCAAGGACGCTGGCGTTGCTTCTGCGTGCAGGCGCCCTTGCGGTACCGATCGAGATCATCGAGGAACGCACGGTCGGGCCGAGTCTTGGGCAAGATAATATCGACCGCGGGCTAAATTCCGTCGCCATTGGCTTACTGCTGGTGCTGATATTCATGGCTGTCTACTACAAGGTATTCGGACTCGTTGCAGACCTAGCGCTGGTGCTGAACATAGTATTGATTGTCGCCCTCTTATCGCTGCTGCAAGCAACGCTGACGCTACCGGGCATCGCCGGGATTGTGCTCACGGTGGGAATGGCGGTCGATGCAAATGTGCTGATCTTTCAGCGTATCCGTGAAGAAATTAAGAACGGAAACTCGCCGCAGGCAAGTATCCATGCTGGCTACGAAAAGGCTTTTTCAACAATTGCCGACGCAAACATTACAACCTTAATCGCGGCGATCGTGTTGTTTAATTTTGGTACTGGCCCGATCAAAGGCTTTGCCGTTACGTTGTCTCTCGGGATCGTCACTTCGATGTTTACCGCGATTATCGGCACCCGTGCGGTGGTTAATCTAATCTACGGTAATCGTCGACTTGAGAAACTGACAATCTAGAAGGATCACTGCTCAATGGATAATCATGGCGACTAAACAAGATAGGTTTGATTTTATGGGCCGGCGTACGCTGGCCTATATTTTCTCAGGCATCTTATTGCTTGGATCGGCGGCTGGCTTGGTGACGAACGGCCTTAATCTCGGGATCGACTTTACCGGCGGCACGCTGGTCGAGCTCGGCTACCCTGAGCCCGCCGATCTCGACGCGATCAGAGCGGCGCTTGGTGAGTCCGAATTCGGCGATGCGAGCGTTCAGGCCTTTGGGTCGCCGCTCGATGTGTTGGTGCGACTCCCGCAGAGCACTGCCGAAGGCGATGCTGAGGTGAGCACCCGGGTGTTGGAAGTCCTGCCAGGAGCGGAAATGCGTCGAATTGAATTCGTCGGACCGCAGGTTGGCGAAGAGCTGACCGAGGATGGCGCATTGGCGATGTTATATGCGCTCATTGGTATCCTGGTTTATGTGATGCTCCGGTTCACGCTGAAATTTTCCGCGGGGGCCATTGCGGCTTTGGTACACGACGTATTGATTGTCTTGGGGTTTTTTGCCGTCACCCAGATAGAGTTTGACCTGCCGGTATTAGCGGCGATTTTGGCGGTTATTGGCTACTCCTTGAATGACACGATCGTCGTGTTTGATCGCATTCGTGAGAATTTTCGGCGCTTGCGCAAACGTGAGCCAGTCGAAGTCATCAACACCTCTCTGAATCAAACGCTATCGCGCACGCTGATCACCTCACTGACGACCTTACTGGTTCTAACAGCGTTGTTCTTTTTAGGTGGCGAATTGATCCATGCCTTTGCAACGGCATTGATCGTCGGCGTTGTGATTGGAACCTACTCCTCGATCTACGTCGCAAGTACGACAACTTTGGCACTTGGGGTGCAGAAGGCAGATCTCATGCCGGTACAGAAAGACGACGAGGTGCCTGAAGCCAATCCGTGACATAGTGCGAATCGTGCATCAACTGTGGATTTGAATACCTCAGCGCGCAGTAACTCAAAGGTGAATTAATAGCCTGGAGATCATCGTTTGCGCATAATCGCTGACCGAGATATCCCGCAAGTTCAATCGGCGTTTTCCGACTTCGGCGACGTCGAGCTTGTGTCCGGCAGATCGCTCACCTCGGAGCAACTCGGTGACGCCGAGATCCTGCTCGTGCGCTCGGTCACGAAGGTTAATAAAGATTTACTTGAGCACTCGAAGATCCGCTTAGTTGGCACCGCGACGTCTGGTATAGACCATTTGGATACGCGCTATTTACAGGAGCGCGATATTGACTATGTCAACGCCGCCGGATGTAACGCGCGTGCAGTTGCCGAGTACGTAGTTGCCTGTAGCTTTCTACTCGGGCGTCTAGGATCGGTCGATGCCAGCGAGCTCACCGCCGGCATTATAGGCTTCGGCAATGTCGGGAAATTTACCCATGCGATGCTCAGTGCGCTCGGAGTAGCCTGTGTGGTCAACGACCCACTGTTGGAACCCGAACAGCATGATGTCCGGTTCGTCGACCTCGACGACGCGCTTCAGAGCGACATCGTCACCTTGCATGTGCCGCTTAGCGAACTGGGCGAATTTCCAACGCGAGGATTGCTCGGTGCCGCCGAACTTGCCCAAATGGGCGCTCGAACTCTGCTGATAAACACCGCGCGCGGTGGCGTAATAGACGAGGCATCACTGTTTAAGTGGCTAACGGAAAGCGCATACGCCATGGCTGTAGTCGACTGCTGGCACGGAGAGCCGATCGTCGATTTGGCGTTACTTGGGCAGGCCGCGATTGCGACACCGCATATTGCTGGGCACACCATTGAAGCACGTCTACGCGCAACGTCTATGTTGTCGAGCCGCCTCGGCGTAAAACTCGGAATCGAACCCGCGTGGGCGGCCGCGCCAATGCCGCCCATAGACTTGCAGTTGCAAGTGCCGGGATCCGGGCGCGGTCGGGACGCGGTAGGCGACGCCGTACTGCGCTGCTGTGATCCCCGAATATCCACTGATGCGATGCGCGAAACCGCCAATTTAGGGACCGCGGATCGCGCTGCAGCGTTCGATCGGCTACGGCAAAAAGCCAGCTCTCGCCGTGAATTTTCCAGCCACCGCGTTGCATGCGATGGCCTGCAATTGGATACTGTACCGGAACTAGGCGAACTCGGATTCGCGACGATTTAAACGGCGATACATATGACCACTAAACCTATCGGTACGGCGGGAACACCCGACGCCATGCGCTTATTGCTTCTCGGCTCGGGCGAGCTGGGCAAGGAAGTCGCCATCGAGGCGCTACGCTATGGCCTCGAGGTAACGGCTGTCGATCGTTATGCGAACGCGCCCGCCATGCAGGTTGCCCAGCATTCGCACGTGATGGATATGTTAGACGGTGACGCGCTCGAAGCATTGGTGGAACAAACCAATCCAGATCTCATTGTGCCGGAAGTGGAGGCGATCGCGACCGAGCGCCTAATCCGATTAGAAGAACGCGGCTATCATGTTGTGCCAACCGCACGCGCAACCCGCCTTACCATGGACCGCGAAGGGATCCGCCGTCTCGCTGCGGAAGAGCTAAAACTCCCGACTTCGCCTTATCGGTTCGCGGAAAGTGAACACGAATGCGCACTAGCGATCGAAGAAATCGGTGTGCCGTGTATTGTGAAACCGGTGATGAGTTCGTCTGGAAAGGGCCAGGTTGTTGTAAAAGATCGAACTGAAGGCGCCAAGGCGTGGTCGCGCTCGGTGGCTGAAGGGCGCGGCTCGAGTGCGAAAGTTATCGTTGAAGGCTTTGTTGATTTTGATTACGAAATCACCTTGCTTACCGTGCGTCATGCCGGTGGTACGAGTTTCTGCGAACCGATCGGGCACGTACAAATCGACGGGGACTATCGCGAATCATGGCAACCCCAGCCGATGAGTGCAGCAGCACGCACCGCGGCAGAGCACGTTGCTAAGACTGTGACGGCGGCGCTTGGTGGCAATGGTATCTTTGGTGTCGAACTCTTCGTGCAAGGGGACGATGTCTTCTTCAGCGAAGTGTCACCCCGACCTCACGATACCGGCATGGTAACAATGTTGTCTCAAGAGCTTTCGGAATTCGCGTTGCACGTGCGGGCGATCTTAGGTCTTCCAATCCCCGTCATTGGTCAAAGATATCCCGCCGCGTCTGTTGCGGTACTTGGGCACGGAACCGGTTCGAATATTAGTTACCAAGGGATTGCCGAAGCCTTGAGTGAAGCCGGCACGGAACTCAGAATATTTGGTAAGCCTGAGGTACGCGGAGAGCGTCGCTTAGCGGTGGCATTGGCCAGCGCCGATTCGATCGACGGCGCCCGCGAAAAAGCACGACGGGTTGCCGAGAAGATACAACCAATAATTTCCTAATCAGCGCGGTGTGTCTGGCTCCCCGCGCCAAAAAGCTTGGAGAAAGAAAAAATGAGGATGATGCACACAATGGTTCGGGTCCGTGACCTTGATGCTTCGTTGAAATTCTATTGCGAGATGTTAGGTATGAAGTTGCTGCGCAAGGAAGACTTTCCTGAAGGGAAGTTTACCCTAGCATTTGTCGGTTACGGCGAAGTCGCAGATTCGACGGTGCTAGAACTTACGCACAATTGGGATGTCGAAGAAGATTATGACCACGGCAATGCCTATGGCCATATCGCAGTGAGTGTTGACGACGTCTATGCCGCTTGCGACCGTATCCGAGAATTAGGCGGCAATGTGGTGCGCGAAGCCGGACCAATGAAAGGTGGGACCACGGTGCTCGCGTTCGTCGAAGATCCGGATGGCTATAAGGTTGAGCTCCTAGCCGATCACGCCTAATTTCCGATGGGCGCGATGCCCGGACAGCACAGCTCGAATGTGCTAGATTACCGCCGCATCGCCGGGCGGCCAACCCAAAAATTCGGCCAAGCTGGGCTTGTTGAATGGTATATCGCGCATTGGTGATCCCAACCGCTCGATTTGATTATGACTCTAAAATATTTGGAAACAGAGGTCTTTGGTATGAAGCAGGTCTGGTTATCCGTTTTGATGTGCGCACTTTTGTTGACTGCGGCAACCGAACTAGCGGCTGCGGAAGCGCCGATGGATATCGTGCGCAATACGACGGACCAGGTATTGGACCGCGTCCAGAACGATCGTGAGGCGCTCCGGCAAGATCCTGCAAAGATGTTTGCCCTGGTCTCCGAAGTCATATTTCCTCATTTTGATTTTCCCATCATGGCCCAATGGGTCTTGGGTACCCATTGGAAAGAGGCCGACGAAGCATCGCGCGCTGAGTTCGTCGACCAGTTTCGTAAGTTACTCGTGCGAACCTACGCCACCGCGCTATTGGAGTTCTCTGATCAGGCCATCACCTATCCTGACGATACTGCAACGGTCAAGGGCCGTACCGTCGAGGTCCGCCAAGAAATTGATCAAAGCGGGAGCGAGCCGATATTGATTGGATATCGCCTTCACAGTATCGGCGGCAATTGGAAGGTGTTTGATGTAGCAGTGGACGGGGTTAGCTTGGTGAAGACCTACCGGGCATCATTTTCGTCGCTGATTAAAGACGGTGGCCTGCCAGGTCTGATCGCCGGTTTGAGTGAAAAGAATAAGGAAATTAATCAGTAGCGCCGTATTTCGCGCCACAATGCGCTGCTAGTCGCCTCCCCGAGGCAACAGCCGAGACCCTAGTGCGCCCGACACTCGGACATGCCGGGCTCCGTGTTTTACCGACCAATTGAGGTTAGCATTCCGTGTGGCGTCTGCGCGTTACAGTATGCGTGCCGCAACCGAGGAAAGTTTTATCGGCGCCAAGGGTGAACTCTACCTCTTGCGATTTTTCAATTGAATTGAGTGATCACGAGCCGATGCAGTCGACACACCTTAATGGAAACGCGTTTCGATGGCCGTTCAGAATCTAACTGGGCTAGGCAGCCCATACAGGAGTGCGTTATGACCAGCGAAGAAATCAAAACGATGATTGAATCTGGGATCCCGGAAGCCGAAGCGCATGTTGACGGCGACGGCTCGCATTTTGTCGCTCGCGTGGTGAGTGATAGCTTTGCAAATTGCCCCATGATTAAACAGCATAAAATGGTTTATGCAGCCCTTGGCGACAGCATGGAGAGCGCGATTCACGCCCTTTCCATCCAGACCTATACACACGAGGCTTGGGAGAAGGCACGCAAGCTGCAAGTTATGTAGCTGCACCAATACCTCACCGGTGGACAAATTAATCATCAAAGGCGGCACTCCGCTCGAGGGCGAAATTCGCATTTCCGGTGCTAAGAATGCGGCCTTGCCGATATTGGCGGCAACCTTGTTGGCGGATGGCCCGGTCGTGATCCGCAATGTGCCGCATCTCCACGACATAACCACGACAATGGAACTCCTCGGTGGCATGGGATTGCAGCTGACTGTCGATGAGAAGATGAACATCGAAGTCGACAGTTCTACCATCACAGAATTCTTCGCACCGTACGAACTGGTTAAGACAATGCGCGCCTCAATACTCGTGTTGGGTCCGCTACTCGCTCGCTTTGGCCGAGCGGACGTCTCACTCCCAGGCGGTTGTGCAATTGGTTCGCGTCCGGTCAATCTGCATCTCCAAGGCTTAACCGCGATGGGGGCAAAATTGAGCGTCGAAGGCGGCTACATCCGCGCAACCGCGAGCCGTCTTAAAGGTGTCGATTTGGTCATGGATATGGTTACGGTGACGGGAACCGAAAACTTGATGATGGCGGCGACCATGGCCGATGGTGTCACCACGATACGCAATGCCGCGCGAGAACCTGAAGTCGTGGACCTCGCGGATTGCCTCAAGAGTATGGGTGCAATCATCGACGGGGCAGGGACAGACACAATAACGATTGAAGGCGTGACGTCATTGGGAGGTACGACCTACCCGATCTTGCCCGACCGTATCGAAACTGGCACCTATCTCGTGGCCGCGGCGATGACCGGTGGCCATGTTAAATTGAAAGATACGCGGCCGGAGCTGCTCGAATCGGTCATCGCAAAACTTACCGAGGCTGGGGCCGAAATAAGCTCGGGAGACGATTGGATTGAGCTGAACATGAACGGTCGAAGATTGTCTGCGGTAGATATTCACACGTCTCCCTATCCGGGATTCCCAACCGATATGCAGGCGCAATTCACGGCACTAAATTGTGTCGCAAAAGGAACCGGCACAATAACCGAGGCGGTCTTCGAGAATCGGTTTATGCACGTCCTCGAACTTCAACGAATGGGTGCGGAAGTGAAGTTAGAAGGCAATACGGCGATCACAACCGGGGTAGACCGCCTCACAAGTGCGCCGCTGATGGCCACCGATTTGCGTGCCTCCGCTAGCTTGGTGCTTGCCGGGTTGGTTGCCGAAGGTGAGACAGAGGTTGATCGTATCTATCATATCGATCGGGGCTATGAAACGATCGAAGAAAAGCTCGCAAATTTAGGCGCGCGGATCCGGCGGGTCCCGGCGTAGCGGGTGATACGATGAATCCATCACCCGAGCGTTCGTCTGGATTGGTGATCGCGGTTTCTAAAGGTCGGATACTACAAGAGGCACTACCCTTGCTGGCAATCGCCGGCATCGTGCCCCATGAGGATCCTGACGAGTCCAGGAAACTTATTCTCGAGACAAGCGATGGCAAAACGAAACTTGTTGTGATCCGCGCGGCCGATGTCCCGACGTTTGTTGAATATGGGGCAGCAGATGTTGGCATCGCCGGGAAAGATGTATTGCTTGAGTATGAAGGCGATGGGTTCTACGAACCGCTTGATCTAAAAATTGCCGCCTGCCGTTTAGTGTTGGCTGGACGCGGTCAAGTGGAGAACGATTCCAGACGGCTGCGGGTAGCGACCAAGTATGCAACGACTACCCGACGCTATTTTGCGCAGAAGGGTGTACAGATTGAGGTTGTAAAGTTATACGGCTCGATGGAGCTTGCACCTTTGGTTGGTCTCGCGGATTACATCGTCGACTTGGTGGATACCGGAAATACGCTGAAGGCAAACGGCTTAGTGATGATGGAACATATCGCTGACATTTCCTCCCGCCTTATTGTCAACAAGGCGTCAATGAAAATTAAGCACAATCAAATTACGGACTTGATCGGTCGACTCGCGGCAGTTACTGGGTAAACGATGATGACAGCGTCCGTTCAGTGGTCGGTTCAACGATTGGATTCCGTTCAAAATGACTTCGATAAACGCTTGAGTACGCTAATCGATTGGAATGAATCGCACGATCAATCCGTAGAGACCAAGGTGCGAGACATTCTCACCGACGTTCGAACGCGCGGAGACGCAGCGGTAGTGCAACTGACGAATCAATTTGATGGTAGAGATGCCGCCACAATGGCAGATCTCACGGTCGAAGATTTTTCTCATGCGATTACCGAGATTGAGCCCGCGCTTGCGGGAGCACTTGAAGATGCCGCAGAACGGATCCGAGGCTTCCATGAGCGCCAACTACAGACGTCGTGGGATTATCAAGAAGAAGACGGGACGATCCTTGGTCAGCTGGTGCGGCCTTTGGACTCCGTGGGCGTTTACGTTCCTGGCGGCAAGGCGGCCTACCCATCGTCGGTTTTGATGAATGTTATCCCTGCGAAAGTAGCAGGGGTCAACAACATTACGATGACGGTGCCCGCCCCAGCAGGCGAACTCGAGCCGGTGGTTTTGGCCGCCGCGCACATCGCTGGTGTCGACCGCATCTATTCGATAGGCGGTGCGCAAGCAATTGCCGCGCTAGCATACGGGACCGAAAGCGTGCTCTCGGTAGATAAAATCGTGGGGCCCGGCAATATATACGTCGCCACAGCCAAGTCTTTAGTCTTTGGCACCGTCGGTATCGACATGATCGCAGGGCCGTCAGAAATCTTGATCGTGTGTGACGGGAAAACGGACCCGGACTGGGTGGCCATGGACTTGTTCTCTCAAGCGGAGCACGACGAACAGGCACAGGCGATATTGATCTGCCCCGACAATAATTATTTAGATGCCGTCGCCACCAGTGTTTCACGACTACTACCGGAGATGGAGCGGCGCGATATCATTGCCGCATCCTTGACTCGGCGCGGTGCATTTATAAAGGTAGGCGATCTCGATGAAGCGATTGATTTAGCCAATCGTATTGCACCCGAACACCTTGAACTGTCCGTCGAAAAACCTCGAGAATTGCTACCTGCGGTGCGGCATGCCGGGGCTGTTTTCTTAGGCCGTTATACCGCTGAAGCCTTAGGCGATTATTGTGCCGGGCCGAACCATGTCCTACCGACTTCCGGGACCGCGCGATTTTTTTCACCGCTCGGCGTCTACGATTTTCAGAAGCGATCGTCAGTCATCGAGTGTACGGCGGCGGGTGCTGCACGCCTTGGTTCCATCGCGGCGCTACTAGCCAACGGCGAGGGACTGACGGCACATGCCAAATCCGCCGCGTATAGAGATAAGGCGTAACAAAAACAAAACCAATCTTATGACGCACGATCGGTGGAGCCTGGCTGCGCGTTCACATGAAGTCGCATATCCAGCCACCCCCAGGGCGCCTTCTGCCAATCTATCTTGAAATGTACAGCGGGCGCTTGGCGACTATGCTGTCTAAATTTAGCTCCGCGCCAAGCCGCGTGGCGCGGATAATGACACTCGACCCTGGTCGTAGAGACGAAATTGCATCGATCGCCTGTTGCGAATCGTGTACCGGATCCCCGCTTATGTGGGTGATAACGTCTCCCGGCAGAAGCCCAGCCATGGCTGCCGGACTGCCGGCTATAACCGTGAGTACAACGATCCCAAATTCGCTATTGGCCTTGAGTTCTTGGCGCAGTGTCGGAGACAGATCTCGCGCTTCGATGCCAATCCATCCGCGTTCCACTGTTCCGGCAGTGACCAGTTGTTGCATGACATCAACGGCAATACTTGTTGGGATGGCGAACCCAATACCGGGGACACCGAGTATGGCGGAGTTGATACCGATGAGTTCACCGATAGCGTTAACCAATGCGCCGCCCGAATTTCCGGGATTTATGGCGGCGTCGGTTTGGATGAAGTTTTCAAAAGTGTTGATCCCCACACGATTACGCCCAGTCGCACTGACGATACCCTGAGTCACGGTTTGGCCGACCCCGAGTGGATTGCCGATCGCCAGCACGATATCCCCGACCATCACCGAATTAGAATCACCCAACGCGATACTCGGCAGATCGGTATATTCGATCCGGAGAACAGCAATATCGGTTTCCGGATCGGTACCAACAACCCTAGCCTCGGCAATTCGACCATCACTTAGGACTGTTTGGATACGGTCGGCATCACGTACTACGTGGAAATTTGTCAAAATTAACCCATCCGGGTCGACGATCACGCCACTGCCCAAACTAGTCTCGAGACTCGATCTCGGCGGTGCTGCCGGTAGCTGGAAAAATTTCTGAAAGACCGGGTCATCGAGCAGCGGGCTGCGTTTGCGCTGGATAGTGGTAGCGGTATGTATGCTGACGACTGCCGGAGCTGCTCGCTGTACTGCTTGAGAATATGAAAATTGTCGGTCACCGGGGGTGACGAGTTCCCAACGGTCGCGCGCGAACAATAAAAAGAGCAAGGCAATGCCGAGACCAATCAAACTGAACTGGATAAAAAAAACCGCCGCTTTGGCTATTCGCATCGATTTCGTCGCCTAATTCATGCGTCTATGGAGTGTAGGGTACGCCTTACGGTGCATCCCCGTTCCTCGATTGGTTGGGCCGGAGCCGAGATAGTTGACGTGGTTTTAGTGATATAATCACCCGGCTTTCGTGCTGTTGTCGACACACCGCAGTACGTTACCGAGTGCCGGTTGGTGGGGTCAATCGGCAAATTCAAGCTATAACGTGGCGGCCCCATGGGATTCAACCTTGAACCTGTGGTGCCTCCGACGTTGGAAGACCGGAGTGTGGCAACGCTATGAGTGACAACGCCGTCGACGTTGATAGACGTCGGTTCCTTACGGGCACGACCGCGGTTATCGGTGGCATCGGTGCCGCTATCGCCGCCGTGCCGTTCATTGCTTCGTTTCAGCCGAGCGCAAAGGCCAAGGCCATCGGGGCGCCGGTGGAAGTAGATATCGGTAAGCTTGAGCCGGGGCAGCGGATCACGCAAAAGTGGCGCGGCCAACCGGTATGGATTGTCCGACGAACGTCTGAGATGGTCGATACATTGAAGAATTTCGATGGCGGCTTACTACGAGATCCGTCGTCCAATGAATCCGTGCAACCTGAGTATGCTGCCAACGCGTGGCGTTCGACGAAAGAGGAGTACCTGATCCTCGTTGGATTGTGCACGCACCTCGGTTGCTCGCCTAGTTTTGTCCCTGAGCCTGGTGCGGTAGACGAAACTTGGGTTGGTGGGTTCTTTTGCCCTTGCCATGGTTCGAAATTCGATCTCGCCGGCCGCGCATATAGTGGATATCCGGCGCCGACTAATATGACCGTACCCCCGTACCGATTCGCATCCGATACCCGGGTTGTAATTGGCGAAGACGAAGGAGACGCCTCGTGAACGCTGTCGTGAAACAGTTAACCGGCTTACGCGATTGGGTTGACGACCGTTTTCCACTCGTAAAACTATGGAATGAACATATGGGGCAGTACTACGCCCCGAAAAACTTCAATTTTTGGTATTACTTCGGCGTCCTTTCGATTGTTGTTCTCGCGCTCCAGATAGTGACCGGGATCTGGTTGACGATGAACTATAAGCCTGACGCCGAACTCGCCTTTGCGTCTGTCGAGTACATCATGCGAGACGTGGAATGGGGTTGGCTCATTCGCTACATGCACTCAACCGGCGCGTCTGCATTTTTCATCGTCGTGTATCTGCATATGTTTCGGGCCCTACTGTACGGGTCCTACAAAAAACCACGCGAGCTTATTTGGATCCTTGGAATGTTTACCTATCTCGCGCTGATGGCAGAGGCATTTCTTGGGTATTTGCTGCCATGGGGCCAAATGTCATTTTGGGGCGCGCAGGTCATTATTTCTCTGTTTGGTGCGATTCCATTTGTTGGCGACACACTTTCGTTATGGATCCGTGGCGACTTTGTGGTCTCAGACGTAACCTTGAATCGATTCTTTTCCTTGCACGTTATCGCGATGCCGCTGGCAATCGTTGGCTTGGTGTTCTTGCACATCATCGCCTTGCACGAGGTCGGGTCAAACAATCCGGATGGGGTTGAGATCAAGAAAAAGAAAGGGCCGGATGGCGTGCCGTTGGATGGGATCCCCTTCCACCCATACTACTCGGTTAAAGACACGGTCGGCGTGATCGTATTTTTGATTCTGTTTGCGGCGGTGGTCTTTTTTGCGCCGGAGTTCGGTGGTTGGTTTCTCGAAGCGAATAATTTTATTCCTGCCAATCCGCTGGTCACACCAGAGCACATCGTGCCGTTATGGTATTTCACGCCGTTTTACGCAATCTTGCGCGCCGTCCCCGATAAGTTAATCGGTGTGTTATTGATGGGAGCGGCAACTATGATCTTTTTTCTGCTGCCCTGGCTCGACCGCAGTCCGGTTAAATCGATACGGTATCGTGGCCCCTTGTTTAAGACTGCGTTGTGGCTGTTTGTGATCAGCTTTATCGCGCTTGGTTACCTCGGGACACAAACCCCAACGCCGCAAATGACGTGGATGGCACGTGGTTTTTCTGCAATTTATTTCGGTTTTTTTCTGTTGATGCCGTTTTACAGCAAAATTGACAAAACCAAACCCGTCCCCGATAGAGTGACAGATAAATGAGTAGGTTATTCACTTTTCTTCTGGCGATGTTGTGCTTCGAGTTAGCGCTTGCGGCTGGCGGTCACGGCCCTGCCATGCAACCGGTAAAGATAGATTTGTCGGATAAATTGTCCTTGCAGCGAGGCGCACAAGTGTTTGTGAATTACTGCGTCAGTTGTCATTCCGCCTCATTCATGCGCTACAACCGAATCGCTGCAGATCTGGATTTGTCGGAAGAATCTGTGCAAACGAATCTGATGTTTACGACCGACAAGATCGGTGATGCCATGGAAGTCGCAATGCGACCATCGGATGCCGAGTCGTGGTTCGGTGCGCCGCCACCAGATCTTTCAGTCGTCGCACGCTCACGCGGTCCAGACTGGCTATACAATTTCTTGATCACTTTCTATGTTGATGAAAATAAACCCACGGGGGTCAATAATCTATTTTTCAAGGACACCGCGATGCCGCACGTACTGTGGGAGCTCCAGGGGTTGCAGCGCGCTGTTTATCACACTGAAGCTGCCGATGACGGTAATGAAACTACAACTATTGAGCGCCTCGAACTCGCTCAACGCGGCAGCCTCACTGAAAACGAATATAAAAGATTGGTTCGAGATTTGGTTGGCTTTTTAGTCTATGTCGGGGAACCAGCAAAATTGGTCCGCCACCGACTAGGATTCTGGGTCATTGTTTTTCTACTGGTGTTTCTTGTCGCCGCCTACCTAATGAAGCGTGAATATTGGAAAGATGTCCACTGATATGACTGGATTAGCAAATAGACGATCGGTGATGACACTTTATTGTGACGCGTCCGACCCGATTGGCCATGGCGTGCGAATTGTTCTTGCCGAGAAAGATATTAACGTTGATATCAATTTTGTTGATGACGAAAATCGGCCAGAAGATCTGAATGACTTAAATCCATACGATTCGATTCTGACCCTGATCGATCGCGAACTCGTCATTTACGATGCTCAGATCATGATGGAATATCTTGACGAGCGTTACCCGCACCCTCCACTGATGCCAGTCGATCCGGTATCTCGTGCGACTAATCGGCAATTTCGCTACCGAGTAATACGGGATCTTTACAGTATCCTCGAGGATTTGGTTAGCGCAAACGAAATAGCAGCCGCCAATGCGCGAAAGACCATTAGGGACAACCTTCTCGCGATCGCACCGATTTTTTCACAGCATGAATACTTCATGTCTGACGAATATTCACTCGTCGACTGCTGCTTGTCGCCGTTGTTATGGCGGTTGCAATTCTATGGCGTTAAATTGACTGCACCGGCAAAGCCGATATTGAAGTACGCCGAGCGGATTTTCGCTCGCGATGGATTTCAGGCTAGCTTGTCGCCGTTTGAGCGTGAGGTTTCAAACTAATAGGATAATCGCTGCGGTTCGCTGTGCCCGATTGACTGCATATATGAAGCGACGCATCCGCTGGTTTGACTCGATGTACCAAAGACATTCCATCCAAGTTCATATTTAGACCAGATATTAGGCCTGTGGTTTCTACAAGACCGTATTTAATCAGGGCGATCAATGAGTGGGCAGCGGATAACAATCTGACCCCACATCTTCTGGTCGATACCACCCATGACGGCGTTTCTGTTCCAGAAGAATTTATTGAGGACGGCAAAATTGTTCTCAATATCGCATCCGGGGCGGTTGCAAATTTGACCCTGGGGGACGACTACATCTCGTTTAACGCTAGGTTCGCTGGGATTGCCCGCGAAATATTTGTACCCGTACCTGCGGTATGTGCAGTTTATGCTCGTGAGAACGGGATGGGAATAGTCTTGCCGGATGACCCTGAACGAGAAGAAACGACCACGACAGATGAACCTTCGTCACCTACCCCAACGCCCCCTAAGGGATCACATCTTAAAATCATAAAGTAGATCTATTCGCAGCTGGTCGCAGGTCAACGGGTTGCTACCGATATTCGAATAGCTTGACTACCTTCTGAGCGCCGCCGACGCGGCTGGCTGCGTCAGCTACAGTTGCCCCGGCAGCTTGACTTATGATCCCCATGAGAAAGACCACGCCGTTTTCGCTAACAACCTTAACCTTCGTGGCGTCGATATTGTTAATCGTAAATAGTTTGGTCTTTACCTTGGCAGTTAGCAGACTGTCACTGCTGCGTGTAACCATTGAACTCGGTGCTGCTATCTGAATTTCGTCATAGACGTGTCGTACCTTTTCGATTTGAGAGACGATGTCTATCGCGGTCCTCCTCAGTTCCTCGGTCGGTGTTTGACCGGTTACCAACACCACTTGATTGTAACTGGTAACGCTGAGATGCGTTTGACCATGTAGATCATTGTTACTGCGAATTGCTTCAAGAGCTTTTAGTTCGATTGCCTGGTCTTCGATGAAAGTACCGGTGGTCCGTTCATCATGTGCGACTACTGCGCTAGTTGCTGCTCCGCCAAATAGCACACCCGCACATCCGACGACCGAGCAAGTTAGAGATAAAAGCGCAATTACCCGTACGCAATTGTTTATCGAATTTACTGTCCGTAGTTTTTTCAATCTGAGTACCCCAATAGATGATCGTCAATCAGATCACAAATACAGTGAACTATCATTAAGTGTACTTCCTGAATTCGCGCCGTCGATGACGACGGAACTCGGATCTCAACATCGCCTTCGGCTAGGCTCCTTGCCGCCTCTCCGCCGTCGCGGCCACTTACCATTATGACTCGGGCATCCTGATCATGTGCGGCATCGATAGCAGCAACAATATTATTCGATTCGCCGCTTGTCGAAAACGCGAGAACGACGTCTCCCGGCCTTCCCAGGGCACGAATTTGCTTTGAGAAAATATCCGCGAATTGATAGTCATTCGCGACCGAGGTAATTGTCGATGCGTCTGTGGTCAGCGCAATTGCAGCGAGACCTGGTCGTTCCCGTTCAAATCGATTTAACATTTCCGATGAGAAGTGCTGGGCGTCAGCGGCGGAACCTCCATTTCCACAAGACATAACCTTATTATTTTCCATAAGGCACTTAAGGATTGAATCGGCAGCCTCCACGATCTTCGGACCCAGGGCGAATGCCGCTTCCGTCTTTAGGGCGATGCTTTCGTCAAATATTTGTTTTACCCGATTCAGTCGATCCATATCAATGTTCGATTAAAAATATCACTCGTTAGCAGTATGCGGCAGCTTTATTATGTGGAAAACGCATCTTTTATCCAATCGTATTTTGTTTTCCCGCCACGCTTGTAGACGCCGACGGCGTCAAACCGGCAGGTGCAATTTTGAAGATGTGGATTAGAAACGAGAAAATGGGTGGCCGCACGGATTATTCGTTTTTGTTTGTGCACGGTGATTGACTCAAATGGGTTGCCATAGTCGTCACCGCGGCGATATCTTACCTCGACGAATACAACGCAGCCCCCGTCATGCATCACTAGATCGATCTCTCCCGCGCGACATTTGTAGTTTCGGCAGTTCGTGATGAGACCGCATTTGATTAAGTAAGACTCAGCGTTCTTTTCGAATTCGTCGCCTATAGTTTTGGGTAGGATCCGTTTTAGGACGGAATTCGAATTCATCGATCGATAAGCGTTGGTATTCCGCTCGCGAAGCGGGCCCACGTGAGCTCGCGGATAACGCGGCCATTGGGATTCATTCGTAGTTGACCGGATACGCCCGGAATTCGAAGTCCGGGTTGGTAGCGCATCCGAGCCAAATACGGAAGAATTCGGTAAGCATCGAGTCCAAACGCGAACAAGCGTCCCGATCCAGGAGCGCTGTTCGACCAGCTCCGATTAAACAAGGTGTAGGTATTGTGATCCGCGGCCCCAAATAGCCACGGCATGTCGCCGAAGCGAAGACCATCGAGGTCCTGATCCGCGGCGGAATTGTTTACGCCAGTATACGTGTGAGATGTTGAATACACGGGTACCGATTCCGCGCGAAAATAGCGCAAATGAGGTACTAGTTGACGCGTACTCACGGGAAATCCGGCCATGAATATCGCGTCTACGTCAGCGCGGCGACGTGGTTCAAACCGGATAGTTCGATTTAGCGCTTGACGTAGGGCCTTTGCCCTCAATTCGCTTTTGTCGATATTCAGGGCGCGCTTTACCGATTCGGCATAGGAATTTTCCTTGCCGCCATATGAAGTCTGCGCAAGCACAACACCGCCCAATTGCTTCCAGCGGCCGGCAAATTCTTGCGTCAATCGTTGTCCCCATGGCGTTTCCGGCGCCAATACCACTGCTCGCGAGTGACCCTCCGATCGTGCTTTTTCCGCAGCGTCGGCAGCTTCATCTTCCGGGGATAGCGCAAATTGAAACAGCCGGGCAGAATCACCCGCGACACTCGGGTCAACCGCCCTGTCCACGACATTCAAGGTTAGCGTCCGAACCGGGAGTTCGCCTCGCGCTATTAGGGTCTCGACAGCCGATTTTTCCAATGGGCCAACGATCAGATCCGCACCGTTGGCCACGGCCATATCATAGACTCCGTTGACCCGGCTCGCGTCGACGGAATAAACCGAAACTGTCGGACGGTTTCCATTTTTAGGCGACGCGTACCACGCGCTCAGGAAGCCGTCGCGGATCGCAGTCGCTGCGGTCCCATAAGTACCATCAAACGGTAACAGCAGCGCTACATGGCGGGATTGCGCCGAGAGGCTTTCGGAAAGTTCATATAGAGTTTCTATCAGTGAAAGGTTTGCCGCATGTTGCGGGTGCTCGCTTTGCCAGCTTTCAATCGCATCTGCCAATGCGACACTGTTATGCAAATTCGGACGGACACCGATCGCCAACTCTAGCCAGTCCTTCTCGCGGCGCGACCCGTTCTCGTATGTGGTATGAATGGTGGTGTCATCCATGTGCGATAATGCGCGCCATATGTCGTTATGAAGGTCGTTTCGTTTTTCTTTGGGAAGCACGTATTCGTCCGCGGCGATAAATGCGGTAGCCGCGTCCGAATACGAGCGGTTGAACATTGAGACGCGGCCCAAGGTGCGGTAATAAACGCTTTTTTGATACCCATTGAGCTTTCTCGGCTCGACGAGTTCTAATTGCCGCAACGCCTCCGAGCTGCCGTTGCCTAAGGTGTCGATTGCGGCGAGTGCGAGTGCGCTCAACGATGCCGTTTCGGTTGTGTCAGCTGGCATTTCCGAGAGCAGTGTCGCCGCACTATCGGGATCGTCGCCATCTATATAGGCCAACGCTGCCATAGCGCGATACCGTGAGCTCGCAGTGGGGTCGCTCGTGCTCAAACGCGCGAATTCTGCGGCAGCGTTTAGAAAATCGCCGTTACGCAGGCGCGCCTCGGCATTTGCGCCTGGCGGTGGTGCCGGTTTGCTTGGTTTTACCGCTTGCTGTGGGCCGCATCCGGCTGCCAGGATAAGGATTAAAACGAAGCCAAAGCACCAGCGAGCAGAATTAAACGGTAGGCGAGGAGTCATGACCGCCACAGTATCAAGCGAGCGAATATCACTGTCAATTGAGCGGCCCGCGCTCTATGTCGTCGCCACGCCAATCGGTAATTTGGCGGACATTTCCTATCGCGCTGTAACACTCATGGCGCAGATGGACATGTTACTCGTAGAAGACACGCGGATGACCCAACGGCTGCTCCAGCACTATTCGTTGACGGCGCGCCTAGTTGCCCTACATGAACACAACGAAGCAGATATTGTGGGTGGCATAATTTCCCGCGTTGTCTCCGAAGGACTTGCTGTTGCGTTGTTGTCTGACGCTGGAACGCCGTTGATTGCTGACCCAGGATTTCGGCTCGTGCGCGCCGCTCGAGAGAAAGAAATCCCGGTCTTTTCCGTTCCTGGGCCATGCGCAGCGATCGCAGCGCTATCAATCGCCGGTTTACCCTCCGATCGATTTGCCTTCGAAGGATTTCTGCCGCCGCGCAAGACCGCGCGTGTGCGCCGCTTGCGTTTGCTGCTTGCCGAACAGAGGACCATGATCTTTTATGAAGCACCGCATCGCGTATTGGCGACGATCGATGATATGCACGCGGTATACGGCAGCGAACGCGAGGTTGTCGTTGCTCGCGAACTAACTAAGCTTCATGAAACGCTTTATTGCGGCCCTTTAGGGACGGTATCCGCAGCAATGAGGTGTGATGAGAATGCGGCACGAGGCGAAATCGTGATCGTGTTATCAGGCGCTAAGGACGAAGATTTGACGGCAACGGGTGATGAGCACAAAGCAAGACAGATGGTCGACATATTGAGTCACCAAATGCCGAAGGCGGATGCAATAAAATTGGTGGCCGAATGGACCGGGCTGAAGCGCAACCGCGTCTATCGCCTAGCTCACGGCGACCAATCTGAAAATTAACGAGAAATGGTCGCAAAACTATCGGGAATTTTTCACCCGGGGCCGGATTACCATCATGCTGCGGTGGCCGTCGCTTATTGATGCTGGGATGACGGCGCCCCCTCGGACGGGTTTGAGACCGCTTCTTCTATTGAATTACCCAATTCCAGACCTCAGACTAGGCCGGTGAGTCGGCTGGACGGTCGCCGCGCGCGTTTATGCGTCTTGCGGAGGAAAGTCCGGGCTCCATAGGACAGGGTGCCAGGTAACACCTGGGGGGCGTGAGCCTACGGAAAGTGCCACAGAAAATATACCGCCGTGGCCTTCCAGTTTGGTCGTTCGCGGTCGATTGTGTGAGCTGCGGTAAGGGTGAAATGGTGCGGTAAGAGCGCACCGCGCCGGCTAACGCCGGCGGCACGGTAAACCCCACCTGGAGCAAGACCAAATAGGGAAATATGTTGCATTGCGACAAGGCGTTGTCCGCGTCTATTTCCGGGTAGGTCGCTACAGGCATATGGCGACATATGTCGCAGATGAATGACCGTCGCTCGGCGTAGCCGAGAACAGAACCCGGCTTACCGGCCGACTCACACCTCAATTTCGCCCATGATCAATAGCTAACCCGGCATAGAGTTCATTTACTTTATAAGCATTAGCAATTATCCAATTGATAAGTATAAACATATCAAAAGATTACTTTTGACCAGGTAGTTTTGGCACCACACATAACAGCTAAGTGTTTGTTCAATAAGCAAGATTTGCGTTCGAATTCAGCTTACTTTCCTTGACAGCTTTCCGTGTGCGTACGTATAGTTCGCGAGTGGGAAAATGTGGGGAATTGTGGAATTTCAGCGACTACTATGAGCGCTGCGGCACCGAAGTGTGGTGGCCCGCCGCAGGCGGCGTCTAGCTGATCCCAATGCGACGATGTTCAAAGGATTCAGTAGTATCAGCATTGATGCCAAAGGGCGCTTGGCGATACCCGCACGGCACCGCGATCAGCTCTCAGCTAATGACTCCGGTGCCTTGGTATTAACGCTCAACCCATGGGATCGGTGCTTGTGGTTATACCCGGCCTCTGAATGGGAACTCATCGAGGCGAAATTACAAGGTCTCTCCGATTTCGATCGCGAATCGCGCCGTACAAAACAGATTATTCGTGGCTATGCCACCGATTGCGCGCTCGACGGCCAAGGCCGTGTCTTGCTGCCGAACGAATTGCGCAACTTCGCGTTGCTGGACAAACGTATCGCGTTTCTTGGACAAGGAAATAAATTCGAGATTTGGGATGAGACGATCTGGAATCAACAACGCGACAATTGGCTTGAAGGCGTACATGACGGCGACGGGTCTGGATCCGCGGTGCTCAGTACATTGTCGCTTTAACTGTTTGCAGCGAACGTGCACGAAGCAGTTCTGCTGGCGGAGACGATTGAGTCACTAAACATTCGACCTGCCGGGGTGTATGTCGATTGCACTTACGGACGCGGTGGACACACGCAAGAGTTGTTAAAGAGGCTGGGCAGTGATGGACGCCTGCTGGCGATAGACCGCGACCCTGACGCGATCGAATCGGGACGCAGGTTGCTGAACGATAGAAGGTTAGAGCTGGTACACGCGCGTTTTTCAAAAGTGGGACAACTTTTAGAAGCGCGACAACTACGGGAGCAAGCAGACGGAATACTCATGGACCTGGGAGTGTCGTCGCCTCAACTTGATGATGCCGATCGTGGCTTCAGTTTCCGCGGTGTGGGGCCGTTGGACATGCGGATGGATCCGACGACTGGCCCTACGGCCGGTGAGTGGTTGGCTACAGTGAGCGAGAAAGAGCTGCGCGAATGTTTATGGGAGCTCGGCGAGGAGCGATATGCGCGCCGTATCGCTAGAAAAATCGTTACGGCGCGAGTCAGCGATCCGATCACGACCACAGTCCAACTCGCAACCCTGATAACGCAAGCTGTTCCCGGCGGAAAGTCCAAAATCCATCCAGCCACACGTACGTTTCAAGCGCTGAGACTTAGGATTAATAGCGAGTTAGAGGAGCTTAGCGCCGGGCTCGTGCACGCGAGCGAAAATTTACGGGTTGGTGGCCGAGTTGTTGTACTTGCGTTCCACTCCCTAGAGGACCGTATCGTAAAGCGGTATTTTCGTAATCTATGTCGCCCTACAGATCCTTTTGATGCTGATATGGCTGGACCGCGATTTTCATTGCTAATGAAAAAACCGTTGCGGCCTAGCGAGGTTGAACTCAAGCGCAACCCCCGCGCACGGAGTGCGCGATTAAGGGTGTTGGAGCGGGTCGCGTGAGACAGAAAACATTTATTTTACTCCTGACGCTGATATTAGGGGTATTCCTCAGCGCGATGGAAGTTGTTTTGTATCGCCACCAAACGCGTGAGTTGTTCTTGGTATTGCAAGAGCTTCGAGCCCAGCAAAACGAGCTTGATCAGGAGTGGGGGCAACTTCTACTTGAACAAGGAACGTGGGGGACGCACGGTCGAATAGAGGACATCGCGCGCAACAAACTTAATATGACCCTGCCCGTAGCCGCAGAGATATTCCGAGTTCGATCATGACTTCTAATTTATCGTCTACAAGCTCGGAACTTCGACGAAGACTCGTTCTAGCCGTGTTCTGTATATTCGCTGGGGTGCTTACTTGGCGGTCTATGGATTTGCAGTTAACTAACAAGGAATTTTTGCAAGATCATGGTGACGCACGATACCTAAGGGTCGTTACAACACCTGCTCATCGAGGAATGATCACGGATCGCAATGGTGAACCCCTCGCAATTAGTACACCGGTTCATTCAGTATGGGGTCAGCCGCGGTTAATGGTACAACACCGCGAGTCATGGTTACGCCTGGCAGCTCTAATTGATACAACTACCGACCATCTCGATGCACTTATTCTCCCGCGAACTGATCGCGAATTTGTTTATCTGAAACGACATGTGTCGCCGCAGGTGGTGACAGAACTAAAACAGGCAAAGCTGCCGGGCGTCGGCCTCCTTGAGGAGCAGCGCCGCTATTATCCGGCGGCCGAAGTCACTGCACATACGCTCGGGTTTACAAACGTTGATGATGCGGGGCAGGAGGGTATAGAACTCGCCTTTGATTCAACGCTTCGTGGCAAGCAAGGCTCGCGAAAAGTTATAAAAGATCGACTGGGTCGCACGATTGAACATGTCGAGCAAATCGAAGCTGCGCAGCCAGGCCGGGATCTTAAATTAAGCATCGACAAACGCATACAGTACATTGCCTACCGCGAGCTAAAAGCTGCAGTTCAAGCGCACGACGCCGAAGCTGGTTCTATGGTGATTGTTGATCCTAATACCGGCGAAGTATTGGCACTTGTTAATCAGCCATCTTTTAACCCTAACAATCGAGGCGATTTAAAGGGTGAACATTATCGTAATCGTGCAGTTACAGACATTTTCGAGCCGGGATCGACAATTAAGCCGATAACAATCGCCGCGGCAATTGAGTCGGGGAATTACGCGCATGACACGCCAATTCGTACAGACCCCGGCTATTTTAAGGTGGGTCGTCATGTGGTCAGCGATCCAAGGAATTTCGGCGAACTAGATGTGTCCAGCGTTATTACGAAATCTAGCAACGTCGGTGCGAGCAAAATCGCATTGTCGTTGGAACCGGATCTTCTATGGGGCGTGTTCAACGGGGTTGGCTTTGGCATGCCTAGCGAAGTCGGGCTACCGGGTGAGTCAGTTGGCCACCTAAACGATCCGAGAAACTGGCGCGATATAGAGCGCGCGACAATGGCCTTCGGTTACGGTCTATCGGTCAACGCGATGCAGCTTGCGAGGGCGTACTCGGTGCTGGCAGCAGACGGAATTCTGCGTCCATTGTCGATAACGCCATTGGACGCTCCGTTGCCGAGCAGGCGTGTGTTAAGCGTCGACACCGCGCGTGCTGTTAGGAAAATGTTGACCAGTGTAGTAACAGAAGGCACGGGACGTGAAGCTGCGGTATCTGGTTACCACGTCGCTGGCAAAACAGGCACGGTGCACAAATCGACCGCGCGAGGTTATGCGGAAGATCGTTATTTGAGCTTGTTTGCGGGCATGCTGCCGGCGGAGCACCCCGAGCTAGTCGCCATCGTTGTCATCGACGAGCCGAAAAGTGGTGAGCACTATGGCGGCCGGGTCGCAGCGCCAATTTTCGCAAAGGTAATGATCGAGGCGGCCCGGATACTGGGTTTGACTCCGGACATTCAACTAGACGTCGACAACGATCGCTACCGCTTGGCCGCCGAGGTCATATCAGAGCGAACCCTCGGAGCTCCGAAATGATGGTCGCGCTCTCGCACAACGGACTCAAGCTGTCGACCTTGTTGGCCGGCGACGTCGACCTTAGCCCTGGCGATGACCGAGAGATTCTTGGTCTCTCGCTAGATAGCCGGAACGTAAAAGCAGGAGATTGTTTTATTGCCTTGAGTGGTGCGAATCGCCATGGAGGCGAGTTTGCACCAGCCGCCGCGGCTGCGGGTGCGAGCGCGGTGTTAATTGAAGATGATCCGGTCAATTTCGAAATTATTGGAGTACCTGCAGCAACCCCCATTATCCGCGTCCAGAACCTTAGACAGGCGGTGGGTCGAATCGCGAGCCGTTTCTTTGGCGACCCGTCCGCATCGCTCGATGTAATCGCCGTGACTGGGACGAACGGAAAGACGACGGTCGCGCAGCTTTGCGCGCATGCGTTAAAACATTTGCGCGGCAATGCGGGATATATCGGTACGCTGGGCGCTGGAATGATAGGTGAGCTGCGGCCATCTGAGACGACGACGCCGGATCCAATTTCGCTCCAAAATATGTTTTGTGAGCTTCGCGAGGAAGGTTGTGAGGCGGTTGCGATAGAGGTGTCGTCACATGCGATAGTGCAACATCGAGTACTTGGCACGATGTTGGACGTAGTCGTGTTCACCAACTTAGGGCACGACCATCTCGATTATCACGCTAGTCAGGACGAATATGCGGCGGTTAAGAAATCGCTATTCCAGTACGATGGGATCCGCCACGCCATTATCAATATAGATGATCCTATAGGCCGCGACCTCGTGGTCGAACTCGATCGCAACGTCCGTTGTTGGACCTACAGTATCGATCACGCTCCGCGTGTGCGAAGCGAATCACATCACCTAAAGCTCATTCGATATGTGGGTGGTAGCAAACAGTCCGCGCTAGTCGTCGCGACGCCGCAAGGACAAGTTGAGATCACGACACCATTGATTGGGGAATTCAACGCACAGAATTTGATGGCGAGCTTAGGCGCGTTACTAGCGCTCGGGATCGATGAGCATGCAGCGGCCGACGCGCTATCGCACGCTCCGACAATCGCCGGCCGCATGGAAATCGTTGAGCCGAAGTCGGATGACGGTCCGATAGTGATAGTTGACTATGCCCACACGCCGGAAAGTTTGGTCCGTGTATTGGCGACATTAAAATCAATCACGAATCGAAACTTAGTGTGCGTGTTCGGTTGCGGCGGTGAACGCGATGCGACAAAGCGCGGACCAATGGGGCGAGCCGCTGAGCAGGGCGCGGATTTAGTAATCATTACCAGTGACAATCCTCGTGGTGAGGACAATAAAGCGATCGCCACTGCAATCTTACGTGGCATGAGTGAGCCGCAAAATGTCCAGGTTATTCATGATCGGGCGCGTGCGATCGAGTCCGCTATCGACGCCGCGCGCGCCGGTGATGTTGTCCTGATTGCCGGTAAAGGCCACGAAGCGCGCCAGGAAATTGCCGGGATGAGGCATCAGTTTTCTGACGTCGAAGTTGCATCTCGATCCTTGCAGGGACGACGACGTTGATCCGCATGCAATTGAGTGAGGCCGCAGTGGCGATGGAAGCACAACTATCGGATCACAGCGGGTGGTTCGAGGGGGTCTCAACGGACACGCGGACAATTTCGCGTGGCGAGCTTTTTTGTGCGCTGCGTGGACCAAATTTTGATGGGCATGAGCATTGCTCCGCGGCCGAGCAAGCGGGTGCCGCCGGCGCGATCGTTCAACGTCCCGTTACCACGGATTTGGCGACCTTGACCGTAGATGATACGAGGCGAGCGCTCGGACGCTTGGCCGGCGCATGGCGCCGACGGTTCGCGCTCCCCGTGGTCGGTGTAACCGGCAGCAATGGTAAGACGACGGTTAAGGAAATGATCGCTGCAATCTTGCGAACCGACGCGCAAGTACTCTCGACGAAAGGCAATCTCAATAACGAAATTGGGGTGCCGCGGACACTGTTTGAGCTAAATGAGAAGCACCAATACGCAGTGGTTGAAATGGGCGCAAGCCATCTAGGCGAAATTAAATGGTTAGCAGAAATCGCGAAACCCGTTGTCGGCGTCATTACGCTGTGTGCGCCCGCGCATTTAGAAGGCTTCGGTACGATCGACGCGGTCGCCGAAGCGAAAGGTGAATTGTACGCTGGGTTGATTGCCGATGGCACGGCAGTGATCAATGCCGACGACGTTTACGCCGAGTATTGGATGGGCATCGCGACTGGTCATCGAGTCGTGACTTTCGGCATCAATCGGGCTGCCGATGTAGTGGCTGAAGATATCGTCAATTGTGGGATTGGAAATGGCATGCATTTCGGCTTGCGCGTACCGTCCAGCACCATTGATATCGAGTTGCCATTCGACGGCGTACATAACGTCGCGAACGCGTTGGCGGCGGCGGCGGTGGCCTATTCGCTCGATATTCCGTCGACCACAATCAAAGTCGGATTAGAACGTGCCAAACGAGTCGATGGACGCTTGTGTGTGCTAGAAGGGATCTCCGGCTCGCGAATTGTCGATGATACCTACAACGCTAACCCGACATCACTTACCGCGGCGCTACGCATGATTGAATCGGAGCCTGGTAAGAAATGGCTAGTTCTCGGTGACATGGGCGAGCTTGGTCCAAATTCAGCGGATATTCATCGAGAAACGGGGTTAACGATTCGAGATGCAGGGATAGATCGATTGTTTACCTATGGAGAGTTTGCCGCAATCGCTGGCGATTCTTTCGGTAAACGCGCCCAATGTCATACCAATATGGACGCATTAATCGAAACCTTAATTGAGGAATTGACCGCTGAAGTAACACTATTAGTTAAGGGTTCACGCACTATGCGAATGGAACGGGTCATCGAAGCGCTTACCGGAGCAACGCGTCAATGTTGATGTACGCAGCAGATTACCTCGCGAATTTCCACTCGGGATTTAATGTTTTTCAATACATCACATTGCGGACAATCTTAGGTGTACTTACGGCTTTGTTTATTGCGCTACTTGTCGGGCCGATTGTGATACGCCGTTTGAGTCATCTACAGATCGGTCAGAACGTGCGCAGTGATGGGCCCGAGAGTCACCTCTCGAAAGCTGGGACGCCAACCATGGGTGGCCTATTAATATTGGTTTCGATCGCAGCGAGCACGATTTTGTGGGGCGACCTCGGAAATCGATTTATTTGGGTCGTACTTGTAACGACCGGACTATTCGGCGCAATCGGTTGGGTTGACGATTATCTAAAGCTTACCCAAGGTAATTCAAAAGGCTTATCCGCTCTGCGTAAATACAGTTGGCAGTCGGCTGTTGCGTTAATCGCAGCCCTGTTCCTATTCCTTACCGCAAAGACACCGGTCGAAACGGAATTAATCGTGCCATTTTTCAAAAACGTCGCGATTGATCTCGGGTGGTTTTATGTCGTGTTCACCTATTTCGTTGTCGTCGGCACAAGTAACGCAGTTAATCTTACTGATGGGCTAGACGGCCTGGCAATCCTGCCCGCAGTGCTAGTCGCCGGCGCATTAATTGTATTCGCGTATGTAACCGGCAACGTCAATTTTTCCAACTATTTGGCGGTGCCATACGTGGCTGGTGTCGGTGAACTGTGTGTTTTCTGCGGCTCCATTGTAGGCGCGGGTCTCGGATTTCTGTGGTTCAACACATATCCCGCGCAAGTCTTTATGGGTGATATCGGTGCGCTTGCGCTTGGTGCTGCGCTAGGAATAGTTGCGGTGATGGTGCGCCAAGAACTGGCCCTTGTAATTATGGGCGGCGTTTTTGTTGTCGAGACCGTATCGGTGATACTCCAGGTGCTATCTTTCAAAATGACTGGTCGCCGCATCTTTCGTATGGCGCCATTGCATCACCATTTCGAATTAAAAGGGTGGCCCGAGCCGCGGGTTATCGTCCGATTTTGGATCATCACAGTGATCCTTGTGCTCGTGGCCCTGGCCACGCTCAAGATCCGCTGAGTTGATGTTACTAACGGTAGACAGTGCATGCGGTCGGATGACTACTAAGTCCATCAACTCACCTTATATCGTATTTGGTCTCGGTAAGACTGGATTGTCGTGCGCGCGCTTTCTGGCACAAATTGGTGAAAATTTTACAGTCATCGATACGCATGAGAATCCATCGGAGTTGGAAAATCTGAAAAAACTGATGCCGGATGCGGCTGTATTCACCGGCATTAGCTCATATACGCCGACTGACGCTTGCGAATATTTAGTGCTTAGCCCTGGGGTCGCTCGGTCACATCCGATAGTAGCCGATGCTCTACGCAGGGGTATCGAGGTTATCGGTGACATTGAGCTGTTTGCGCGCCACACCAATGCCCCGGTAGTAGCGATAACTGGTTCGAATGGAAAAAGTACTGTCGTAACGATGGTCAGTGAGATTTTAAGTGGTGCCAACCTTAAGGTGCGTACGGGCGGAAACCTTGGTACCCCGGCGCTCGACCTATTGTCCCCAGGGCAGCCCGATTATTTCGTCCTCGAGCTGTCTAGTTTTCAACTGGAATCGACGCAATCGTTGGCAGCTTCGGTGGCTTGCATTTTAAATGTCTCAGCGGACCACATGGATCGATATAAGGATTTCTCGAGCTACGTCGAAGCCAAGCAACGTATCTACAACAATGCGAAGTGTGTCGTGCTCAATGCGGACGATGAGATTTTGCGCGACCTTCGACCAGCATGCGAGGCGTACTTCATTTCCGAGCGCCCAGAAGAGGCGGCCGACTATTGGATCGACACCCACGATGGCACGGCATGGCTTGTGGCCGGCGGAGAAAGGTTTATGCGGGTCCGCGATCTAGCTGCTCGTGGTATCCACAACGCAATGAATGCCCTCGCTGCCGTTGCGATCACGGACCGCATGGCCATCCCGCGATCGGTACAAAAGCGCGTGCTGGCGTCATTTTCCGGTCTTCCACATCGTTGCCAAACAGTTGCAAGCCGCCACGGCGTTGAATGGATCAATGACTCTAAAGGAACAAACGTCGGTGCCACGAGCGCCGCGATACGGGGGGTGTTTTCTGAACGTCAAGGCGTGCTGATTGCGGGAGGTCGCGGTAAGGACGCAGACTTTAGTGTGCTTGCGGGAGACGTCGACGGACGTGTGCACTCTGTCATATTGATCGGCGAAGACGCAAAGGCAATCGCGGCTTCACTCGAAGGTCATACTAATATTCATTTCGCGTTAACTATGACAGCCGCAGTCCAGCTCGCGGCGATACTAGCGCAACCAGGTCATGCAGTTTTATTGTCGCCAGCCTGTGCAAGTTTCGACATGTTTGAGGGTTTTGAAGCGCGTGGATACGCGTTTGCCGAAGCAGTTAAGGAGCTCGAATCTGCATGAGCCAAGCGATTTCACGCCACGTTTTCGAGCAGCGCCCACATGCCGAAGGCTACGGTTATGACCTGTGGCTTATCGGGGTTGCGGGTATTCTCGTTGGCATGGGACTGGTGATGGTGGCTTCGTCCTCGATACCAATCGCACACAAAAACGGTTACGTCGACTTGTATTATTTCTGGCGCCAGTTGGCTGCTCTGCTACTCGGTGTTGGAATTGGCGCCATTGTCCTCCAAGTACCACTTGCGATGTTTGAGAAGATCAGCACTTTGTTGTTGTTCCTCGGTGTCGCATCCCTGGCGATAATTTTGCTCCCGGGCGTTGGGCGTGAAGTTAATGGGAGTATTCGTTGGTTTCAAATTGGGCCGATATCGGTACAAGCTTCGGAGCCCGTAAAGCTTGCGATTATCGTGTACATCTCGTCATATTTGGTGCGTCATCAAGCACAGGTACAAAGCGAGTTTATAGGTTTTATAAAACCAGTTGGCGTATTAACAATTATCGCGGGCTTGTTGCTGCTGGAACCAGATTTCGGAGCGGCCGTCGTCATATTTGCCACAACCTTAGGGATGCTTTTTCTCGGACGTGTACCACTACTACGCTTTGCCGCTTGGGGTATGGTTGCATTGGCGATATTAACATCACTCGCGATGTTGGCGCCGTATCGATTGCAACGGCTCATGACATTCCTTGATCCATGGTCTGACCCCTACGATACCGGATTCCAATTGACCCAAGCGTTGATTGCATTTGGACGTGGAGAATGGTTTGGCGTTGGTCTTGGCAATAGCGTACAAAAATTATTCTATTTACCCGAGGTCCACACGGATTTTCTATTTGCCGTGATCGGCGAAGAGCTTGGAATGGTCGGAACGATTACCGTTATTGGTCTTTTCTTATTTCTAATCTGGCGGATATTTTTTATTGGTAGTTTGGCGCAACGAGCCGGACAACATTTTGCGGCGTATCTTTCGTATGGGATCGGGCTACTGATCGGCATCGAAGCGTTTATTAATATTGGCGTCAATATGGGGCTGCTGCCAACGAAGGGGCTAACGCTCCCATTGATGAGCTACGGTAGTAACAGCATGCTTATCATCTGCATTATGTTGGCGATGGTTCTGCGGGTTGCCAAGGAATCACGCGCAGCATCAGGACGTGGACGACCGGCTTATGACTAATTTAGGACGTCCAATCCTCATCGTCGCTGGCGGCACCGGTGGCCACATCTACCCCGCGCTGGCGGTCGCAGACCACCTAAAGAACTACGATGTGAGTACCGTGTGGTTGGGTTCTGAAAGCGGTCTTGAAACGCGAATAGTCCCCGAAGCAGGAATTCGATTGTACAAAATTGCGGTTTCTGGTTTGCGCGGACGTGGGTTTTGGCGCTGGTTGCTCGCACCCGTCACATTGGGCATCGCATTGCTCCAGGCCTTGATAGCAGTGATGCGGATACAACCGATGCTAGTCCTCGGAATGGGCGGGTTTGCTAGTGGCCCTGGCGGTGTCGCGGCCTGGATATGCCGTAAGCCCCTGGTGATCCATGAGCAAAACGCGGTCCCAGGGTTAACGAATTCGATACTAAGCCACCTTGCCACGAAAGTCCTGCAGGGTTTCCCGGACGCATTTCCGACCGAGCGCCGAGCGGTTACGGTGGGTAATCCGATCCGCGAATCGATCGTGGCCATCGTCCCACCGGAGGTGCGAGAGAGGGAATTCGATGGAATTAGGATCCTTGTTATTGGAGGTAGTAGAGGTGCTCGCGCACTTAACGTTGGCGTACCTAAAGCGCTCGATCATCTAAGCGGTCCAGCTGTAGAAATTTGGCACCAGGCCGGGTCAGGTAATGATCTGATGACGCAGCAGGCTTATGCGTCGGCCAAGGCATCGATACGGGTGACGGAATTTATCGACGATATGGCCGCAGCCTATAGTTGGGCAGATATAGTAATTTGTCGCGCAGGCGCAATCACCGTGGGCGAGTTGGCGGCAGTCGGGGTGGCTTCAGTGCTTGTGCCTTTCCCGTATGCGGTTGACGACCATCAAACCGCTAATGCTCGGTATTTGGTTGACTCAAACGCCGCGATGATAGTCGCGGAGGGCCCAGAGTTTGAACAACGTCTGGCGGCGGCGGTGCAAAAATATTTGGATGGGGACCCAGATCCTTTGAGTGTTGCTAAGCAGGCGCGCGCACTTGCGAAGCCAGATGCCGCAGCAAATGTCGTTTCTCAGTGCATGGGTTTACTGGATGTATGAGTCCGATGACTTACCAATGCGGCACGTTCGACGGATCCATTTCGTTGGCATTGGTGGTGCCGGCATGAGCGGAATCGCGGAGGTTTTCAACAATTTGGGCTATACGGTTTCAGGCTCCGATCGAAGTGGAAACCGGATGACGGCCCACTTGGCCTCTATCGGTGTTTCAATCTTCGATAATCACAACCGCACGAACATTTCAGGCGCAGATATCGTTGTCTACTCAAGTGCCATTCCTGCGGATAACGTAGAACTAATCGCCGCTCATGAGCAGTTGATCCCGACCGTACCGAGGGCCGAAATGCTGGCCGAGCTGATGCGATTTAAGCGAGGTATCGCGGTTGCAGGAACCCACGGGAAGACGACGACGACGAGCTTAATCGCCAGCATCTTAGCCGAAGGCGGAATGGACCCGACGTTTGTGATCGGCGGTCTCGTGCACGCCGTAAACTCCCATGCACGTCTGGGCACCGGAGATTTCCTGGTCGCCGAGGCCGACGAGAGCGACGCTTCGTTTCTATTGCTAAATCCGTTGATCGCGGCCCTCACGAATATTGATGCCGACCACATGGAAACCTACGATGGGGATTTCGGCAAGCTGCGTGCAACGTTCGTCGAATTCTTTAAGCGACTCCCATTTTATGGTGTTGCGGTGGTTTGTCTCGACGATCCGATTGTGCAGTCGCTGCTCCCTGAACTACGTACCAGGGTAGTGACATACGGAACGCACGAACAAGCCGATGTTCGAGGTTTAGATTTTCAACAAGAAGGTGCGACGTCGAGCTTCAAGGTTGCACGGCGTAATTCGTCGGAAAGTTTAACCATCAACCTAAACATGCCGGGCGAGCATAATATGCTCAATTCGCTTGCCGCAATTGCAATCGCCTTTGAATTGCGAATTTCGCAAGCAGCAATATCCAAGGCCTTATCTTCATTTCAAGGGATTGGGCGTCGTTGTCAATGGATGGGTGAAACGCGGATCGGCGAAGCCTTAGTCGCTGTGATCGACGACTACGGTCACCACCCCAGTGAATTGCGGGTGACACTCAAGGCGGTAAGAACCGGGTGGCCCGACCGCAGGTTATTGGTTGTCTTCCAACCCCATCGCTATTCGCGAACCCGAGAGTTGTTTGAAGATTTCGTCGAGGTATTAAACACCGTCGATGCGCTGGTAGTGTTGGAAGTCTATCCCGCAGGAGAAGACCCTATTCCCGGCGCCGATGGCAGGGCACTGTGCGGGGCCGTTAGACAACGTGGCAAGGTCAATCCGGTATTTGTTCAGGATCCCGCATCGTTAAACGACGTCTTGAAAGACATCGCGCAAACCGGAGACGTATTGCTGCTCCTCGGCGCCGGCAGTATTGGACGTGTGGCGGAAGGTATGACATTCGAAGAACAACGCGGCGAGCCTGATCGTCCGGATGAGAGTCAGGCGAATTGATGTCTTCAGAATTCGACATGCTGAAGGTTCGGGGAAGGTTTTCCCTAGAGGAGCCTATGTCTAAGCACTGCTCCTGGCGTACTGGTGGAATGGCGGAGCGCTATTTCGAGCCAGCCGATATCGATGACTTAATTTCATATTTTGAGCAGGTGGGTGAGGTCGAAACGATAACCTGGGTCGGCCTCGGCAGTAACGTATTAGTTCGTGATGGTGGCATCGCAGGGACTGTGATTTCTACCGCGAGAACGCTCAATAACTTCAGCTGGCTCGACGCCACGCGCCTGACTGTAGAATGCGGTACCCCATGTGCGAAAGTTGCAAAGGAGGCAGCAAGAATGGAACTCGGTGGTGGCGGGTTTCTCGCTGGCATACCAGGCACGATCGGCGGCGCATTGGCAATGAATGCAGGTGCTTTCGGTTCCGAGATGTGGATGTTAGTGGAGAGCGTCGAACTGATCCGACGCGATGGCGAAGTCAGTCGCCACGATCAATCCCATTTCTCGCGGTCCTACCGGCAGGTTGATATTCCGGCCGATCACTGGTTCGTTACTGCGGTACTGCATTTTGAACCCACTGGCGCCGGCGACGGCGCCAGTGAGATCCGAGATCTCCTAGCCCAGCGAAGCGCGTCTCAGCCGACCGGTCGAGCGAGTTGTGGATCGGTGTTTAAGAATCCGCCAGGCGATTTTGCTGGCCGCTTGATCGACGAGGCCGGCCTTAAGGGTAGGCGCGCGGGGGGCTGCTACGTATCCAACAAACACGCCAATTTTATTATTAACGATAAGGACGCAAGCGCGGCGGATATCGAAGCATTGATTGCGGAAGTCCAACTGTCCGTGGCAAAGAAATTTGGCGTAATGCTGGAACCTGAGGTACGAATTATTGGGTGTCCACTACAGCACGGAACCGTCGCAGGTTGACAGATGGAAATCGCACAGCAGCCTTCGAATAACGAAATTGTGGCGGCGGCCGGTAGGGTTGCAGTACTCATGGGAGGCCATTCCGCCGAACGCGACATATCAATAAAAAGCGGACGCGCAGTTACCGAAGCGCTTGTGCGATCTGGGATTGATGCCAGCGAATTGGTATGGGATGGCGACCTGATGTCACAACTCGCAGACTGTAGCCCGGATCGCGTATTTATCGCATTGCATGGGCGAGGCGGGGAGGATGGCAGCGTACAGGGTACTTTTGAAGTAATGAACATGCCGTATACCGGCAGCGGCGTTTTGGGATGTGCGTTGTCCATGGACAAAGTCCGATCGAAGCAGGTGTGGGAAAGCGCTGGCGTGCCTACACCACCGTTTTCAGTCTGTCTGCGCGGCGGTGAGGCGGAAATGCTTGCACAGGACATTCGATTTCCGGTCATGGTGAAACCGGCCCGGGAGGGTTCGAGTTTTGGTGCTTCGCGAGTGGGCGAGCGATCCGAGCTTGCTTCGGCAATCGAAAACTCACTTCGCTATGACGACGTCGCGCTCATCGAGAAATGGGTCACGGGGGCAGAGTATACGCTGGGCATAGTCGCTGGTGATCCGCTCCCCATCATAAAACTTGAAACGCCGCATGAGTTTTATGATTTCGAAGCCAAGTACATAGCCGAAACGACGCGTTATATATGCCCATGTGGGTTATCCGACCCACAAGTGGACAGATGTACGAATTTAGGTTTGCTTGCATTCGAATCACTGGGTGCCAGTGGCTGGGGCAGAGTTGATTTCATGCTCGACGAACAAGGCGAGCCTTGGTTTATCGAGCTAAACACGGTGCCGGGAATGACCGATCACTCACTCGTACCAATGGCCGCTGAAGCGGTTGGCATGAGCTTTGACAAGTTGGTCCTAAAGATTCTTGGCACGAGCTTCCGTGGGGCGAGATGATGCGGTCACATCGGGAAACAGCGCAAGCGCATCGAGTTCGAGAGGTCGAAGATTCACAACATCGACACCCATTATTATTGCTCGTCGGGACCTTGGCGTTTCTGATGTTCTTATACGGTGGCTTTTTGGCCCAGCAATTATTTGATCCGGAGGCGTTTCCGATCCGCAAGATAGCCGTCGATGGAGAGTTTCATCACCTAAGTGCGGCGCATATGCAAACCATCGTTTCGAAGGCCGTACACGGCGGGTTCTTCGATGTCGACGTAGCTTCAGTGCGTGCCCATCTACTAGATGAACCGTGGGTTTCTGAAGCGACGGTGCGTCGGGTGTGGCCCGACACGATCCGTGTCAGCATTCGCGAGCAGGTTGCAGTCGCGCGATGGGGGGAATATGCACTGTTGAATCCAATCGCAGACATTTTTGTACCCGAATCGCGCGCAACCCCCCCGGGCTTGGTTGCGCTCGACGGGCCGATCGGCACCGAAGGCGAGATATTGCAGCGCTACTACGCTATGCAGAAGGTTCTAGACGACATTGGATTACAGGTTCAGCGGATCCGTTTATCTGAGCGGCGGGCATGGATAGTCGATATTGAAAACGGAGCGACCTTGGTGATCGGGCGACATGCGGTCGACGAACGTCTTGGGCGTTTTAGCCGCGCTTTCGAGCACGTGTTGAAGGGTAATTGGAATCGGGTTGCCCTAGTTGATCTTAGGTATACGAACGGATTTGCGATCCGTGAAAAATCGGAAGATATCGACAATGGCTAGGCGATATAAGACGCGTCATCGGAGTTCTACCGAATGGTAAGAAAGCCAGATAAAAATTTAATAGTTGGCCTCGATATCGGCACCTCGAAGGTTGTAGCGATAGTCGGAGAGGTTTCGCTAGAGGGCGAACTAGAGATTGTCGGTATTGGTTCGCATGCATCGCGAGGCTTAAAGAAGGGCGTAGTTGTCAATATCGAATCGACGGTGCAATCGATCCAACGCGCAGTAGAAGAAGCCGAATTGATGGCTGGATGCGAGATACATTCGGTCTATGCAGGAATTGCCGGCAGCCATATACGTAGTCTTAATTCACACGGGATCGTCGCCATCCGTGATGGTGAAGTAAATTCAACTGATGTCGAGCGAGTGATTGACGCGGCCCGGGCAGTCGCTATTCCAGCGGATCAAAAGATTCTTCACATTTTGCCGCAAGAGTTCATCATTGATGGACAAGAGGGGATCCGAGAGCCGATCGGAATGTCCGGAGTTCGGCTAGAGGCGCGCGTACACATGGTCACAGGGGCCGTCAGTGCAGCGCAGAACATCGTCAAATGTGTGCGTCGATGTGGACTCGAAGTGGACGACGTGATCCTACAACAGCTTGCTTCGTCTCATTCGGTCCTAACCGAAGATGAAAAAGATCTTGGTGTTTGTTTATGTGACATCGGCGGCGGTACGACGGACATAGCAATTTTTGTCAACGGGGCAATTCATCATTCGGCCGTTATTCCGATCGCCGGCGACCAGGTAACGAATGACATCGCAGTAGCATTACGCACACCAACACATCACGCCGAGGACATCAAGATTAAATACGCGTGTGCACTAACTCAGCTAGCTAATCCCGAAGAAACAATTGAAGTTCCGAGCGTTGGTGACCGCCAGCCCCGCCGGCTTGTACGACAAACATTGGCTGAAGTAGTGGAGCCGAGGTACGAAGAGTTATTTAGCCTAGTGCACGCTGAATTGAAGCGTAGTGGATTCGAGGAGATGGTCGCTGCAGGTGTCGTTTTAACTGGTGGTGGGTCAAAAATGGAAGGGGCGATCGATTTGGCCGAAGAAGTGTTTCATATGCCCGTTCGTTTAGGCACGCCTCAGTATATTGCGGGACTGGTGGATGTTGTTAGGAATCCGATCTACGCGACCGGAGTCGGTCTACTGCTATTTGGCAATCACGCCGGTGATTCGCTAGCAGCGCACAACAGGTTTGAGAACACAGGAAGTATGTGGGAGCGAATGAAAAATTGGTTTCATGGGAATTTCTGAGGTCGAGCGTAATGTCAACGTACTCGAACTTTAACGATAAAGAGATAATGCCGAGATTAAGCACTAATATGCTCACTCTGGGCGTCGAAAATGCTGGATTAATTCACAATTACCATAATGGAATACGCGGAAATTGCGTAGTACGCTAATGCGGAGGGGCTAACATGTTTGAACTTGTCGATGCCTACAGCCAAAGCGCTGTAATAAAAGTGATCGGGGTTGGCGGCGGTGGCGGCAACGCCGTACAACATATGCTGGGGGCGGCAATAGAGGGGGTCGATTTCGTTTGTGCGAATACCGACTCCCAGGCCTTAAAGAATTCCTCCGCGAAAACGGCACTACAACTAGGTAGTGATATCACCAAGGGTTTAGGGGCCGGCGCAAATCCAGAAATCGGTCGTCAGTCGGCACTTGAAGACCGAGATCGAATTAGCGATGTTCTTGAAGGGTCGGATATGGTCTTCATCACCGCGGGTATGGGTGGCGGAACCGGTACCGGGGGTGCGCCAGTCGTTGCCCAAATCGCCAAGGAAATGGGGATATTGACGGTTGCAGTTGTCACAAAGCCATTTCCGTTTGAGGGTCGCAAGCGAAGTGAAATTGCGAACGACGGGATCAAAGAATTGAGTCAATTCGTAGATTCATTGATAACGATTCCGAACGAAAAATTGTTAAGCGTTCTGGGTCGTGACATCAGTTTGTTAGACGCGTTTAAAGCAGCAAACGATGTTCTTCTCGGCGCGGTCCAGGGAATCGCGGAACTCATTACCTGTCCGGGATTAATTAATGTCGATTTTGCCGATGTTCGAACCGTGATGTCGGAAATGGGTATGGCGATGATGGGGTCGGGCAGCGGTCGTGGTTCCGACCGCGCAAGGCAGGCGGCAGAAGCCGCGATCTCGAGTCCCCTGCTCGAAGACATCAATTTGTCTGGCGCAAAGGGTATCTTGGTGAATATTACGTCCGGCCTAGATTTGACAATGGGTGAATTTGAAGAAGTCGGTAATACGGTTAAAGGGTTCGCGTCGGATAATGCGACGGTCGTTGTCGGAACAGTCATCGATCAAAACATGGACGATCAGGTTAGAGTAACGGTCGTTGCCACCGGCATCGGCTGCGATACCCGTGTTCGGGAGGACAGCCCCTTACTCGCCTCGAAACCGCCAGAACCGGAACTCGATTATAAGGTCCTCGAGCGTCCAACAGTCATCAGAAACCAACCGGAGTCAGCGGAAGTGGCCGATGAAAAAATGGCCGACCCTGACTATCTCGATATTCCGGCGTTTCTTCGCAGGCAGGCGGATTGATTAAAACGGCCGTGCGTCCCAATTTATAGGAAAAATAGTTCGACTGGTCGTCGAATTAGTGCCCTAGTCCTGCCGACTTTGCCGACAAGCCTTCGTGCGTGTGTTTCACGCTAAGCCATTGTTTGTGGTAGTATCGCCACCAAATTCGCCTTGCTCAGGGGGAAGCGGGGAACCATGATAAAACAGCGTACGCTGAAAAACGTCATCCGTGCCACGGGGGTTGGGCTTCACACCGGCAAAAAGGTGTTCTTGACGCTTCGACCTGCCCCGCCGGATACCGGAATTGTGTTTCGTCGAACCGATTTGGATCCGCCAGTGGAGATCCCTGCACGAGCAGAATTCGTCGGTGACACGAGCCTATCTACGAGTCTGTCTCGAGACGGGAATCGGATAGCAACCGTCGAGCACCTATTGTCAGCATTCGCCGGCTTGGGCATCGATAATGCATGCGTTGACGTAAGTTCATCCGAAGTTCCAATAATGGACGGCAGTGCCGGACCGTTCGTGTTTCTTATTCAATCGGCCGGTTTTGAGGAACAGGCAGCGGCAAAACGCTTTATCCGAATCAAGCGGGCGCTCGAAGTTGAGGACGGGGACAAGCATGCGCGCTTCGAACCGTTCGACGGATTCAAGGTGTCGTTTGCGATCGAGTTCGACCATCCGTTTTTTCAACAAAGTAGCAAACACGCTGAAATCGATTTTTCTACGACCTCTTTTGTGAAAGAGGTCTCTCGCGCACGCACGTTCGGATTTATGCGCGATGTAGAACTACTGCGAGAGAGAAACCTTGCACTCGGTGGCAGTTTAGATAACGCGGTTGTCGTGGATGATTATCGCGTCCTCAATGAGGACGGGTTGCGTTACGAAGACGAATTCGTCAAACACAAAATACTTGATGCAATTGGGGATTTGTATTTGCTGGGTAACAGTCTGATCGGGTCGTTTCACGGACACAAGTCAGGTCACGAGTTAAATAATCGACTACTTCGAGAGTTACTGGCGAACAAAGCTGCCTGGGAATTGGTGTCATTCGAAAGCGAGGAACTTGCCCCGATTTCGTTTATGCAACCAATGCCGGCGCATTAGGGTAGGGGCGACTGTCGTAGGGCCCGGAGCTATCCAATGCGCGACTCTACCCACCGCGTCTCTTCGCCAATCGTAGCAATGCATCCTTCAAGGCGGGATCATCGACAGACAAGGCCCGGCGTTGTAACTCTGAGGCTGCCGGGGCGCTTATAGGTAGGGCCTTGCGGGGTAGGGGTTGCTGCTGTGCAGAAGACGATTTCGTTACCTTTACACGGATCGTCCGGATCTCGGAGAAATCCGAGATTTTCGCCATTTGCCTATGTAAATCGGGTACTTGGTAGCGCATCTTCGCGGCCCAAGCGGACGAATCCGCGGTTAATACGACCGTATCGCCGCGGATGACAGCTAGCTGTATGTGGCTGCGTAGCGGCTCTGCAAGGAGGCTTTTGACGCGCATTGAGGCACTATGGTGCCCCGCAGCGTGACGGAATAGTTTCCGTAGAGTTGGGTTATGGGTGACAATGGCATTCAGTTTCGTGGGGGACGACATCTAAGCTGCTCTAAACCATTGGGGTTGATCTTAACCCTAAGGGTACGCGTGCGGTATCACTAAAGACGATGGAACTCGTATTAATTTCAAAATCGAGGGGCGCGTTGGGCCGGGTCCGGATACGCTATACCGTCATTGGTGTTGCTTTAATCGCAATCACAGCTGGGGCTTGTGCCGTTACGTACTGGGGATTCCGGTATGGCCAGCAATCGATGGTCAACGCGATGACCACGGATCCAGAATTCGCCACATCGCTCCTTCAAGCGGAAGTCATCTCGCAACGTAAGCTAATCACGGATATTCGCCGCGACGCACAATCGAACTTAAGCACGCTCGCGATCCGCGCGGGCGCATTGCAGGCCCATGTAACGCGCTTGGACGCGTTGGCCGAGCGGCTCGTGTCGGTTGCGGATCTCGACCCAGCGGAATTCGGATTGTCCGGCGCGCCTGCTGTCGGCGGCCCCGCTCCTGATAATCTAATTACGCCCAAGTGGGATTTGTTACTCGCGAATCTCGAACTCTTGGATACTGACCTAGCCTTGCGCGAGGATCGACTCGATGCATTGGAGGCGCTGATCTTTGATCGCCAATTGCACGAAGAAATGCATCCCGATGGGCAACCTATCGACGATGGCTGGATATCTTCTGGGTTCGGTTACCGCACCCATCCGGTAACTGGCCTTCAAGAGTTCCACAGCGGGGTCGATTTTGCCGGCAAGGCCGGGCTTGACGTACGCTCGGTCGGCGCCGGTATCGTAACCTGGTCAGGAAAGCGTTGGGGTTATGGCAACATGGTGGAAATAAACCACGGCAATGGATATGTCACCCGCTATGCTCACAACAAAAAGAACCTGGTCGATATTGGAGATCGTGCGAATAAAGATCAGGTCATAGCGCTACTTGGTTCTACTGGACGTTCCACCGGTCCTCATGTCCACTTCGAAGTTTTGCACAACGGAAAAGTCGTTAATCCCAGGAAATTCATCAGCCAAGCTGCTTCACGCTGACATTACCGCCATTGATTCCCGGCCTCTGCGCCCCAATTTGATACAATGGTGCCAATCCCGACCCCGATATGGGTGGCCCCCAACGCACTCAATCCGGTGGACGAATTTACCCAACTATCCATCGCGCTACCGGTTGTAATATGCCGCCAATGAAAACAGTTAAACGAATCTACCGAATCTGGTATTGGCCCCCGGCGGGCGCAGACCTATAGCCAGGTTCAAGTTGAGACCTTTATGAGCGCCAATCCACTCAAATTACCACAGCGGCTAGTTCGTTCCGTATTCGGAACACGCAACGATCGTTTTCTAAAAAGGTTGGGAAAAGCGGTTAACGCGATCAACGCGTTTGAAGCGGAGTTCGAGGCGTTTTCAGACGAGCGTCTGGCACTAAAAACTCAGGAGTTTAGAACTCGTTTAAACGCAGGTGAGACTCTTGATGATCTCTTGCCCGAGGCGTTTGCGGTGGTTCGAGAAGCGGGTAAGCGAACCTTGGACATGCGTCATTTCGACGTCCAAATGCTGGGCGGAATGGTGCTGCATCAAGGAAAGATTGCCGAGATGAGGACCGGCGAAGGCAAAACGCTTGTTGCAACGCTCGCGGCCTACTTAAACGCCCTACCGGGGCGTGGCGTTCACGTGATAACGGTAAACGATTATTTAGCAAAACGTGACGCTGAATGGATGGGCAAGCTGTATAAATTTCTCGACCTTACAGTGGGCGTAGTACTGTCCGGATTAGACCCATCGGAGCGCAAGGCGGCCTATGCAGCGGACATAACCTATGGCACAAATAACGAATTCGGGTTCGACTATCTGCGCGACAATATGGCTTTTACGCAGGAGCAGCGGGTTCAACGAGAGCTCGTCTACGCGGTCGTTGATGAAGTGGATTCGATTCTGATCGACGAAGCCCGTACGCCCCTCATAATTTCGGGTCCGACAGATGACCGTAGCGATTTATACGTCAAAATCAATAAAGTCGTCCCGAAATTGACGCGACAGATCAACCAAGGAAATGAAGACGAGGGAGAAACGGAAGGGGATGGGGATTATTCGGTTGACGAAAAATCGCGTCAGGTTTCTCTAACTGAGGCGGGCCACGAGAAAGTTGAGAGATTATTAACCGAGATCGGGCTCCTAGCCGACGGCGATAGCTTATACAGCGCGGGGAACATCTCTCTAATGCATCATGTCAGCGCTGCATTGAAAGCCCATGCGCTGTTTCAGCGCGATGTCGATTATGTCGTATCCGATGGGGAAATCCTGATTGTCGATGAGTTTACCGGGAGAACGATGCCCGGCCGGCGCTGGTCTGAAGGCTTGCATCAGGCAGTTGAGGCAAAGGAGTTGGTTTCGATACAGCAAGAAACGCAAACCTTAGCGTCGATCACGTATCAAAATTACTTTCGCTTGTACGAAAAACTTTCAGGAATGACCGGCACCGCGGATACAGAGGCCTACGAGTTTCAACAAATCTACGGTCTCGAAGTGGTGGTGGTTCCTACCCACATGAATATGGTGCGTGAAGATCTCGGTGATGTAATATTTCTCACTGCAAAAGAAAAATACGTCGCAATTATCGACGACATTCGAGAGTGTATCGAATCAGGCCAACCGGTTTTGGTCGGAACGGCGTCGATTGAAAGTTCGGAGTATCTATCGAACTTACTCGATAAGGAGAAAATAAAGCACCAGGTCTTGAACGCTAAGTTCCACGAGGGAGAAGCACAGATCATCGCCCAGGCCGGACGTCCGGGAACGGTGACCGTCGCCACCAACATGGCCGGTCGCGGGACTGATATCGTGCTTGGCGGCGGCCTCGAAGCAGAACTCTCGGCGATTGACGGTGCCGATCCTGAGACAATTTCCCAGATGAAGGCGGATTGGCAAAACCGGCACGACGCGGTTGTGGCGTCAGGCGGACTCCATATCATCGGTACCGAACGGCACGAATCGAGGCGCATCGACAACCAGCTTCGAGGTCGGGCGGGCCGACAAGGAGACGCCGGTTCGAGTCGATTTTACCTGTCGCTCGAAGATAACCTTATGCGCATATTCGCATCCGAGCGAGTAGCCACGTTGATGCAGAAGTTGGGCATGGAGGAGGGTGAGGCGATTGAACATCCATGGGTATCAAAGGCGATTGAGAATGCGCAAAGAAAAGTAGAAGGTCGCAACTTCGACATTCGCAAACAATTGTTGGAGTTCGACGACGTCGCTAACGATCAACGTAAGCACGTGTATGAACAGCGACGAGAGTTGATGGAAGCGGATGACGTCTCGGAGAATATCAAAGGGATCCGCCACGACGTCGTCAACGAATTTGTCGATACGTATATTCCGCCACAAAGCTTCGATGAGAAATGGGACGTTGACGGTCTCGCGTACGCTCTTAAGCAGGAATACGGTCAAACTTTTGAAGTTGCCTCATGGCTGGAAAGTGACGACAACTTAGACGAGGAAGGCTTGCGCGTACGAATTTTGGGCGCGATTGAAGAGGCGTATAGCGAGAAGGAAGAACTAGTCGGCGCGGAAGTTCTGCGACAGTTTGAAAAGGCCATCATGTTGCAAATTCTGGATTCCCATTGGAAGGAGCACCTAGCGTCAATGGACTATCTACGGCAAGGCATTCATCTTCGTGGATTCGCCCAGAAGAACCCGAAGCAGGAGTATAAGCGCGAGGCGTTTGAAATGTTTGCCCGGATGCTCCAGCAGATTATGAGCGAAGTCATCGGCGTTTTATCGAAAGTTGAAATTCGGGCTCGCGATGACGTCGAAGCAGTCGAAGAGCAACGTCCAGATCCGGCAGCAATGCAATATCAACACCAATCGCCGCAGAACGCACTTGCCGCCGACGATCCAAAACCTGCGGCGCCGCAAAAGTCTCCCTATGTCAGAAAAGAAAAGAAAGTAGGTCGTAACGATCCCTGTCCATGTGGATCCGGTAAGAAATATAAGCAGTGTCACGGGAAGCTCAACTAAAGTAGGTCACCAAGCGTGAAATTCGAATTTGTCGAATTTGACAAGCCACTAATTATCGAAGGCGTACGCATGTCTGCCGCCAGTGCCGGCATCCGGAGCCGATCACGAAACGATGTGGCCCTTGTCGAACTTAGTCCTACGGTGCAGACCGTCGCGGTGTTCACCCAGAATAAGTTCTGTGCAGCGCCAGTAATTATTGCGCGTGAAAATATTGCTTCGGCGAGTCCGCAATTCTTAGTTTTCAATTCCGGAAATGCAAATGCTGGGACCGGTACCGTGGGTATCGCGGACGCTCGAAACGTTATTGGTGAACTCGCAAAGCTTAAAGGCTGCTCGCCTGAGCAAGTTTTGCCGTTTTCTACGGGCGTCATTGGCGAACGGTTGGATTACGAGAAGATCGTCAAGGTGTTGCCAGAATTGATTGAGTCGCTAGCGCCTGACAAATGGGACGAAGCGGCGAAAGCAATTATGACGACTGATTTAGTCGCCAAGTATTTTTCCCTTGAGCTGAATATTGATGGTGAGCGTTACCATGTCTCGGGTATCGCGAAGGGATCGGGGATGATCCATCCGAATATGGCGACGATGCTCGCTTTCATAGCGACCGACGCGAATATCAACCAAACGCATCTACAGTCGATACTGGAAGATTGCGTGAATCGCTCGTTTAACCGAATTTCCGTCGACGGTGATACTTCAACCAACGATGCCTGCGTATTAAGCGCAACAGGAATTGCAGCAAACGGGGCACAACTTACACCTTCGCACCCTCATTGGCCCCCTGTCGTCCAGGCTATTAGCAAAGTATTCGAGTCGCTCGCAAAAGCGATTGTGAAGGACGGCGAGGGCGCGACGAAATTCGTTGAAATTGTCGTCGAAAGTGCGTGCGAGGAAGATAGCCTTGCGATTGCGACAACCGTCGCGCAATCACCACTGGTGAAAACAGCATTATTTGCGAGTGATCCCAATTGGGGCAGAATACTTGCGGCGATTGGACGGGCACCCGTTACCGAAATGAGCGTACACGACGTATCGTTTTGGCTTAACGACTATCAAATCGTTAAAAATGGGGAACCGTTGGAAACCTACGAGGAAGCGCGAGCGGCTGAGATAATGGCACAGGCAGAGATTAGATTGCGGATTTCAGTCGGTCGGGGTGAAGCGGCCGCCCGCCTGTGGACTTGTGATTTATCTTACGACTATGTCCGCATCAACGCGGAATACCGCTCGTAGGGCAATTAACTAACGCCACATTCTAGGATCTTAATTTGTGGCGCGGAATAATGCGATACAAGTTGTTGCCGGTTTAATCCGGCGTCGAGACGGCAAAATACTGATCTGCTTGCGGCCAAAGCATCTTGATCAAGGGGGTCTATGGGAGTTCCCCGGCGGTAAACGCGAAGATGGCGAGGGCCGCTTCGACGCTCTCCGCCGAGAATTGCACGAAGAGTTAGGTATCGAGATCAGATCTGCCGTACCGTTGCTGCGATTGACTCATCGCTACCCAACTAAATCAATCGATCTTGATGTGTGGGAGGTTACCGCTTGGCAAGGTTCTGCATTCGGACGTGAAGGACAGAAAGTCGAGTGGGTTGCGCCGTCGCAGCTAGACCACTATGCATTCCCCTCAGCCAACAAAGCGATTATTACGGCTGCAAGGTTGCCGCGGGTTGTAGTCACCCTGCCTGACTTGGCACGATCGCTAGCAGCACTCGACGCATGGCTAAATGCCGGCGCGCGCTGCTTTCTTCTTTCTAGTCAACACCTTAAAAAGAATCTAGATGATCCCAATTTGACTCAAGTTGGGCAGCACATAAGTCGATCCGACGCTACGCTCGTAGTAGATCTGCCACCGGAGACCGCTACCGAGTTCGTATCTGGGGAAAGACTTGAATGTTTAAGGCGTCAAATCGATTGCGACCTGTTAGTCGCATACGCGTGCCATACCCCGGCTCAACTAGAGCGTGCCCAGAAGGCTGGTGCAGACATGTTGCTGGTTGGTCCAATTCTGTCGACTGATTTCGAAGCGGGCGAGGGCGCGATTGGGTGGAGCGAAACGCTGAGGCTCGTGGCGAAGACCGTGATCCCGACGTTCGCGTTCGGCCAATTGGAGCCGGAAGATTCGGCCCATGCAATTCTGTCAGGGTGTCAAGGGGTCGTACTGCCGGCCAACGCTTGGTCCACTGATCCGATCTCAGTGCTGAAGACAGCGGCAGACGCCATGTCCAGGACGGAAGTAGCGGACGATTGCGGTTAAATTCCGCAACACTGTAGCTCGAAGGAGAGTGATTCGCGCGCCTGCGTCGGCCGCCCTATCGTTTCCGGTTGTCGAAAGAATCGTATGACGAATCGATGTTTGCCACCGCTGATTTCTGGAAATACCCCGAGATTGTCGGCAACAGAGAGGCGGATTAGTTGGCATTGCAGCGCGGGATCGAGTTGCTGCTGGAAAAGACCGTCCTCGACCATGACGGCACGTGGTGCTGAGCTTTGGCGCAACAGTTTTAATACTTGTCCGACAGCCTGGTCGACGACCAAAAGGTCAGCGATCCAATGCTCGAACTGGTCTGTACGAGCATCTGGAGATTTCGACAGCCAGTGATGAAAGGCAGGAAGGTCAAAATTGCACGTACCTCCTGGAATTGAAATTCGCTGCTTTACCTGATTTATCAGCTCGTCTTTGCGAATATTTGCACCCGGGTGGCAGTTGCTCGACTTTAATTGGCCCACCAGTGGGCGAACCGTAGCAAGGACGTCCTCGAGCGTCTCTTGGTCTACTTCCGGATTGTTCTTTAGTCCAGAAATTTTAGACAAATGCCGCTCAAGCTCCTTGATCAACTCCCCTTTTATATCCGTTCGGGTAAGCAGATCGCTTACTTCTAACATGCCGATGATTGCAGCTCGCGCATGCCACTGTGTGTCGCCCTTGCGGCCATCTTGAATGGCGGCAAACAAATGCTCGAGGCGCAGGCAGCTCCGCATCCGTTCATTTAGCGGTTGCTCGTAATCCGTGAAAGTTTCGACCTCCGGAAATAGCGTGCTTTGCTGTCCGATTTCGGTACCTTGCATCCTAAAGCTGCTCTTGTTTGGATCGCTCTGCCATAGCCAAATATTTCGTGTGAAGTACCCGAACCGGCGTTTCTAGCGCCTCAATTTCACCGGCGTTTTCGATTATGTCATCCGCAACTCGCAATCGGTCATCGCGCGTCGCTTGACTTTGCATAATTGCTTCGACCTGTCCTCGTGTCAAATCATCTCGGTCCATTACGCGAAGAATTTGAATTTCTATAGGGCAGTCGACGACTAGGATCCGATCCACATTTTGGTAGCCGCCTTTTTCGACTAGTAGCGGCACACAGAGGATACAGTAAGGTGAGTCCAGTTCTGCCAGCTGAATGTCAATACTTTCGCGGATCTTGGGATGGAGAATGCCTTCCAATGTAGCTCGCTTAGTGTCATCCGCGAAAATTACTTGCCGTAGTTTCGCTCTGTCGATGTCTCCGGAACTTAGAATCTCTTCGCCAAAGGATTCAACGACTGCGGCAAATCCACTAGAGCCGGGTGCGACCACCTCTCGCGCTACAATGTCGGCGTCGACTACTGGTACCGCGTAACGTTCAAATTCTCGGCAAACTGCTGACTTTCCAGATCCGATCCCGCCGGTCAACCCGACGACCAACTGACTGCTCACAACTGACTTGCGCCATTAAGGTACTGCGCCGTAATTTCGTCGCCCCACAGCAGCGCGATCCATCCCGCAATGGCAAGATATGGCCCAAATGGAATCGGTTTTGATTTGTCGTGTGACAAGAACAACATTAAGCCGATTCCGACGCAAGCACCAACTATGGAAGAGACGATAATCACGATGGGTAGAATTTGCCAGCCCAGCCAGGCTCCGAGTAGTGCGAGAAGTTTGAAGTCACCGTAGCCCATCCCATCTTTGCCGGTTGCAAATTTGAATCCCCAGAAAACTACCCACAGCGACACATATCCAAATACGGCGCCTAATACCGCTTCCTCTAAGGTGACAAAGACATTGAAGTAGTTCACAACGATGCCCGCCCACAACATCGGCAACGTAATAGAGTCTGGCAATAATTGCGTATCGAAATCGATCATGGCAAGTGAGATCAGCGCCCATGACAGCGCAACAGCGCAAATGGCCGCTGGGCTGAAACCAAAGTGGCTTGCAACAACCACAGCGACGGCACCGCTGATAAGCTCAATTAACGGATAACGGATTGAAATGCGCGTGTGACATCCGCTGCATTTGCCGCGAAGCATCACATAACTCAGGATCGGGACGTTCTCAAGTGCTGAGATTTGATGATCGCAATTGGGACAACGCGAGCGCGGCGTCATCAGATTAAACGCCTCCGGTGGTGGCTCAGGGAGGCTTTGATCCAGCAGCATGGCACATTCGCTGCGCCATTCGCGCTCCATCATTAGCGGGAGTCGATGGATCACGACGTTCAAAAAACTTCCTACCATGAGCCCAACAATACCGGCGCTGACGATGAATAGCGTGGGGGAGGATTGGAGAAGTTCGATCACCTAATTCGTCCGTTCGCGATGTGACATTAATTGATGCGTTGGCTCGTCGCTGATGCGTGGAACTCAGTTGCGGCACGTACACCGTTCGAAGATCAGTAGTGGGTAATGCAGTCCAGATTCAGTGGGTCTCTCCACCACCCATTGGATTTATGGTGCTCATTGGGGGTTCCTGGAGCCGGCGCCGGTACAATTTACTTTTGGTGCCGACTAACGCGGCCACTGAAAGAACGTTTATGGTCTAGACGACTTGCCCCATCTTGAATATCGGCAGATACATTGCGATGACAAGGCCGCCAATTATTACGCCTAAAACGGCCATGATAAGCGGTTCTAGGAGACTCGTGAGCGCATCTACGGCGTCGTCAACCTCTTGTTCGTACCAATCGGCAACTTTACTAAGCATGGCGTCGAGTGCCCCCGATTCCTCACCAATAGCGACCATTTGAACGACCATATTAGGGAACAAATTCGTGTCGCGCATACTCACCTGGAGTTGCGTACCGGTCGCTATTTCATCGCGCATTTGCATGGTCGCTTCGTAGAACACAATATTACCGCACGCTCCCGCCACGGAAGTCATCGCTTCGACCAATGGCGTGCCGGCAGAAAACATGGTGGCTAGTGTTCGCGCGAATCGTGCGATAGCAGATTTTTCTAAGATATCACCAATAATCGGGAGTTTTAGCATCATTCGATCAAGGAAATGAGCGAACTTCAAGGACCGCCGTTTTAGCTGTATTAAGCCGACCACAGTTCCGATGATTCCGCCTATTAGCACATACCAATATGCCTGAAACCAGATCGACATGTTGATGACCATCATCGTTAATGCCGGTAGATCGGCACCGAAGCCTGAGAATAACTCTTGGAATTGCGGGATAACGAATATCATTAAGATACATGTGATCACAAACGCAACGACGATAACTGCGACCGGGTAGAAAAGGGCGCCCTTTATTTTCGATTTTAGCGCCTCGGTTTTCTCCATGTACGTTGCAAGTTTGTGCAGAATTTCTTCTAGAATTCCGGCGTGTTCGCCTGCCGTTACGAGGTTCACATAGAGTTCATCGAATTGCCTTGGGTGTTTGCCCAATGCCTCATTCAGTGCGGTACCCGATTCCACGTCGCCCTTAACCGCGAGGATCAGCTCCTGCATAGCCTTATTTTCATGCCCTCTGCCGACTATCTCGAACGATTGCACTAGCGGAACGCCGGACGACATCATGGTCGCGAGTTGGCGGGAAAAAATCGTGATGTCTTTGGTAGAGATTGATCCACCGGATGAAAATAGCGACTTAGGTTTTTTCTTAACCTTGAGCGGGTTGACGCCCTGACGACGTAGCGTCGCCTTGATCAACGCATCGCTTTTTCCAGACATTTCGCCTTTAACGCGCTTACCATGGCGGTCGACGCCTTCCCAAACGAACATATCTGATTTAATGGTTGCTTCGGCCATGCTCTACTCCACTGTCACGCGGTTGATTTCCGCGAGGCTCGTAATGCTTGCTTTCGCCTTTGCCAGCCCCGACGTGCGGATATCCCAGATGCCTTCGGATGCAGCCTGGTCTGCCAATTGGACCGCATTGGCACCCTCGATGATGAGGCGCTTCATCGCGTCTGAGATTGGCATCACTTGGTAGATACCGCAGCGCCCTTTGTAACCGCTAGGGCAATCGACTCCGCCATCTCCAGGTGCGAATAACTTAATACCCGCGTCGACCTCTTCTTGTGAAAATCCTTCGTCAAGTAACGCTTCTGGAGGGATCTCAAGGGGCACCTTGTAATCTGGGTGAAGCCGGCGCGCGAGTCGTTGGCCAGTGATCAAGTTAATGGTGGTCGCCACCGCAAATGGTTGGATGCCCATATCTTGCAGACGCGTCAGCGTCTGCGGCCCATCGTTCGTATGCAAGGTAGACATCACCATATGGCCGGTTTGCGCGGCCTTGACGCCGATCGACGCGGTTTCAAGATCGCGGATCTCGCCAACCAAGATAATGTCCGGATCCTGCCTAAGGAATGCCTTCAATGCTTTGGGAAAGGTCATGCCGGTACGCTCATCGACCTGTACTTGGTTTACCCCTGGAAGATTAATTTCAACCGGATCCTCAGCTGTGGAAATATTGATGTCGACCTGGTTTAGGATATTGATGCCAGTATAAAGTGACACCGTTTTGCCACTACCTGTAGGCCCGGTAACGAGAAACATTCCGTAGGGTTTGTGGAGGTTCTGTAAGAACGCTTCCTTCTGAAAATCTTCGTATCCGAGTTGATCGATTTGCAGCTTTGCAGCATCCGAATCGAGGATACGCATGACCGTTTTTTCACCGTACATTGTCGGACAGGTGCTAACGCGGAAGTCGATCGCCTTGGTTTTAGACAGTTTTAATTTTATCCGACCATCTTGCGGCACGCGTCGCTCGGAGACGTCGAGTCGCGACATGACCTTGATTCTCGCTGCAATCTTGCTCGACAGTGCCAGTGGCGGTTTTGCGATTTCTTCGAGCACACCGTCGATACGAAAGCGCACGCGATAGGACTTCTCGTACGGTTCGAAATGCAAATCGGAGGCACCTTTCTTGATCGCGTCAAGTAGTACCTTGTTGACAAACCGAACGACTGGGGCGTCGTCCACCTCCGAGTCGTCTTGTTGCTCCTGTTCATCTGCACCGAGTTCTAGATCGTCGAGGTTCTCAAAATCAGAATCCTCCATGTCGCCAAGACCACCGTCGGCTGCTTCCATTGCCCTATCGATAGCCTTGGCGAGCTTGTCTTCTTCGATCACTACCGCTTCGGTATTGGCCCCAATGTGGAACTTGATTTCGTCAAGTGCTTGGAGGTTAGTTGGGTCTGAGACGCCAATGTAGACGCGATTCCCCCGCCTGAACAAAGGCAATGCGTGGTGCTTCTGGATCATGTCCGTGCTGACGAGCTTGAGCACCTCGTTATCCAGTTCCATCGACTCGATATCTAGGATCGGTACCCCAAATTCTTGTGACGCCGCCTGGGCAATGACCTTGGCAGTACTGATATTGTTGTCGACTAGATATTTTACGAAGGGGAGCTTGCTACTGACTGCTTCCTGGAAAGCGTCGTGGGCTGAGGCCTCGTCAAGCAAGCCGTCCGCTACTAGTTTTCGAGCAAGCCCGCTTAAGGGTACCCGGTTACTCGATACCGCCATTGTTGAAGTGCCTTTATTTTATGGGACTATTCCAGCCAAAATGGTAGATGAAATGCCGGTAAATAGCTACTGTAGCGACAGATTTCCGTGCGGCCTTAGCGGAAATTTTCCCGCTTCTCCGGCACTGCCGGGGCGGTGGTTTGCGGTTAGGGAGGGACCGCCTAGCGAGGCATTCGCGACCTGCGCGACAACTCTGAGGGCCACATGCGCCAGCTACAGCACGAGTCGCGAGCGCAGCGGCTGGCCGCCGTGGTCCACATCAAGCAGCGTCTGCGGTCTTGCCGGTAAAGGAATACTCTCCGCTATCGGTGACATCGACATGGATGACCTCGCCGGCACGGAAATTGCCCTCCAGGAGCCCTTGCGCGAGCGGCGTTTCGATCAGCGTTTGGATGGCGCGTTTGAGGGGGCGTGCGCCATAGACCGGGTCGAAACCGGTTTCCCCCAATCGGTCGAGGGCGCGCATAGACAACTCGAGATTCAAATCTTGCTCGATCAGGCGCTGGCGCAGAAATTCAATTTGCAGCTCCGCGATCGCTCGAATTTGCTCCTGCTTTAGCGAATGAAAAACAACCAATTCGTCGATCCGATTGATAAACTCGGGTCGAAAGCTGCTCCGGACAACCTCCATAACTGCCTCGCGCATCCGCTCGTAATCGCTGTCATCGGCCATATCGTGAATCGAATCCGAGCCAAGGTTGGACGTCATCACGATGACAGTATTTCTGAAATCCACGGTACGCCCGTGACCGTCGGTCAGGCGGCCGTCATCGAGCACTTGCAACAAGATGTTGAACACCTCTGGGTGTGCTTTTTCTATTTCGTCCAGTAGCAATACTGCGTACGGCCGCCGTCTTACCGTTTCCGTCAGATAGCCCCCTTCCTCGTAACCGACGTAGCCAGGAGGCGCTCCGATGAGTCGTGCTACGGCGTGTTTCTCCATGTATTCAGACATGTCGATACGAACCAGTGCCTCTTCGGAGTCGAACAAGAATTCTGCGAGGGCTTTACTAAGCTCGGTTTTACCGACACCCGTCGGACCTAAGAAGAGAAATGATCCGTTAGGACGTTCTGGATCTGCGAGGCCGGCGCGCGAACGTCTGATCGCATTGGCAACCGCAGTTACGGCTTCTTCCTGCCCAATTACCCGTGCGTGCAGCGCTTGTTCCATGCGCAGAAGTTTGTCGCGTTCACCTTCCAACATGCGCGAGACGGGAATGCCGGTCCACTTGGATACCACTTCTGCGATTTCTTCGTCGGTCACGCGGTTACGCAATAGCCTCATTTCGCGACTCTCTGCCGCACTTGCAGACTCTAAGCGTTTCTCCAACTCCGGTATCACGCCGTATTGCAATTCGGACATTCGGGTTAAATCGCCCGCACGTTTTGCATTATCGAATTCCAGGCGAACGCGCTCCAGTTCCGACTGAATATGCTGTGTGCCTTGTAACGTGGCCTTTTCAGCACGCCAGATTTCATCTAAATCTGCGAATTCTTTTTCAACTGCCTCGAGTTGCGTATCAAGGTCGCCAAGCCGTTTTTTCGACGCTTCGTCGGATTCCTTGCGCAGGGCTTCACGTTCAATCTTCAGTTGGATCACGCGGCGTTCTAGACGATCCATTTCTTCTGGCTTGGAGTCTATTTCGATGCTTATACGGCTGGCCGCTTCGTCGATGAGATCGATCGCCTTGTCCGGCAGTTGTCGGTCGGTAATGTAGCGGTACGATAATTTTGCGGCGGCAATGATGGCGGGATCGGTGATTTCGACGCCATGATGAACGGCATAGCGCTCCTTCAGGCCGCGTAGGATCGCGACGGTATCCTCGATCGACGGCTCCTCCACCATCACTTTTTGAAAACGGCGTTCGAGTGCGGCGTCCTTTTCAACGTTTTGTCGGTATTCATCCAAGGTTGTAGCGCCGACACAGTGTAATTCACCGCGCGCTAGAGCAGGCTTTAACATGTTCCCTGCGTCCATAGCCCCCTCGGCCTTGCCGGCGCCAACCATGGTGTGCATTTCATCGATAAAAAGAACTATTTGACCTTCCTGCTTGGCTAAATCGTTGAGCACCGCTTTAAGTCGTTCTTCGAATTCGCCGCGATATTTAGCGCCGGCAATTAGCGCACCCAAGTCGAGAGACAAGACCCGTTTGTTCTTCAATCCGTCCGGTACCTCGCCGTTAACAATGCGTTGTGCGAGGCCCTCCACGATCGCAGTCTTACCCACCCCGGGTTCGCCAATGAGCACCGGGTTATTTTTAGTTCTGCGCTGCAGAACCTGTATCGTGCGGCGGATTTCTTCGTCGCGTCCAATCACCGGATCAAGCTTTCCTTGTTCTGCTCTAGCGGTAAGATCGATGGTGAATTTTTCGAGCGCTTGGCGATTCTCTTCCGCATTTGGGTCGTCAATCTTCTCGCCGCCCCGCACCGCCTCGATCGCCTCGGTTATACGGTCCTCCGTGAGTCCAACCGCCTTCATGATTCGGCCTAATTCGCCACCGTCTTGCAGTGCTGCGACGACAAATAATTCGCTTGATATGTAAGAGTCGTCGCGCTGTTGCGCAAGTTTGTCGGTTAGGTTTAGAACTCTTACGAGCTCATTCGATGGGTGGACGTCGCCACCTGCACCCTCAACCTTTGCCAGGCGATCCATGGTTTGCCCGAGCTTGGAGCGTAAGGCGTTGACATCACCTCCGGCATTGATCAGCAGATGGCGAACCGTTCCGCCTTCTGCGTCGAGCATTGCGCTTAGAACATGTACCGGTTCAATAAATTGATGATCCATGCCAAGCGCCAGGCTCTGGGCATCGGCCAATGCCTGCTGGAATTTGTTCGTCATTCTGTCCGCTCGCATCACAATATCCTATTCACCAATAGTCGGTTATGTAGAGTAGATGGGGGCTTTGGCGTTTGAATCAAGCGATTCGACGTAATTTACTAAATTCCGATAAATGGGTTCCGGGCGGTGTGCGAATTGGCAGGCTAGTAGACACCGATATCGAGGTACGAACGGGCGATCTTCTTGATTGCTACGGCGTAGGCGGCAGTGCGGAAATCCGAGATTTTATCGTTGCTATGAAGCTCTTCGCTGATCTGCTGATAGCTAAGACGCATCGTGTCGTCTAATCCAGATCGCACCAAATCCAACTCGTCCGCGCCGCGCACTAACTCATCGCGCACGATGTCGGGTAGCTTACTTCCGGTCATCGATTCGAGTGCTTGTGCCATATGTTGGCCGCGCATTTCATCATATCGTCGCTCCATGCGCCCAAAGCGAATATGGGCCAAATTTCTTATCCATTCGAAATATGAAACGGTTACTCCGCCGGCGTTAACGAAAGCGTCTGGTAGTACCACGACGCCGCGTTGATTTAGGATATCGTCGCCCTCGAATGTGATGGGCCCGTTGGCCGCCTCACAGACAATGGCGGCCTTTATGTTGGCGGCATTCGCGGCGGTAATCTGACCTTCGAGTGCCGCCGGAATGAGAATGTCGCAGTCGAGTTCAAGCACGCTGAGTCCGTCTTCGAAATATTTCGACTCGCCGAACCCTGCGACGCCACCGGACTCGACTAGGTGTGTGTAGACCGCCTGAATATCGAGTCCCGATTCGTCGATTATCGCGCCGTCGCGTTCGATGACCGCGATGATTATTGCGCCATCTTCTTCCTGTAAAATCTTCGTTGCGTGATAGCCAACGTTGCCTAGCCCCTGTACAACGATACGTTTGCCTTCTAGATTCCCGGACAAACCAGCCGCATCAAGATCCTCTCGATGCCGAAAAAATTCGCGCAGTGCGAACACTGTACCGCGCCCAGTCGCTTCAACGCGGCCTCGAATGCCGCCGTGCGCGACGGGCTTTCCAGTTACGCAAGCAGCGTGATTGATATCTTCAGGATTGAGCGTCCGGTAGGTGTCCATCATCCACGCCATTTCCCGCTCGCCGGTTCCCATGTCCGGTGCAGGCACGTTGGTCGCCGGGCTTAGGAAACCTTTGCGGACTAATTCACGAGTAAAGCGCCGCGTGATGAGCTGCATTTCCGATCGCTCATATTGTCGTGGGTCGATAAGCAAACCGCCCTTGGAACCGCCAAACGGCACGTCCACGATCGCGCATTTGTATGTCATCAACGCGGCCAGGGCTTCAACCTCGTCTTGGTTCACAATCGGAGCGAAGCGGATACCGCCCTTGGAGGGTAGTCGATGGGCTGAGTGAACCGCCCGCCATCCGGTGAAGGTTTCTATCTTGCCGCGGATTTCGACCGGAAAACGTACCTGCAGGACCGCGTCACAGCTTTTAATCGCGCCTGCAACGCCGCTATCAAGTCCGAGCGCATCGAATGCGCGCTCAGCCATATTTGCCACGCTTTCGCTAAATGACCACTGTTTAGTCGTCGACATCGTCACTCCCCCTAACTAGCGCCGGCAATTGGTCGTTGCCTGCGCTGTTTCCAATCTGCCCGTACAGATTACGGCCTTTTGAACTAGTTTATCGGTTAGAAAGCAATAAACTGTTGATTCCAATTGCGCGCGCACGTAATCCGTTGCGCTGTATTCTATGTGCCGGAATCAATCCATACGAGCGTTGCCATGCGCCCGGTGGCGCCATCCCGGCGATAAGAGTAGAACCGATCCGTCTCGTTAAACGTACAGCCGTCGTAGCTAGTCACATTTTCGACGCCGAGTAACCGAAGGCGACGCTCGGCGATCGCATACAGATCTGCGTGCCATTGTCCGTTGTGATAATGAAACGCACTATGGAATGCCTCATTGGCGAACAAGAATCGGCGTCGAAACGTGGGGTCGACCCGATACGCATCTCGACCGATCCCAGGGCCGATCCAAGCGATCAGGTGCGCGGCCGGTGTCGAGAACTTTTTTATACTCGATTCCACTACGCCATGTAACAATCCTCTCCAGCCCGCGTGCACCGCGGCAACTTCGGTCGCGCGTTCGTCGCAGATCACAATCGGAAGGCAGTCGGCCGTTAATATTCCACAGACCTGGTCGGGTACACTGGTGTATACCGCATCCGCTTCGGTGTCGAACGAGGATTTTATGTCGGTAGCATTGACTGTTCGCGTACCGTGGACTTGGCGTAACCAGCGCGGTAAATGCGGCAAGCTACCGATCGTGGAGTGGTGAATCCGCTCGGTAGCATCGCCGCCATCGGTAAGGCTTGAATCTAAACTTTGCGCGCCTAGCGGTCCGCTATTGGACCAACCGTCGCGGGTCGTCGTGAAAGCGCGAATGCCAAAGCTACTGTCCCAGCTCGGTGCTACAACGTCCATTGATCAACGGCCGGCGCCAGCAAGGTCCGCCGCGCAGGATTCAAGTAGCTGACTAAAATCGCGCGGTAGTGGACTTTCGAGGTCGATCATGTGGGATTTCGTCGGATGCTCGAATTGCAAGCGTCGCGCGTGCAGCGCCTGACGGCCAAAGTCCCGCATGCAATTTTCTAGACGTGAGCTTGGCCCGGGTGGCAACACTAAACGCCATCCGTATCGAGTGTCGCCGACGATTGGGTGTCCCAAGTGCGCCAGATGGACCCGGATTTGGTGTGTTCGGCCGGTTTCCAGCGTCACTTCAAGATGGGTGTGGGCACGAAATCGCGCTGCGATCCGGTAATGGGTTATCGCGCTTCGCCCATCTCCGCGCACCGTCATGCGTGTTCGATGAGCTGGGTCGCGGCCAATTGGCTCGTTAACCGTGCCGCCGGCGACGAATCGCCCGTTGCAAAGCGCTGCGTAGACGCGTCTTATTTCGCGCGCCGCCATGGCACGGACAAGTTGTTGGTATGCATGGCTCGTACGCGCAACGATAAGCAGCCCTGAGGTATTCTTATCGAGGCGGTGGACGAGCCCAGCGCGTGGTAGTGCCGCCAATTCCGGAAATCGGTAGAGCAAACCGTTTACAAGTGTTTGTCCCGAATTTCCGGCACCTGGATGCACAACGCAGCCTGCCGGTTTGTCGACAACGAGGCAGGCTTCATCAGAGTGCACGATCTTAAAGTCAACAAGCTCCGGTATTAAATCTCGGCTACCTTCAAGCACGGCGGTTAAGCGAACGGTATCTCCGGGTTTAACCGCATCGCGTGGTCGGCATGGTTCGGAATTCAAGGTGACACGGCCGGCATCGATCCATCCCTTGAGCAAAGTGCGCGAGTAATCCGTGAATAGCTTAGCGAGTGCTTGATCTAGACGCATACCGGCTTCTGCATCTGTGATCTCCGCATGGTGATGACGAACTTCGCTCATAAGTAGCGCTCTAAAGGCCCGGTTTATGCACCGACGATTGGTGCACACAAATACTTAGTCATACAATAGCTGGAACTCGTGCAATTTGGATCCCATGAACAAAAACTCGCTTACCTTAACGCTGACACAACCACGGCGATCTCGCCAATTGCGGCGCCTAGTAATAGTTCTGACCTTGATTGCCGCGCTTGCCATAACGGGCGGCTGCGGAATATTCGGTCAACAAGATGAGGACGAGCTGCCGGAAAACTGGCCCGAGGAGAAGCTCTATTTAGCAGCTAAGGACGCGCTTGCGTCCGGGCAGTGTGGCGGCGCAATCGAGCACTACGAGCGTTTACAAACGCGCTACCCGTTTGGACCTTACGCTGCTCAAGCACAGCTTGAGTTGGCCTATTGCCATTATAAGAATGAAGATCCAGCCTCTGCGCTAGGTGCGGTCGATAGGTTCTTACAGTTAAACCCAACGCACGTGCACACTGACTACGCCTATTATCTGCGTGGTTTAACCAATTTTAATATCGGACGCGGTCTCACGTCTCGCGTTATCGCACGCGACCCGTCGCAGCGGGATCCAGGAGCCGCGCTCACGGCATTCAAGGATTTTTCGACCTTGGTCCAGGAATTTCCCAAGAGTCGATATGTTGACGATGCTGCGCTTAGAATGCGCCACCTTCGGAACATACTGGCGCAACACGAAGTCAATGTAGCGAACTTCTATATGCGCCGTGGTGCGTTCGTCGCAGCCGCGAACCGCGCTCGCAATGTGGTTGAAAATTTCCAACAGACGCCTGCGATGCCGGAAGCGCTCGTGCTCCTGGCCAAATCGTATAAAGTTTTGGAAATGAACCAACTGTCTAACGACGCGTTGCGCGTACTCGAACTAAACTACCCTAATCACCCCGGCATCGAGGAAGTGAATAAAACGGCGGTTCGATAACGCTAATCGTTGTCGTTGCCCGGAACCGGGATTTGCTCATGATAGCGTGAGGTTATTGGGAAGCGCCGGTCGCGCCCAAATGCACGTTTACTAATGCGTACGCCGGGTGCGGCCTGTCGTCGTTTAAATTCATTGCGGTCGACCATGCGGGCGACCCGCTGCACGGTTTTTAGAGCAAAACCTTTCTTCGCGATCTGAGTAGGGGTCAAATCATTTTCAATGTAATCCTCGAGGATGGGATCGAGGATGTCATAGGCGGGCAGGTTGTCAGTGTCCATTTGATCCGGTGCAAGTTCGGCGCTTGGAGGTCGCTCAATGACCCGTTCTGGAATGATCTCCGATCGTCGATTGCGCCATCTGGCAAGCTCGTAGGCAAGGGTTTTTGGTACGTCTTTGAGAGGCGCAAATCCGCCCGCCATGTCCCCGTACAAGGTTGCGTAGCCAACGGACATTTCGCTTTTATTCCCCGTAGCCAACACGATGTGTCCAAACTTATTTGACACCGCCATTAGAATAAGACCGCGGCAGCGTGCCTGCATATTCTCTTCGGTTACATCACGTTCTGTGCCCTGAAAGATTTTTTCAAGTACAGAATTAAAGGCACTAAACGGTTGCTCGATCGTGATCACATCGCACGAACAACCCAGTCGACGAGCTTGCTCCAACGCGTCGTCAATACTCATTTGCGCTGTGTAGCGTGACGGCATGGAGATCGCGCGAACGCGTTCCGGTCCAATTGCATCGACCGCGATCGCCAGGGTCAGGGCTGAGTCGATGCCGCCGGACAGTCCAATCACCGCGCCAGGAAAATTATTCTTGGTGACGTAATCACGAACCCCCAGGACTAGTGCTTCGTACACATTCTCCGCATCTTCCGTTAATTTGTCATTTGGACCTTCGAATTTGAGCCCGGAGGCCGATTTCTGGATATCGACGATTGCGATCGCCTCGTCAAACTCCCGCACGTTAATGACAGCTTGACCATCGGTGTCGACAACCAATGATCCGCCGTCGAATACGAGCTCATCTTGACCGCCGCATAAATTGACATACGCGATTGGTAGCCCGGAGGCGGAAGCCGCTGCCCGCAGCGCGGCCAATCGAGCCGCGCGCTTACCGATTCGATATGGCGACGCATTTATATTCAAAACCATCTCGGCGCCCGCGTTTCGCGCAGCTGCTGCGGTTTGTGGTTCCCAGATGTCCTCGCAGATATTGATCGATATCCGTATTGAGCCAACATCGACAATGCAGCTCTCGGTGCCTGGCGAGAAATAACGTTTCTCGTCAAACACGGCATAGTTGGGCAGCTGTTGCTTGCGATAGCAGGCGTTGACGGTGCCATCACAAAGAATCGAACAACTGTTGAAGATCTGCCCCGAGGATTGTTCTGGGTGCCCGATTGCGACAATGATCCCGGTCGCAGCCTGGGTAATCAGTTGCAGTGCATGCTCAACGCGTCGGTGGAGCCCTGGACGAAATAATAAATCTTCCGGTGGGTAGCCGGTGATGGCGAGTTCTGGAAAGGCGATGAGGTCGAGGTGATCTTCGTCCCGAGCGCGAACTATCGTCTCCAGAATTTTCGCGGTGTTGCCATCGATGTCGCCGACGCAAAGGTTCAGTTGGGCGAGTCCGAGACGGACCCGCGCGCTACCCACTCGTTTCCACCTTCAAGCGTCTCTACAGCGCGGCCTGCATCGCCGAACCGAGTTCCGCCGGTGAGCGCACAGTGTGAACGCCAGCCGCCTCGAGAGCCGCAAATTTGTCATCGGCAGTACCTTTGCCGCCGGATATGATCGCGCCGGCATGGCCCATTCGCTTGCCTGGCGGGGCCGTCACCCCAGCAATGTAGCCGACAACGGGTTTGGTCACGTGTGCGGAAATAAACGCCGCGGCTTCCTCTTCGGCAGATCCGCCGATTTCACCCACCATTATTATGCCTTCAGTCGAATCGTCTGCCTGAAATAGCTGCAGACAGTCAATGAAGTTCATTCCTTGGATCGGATCGCCGCCGATTCCGATACAAGTCGTCTGTCCAAGACCGGCCTGGGTCGTTTGGTGCACAGCCTCGTAGGTCAAGGTGCCGGAACGCGACACGATTCCGATCCGACCGGGTTGGTGAATCGCGCCGGGCATGATGCCCATCTTGCACTCCCCCGGGGTTATCACACCGGGGCAGTTTGGGCCGATCAGGTAGGTACCGGTCGAATTTAACAGGCTCGCTTTAACACGCACCATATCGAGAACGGGGATCCCTTCGGTAATGCAGGCAATGACTTCGATGCCGGCCGCCGCAGCCTCAACGATCGCATCGGCGGCGAACGGCGGCGGCACGAATATCATACTGGCCGTAGCGCCGGTTGCGGCAACGGCCGCGTTGACGGTATCGAAAATGGGCAGGTCTAGATGCTTGGAACCGCCACGTCCAGGGGTAATCCCACCGACAACCTTAGTCCCGTAGGCGATTGCCTGCTCCGCGTGGAAGGTGCCCTGTTTTCCGGTGAAACCCTGTACGATGACTCGCGTATTTTTATCGACCAAGACAGACACTATTTTTTTCCTCCGACTGAGGCGACGACTTTGGTGGCGGCATCGGCAAGATTCTCAGCGCTGGTTATCGCAAGACCGCTACTCGCGAGCAAACTTTTCCCTTCATCGACTTTGGTCCCTTCCAGTCGCACTACAACCGGGACGTTTACGCCGACTTCCTGGACCGCCTCAATGATGCCTTCTGCGATGAGGTCGCAGCGGACAATGCCGCCGAATATATTGACGAGGATCGCCTCTACTTTCGGATCGGAGATGATTATTTTTAATGCTTCTGCAACGCGTTCGGCTGTCGCGCCGCCGCCTACGTCCAGAAAATTAGCCGGCTCACCACCGCTCAGTTTGATAATGTCCATCGTCGCCATGGCGAGTCCGGCACCATTCACCATGCATGCAATATTGCCATCTAGGGTGACATAGTTAAGGTCAAACTCCTGTGCCTTGCGCTCCTTCTCGTCTTCTTGGCTTGGGTCGCGCCATTCGGCAATACTTTGCCGATACAATGCATTGTCGTCGACGTTAATTTTTCCGTCTAGTGCAGCGAGCGAACCGTCGCTGAGGATTGCCAAAGGATTGATCTCGACCAGACTTAGATCTTTGTCGATGAATAATCTATACAGCCCATGCAAGATGACCCCGAGTTGTTTGCGTTGATCGGGGTCCAGTTCGAGCGCGAATCCCATGAGCCGGCATTGGTAATCCTGGAGACCTAAAACGGGGTTTATACTAATAGTGACAATTTTCTCGGGCGTTGTTGCCGCAACTTCTTCGATATCCATGCCGCCTGCTAATGAGGCCATGAACGCGACTTGGCGGCTGGCGCGATCAACTACCGCGCCGAGATATAGCTCATGTGCAATGTCGGCGGCGCAATCGATCAGCACGACATTGATCGGCTGCCCGTCAGGTGCGGATTGTTTGGTGATCAGTTGGGTGCCCAGAAGGTCGCGCGCTGCCGTTTCGACATCATCAAGACTTTTCGAAAACTTGACGCCACCGGCTTTCCCGCGCCCACCGGCATGAACCTGAGCTTTGACTAACCACGCATTACCACCGAGTGCTTTGGCGTTTTCAACGGCTTCATCGGGCGAGTGGGCCGGTTTGCCCGGTAAAATCGGGATCCCATAGTCTTGAAACAGCGCCTTCGCTTGGTATTCATGGAGATTCATTGCTTCACCTAAATCCAGTCATGGAAAATTAAACAAAAAAATTCAGTAACGCGCGATCGGGTAGCCATTAAATAGCAGTATTTGTTGCCCTAAGCGTGCGTCGCGACGTCGCTGTTTTTCGGTATCCCCATGCTTACGACATGTCACCATCGGTCTATAATCGTGTATTCGGCATCTTCGCAAAACACGAATCAGTGGTCCATGTCGAGCGCACGAGGCGGCCCACCTCGCCGACACCAAATGGACGGCGCATTCGTGCGGTGAGACTATAGCGAATAACCGCACCTGATTGAAAGGAAGTGGAAACATCCGATTCCGTTTATCGATGGCTTATACCGATGCATCTTCTACGTCTAGTTATCATCGCAGTAATTATATGGTTTGCGATCCGCATCGTCAGAAATGCTTTAACGGCAAAATCAGCCCGCCAGGTTGACGACTATCGAGGGAAAATGGTGACCTGTTCAGTTTGCGGGGTGTATCTTCCCGAAGATGACGCGAAAGCCATCGGGGAAGGTAAATATCAATGTGACCGGCATTAGGATTCGGCTCGGCGCCGGCCATCGTTATGCGTACCTTACGTAAAAAACTAAGCTTTTATGTACTTGGCTCGTTGGTGACGGTCGCAGGATTTTTTGCAATTATCGAACTCTCCACGCGTATCGTCTCTGGAGTCCGCGGGGACGGATTCGCGCTTGCCCTGCACGAATTGGATGCGACGGATGCGGCGATCAATGATATCTACCAATTTCACCCCTTTACTGGATTTACCTTCAAGCCCAATCAAGAATTCCCCGGTGGTCACCCGCGGCAGAAAGAGCTTGCGCTAATTCGAACGGATGCGCACGGGTTTCTCACAGGGCCGGAGCGCTTAACGCTTCAAAAAGGGGAGGATGAAATTCGTATTGCCATGATTGGAGCATCGACCACGGCGAACATTTGGTTGAACTTTGAGGAAAATTGGCCGGGGCGATTGGGCGAGAAGATCCGGCACGCATTACCCGCTAAGAATGTCACCGTTATAAATGCCGGTGTGCCGGGATTTAATTCCGCGCAAAGCATTGGCAACCTTGCGTTGCGTGTAATGCCGTTTAAACCAGATTTGGTTATCGTCTACCACGGCTATAACGATCTAAAGGTTGTACGCCCCGAATTCGAAGCGAAGCCAGACTATAGCAATGTACATACCCGGCCGTACGGGCAGTATGAGCGGCCCAACTGGATAATTCGTTTGTTAAATACCAGCATGTCATACGTACGCGCTAGGAACGCTTATCGCGAATACAAAAAAGCGACGACCAATATAGACGTGCTCACTAGCGAAATTCGACTAGACCGCATGCCGACGTCGGCGGAGGCGGTTTTCGAGCACAACATACGAATGTTGGTCGCGTGTGCCCGTGCCGGTGGCGCGCGGGTCGTTCTCTCTTCGTTCGCGACGCTGCACGATATCAGCCCAGGCAAGGGCACCGAGTCGCTGTCGACCATGCAGCACGAAGAACTATATTCATTGGCACGGTTCATGCCGGGGCTTAGTCTAGATGGCGTATTTGACGGAATTTCGCGCTATAACCTACGGTTACGGGAGATTTCCAAAGAACAAAACACTGGGTGGGTCGATAACGCGAATCTAATTGCCCATGAGGACGAAAACTTTGTCGATCGAGTTCATTTTTCTAAAGTTGGCGCGGAGCGGATGGCGGAGAACTTTTTCCCCGTTGTACTCGAGCTGCTGGTCGACGCTGACGCTTCGCACGAAAAACCAACAGTCGACTAGGCCTCAAAAAATGACCGGAATCAAACGATGCCCCGTAAAGATAAACTCACATCTCGTTGGCTAGTCTTGAATGAAAGCAATTCCTGGACGCCGTAGCATTCAATGAGTTCAACTGAGGTTACTCGTGACATCGGCGCGATAGACAACCGGGTCGCAACTGACCTGCGTGCGTGGCAGGCCCTGCGATACTTTAGCTTATATCGCATCGTGATCTCCGGTCTTTTCGCACTGCTAGGTGTGTTCGCAAAATTGCCGGTGAATTTTACCCAGTTCAACGTTCGCCATTTTGCAATCATTGCATGCGCGTATTTATTACTCGCCGTTATCGCTCAGATTGCTGTAGAGCGTCGTTGGGCACCGATCCGCATTCAGGTTTACGCGCAGGTTTTGCTGGATATCGTAGTAATTACTGCCTTTATTCGTGCGAGCGGTGGCGTAGATGGTGGTTTCGGTATATTGCTCGTTGTGGCAGTCGCTGGCGGCTGCTTATTCGTTCGACCGAGAGCTGCGATATTTTTTGCTGCGCTCGCGACTTTGGCCGTCCTTGGTGAAACGATCCTGGGGATCTGGTACTTGGACTATCCTAGTTCGAGCTACACCCCGTCGGGCTTGCTGGGTGCAGTCTTGTTTGTTACCGCAATGCTTTCGTCAGTTCTAGCAGAACAAGCGCGCCGCAGTGAGGCGTTGGCAGCCGAGCGTGCGGTCGATATTGAGAACCTCTCACGCTTAAACGAATACATCGTGCAGCGAATGCGCTCCGGAATAATTGTGTTAGATAATGCAGATAACACCGTGTTGGTGAATGAGGCTGCGACGACAATGCTCACTGGTAGTGAAGCACCGCCAACGAATCAATCGGTCAAGATGCCGCCACAGTTGGACTTTGCTTACCGACGCTGGCTCGCTGACGAAGTTAATAACAAGGGCCCCTTGGATTTAGATACCAATGGCCTGGAGGTGATCGCTTCATTCACCCACCTTGGTGCCGGTGGTTCCGGCGAAACGCTCGTTTTCCTTGAGGATGCCGCCGAAATGCGCCAACGCGCACAGCAACTCAAGCTTGCATCCTTGGGCAGGTTAACCGGTAGTATTGCGCACGAAATCCGCAATCCCTTGGGTGCTATCAGTGCTGCGGGGCAGTTATTATCAGAATCGCCTAAGCTCACCGACCAGGATCTGCGCCTCACTCAGATTATCGCTGAGCACTCTCGGCGGATGAACCTGATAATTGAAAACGTCATGACCATTGGTAGGCGCAAGCTTGCGATTGCGGAGAGCTTTTCCTTAAAGCCCTGGTTTGATCAGTTCCTTACAGAACTACAAGAGCGCAAGCAGTTGGAACCTGGTGATACTCACTGTGAATGGCTGGACGACGATCTGGTCGTCCGTATGGACGCCAGCCAGTTGCATCAAGTGATGTGGAATCTATGCGAAAACGCGTTGCGCTACAGTCGCGGGCAACCATTTTTGTCGTTTAAATGCGGACGCACGAGTGGATCGGCGAGACCGTATATTGATATCGTGGACAATGGTCCCGGGATGAGTGATAAGGTCGCCGAGCAAGTGTTCGAACCTTTCTATACGGGTGAGGCGACCGGCACTGGTCTCGGTCTGTATATTGCGCGCGAGCTGTGTGAGTCAAATCAGGCATCGCTAACGTTGACGGAACATGGCGATCGCGGATGCTGCTTTCGGATAAATTTCGCACATCCCGATCGACAACAATTGACGGAATAATATGGCATCCCATCACGCATTAGTTGTAGACGACGAGCCGGACATCCTAGAACTACTAGCGATCACCTTAGCTCGAATGGATATTGACTGTACGTCGGCTGCAGACGTCGCGGAGGCTAAGCAGCATCTGAAAGATCGAGAGTTCGACATATGCCTCACCGACATGAAGCTGCCGGACGGTAACGGACTTGAATTAGTCACCTACATCCAGCAAAGGTACGCCAACTTACCAGTTGCCGTCATCACAGCGCACGGCAACATGGAATTGGCGATTCAGGCGCTCAAATCTGGTGCATTCGATTTCGTGAACAAACCGCTTGATATTAATGACCTGCGAAATCTGGTGTCCCAGGCAATTAAGGTCGGCGCGCGCAATGACGAAGGCACCGCATCGAGCAAAGCGCTAATCGGGAATTCGGCTGGTATCGAGCAGCTCCGTGGGACCATAACGAAACTCGCGCGTTCACAAGCACCGATTTACATTAGCGGTGAATCGGGTACCGGGAAAGAATTAGTCGCACGCTTGATCCACGATCAGGGACCGCGCTCGGGACATGAGTTCGTTCCGGTAAATTGTGGGGCGATACCGCATGAATTGATTGAAAGCGAGCTCTTTGGCCACACAAAAGGCAGTTTTACAGGCGCCTCCGCCGACAAGCCGGGCCTCTTTCAGACCGCTCATCTTGGGACTCTATTTTTAGACGAAGTCGCGGAATTACCATTACAGATGCAAGTAAAACTCTTACGGGCGATACAAGAGAAAAGTATTCGCCCGGTGGGTTCAACGCAAGAAACGGCAGTGGATTGTCGGATATTGTCGGCAACCCACAAAAATCTTGCGCAATTGGTTGAGGACGGAACGTTCCGACAAGACCTTTATTACCGCATCAACGTTATCGAGCTTAAGGTGCCGGCGTTACGTGAGCGCTCAAGCGACATTAAGTTGTTAGTTGATCATTTTCTCGCTATTCACGCCGATCGACTCGGCATAGTCGTCCCAAATTTGTCAGATTCCGCGCATGCGGCTCTCGTTAACTACCGGTTCCCGGGCAATGTACGAGAGCTGGAAAATATCCTAGAACGCGCAATTACCTTGTGTGAAAGTAGCAACGTTGAGATCGAGGATCTCAATCTACCCGTAGATGCTCCGACGGGGTTAAACGATTCAGACAACCGGCCGAACGATGCAGGAGAACTGCAGAGCTATTTGGATGATGTCGAGCGAGAACGGATCTTGCAGGCATTGGAGCAAACCCGGTGGAATAAGACCCAGGCAGCAAAACTGCTAGGGATCAGCTTTCGTGCCCTGCGCTATCGGCTAGAAAAGCTCGACCTAGAAAAAGACTGAGTGGGTCAACCAGGCCACCGCAAGAGGATTATCGGCGACCGAGTGCATAGGAGTGAGGTGACGCTCAACGTCACTTTTTGACGCTCGTTGGTTATAGCAAATGGGTAACACCGCCATAATGCCATCTGTGATGCGCCACCCGATCGCCCTAAGACCCGCATCCTGACTGGGTTATCTATCAATTCGGCGGAATTGGCACGGAATATGCACTTGCCTTAGCAACACGCTGGCGGGCCCGCTCGAAAGCGTCCGGAAACCGCTAACGGCAAAGAATTTTTGGTAAAGCCCTAGCACAAACAAAGTAAAGTTCAGGAGAAAAATGTAATGAAGAAGGTTCAACAAGGTTTCACACTAATCGAGCTGATGATCGTGGTCGCGATCATCGGTATCTTGGCCGCGGTCGCGATTCCTGCTTACCAGGACTACACGATCCGTGCGAAAGTGACGGAAGGCTTAGGTCTCGCATCGGCAGGTAAGACCGCGGTATCAGAGTTCTTCGCAACAAATGGTCGTCTACCGGGCAACAACACCTCAGCTGGTATGGCCCAACCAGGTAGTATTTCTGGTAACGACGTCCAAAGCGTTACAGTCAACGCGAACGGCATTATGCATATCTTGTTTTCAGGTTCGCTTCCGTTGGGAACCAAGACGATCTTCCTTACGCCGGAGACAACTGGCGGTCGTGTGAAATGGGACTGCGCGACTAACGGTACATTGGACAATCGGTATCGCCCATCCTCTTGCCGTAACTAATTGTTACTACCCTAGTAGCATCAAGAACGCCCAGTCTTAGGACTGGGCGTTTTCATTTCTGCGTGAACAATATGTCTCCATTCACCACTCGTTCGCAGCCATAACTAATATCCTGTCAGCGCCGCGCAAAAGTAATGGCCGACACTCATGTCGATATCAGCGCCGAGACCAATGGATAAATTTGCCGCTCCGGTCGTGTTGTCGATGTCACTCGTGTTGGCCGCGGTGGCTTATTTTCCGGGTCTGAATGGCAGCTTCGTCCTCGACGACTACACCAACATTGTTTTTAATTCCGATCTGAGGATCGACGAACTGTCGGTGAAAGAGTTGGCGCAAGCAGGGTGGTCTGGCACGGCGGGGCCACTTAAGCGACCGTTGGCGATGGTGAGTTATGCACTGAATTTTTCACTAACAGGGGATTCCGCGGCCGGATTTAAGTTAACGAATCTCACGATTCATCTCGTAAATGGCATTTTATTATTTGCGTTGTTGCGCTTGCTTTTATTCGCGCATCGCGACCGTATCATCCAGAACCGTTTGACAGTCTCTCTCGTGGCAGCGGCCGCCAGCGGGATATGGCTGGTCCACCCGCTCAATCTCACGTCTATTCTTTATGTCGTGCAGCGGATGACAAGTCTTGCAGCGATGTTTTCCCTAGCTGCGATGATTTTTTATTGCATCGGCCGACGGCGCTTGGAAAACAACACACCGCGTGCCTGGCTGATACTGTGCCTGGTCGTCCCTGGCTTTATCGTGCTCGCAATGCTGAGTAAGGAAAACGCCGTGTTGACGCTCCCCTTAATTGCCTTAATCGAAGGTTGTTTCTTTCGCTTACGCACGAGTGGACAGCGGCAGAGGTTCCTACTAATCGCGATGTTTGTTTCGGTGTTGGTGCTACCAATGCTAGGTATCCTAGGTTACCTCATCGTGAACCCGGATTTTCTAAGCAATAACTTTGCTGGTCGCTCGTTCACTCTAATCGAACGGTTGCTGACCGAGGCGCGCGTGCTGTGGTTCTATTTGTTTCTATTATTGCTGCCACGGCTTGGCCATTTTGGATTGCACCACGATGATTACTTGCTGTCGACGTCGTTGGTCGAACCGGCAACGACGGCTATCGCCGTCGTGGGGATTGCGACTGCTGTGATTGTTTCGGTGATTACTGCTCGACGATATCCGATGTTCACCTTCGCAAGCGGCTGGTTTTTGATCTCGCATGCGCTGGAGTCGAGCGTTATACCGTTAGAATTAGTGCACGAGCATCGAAACTATTTGCCGGGCATGGGTATTATTTTCGGGTGCACGTATTTGGCCAGGGTGCTGCTACACGCGCATTTGGGGGGCCGAATACAGCAGTTTTTTGCCGTTGCGGTCATAAGCTTATGCGCAATGCTGACCTTTATTCGCGCTGGCCATTGGGGCGATCCGATGACGCTTGCCATAGTCGAGGTCGAACGGCATCCCAATTCATACCGTGCGGTCTACGAACTCGGCCATAGACAATATGAGTTATACGAAAAATCGGGAAACGAGCAAGATTATTATGACGCGCTTGTCAGCTTGGAACGTAGTGCAGAGCTCGATGCGACCGCGAAAAGGCCGCTCGCGACGCTGCTGAAATTAGAACATAACCGGGGCCGAAAGCCGAAGTTGAGTTGGCAAGCGGAACTCATTCGTCGCTACAAAGGGGAATTGTTCCACCCGTCGGATACGCGGGATTTGCACGAGCTTGTTAGGTGCACGGCACAACGCAGTTGTGTGTTTCCACACGACGATATCGTTGCCCTATTTCACGCGGCGCTTTCGAATCCTACCTTGCACCGTTATCCGAAGGCACAATTAATGGTCGACCTTGCGATGTACCACGTAAATCAAACCGGTGATATTGACCGTGCGATAGACCTGTTGGCTCGCTCGGTGGCGTTATTTCCAACGGAGTTCGGATTTCGAAAATTATTGGCTCAAGTCAACATCATGGCCGGTCGCTTCGACGAGGTTGCTCAGGAAGTCGAGCACATGAGATCGGTGCGTACATGGCGAGATGAGTTATACGTGCCGGTTGATGCAATCGAAAGTATCGAACGCGACGCCGCCGACGCAAGTAGACGCTTAAATCAGATTTCGGAGGATTGAAGTGGGCCGCGTTGCTAACTCGAAGACCCTGCTATGTCTTATGCTTTTCGCACTTTTCATTACGGGATTTGCGTATTCCACCGGACTTACCGGTGGTTTCGCGTTTGACGACTATCCGAATATCGTACGCAACACCGCAATCACGGATGGGGATATGTCGATAAGAAGCCTGGCTCAGGTCGCATGGTCGGGCACTGCTGGTCCCTTGAAACGTCCGATTTCCATGCTCAGCTTCGCACTGAATTACCATCTAACTGGTCATTCCCCGCGCGCATTTAAGATAACGAATCTAGCTATCCACATGTTGAACGGGTTGCTTGTGTTTTGGCTGTGCGTCTTAATCCTGCGCGCGCGAGCTGAGCGAACCGGAGAAGTTCTTGACCGGCGCCTCGTGGCTTGCGGGCTCGTGGTCAGTGCGATTTGGCTTGTACATCCAATTAATTTGACATCGGTATTGTTCGTTGTTCAGCGGATGAACAGCCTCGCTGCAACACTTTCCCTCCTTGCAGTAATTGCCTATTGCATAGGGAGGTTTCGCATTATCGCTAACGAGCGTGGGGGTAACTTACTAGTCTATCTAGGATTCCCTTTGTTTGTGGCGATCGGTGCGCTGTGCAAAGAGAATGCATTGTTAACGGTACCCTTAATAGCTTTGGTCGAAGTTTGCTTTTTCCGCTTTCGGTCAGAAAAACAAATAGATCGTTATGGCCTTCTAGGATTCTTTGCCGTCTCGCTAGTGATACCGGGGCTTATTGTCTGTGGTTATCTGCTGATACAGGAAGACTACTTGATTGCGGGCTACGCGGGTCGTCCTTTCACGCTAATCGAACGGCTGTTAACTGAGTCTCGAGTCATCTGGTTTTATGTTTCGATGTTGTTGCTCCCGCAACTCAGTCAGATGGGCCTTTTCCACGACGATTTCATCGTATCCGTCAGCCTGTTTGAACCCAACAAGACACTCATTGCCGTTCTTACACTTATTGCCTTTGTTGTTTCGGCGGTGGCGTCGATCCGCCGCTATCCGTTATTCGCCTTCGCAATTCTCTGGTTCGCTATAGGTCACTCGTTGGAGTCGACGGTTATCCCATTGGAATTAGTGCACGAACATCGAAACTACCTACCGAGCATCGGGCTACTGCTCGGTATCACCGTTGCAGGTTTTGAATTTCTAGACAAAGCGGCCAGCGTCCGATGGTTTTCGATGGCGCTTGCCGGAGGTTTATTTTTAGTTTTCACGACCATAACTTTTCTCCGCGCCGGCGATTGGAGCGATCCAATTACTTTAGCGACTGTCGAAGCGGAGCGAAATCCCGACTCTTTACGGACGATCTATGAGCTGGGACGAGTCCGCTACGGCGCGTACTTGATGCACGGCGACGACCGCGATTTTCGTGAATCGCTTGCTCTTCTGGAGCGAACGCTAGAGTTGGACCCAAACACAAAGCGTCCGCTTGTGGAACTAATGCGTGTTACCTACCTTCACGGTGAAGAACCGAAGCCCGAATGGAAGAGGGAGTTAATTCGGCGTTATTCCGAGACACTGTTGCACCATTCGGAATGGACCGATCTAAACAACCTGGTCAAATGCCACGCTGGGAAGGACTGTGCATTTCCTCGTGAAGCAATAATTGAGCTTCTGACAGCGGCGCTTTCGAATCCGACCGCTTCGCAACACGATCGGGCTCAGCTTATGGTCATTCTTGGGATTTTCTATGTTAACGAGTTCCACGAATATGTCCCTGCGCTGGCTTTGCTCGAAGATGCGCTCAAAATTAGACCTCGAGATTTTGGCTTCAATGAAGCGCGCGCCGAAGTATTGATACTGGCAGGCAACCTTCACGAGGCGGAACGCGCGATTGGCTATATCGAGAGTGGGACGACTTGGGATGACTTCATATTTACGCCGCCGGAGCGTGTCTCTGTGCTGAAGAGGAAACTACGTGAAGCGCAAGCCTTGAATGATCGTTAAACGATAATCGAGGTTTGCGTAATTCCCACAATAGCCGGCGTGAGAATACCTGAACAGAAGCAACGATCTGTGGACCTGCGAAACAAATAATTCGAATTTTACGGATATGGATAAAACGACTAAACCGGTACTCTTTTTTCTATTTTCCCTCTCGGGATTTGCCGGATTGATTTACGAGTCAATTTGGGCGCATTACATCAAGCTTTTGCTAGGCCACGCAGCCTACGCACAGACGCTTGTTTTATCGATCTTTATGGGGGGGATGGCAATTGGAGCCTGGTTCGTAGGTCGGAAGTCAACCCGAATATCGAATCCGCTGATGTACTACGTATTAATTGAGGTTGTCATTGGTCTATTTGGTATTTTTTTCCACCAAGAGTTTCTGTTAGCGAAAGAGTTCCTATTTCACGTTGCCTTACCTACGATTGACTCGGCGGTTGTTGCCTCAATAACTAAGTGGCTTATCGCTACCATATTATTGTTACCTCAGGCGGTTTTACTCGGCGCAACGTTTCCACTTATGAGTGCCTCAGTTATCCGTTTCGACCGGTCCGCCTCTGGTCGGACATTAGGAATGTTGTATTTTGCAAATAGCATCGGCGCGGCGGTCGGCGTGCTGGTCAGTGGTTTTTTCCTAATCGAAACCTTCGGGTTGCCCGGTACTAGTTTTACCGCAGGCATCATTAATATTGGCTTGGCGACATTTGTGTGGCCCGTGGCACGCCGCTTGAATGCGACAAAGCCGGTGGAAAAACGTGTCATAGAAACCGAGGTGGGTGCTACGCTAGTTTTACTGACGTCAATCGCCTTTCTGACGGGACTTGCATCGTTTTTTTACGAAATCGGTTGGATCAGAATGCTGAGTTTGGTTTTAGGTTCATCCAACCAGGCGTTCGAGCTGATGTTAAGCGCATTTATCTTGGGCCTTGCGCTGGGCAGCTTCTACATACGTAACCATGCCGACAGGTCAACAAATCTCGTCATAAAGTTGGCCTGGATACAGATAATCATGGGCGTTGCCGCGACGGCAACATTACCAATGTATGCACATGCTTTTGAGTGGATGGGTTTTCTACGAAATGCGTTGGCACTTAGCGACGAAGGATATTTATTTTTCAATGTCGGTAGTCATTTAATTGCAGTCGCGATCATGCTACCAGCCACATTTATGGCAGGTATGACCTTGCCGCTGCTCACGAATAGCTTGTTGCGTTCGGGTTACAGTGAGGGGGCTATTGGTCGCGTCTACGCTGCTAACACCTTAGGCGCAATAATCGGGATTACCATAGCCATCAATGCATTGATGCCACTGATCGGAGTCAAAGGCTTGATCGTAACTGGCGGTCTCGTCGATGTTTTCGCTGGCTATGTACTTTTAGCCAAATTCCGTGACCGGGAGAGCGCGGTGTGGAAGAGCGCGTTGCCCGCCATCGCGACTCTTGGGGGGGTCGCGATATTGAGCCTAACGACATTCGATCAGGCTGTACTATCGTCCGGCGTGTACCGATTCGGTAGTGCTGCATTACGGAGCATAGAAAAACCCGTCTTTTATCAAGATGGTAAAACTGCCACCGTCGCAGTCATACAACAATCAAACGGCGTTACCAGTATTCGTACTAATGGCAAGACCGATGCGCTGATCAATCCGTTAAGCGAGCCATACTCGAGTGATGAAATTACGATGGTTATGGCCGCGGCATTACCGTTAATGTTCAATCCGGGTGCCCGTGAAGTAGCCAACATTGGTATGGGTTCAGGGCTAACCACTCATGCGCTACTAGCAAGTAACACCATCGAGCGGGTTGATACTATCGAGATAGAGCAAGCGATGGTCACGGGTGCGCGTTATTTTGGCGCAAGCGTTGAACGTACATTCAATGATGCGCGTAGCCACATCTATATTGATGATGCAAAATCATTTTTTTCGAACCATCGCAAACAATACGACGTTATAGTTTCCGAACCATCGAACCCTTGGGTTAGTGGTGTCGCCTCGTTGTTTACGCAAGAGTTTTATGAACATGTTTCAAACCACCTTAGCGCCGGAGGAGTGTTCGTCCAATGGCTGCAACTCTATGAGACAAATATCAACAATATAGGATCTGTGATTAAGGCTTTAGACGCCGTATTCGTAGACTATCGTATTTACAATACCGATGACGCCAATATTCTGATTGTAGCGAGCGGTGATGAAGGTCTTCGTAACCTCGATTCGTCGGTGTTTAATCAGATCGGTATGGAACGCGAATTAACCCGTGTCGGAATCGATACGATCGATGACCTAGCGATCCGTTATGTTGGGAACAGAAAAAATTTAGGCAGGTTTCTTCGAAAAGCTGCCGCACCGGTAAATTCAGACTACTTTCCCTTCCTAAGCTACCAGTCGCCGGTTAGTTTCTATAAGCGCGAACACGCCACGGAAATTCGTTCGCTGCATACATCTCCATTACCGTTGTTATTTTGGGTTAACCGAAAGCACCCAATAGAACAATTGAGCCGAGCAGGAAAGTTTTTCACGGTATATGAAAAAAATCTTGTCGCTCGCCAAGTTGTTGAGCACGCTGTAGCGGAAACGCGAAATAATAAATTAATATTCTCGTTCCGCAGGCTAAGCGATCAACTACTTGATTGCCAACAATCGTCGGCTCAAGACGGTACCCTCAAGGATTCGTTGTTTACGATCGCGGAAACAATCAATCCGTATCTATCAGAGGCCGAGTTGTCAATATTTTGGGATTCGCTAATGGACACCTGCGCGACACCAAACCTCACCACGGAACAGAAAAATTGGTTACTTCTACACCGAGCAATTGGTAAAGGCGACCTTAACGATGTTGTCATTTATGGCCAAAAAATTCTGGGAAGTACTACCGCGCTCGAGGCTTACGAGCATCATTATGTCCTAGGCGCTTCGCTTGCAAGCAATTACCTCGTTGGAGATCAAGCAGCATCGGCTTCGCTATTGCGACAATATTATGACGTCGATCGTTATGGTCAGTCACCGCTCTATCTAATGTATCTGATCGACCTGGTGACACCGACGCCCTAGTAGCAAGCGTCGGCAATTCATCGAGCCGTCGCGAGTGGTTATCGAATCAATTAGATTCGCGGTTCAATTACTGGAATGCGCATCAGTGAGGAAGTCGATAATTATATCGGTAGGCGATATATCATTCGAAATTTCGGGATGTTCGAATTGGTCGATGGATTTGAAAAAGTTATCGATAACTGGGCGCTTATAGTCACTAACACACGCGTTGAGCCCAAGCCCTTCATTTCGCTCCGTTGCTTTTCTTAGGATCAGGCACGGTTTGCCCAAGTAGTAACATTCCTCCTGGTTACTCCCACCGTCGGTAATAACGAAGCGAGCATTTTTTACGAGCTTAATAAACTGGAAGTAACTGTAGCGTGGCCGCAGCTCGATAGTCGTGCAACTATCGAGTTTATTTAGCAGGTCGAATTCTTTGAGCTTTTTAAGGGTGGGTTTGTGTAATATTAGGAGAAGTTTTTCTTGACTACTAATATCAATAAGAATTTCGGTAATTTTATTCAGTTGGTTTCTGGAAAAAATATTTTCAAACCGATGAATTGACGCAATTCCGTAGGAATAACTGGGAATTTCCACATCCGCGTTGTCGATCGCGACTTTAGAGGCCCTAAGAGCATCGAGGAGCGTGTTGAAATGCGTGTTTATTTTCTTGCCGCGGTAGCGCTTAAGATTCTTAAGCGCCCATTCTCCCGGCGCGAAATATATGTTAGACAGTAAGAACGTCAGTCTACGAGTAAGCTCTTCTGGAAAAGGGTGAAATAGGTTAAATGATCTTAGACCTGACTCTACGTGCGCGGACCGTAAACCTGAAATACGGGCGAGGATGGTACCCAGTAGCGTCGAAAATGTGTCTCCATGGTTCAAGACAATGCCGTCCTTATCCCCTTGCCACACCTCACTACGGTGCCAAAGCGTAAACAAAACGATTCGCATGCCCCAGCCCAACATTTGGACGATGCCAGTAATATCGGGTCCTGTATAGAGCTTAATGTCGGGTTCTTTGAGTCCAAATTCTGCTCGAATGTCATCGATCGTGGCTTGATGTTGTCCACTGAAAATGAAGTTGTAGTCGATTCCCCGTTGCTGTAGTCGACGCATGATCGGAGCCATTTTTATTAGTTGTGCTTTGGTACCGATAAACGTATGAATCATGGAGTGAACCTGCTCTAGCTACTTAACAAACGGACGTCAAACTCTGTAAGGTGGCCTAGAAAATGCCGCGCAATAAATGACCGGGCGAAGCGGAATGCTGTGAACCTAAAATATATCGCATTCGAAAATTTCCGTTCGGTTGAGCTTTTGTACTGCGTAGACCAGCTCGTATATTCTGTTGCGCTCCATGCTTTAAACGACAAAATCGTGGGAACATTCAAATTCATAGTGGACTCTTTACGAAAGCAGCCTTCGGTTGTCGGAATATATCAAATTAAATTAGCGTAAATTCAGTCGCCGCATTCACCGACAAATGGAAGCGGGGTGGGATAATTCGAGCGCAACCGATTCGAATTCCTTATTATGTAGCACATGCACCCGAGATCTAGCCATGCGATCAGCAGCTTATCATGCGGCATTAAATCTCCGTCGTTGTATGCAGCCGGACGCTATATGTCGATCCAGTCACAGTGTATTTTTGTCGGCAAATAGTCACCCGTGCTGGTCGATTTGTTTAACTTTCGCGGGGTCGAGTAGATCTTCCCTGCCGTATTAGCTATGAACATATTATTCATCGGGAAACGTTTCTATACGAATCGTGATGCATTATTGGAGCGTTACGGGCGGATCTATCAACTACCTTATTACTGGCAACAAATGGGAAGCGAAACTCAGTTATGGTTGCTGGACTACCACGGTCGTGAGGGCGTACGAACTTTAGAGGATGGGTTGCTCGTAACTTCTACGCCAATCGGAAGTTGGGGTTTTTTCAAGCAGTTCCTGAGTTTCGTGTTTCGGCGAGTATCAAAGCCTCGAATAATCGTCGCGAGTGGCGATTGCTATATCGGATTGTTGGCTTGGTTACTCGCGAAATTGTTATGCGTTAAATTCGTATTCGATATTTATGATCGCTACGACGAGTTTGCTGGGTATTGGCGCCCTCCTGGTTGGGATCCTTTGAAATTCCTACGAGCAAAAGCAGATTGTTGCCTGTTTGCCAGCGGCGCGGTGGCCGAATATTTGGGTGGCCGTCGAACCACCGATCTCGTCGTTCCAAATGGCATCGACATACAGCACTTTAAACCAATGGATAAAGTCCGTTGTCGTCGCGAAATGGGTTTGGGCGATGAAAAATTACTCGTCGGGTATTTTGGCAGTATGGAGCCTGACAGAGGCGTTGACGATCTTATGGCGGCGGTTTCACTATTAATCGACCAGGGTATGGACATCGGGTTGTTAATCGCCGGTCAAAACAACGATGAGGTCGACTTGCGGCGCCCATATGTTAACTACTTGGGTAATGTACCGTATCAGCAAATGCCTACCGTACTCGCGTGTTGTGATTTATTAGCCTTGCCCTATCGGCGCTCAGCCATTATGGATGCAGGAGCGTCAAACAAAATTATTGAATACATCGCGGTTGATCGTCCAATTGCCGCGACGAGGACGCCGAATTTGTTGAATAATTTTGTCGATGATGCGGCGTTTGTCGAAAGTACGGCAAAACCCGGAGATCCTAAGAGCCTCAGCGAGTGCATCAAGACGGCCGTGAAAAATCCAATACAATTGACGATTCCTGAAAACCATATTTGGCCGGACGTAGCGCGTCTGGCCTTAAACCACCTTCGCGAAATGTACGCAACTGGTCAATGACGGATTTGAACAACAACGACCTATGACTACGGATACGACTGGGAATGCGTCTGTCCCTACCGTTAGTATCGGACTGCCGCTGTATAACGGGCAAAATTTCATTAAAGAAGCATTGGACTCGTTGCTGTCTCAATCATTTGAAGACTTTGAAATTATTGTCTCCGACAACGGCTCGACGGATTCATCCGTCGCTATTGTTGAAAGCTACATTGCGAATGACCCGAGGATATCCCTGTATCAGCAGCAATGTAATATTGGCCCGGCGAAAAATTTCGAATTTGTATTAAACAAAGCGAATGGTGCCTTTTTTATGTGGGCAGCTCATGATGATGTATGGGATGTCAATTGGCTGCGGGTATTGTTGGATAGTCTAAGGGACGATGATATTGGTATCCGCGGGCTTATAAAGCTACAGCGTGGAGATGCGGTCATAGCGGAAAAGAAGGCCCCCGATTTAAGAAGACATCAGTTTATAAGCTGTTTTATGCGTAATGAAACAGACTATCGCAGTCATTATGCGTTTTGTCTTTTCCATCGCGAGAAACTATGTCGAGCAGACTTGAGCACCTTGTATATCGATTATTATCCTGATGCTTTATTCGTTTACGAATTGGTGAAGTATGGCAACCTTAGAACGACAGCAGACACCTATCAGAGATATCGTGTTCACGATCAGAATCTCGGCGCGGCATATTCGAAGAAATGGAAGGGATTGCAAAAGATGCTCTACCGAGTTCACCCGTTGAGGTACTATCGTTATTATCTGCGATACACAGACGGTATCTTCAGAAATCTGATTATAATTTCCTTGATCCCGATAAAGCATATCTACGCTCAGGCTAGTTTCTGGTGTCGTGGTGCTCGCCAAATATTTTTCGGAAGAGAAATAATTTGAAAAGCCGCATTTTAAACGGCTCGAAATGTAATAGCCCGACGGCTCGGGTTGCACAACGTAGGGTTGACTGGAGTACGAAGTTTTTGAGAAACATTCGTAGACCGTGGCGCGCGTTGCTAATTGATAAAACGAGGACGAAAAAGCTACGCATACAGTGGATTTCTGGCATGAAGGTATGCTGCGCTCATGACGAGCCGAAAAAATAAATGAAGGCGCCAATGATTAATATACTCACGGTCTTCGGCACTCGTCCGGAGACGATCAAGATGGCACCGCTAATTGCTGAGCTGGAAAGGCGTCCAAATTTCATTAAAAACCGCAACTGTCTCACCGGTCAGCATAAAGACATGGTTGCGCCACTTATCGATCTTTTTGGTATTCGAGTCGATCATAACCTCGACTTAATGAGAGATAACCAGACGCTCGAACATATCACGGTCGCGGTACTACAAGAGATCTCCCATATCCTACGTGAGGAAGAATTCGATCTGCTATTGGTGCAGGGAGATACAACGACCTCTATGGCTGCTGCATTGGCGGCCTTTTATTCAGGGGTGAAAATTGGTCATGTGGAAGCGGGGTTACGCACATTTGATAAATTTCATCCGTACCCGGAAGAGTCGAACAGAAAGATTATCGACTCGGTGTCGGACCTATTCTTTGCGCACACAGATGCGGCGAAACGGAATCTGGTCAAGGAAGGAATTGCAGAAGACCACGTTGCGGTTACCGGAAACACGGTGATCGACGCACTACTTGATATCTCAAATCGTCCTTTTAGTTTTTCCGGAACGGCGCTGGAATCCCTGCCATTCGACTCCAAACGAATAATTCTGGTCACTGCCCATCGTCGCGAAAGTTTCGGCGAGCCGTTTGAGTCCATGTGTCTTGGGTTGCGACGACTTGCAGAGAAATATCGAGAGGAAATCGTTCTTGTATATCCGGTGCACCGAAACCCAAATGTCCGGAAGGTCGTGAATAGCATTTTGTCGGGCATTGATAACGTGAATCTTATTGAACCATTGGATTACATGCCACTTGTTCACTTGATGAAGAATTCTTACATGGTGCTGACCGATTCAGGCGGACTGCAAGAAGAGGCTCCTAGCCTCGGTAAACCGGTTCTCGTACTGCGTAAGCTTACAGAGCGTCAGGAAGGAGTTGAGGCCGGAACAGTTAAAATAGTTGGAATGGATGCTGATGATATTGTCGCAGAGGCGTCTTTGCTACTCGATGATAAATCGACGTATAAGGCGATGACCGCAAAAATCAATCCGTACGGGGATGGAACAGCGAGCGTTCAGATTGTGAGTCGCATCCTCGATCAGTTCGGCCTGGACTAAGGAAGCAAATATGGGCATTGCTAAGCTTAAATCGCTGGTCAATTCTGTGCCGATGCTAAACGCCATAGCTCGATTCGTACATATGATCTATTCCATCAGCGTAAATAAATGCTTAAAAACCCTTACGTTTTCCCCTCCAGGTCACTTCTATTCACCGTTACCGAATTTGAAACATGTCGCGGAGAACGCCGGAAGTATATTTCACAAAGCGACGACACTCCCTGCTATCGAACTAAGATCAGTTCAGCAGCTGGAATTATTAGAGAACTTTCGGCAATACGGTGCAGGTGATGCGCTTCACGAGCGGCAGTCTCCTTCGGTGAGATACTATTCAGATAACCCCTACTTTGGAGATGGAGATGCAGTAATCCTTTTCAGTTTATTGCGCCATTTCAAACCGAAACAGCTTATCGAAGTCGGCTCCGGATTTTCTTCCGCGCTAATTCTCGACATCAATGACGAGTTCTTTGGTAACGAGATCGATTTGACGTTTATTGAACCGTTTAGTGAACGTCTACTCGGGTTATTGTCAGGCAACGATAAAGACAAGTGCCGCCTGATTGAAGAACCAGTTCAACAGGTTTCGATTGAGATTTTCAATGCGCTAGATAGTAACGACGTGCTATTCATCGATTCGTCGCACATCGTGAAGGTTGGAAGCGACGTAACGCACATTATTTTAAACATCCTACCCGCCTTGAAGCCCGGCGTTATCGTCCATTTTCATGATATCTTGTGGCCGTTCGAGTACCCAGAAGATTGGCTTATGCAAGGTATTTCATGGAATGAGGCCTACTTCCTACGTGCGTTCCTGGAATATAACCAAGCGTTCGAGATTCTTTACTTTAATTCGTACATCGCGGAATGCTTTCCAGATCAACTCACCAATTGTTTTTCTAAACCGCTGAAAAATACTGGCGGGAGCATTTGGTTACGCAAAATTTCATGATGCCTGAGTTCGAATTCGCGATATCGCCAAGGTCGTTATTAATCCAGCCAATTTGTATACGCCCTATCGAAGCCGGGTTGTCGAATCATTATTTTTTCACGAGCTGCACAACTAAAATCGTATTTCTGAGAGCTTATTTCTACCCAAGGGGGTGCTTAGCATCGCTATAAAGCCTGCGATAATGGCGGCGATGAAAATTACGAGGAAATTTTGAATTTGTTCCGCGTAATCTGGCTGACCAACGTACCATCTAATTGCAAGGCATGGGACAACAACAGAAACGACCGGCAAAATAAACGCATGTAAATACCATCGCATCTTTTCCTGTGACAAAAATTTCCGATGCATCAGTGGAACGCCGACGAGTATGTATATTGTGTTTAGTAGTACCCAAACGTACGCAGCACCAATCATCCCAAAACTTGTCACACCCCAATACATTAGTGGGATCAGGATGACGACGAGTGCGGAATTCAACATGATTGTTAATCGAGTATGGCCGTAGGAAAGCTGTAAAACATACGGCAGTCCCATTAACCCATTTAGTACGGTACCTATTGCATATACTGTCAGAACGCTCGCACTAGCTATCGCGGTTGTTTCGTCTTGCGTCCACAGCATCAATAGCTCGGCTGCGTAAATTGAAATGATCGCTCCGGATGATACGAGAATGATGGCTAGTAGCTGGGCTAACTTGTGGTAGGTTTGCGCTAACAGCTCTATCTCGTTTTTCGCAATTAATTCCGTCATTTTCGGATACGCTCCGTTTATCGTCGGGGCGCTGAGAGAAGTCAGTGCGCCGCAAACGGAAGTCGCAAGCGTATAGAACCCTAAATATTGCAACGGGAGCAAAAGGGAAATAAATACCTTATCTGCCTGCACTAATACCGTTGCTAAAATATTTACGCTGAACACGCCAAACGCGAAATTCCATACGCGTTTTAATATCTGAATATCAAAATAGATCCGTTCGTTTGATTTCGGGATCAACAGGTAGGTTTTATATCTGACTACAATTAATTCGGCGACCGCGGTAACCGCTTGAAATGCGAAGAATGCTTCGATCGTGGGTGACACAAGAATGATAAATGGAATGACCCCAAGGCCACGTACGGTTGCGAAAAACACGATGCACTTATTGAGCCACACCTGTTCTTGTAGGCCCATGATCGCGCCCCGATACAAGGTCATAAACCATCGGGTGGCGATAATAAACCCCATGATTACGATCGCTGTTTCTACTGATGATATGGATAGCTTCTCCACTTTTAGCCATGAGCCGGCAAGTGGGGCTGCGAACACGAGTGTTCCGCAAATGATAATTCCAACGATGACGATGTAGATCGATTCGAGCGTGCGAAGCAGGCGCCGTACTGACACGTTGTCGTAATCGCCAGCTCTATACTTCGCCATTTCTCTATTGATGGTAGGGGTCATGCCCATGTCCAACAATGCTATCCATGCTTGCATGGTGACGTACACGCCAATTAGGCCATAGGCTTCGATTCCGAGATATCTAATATAGACGGGTACAAACGCGATACCCATCAATATTGTCCATGTGCCTCCTATGTAATTTGCGATGACATTTTGTTTGAGGGTGGGCATCTAAATGTTAAACGCGCTTGAGATACCCGGACGGCGCGGTTGTCAGCAGCAGCTTGTCTTCAATGTGGTTTGCTATTTGGAGTTTCAGAATGTTCCCGTCACTCGCTAAGGTTGCGCCGTCATCTAAGGTTTTTAGGTATTGAATTACGGCTGTCTTCGCATTGTTTCCGACTCCCCATGGGCGATCGTCGAAAAATGAATCCGACAGATCCTCGATCAACGTGTCGAAAACGATGCAATAACTCCCTGAGCTGACGAGGGGTGCGTAAGCCTCCAACTCCCCGAGTACGTGGTCGTGCGTGTGATTCGAATCGAGCATTACGAGGACAGTGTTGAACGGTTTCGACAGTTCCTGAACCTTCGCCACAGTGTCAGGGCTAATCGAAGAACCCTCAATCAGGTCAATTCGACTAAACATGGGGTGTCTTTCTATCTCGCGTCGATTATGAGACCGAATATCGATGTCTATCGCGAGCACTTTACGTTTAGGCTGATTAGGATCCAAGGATTCGCCCGCCGCAACCGCGTCACTGTAGTCTAGGAGCGCTAGCATCGAGGCCGTAAAAATGACTGAGCCCCCATGTGCAATACCGGTTTCGATTACCAGATCAGGTTTGACCGTCCAAATTAATTCTTGGACAGCCACAATATCCTGAGGGTACTGAATTATGGGGCGCCCTAACCAATCAAAATTGTATGAGTACCGCGCGGTAACTGATTCATCGAGAAATGCCGCCGCGGCTGCTTGCAGGCTCGCACTCGATCGATAGGTCGAAATTGACGCGTTGCGTTCGTCGTTAAAATTTTCAGCCATGCTGTTTCCTCGAAATTTAAATTAGCGGTCCTGCGTAGATAGCCGTTGTACTACCGCAGTAATTACGCACGTCGGCTCGGTACCACAGAAGGCGATTACTGCCTTACATTGAGACATCTAATACTGAGAAGACTATACTTAATCAGTACTTTATAGGCGAAATCTAAGATTTTACAAGCGCAATAAACTGATGTTTCTCACAATGGGATCGGATCTGCGCTTTGTATGCTTGAAATAAGCGACGGGTCGCGCAGGTCCCGGGCATAGCTACTGCAAGCCTGGCTTCGGCTGCGGTATAAGTTCGATGCGGTTTCGGTTTTCTGCAGTGAGACGCGAATCTATGATTGTTTTCCGTAGCCCACTCGAGTGGAGATCGGAAACATCACATTAATTCTTGCTAGTGAAGTCGTGTGTGGTAATTGAAGGAAGACCCGAAGCGGAAGTGTAACGATGAATATTCAAAAACTGCGGCCCCACAGACACCCAAGGGGCAGAAACGAGTACCGACATGCGGCAGTTATTTCTGAGGTGTGGAGCCAATGAAAGAGCGAATACATTACACCAAACCTTCCGTAACTGACCGTGAAGTGGACTTTGCAAGTGACGCGGCAAGAAATGGTTGGGGGGAAAAGTGTTATGAGTACATTGGTCGCTTTGAGGAAATGTTCAAGCAATACACGGGGGCAAAATACGCTATATCGACCTCCAGTTGCACTGGCGCATTGCATCTGGGAATGGCGGCTTTGGGGATCGGGCCTGGCGATGAGGTAATCCTTGCTGACACCAATTGGATAGCTACGGCCGCACCCATTACATATCTTGGCGCCAAACCAGTCCTTGTTGATATTCTGCCTGATAGTTGGTGCATCGATCCTGACAAGATTGAAGCCGCTATTACACCGAATACTAAAGGGATAATAGCGGTCCACCTGTATGGCAATCTGTGTGAGATGGATCGCCTACTCGATATCGGTGAAAAGTATGGACTGCCGATAATTGAAGATTCGGCTGAAGCCCTCGGTTCATTCTGGAATCAGAAACATACCGGCACTATGGGTAGGTTCGGTACTTTTTCTTTTCATGGCACCAAGGCCATTACAACCGGCGAAGGTGGCATGTTCATTACTAACGACGAAGATCTCTACGACACTGTTTCGGTTTTAAGCAATCACGGACGCTCGAGTTCCCAAACGAAACAATTTTGGCCCGATATGATCGGATTTAAATACAAACTATCCAACATACAGGCTGCAATCGGATGTGCTCAGATGGAGCGGATTGAAGAATTAATTACTCGTAAACGAGAGATTTTTGCCTATTACCATCAGCACTTAGGTGGAATCGATGGTATCCATATGAACCCCGAGCAAGAAGGGAATAAAAATAGTTATTGGATGCCAACTGTGGTATTCGATAAGGCGCTGGGCATTTCCCGGGAAGCGGCGATGGATGCCTTCAGTAAGGAAAACATTGATGCGAGGGTATTTTTTTGGCCATTGAGTGCGCTAGATATGTTCGAAGACGTTCTGCAGAACACTAACGCCTGGGATATACCGGCGCGCGCGATCAACCTTCCGAGCTATCATGATCTTTCGATTGCCCAGCTGGACAGGGTATCCAGTGTCATACAAGACGGATTATTAAGATGAAACCCGTAGTCGTATGGGGGGGCACCGGACAACTCGTTGTTATTGACGAATTTATTAAAGATTTAGGATATGAAATAAAGGCAGTTATCGATAACGACTCGTCTGTTAAAGCGCAGATCGAAGGTGCGCAGACTTATCATCAGGAGGAAGGGCTAAATCGATTTCTGTCAAGTTACCAAGGCGAGGCCTTGGGGTTTATCGTGGCTATCGGTGGTGATAAAGGGAAGGACCGTTTTGAAATATCCACTCTGCTCCAAAGTTATAATTTGTACCCCGTCAAGATCGTACACCCCCGGGCGTATATAGCTCGAAGTGCTAAAGTTGGCGAGGGATGCCAAGTCATGGCCAACGCAACCCTTGGAGCAAGAGCCGTTCTAGGTCGTTATTCACTGCTGAACACCGGCTGCGTGGTCGACCATGAATGTCAATTAGGTATCGGTGTCCATATTGGGCCTGGCGCGTCTCTCGCTGGTTCGGTCGAAGTGGGTGATTACTCGTTTATCGGAACGGGTGCGGTTGTACTGCCGAAACTCCATATCGGACGGAACAGTATTGTCGGTGCCGGCAGCGTTGTGACCAGAAACGTCCCACACAATACGGTTTGCTATGGAAACCCGGCTCGAGTGAGGCAAAAATGATCATATTGAACGATTGAGATTGCGCGCTACTAACAACGCACGCGTGGCACGTTATTTTGGGCATATTAAATTCATGAAACAGCGCTTCGAACTCGTCAACCTGCCCGCGCCAGGGAGGTGAAGTTGCAATCGACCGTCGGAAGTTCTCATGACAAGCGATGATGAGATCTTACCGCTGTTGAGTAAGGCCACATCGACCTTATGATCGTGCTCCAATGCACCTTGGTCATGCTTCGGAGACATTGATAGAATGTGCGCTGCTGGATTCTCTTGCTCTTTCCTGTCGTCGAATTATCAAGGTACTAAATATGTCGAAGCGTGAAATTTCGAAGGGTCCCAAGAGCGAGCGTAAGGGAAGCGTTTATCCCCACGACGAAGACATATCCGATCGGCTTGATGTCATAGTCAAGGAATTCGAAAGGCCAATACAAGATGTCCTGGAATCTTTTCCCGTTTACGCGAGACGGATACATCTGACGAGATTCCTCGCGCATTACGAACTCTATAAGCAAGTTGCGGACTTACCCGGATCCATATTCGAGTGTGGTGTTTACCGCGGTAGTGGACTATTTACCTGGGCTAAGTTGTTGGAAATATTCCATCCAGGAGATCGTCTGCGAAAAGTGATTGGATTTGATAACTTCGAAGGTTTTGTTTCTTTCCACTCGAAGGACGGAGCAGAGCAGCAGGACCGTGCAAAAACGATCGGGGGGTGGAACGCGGGCGACTATTATCCGGAACTTTTAAAGCACATTGATATATTCCACGAGGATAGCTTTCTACCTCGCGCTACGAGAATTGAGCTCGTCGCCGGCGATCTTGCACAAAGCGCATCCAAGTATGTATCCGAAAATCCCGGAACTCGAATATCGTTGTTACATCTTGATGTTGATCTGTACGAACCAACTATAGCGGCTCTTAAGGCATTTTATCCGCTAGTCGTCGAAGGCGGACTTATCGTACTTGACGAATACGGTATTAAGGACTGGCCAGGGGCAAGTCAGGCCGTCGAAGAATACTTTTCGGATCAAATGCCCCGAATACAAAAGCTCCCGTACTGTTCGTCTCCTGGAGGCTACATCGTGAAGGGCAGTTAAACACCAACGAAAAAAGTCAATCGTCTTGCGTAGGTTGAAATAGCAAGAAAACTATAGCAAAGCCGGCGTTAGATGCCATGCGCTGGGGGCCGGCTGCCCTGGCACCCGGCATTCGTCTTCGTCCCAGTTTCTAATGCAACACTAGCCCTATCACAAGGTGTCGCTGCGTTAGCGCTTAGCAGTCGTGGCGTTCTTGGCGCTTCTTGGTAGTTTAAGAAAACACAACATCACATGAACGTCTGGATAGTAGATATTGGGTTCTCGAAAGAAATCGATGTGACATCCAATTTCGGCGTTATTCCAGTGAGCGTCACCCTGAAGAATGCGCTTAAGCAGACGCGGATCCATTTCGCACCGCAGGTAAGGAGGCGTGTAGGTCGGGCTATCCCCTACCAATCGCCCTTCGGGCTTTGAAAAGGAAAATTCATAGGTGTCCTGTTGAAATGAGAGATAGATGTTGTAGTCCAACGTCCAGTTATTCTTTGTTTGAATGTCCCACAATTGCGAACGCGCGAGCGGGAGGTTTGTCCGCAAAAATGTGGTGCACTCGCTCATGGGATCCGATTCGAAGGGGTACGGTATATCCAATAGGTTTTGTTCGACGTATTCGTTTTGACCCGCCCAATCGGGTTGTACATACGCTCCGTTCGTGATCGATTTAGATTCGAAATCGAACACTTGACCTTCGCTCATGACCAGCGTCTTTTGCTTAGGTAGCTTGTTGGCGACGTACTCGGCGGCGCGATCCCAACTACAGGTTCCCAAACATTGATTCTTTTTCGCCTGACCACCTGCGAGAACGAACGAACCAGCAAATGGCATCAGAAATTCCGGTGCTAATATCTCAGTCAATTCGGTGAGATATTCGAGGTTTCGATTTCGAATGCGGTCGGCTTCCTTCAGGCGATCGATTTCTGAAAAGTTCATGAAGCAGGTCGGAAACGGACTGGCCGCGTTATATTTCACGAGCGCCAATGTGAATCCTCCGTGCCGGTCTCGCAGACGACGGGCGCCATCCAGTGACGGGTTATTGTCATTCCCGTTGAAAAGAGAGCGCTTTCCCGCTTCAACAACCACTGAGCTATCGATGATATTGCCGATCTCCGCCCGATGGAAAATGTCAGGCGCAAAAGGACCATACATGGTCAGTTCTAGTGGGCCGACTTTTTTCGTTTCTGAATCTTTAATCGGTACCAAGTTAGTGAAGCCGAGTGTATTTAGGAGTCTATGGAGAAAGTTTGCGCCGTGATCCAATACGATAATTGGAACATCTTTAGGGAAGGGGATTAGACTTGCAGGATCGTAGTGATCTGGGTGAAGGTGGCTGATGTAAATTGCATCGACGCCAACCAAGTCCTCGGGTTTTGTCTTAATAGGAGGGTAGTGATACCACGACCCTTCAAACGCGCCGTCGGTGAGCCACGGGTCGGTTAGAATTCTATACCTGTCATACTCGATGATCGAGCAAGCGTTGTCGATGAACTGAAATTTCAAGCCCCCTCCCTCAACCAGTTTACAAGGTCCGCCCGGTCGTATCGTAGCCTACACCCGCGAGTAACAGAATTTCCATTAATGACTAGAACACGCGGATTTCAGGGATCGCGGTTACAAATTTCGAATCCCACTCACGAATATAAGCGCAGCGTTGTTGGATTTCGTCAACGATATTCCATGGAAAAACTAGTAGATAATCTGGCTTCAATTCCTCAATGACGGACGGCGGGGAAATAAAGATGTGATTGCCAGGTAAATACATGCCTTGTTTTGATGGCGCAGCGTCACAAATCGTTGATATCAAATCGGCCTTTACGCCAGCGAAGTTGAGTAATGTATTTCCTTTTGCCGCGGCGCCGTATCCTACGATGGTTTTGTTGGCCCGTTTTGCGTCCAACAGGAACTGTAGAAACTCAAATTTTATCGTGTCCACTCGTGATTGAAACCCAGTATAGGCGTCGATTGATTGAAGTCCACAACGCCGTTCTGTTTCGATAATTCGCCCAATAGCAGGGGTTTCCACATGTGAAGCATCGGGTAAACAGCCGTAGATGCGTAAACTGCCGCCATGGGTGGCTAGTTCATCGACGTCGAATATCCGTAATCCGGCATTGGCAAAAATCAATTGAACGCTTGTTAAGCTGAGGTAAGAAAAATGCTCGTGATAAACGGTGTCAAATTGCATCCCGTCTATGAGCTTTAGCAAGTGTGGAAACTCTAATGTCACCACCCCATTTTCATTGAGGGTGGTTGCGATACCTTTGGCGAAATCTAATATGTCTGGTACATGCGCGAATACGTTGTTGCCGATCAACAGATCCGCGCCGCCTCGTGATTGAGCAAGTCCGCGCGCGAATTCCTCGCCAAAGAACTCTGTAATCGTTTCGACACCGAGCTTTCGCGCAGCTGCGGCCGTCGATTCAGTTGGCTCGATGCCGAGGCACGGTATACCTAGGTCGATAAAATTCCTTAGCAAGTATCCGTCGTTACTCGCAACCTCGATAACGTGATTGGACGAACTCAACTGAAGACGATCTACGATCATTCGGGAATAATCTCCAGCGTGTTTTAGCCAGCCAGACGATACCGACGAAAAGTACGCGTAATCCGCGCTAAAGAGCTCGTTCGCCCGTGCGAAATCCTGAGTCTGAACTAACCAGCAGCCCTCGCATACATACAGCCTTAAAGGATAGTACAGTTCCGGTTCGTCGAGGGCCTGTACAGACAGATATGCGTTCGACGGTGGTGCGAACCCGAGATCTAGAAATTTTACAGTCAGTTGTTTTGAGCAATGCCGACATTGCGGTTGCAGTCCTTGTATGGACTCCGCCGTCATAAGGAAATTCCAGCAAAGTCCGCTTTGATTAGTGGATGAGATCGGTCGCGCTCAGACACGTTGGAAATTTCGATTGGCCATTCTATCGCTACACTCGGATCGTTATAGCGTACGCCACCTTCCGCGCCGGGATCGTAGTGGGCGGAATGTAAATATAGTAGTTCAGAATTAGGTTCTAAGGATTGAAATCCGTGGGCAAACCCTTGCGGAATTATCAATGCTAAATTGTCATCGGCCGATAATCGCTCCCCGTGCCAACGTAGCATACTGTTCGAATTAGAGCGAAGGTCTAGGGCAACGTCGAACACCGCGCCTCTAATACATCTTACAATTTTAATTTCTGAAGACGGGGGGTATTGGAAATGCAAGCCCCGAATGCTGCCAGGCGTTGTTGTCATCGAATGGTTAATTTGAACAATCGTCTTCCCATCTAGAACTTCCTGAAGCTCGCGGTCGCAAAATAGTCTATAGAAGCTACCCCGTTCATCAGAGATATAGTCCATTTCAAGTATTTGTAAATCCTGAATCGATGTAGTCTGAAAGTCCATTCAACCAGCGTACTCTCGTATTTGATCGCGACACAACAATTGCGCATTACTTCCACCGCGCTCATTCCCGTACCAGTCGCTGACTTTTTGAATTGTTTCGTCAATGTGCCATTTGGGATTCCAGCCGAGAAGCTTTTTTGCGTCGCTGCTATCGAGTTTCAGAATTGTAGCTTCGTGTACCCCAGGCTCAGGATTAACCGTCAATGTGCTTGATGTGCCGGACAGATCCACTATGCGCTCGGCAACCCATTCTACAGTCCTAACGTCACGCTCATCTGGCCCGAAATTCCAGCTCCTATCGAATCCTTTTTTTCCCTGCCCCAAGTGCTCTGCCAACAATAGATACCCGGCAAGTGACTCAAGTACGTGTTGCCATGGACGTACTGAACTTGGGTTTCGAAGAACGATGTCTTCGCCTCGTTCAATCGCTCTCATCAAATCGGGAAGTAGACGGTTAGGAGACCAGTCACCCCCTCCAACCACGTTGCCTGCACGTGCAGTCGCTATTAGTGTATTTTTTCTCTCATCGGCGGAATTAGAAAAGTACGATTTTCTATACGAAGCAACTAAGATTTCTGCACATGCTTTACTGCTGCTATAAGGATCATGACCACCTAAACTGTCAGATTCCCGGTAGGGCTCGAGCCGTTCGCGATTCTCATAGCATTTGTCGGTGGTTACAATTACCGCTGCGTTGATTGAGGGTGTGAACCGGATCGCCTCCAAAACATTCAGCGTCCCGATAACGTTTGTTTCGTATGTTCCTACTGGATCATCGTATGAAGGCAGTACAAGCGATTGCGCAGCGAGATGGAAAACGATATCGGGCGATGTGTTGTTGAATAGCTCGGTTAATGCGTGTCCGTCACGAATATCTATGTAATGTGATTCAAGTAGTTTTCCGACATCAGCACTAGAATATAGATTCTTCTCCGGCGGGGGTGCGAGAGCGCAGCCAATTATATGTGCGTTCATTTCATGAAGCCATAATGCAAGCCAACTGCCTTTGAAGCCCGTATGTCCGGTGATTAAAACTCGTTTACCGTTCCAGAATCCCGCCCTCATTGCCACCGTTTCCAAGGCGCGTTACCAGAATTCCATAATGACTCCAGGTGAATCTTGTCCCGAAGTGTATCCATGCATTGCCAGAAACCTTCATGTATGTATGCAGAGAGTTCATTCTCAGCTGCTAAACGTTCAAGTGGATCTTTCTCCCAAATTGTATCGTCCCCGGAAATATAGTCGATGACAGCCGGCTTCAGTACAAAAAATCCTGCATTGATAAAATTTCCGTCGCCAGCGGGTTTCTCGCGAAAACTTGTAACTAAGTTCTCCGTCATATCTATCGCGCCAAATCTGCCCGGCGGCTTGCTAGCAACGACGGTCCCAAGCGTATTTTGTGTTTTGTGGAATGCGATGACTTTCCCGATATCTACATCGGTTACACCGTCGCCATAGGTAAAACAAAAATCTTCGTCATCTTTCAGATATGCTTGGACACGCTTTAACCGTCCACCCGTCATGGTGTCGATTCCTGTATCGACTAAGGTCACGTTCCAGGGTTCGGAAAAATTTTGTAAGACATGGATCTCATTTTTCTGCATGTCGATAGTAACGTCGGACATGTATAGGGCGTAATTGGCGAAATACTCTTTGATTACATACCCTTTGTAACCACAACATATGATGAAGTCGTCTACACCATACGAAGAATAAATCTTCATAATGTGCCATAGGATTGGGTATCCACCGATGGAAACCATTGGTTTCGGTTTCGAATCGGTTTCTTCGCTAATGCGTGTGCCCAAACCACCCGCGAGTATCACAGCTTTCATGTTGATCCTAAGCAACGACGTCTGCTATCAGGTGACGCAGCGTAGCAAAAAGCGTTAACGCAAGTAAAATTGTTTCGTTGAGGCTTTTAGAAAGTGGTAATCTGTTGCTGAAAATTGTCGATATGCACAAAATCTGAGCGTTTCAAAATCAAGATTTCAGCTGTTGGTCATTCTAGCATTCACATTTACGTAACGGAGGAATGTAAAGCGAAAAAGAGGGCGGGTCAGTTGATCAACCGCGAGAATTAGATGAGCCAACGTACGCCCAAATTACTGCACCAGTAAATACTACCCGACTACTACTGACAGCAGCGAGTTTTACGATCTCTGAAAGGCGGACGGAACTTTGGCAATCGAACTGAGCAAAAACCTGCTCAATGTCGATTGCCAACGAATCGTTGCCTCCACTTGTTTGGGGGAAGCCATGGCGCTGCTAAACGCCCTCTTTTTTCGAGAAAGTGTTACCTATGGTTCTGATGGCCTGTGGGATTACAAACTGCAATTCGGACCACCTAAAATACTTTAATGCAGAACTTACCACGCTGCTGCTTTTGTGGTCTTCAAGGACATCTCGCAATTGGACACCCTCTACTCAGGACCCACTATATTTGGACTGACACTATTGGCGCTTACCGTTCTGTGTGTTCATGGTTAAGAAGCCGTACGGTACGGCTAACGTTTTCCGCACCTTCGTGAATATCGAACAACGTGCATTGTTAACCGCCTAAGTAGCAGGCCCGTGGCCGATGCCATGCCGAGATCCGCACTTTATCTCGGCGCGCCTTCTGTTAGTTCACCGAAGTAGCAAATTGCGGGCTGAGGTAAATAGAGTTGCAGCACTCCAACAAGCGAGCGCGAACATTAAGGGTCGAATCGGAACGGCGTACCGCGGCAACGGGGTCCCGACTATATGTGCGGCGATGAAATAAGCAATGATGAGGGCAGCAATTCGAGATATGAACACGGTCGTTTCATTGCGATTTGATACAAATCGTTTCGGTAACCAGGCCAAGACGCACCCTATGACCGCGAACGCGGTTAGAGTCCAGTGCAAATTCCACATGAGTAAGTGAGAAAGATGAAGCCAATAATTTGACGAATATCCGTGATATTCAACGGGGTAGACAAATACATCGCCGAACCCGGCAACGACGTCCCATCTGAAATACATTATGGGCTTTCCGATTAAATACCATCGGATATAAGTGTATGGGTCTTCCGACACTCGCTTGAATAAATAAGATACAACCTTAGGTAACGTGTCGCGCTCCTTGAACGTTGGATCGTGATTATGGGGCTCTCCACGAAGATTGGGGTCGCCGCCCACCGTCAGATCGACATATGTGCCATTGTGAATACTCATCAAGGCTAGTGATGGAACGTTACGGTCCGGCAAAATGAAATTGCTTATTGCGTACCAAGGTCCAAAGCACAGGCAGAATGCCCCTAGGATCGCTACCGCAGTTTTCGCTCTTTGTTTTTTCGTTGACCACAAGCAAAATGGAACGACTCCCAAGATTAAAAATACGGTTGTCGGTCTTACCAGGAGGGGGAGCGCGAGTGCAATACCAATGGCTGTTGCTCGGGGCAACGTTGGCTTATCGTTCCAGCGTGCGCAAGTGAGAAGAAAAACGACAAGAGTTAAAGAGAATAGATTTTCCGTTAGGAAATTTAAGCTCGCGACGACCATATGCGGTGAAATTGCCACGAGGATTGCCGATCCAAAGGCGATACCTTGTCCGAGCTTACGAAACGTGAGGAATGTCAGGACAACGCAAAATGCGCCGAGTGTGACTTGAACCCATTGTATATCTCGCATCATCGCCAGTGTTGGCGGCCACTCAGCGAACGGGAGGATTAGCAGAGGAAAGCCTGGCGGTCGGTGGTTATCAGCTACTGGTGTCTGCTCGCATTCGGTTAATATTGACTCAACAGACGGAGAATAGACCCCGCAGTGCTTTAGGTTAAGGGCGTAACGGTAGTATTCGTACGCGTCTGCCCGTAAGAGGTGTGAATGATCCGTTGAAATGACTAAGATTCCACGCAGTCCAATAGCTGCGGCCACGATCAGCGCCAACAGAAGTACGGTTCGATAGCTGGCCCGCACGTTAGATTCATGTCCTACTTGTCGCGATGAGCTCATTTTTTTGTTCTGACTTAAACACTCAATCGGGCTATAAAATGTAGGTCGCGATCGAAGATTAGGCTTGCTGGAAACGGGTACAACGCTAATCCGCTCTGCCATGCGGATAATTTCATATTGATCTGCGAAAACACGTCCACCCAGCGTTGTTCCGGCCAATAGTTATAGGGCAAATTGACACCGTGAGGAGTATTACCGACCCAATCCATAAAACGGAGCGTCGGTCGCGCCAGCAATCCGTTCGTTAGGTGATCTTTGATTACGATTGTGGACTTTGTGACTCGCGCTGCTTCCCGCAGTAGGGACATTGGGTCGACGGTATGGTGTAGTACATCGACAAACATTACGGCATCAAAACTATTATCCGAAAAAGGAATTATGGTGCCGTCAAAAAGAGATACATGGATGTGTGGTTCGGGCCGCGAAAAAACATCTATACCCTCCACCGTTAGGTCCGGCCGCGCCTGCATCAACAGGCTGTCGATTAGGCCATCTCCGCAGCCGACATCAAGAATACGGCCAGCGCGTGGTAACTGTTCGAGTAGGTGCCGCTTTAGCACTTGCACGCGGCGATCGAAGACTAGAACTTCATGTAATGACCCGATTAAGCTCATGATACCCGTGAAAATCGTATGCCTCGTGCATTCAATTGGCGTTGAATTCTCGCTTAGATTTGTCGACAACGCTTTTCATAGCCAATTTCATTACGGTACGGACGGCTTTATACGACTGTCGTGATCGCACTTATCCATCGTTGCCATCGCTTGGGGCTCGCCCTTTAAACGTAAAATGTGCGTTTAACGAGTAGGTAACTATTGATACGGTAACGGCGGCAATAGCAAATGATATTGCCGCGCCGGCGCGTTGAAATAGGTGTCGAAATTCCAACACATACATTAGTAGCATTGCGAGTAGTGCCGTTAAAATCATCCCGAAAACAGCGATTAAAGCGAATATCGGAAGCGACCGATCGTCATAATTTTCGGCGCCGCGAGTACCGAACGTGTATTTGCCATGGCCGTAGTAGCCAGCAACTATGCCGCCCGTGTAGACGATCATGACAGATAGGCCATAGTAGATGGGATTTTCATTCGGCAGGAGAAATTCCAGTGATTCACGCACGATGACCGCCACGACGCCGATAATCGTGCCGACGATACAATAAGTAATATATTGCTTACGTCTGCTTGCAGCGTTCATGGGTTGCTCTGACGAATTCGTGGGCTAGCGGCGAAAAAGTCGACTACCAGTGTCAAGATGCAATATCTGATGATGTTTTTCTTTCGAGGTTCAACAATTCTAGAACAAACCCTGAAAATATAAACATGACACCCAAGGAGATAGCGGTAACACCGGGGATAACCATCCGAAGGCCTTCTGCGTGGGGAATTGGGCCGTAACCGGTAGTGCTCCAAAAGCGCAAGGCGGCGATGATGAATACTAAACCGATCAATGCCAGCAACAATCCGAAAACAACACCCAATTCGATGAGCGGATTGTTGAGCAGCTTTTCAATCCGCGAATCATATGGCAGTAAACCCGTTTTCACCGCAAACGCTCTCACATACACAGAGAAAAATAACAATTGCGCACCTGCAATGATAGCTGCTGAACTAACGAGCAGCGTGTTCGTGTCGAACACGACACGCCCAATTTGAACGGGACCGAACTGCAGCGCAACGAATCCAGTAAGGCCAGCTAGGAGCAGAAGCAATCCCGGTAACTGGTACAACCATTTCGGCGAATACAGAAGCATAAATCGGAGATGCCGCCATCCATCGCGCCAGCTACGAAGATGCGGAGCGCGATTCCTCCCATCCGGACGAAGTGTGATCGGGATCTGAGAGATTGCGAGGCCGCCGATGATTGACTTTACCACCATTTCTGACGCGAACTCCATGCCGGTGCATTGAAGGTCGAGGTCCCTGATTGCATCGCGTTTAAAAGCCCGTAGTCCGCAGTGAAAATCTCTTATTGGTGTGTCAAAAAAAAGCCGACCAATCCACGACAAAGTAGGATTGCCAATCCAGCGGTGCAGCCAAGGCATTGCACCCGGTTCGATCGTTCCTCCCCAAGCTGGTAAGCGGCAGCCCATCACCAGCTCATTTCCTTTTTTGAGTTCTTCCAAATATGCAGGTAGGGTTCCGAAATCGTAGCTGCTGTCGGAGTCTCCCATTAGTATGAATGTGCCTCTCGCAGAAGCGATCCCTTCGATCAGCGCACTACCATAGCCTTTATTTTTAACATGCACGACGCGAGCGCCGTTCGCCTGGGCAATCGCGATAGAATTATCTGTGCTGCCGTTATCGGCAACGATTATCTCGCCACTTGCGTCGGATGCCTCTAGGGCAGCTTTCGCCTCTTCGATACACGATTTAAGCGTGTTTTCCTCATTTAGGCAGGGCATGAGTATCGATACTAGTATCCCTGCATCCTTCATAACGACGATCCCTATTTAACGCGATGAACTCTGATCTTGGCTTGATATAGAAAACATATTGGCCGAGCTCCATTACATATGAAAAATCGCTCAACTCTAGACAACCGTGCCAACGATTCTACCGAGCTTGCTTCCGAGCTTTTGTCCTTGAACACGACCTGTGCAATTAAGATAGCCTTCAGCATAGCTGTACTCATCAAAGATGCGCGATCGATCGGCAATTAACGCATTTACAAAGAATCGTACAGCAGCGATGGCATTGAGACATACGCAATACCTGAGCAGGACTACGGTTGCTAAATACAGCGAACGGTTGTCTTCGATGATTCGTTTACATTATGCAGTTTCGCGCCTTTATCCGTCGCCACCAAGAATCGTTGTCGATGTACCATTGTATCGTCGCTTCAAGTGCTGTTGGCCAACTGGAACGACTTGGAGACCAACCAAGCTCGCGTCTGATCTTACTAGCGTCAATCGCATAGCGGCGGTCGTGACCAAGCCGATCGGCGACCGGTTCGATCATATCTGGTCCGCGACCCATGATTTCTAATATTGTCGTGGTTAGCTCAAGGTTGCTGCGTTCGTTATTCCCGCCAATGTTATAAATTTCACCACTACGTCCTCGTTCAAGCACCGCTAGAATCGCCTCGCAATGGTCATCGACGTGGAGCCAGTCTCGGACGTTCTTGCCGTCACCATATAGTGGAAGCTTGTGCGAATCGATGAGGTTCGTGACGAATAATGGGATCACTTTCTCCGGAAACTGGTAGGCGCCAAAATTGTTCGAGCAGCGCGTGACTACAACGTCGATCGCGAACGTCTGATGATAGCTTAGTGCCAACAGATCGGCTGCAGCCTTGCTTGCAGCGTACGGGCTATTGGCATGGATAGGGGAAGATTCCGTGAATTTTAGATCTGGTTCCTCGAGCGGGAGCGAACCATAAACCTCGTCAGTACTGACGTTAACAAAGCGCACGTTCGTGGCGCGGCGAACGGCTTCGAGCAGAGTTTGCGTTCCGAGCACGTTAGTTTCAATAAATGGTCGTGGATCACTTATCGAACGATCGACGTGACTTTCTGCGGCGAAGTGCACAACACAATCGCTTTGCTGCACAAGTCGATTTACTAGCTCCCGATTGTTTATGTCGCCTTTATGAAAGCTATAGCGCGCATGGGCCGAAACGTCTGCAAGATTTTCCAGGTTCCCAGAGTAGGTTAGGCTGTCGAGATTGACTAATGACCAATCGGGTCGATGCTCTAACAGCAAGCGAATAAAATTAGAGCCGATAAAGCCGCAACCGCCGGTAATGAGGATTCGCTGGTTAATTCTAAATTCCTGTTTGGGTCACAATCGATAATTTAAGTTGTAAATCTCGCCGGTGAACCGACCAAGGGTTACGTATATTTCACTTTGCTTTTTTCTCGAACCGTGTCCGCTAGCTTGTTTGCAACGACATCAAATAAGCGCCGTAGGTAGATCCACTCAATTCAGTTGCAATCCTATTGAGTTGTTCGTCGTCTATATAGCCCATTTGCCATGCAATCTCTTCCAGACACGCAATTTTTAGGCCCTGACGTTCTTCAATAACCTGGATAAAAAGACTCGCTTGCAACAATGCGGCATGCGTCCCGGTATCGAGCCATGCAGAACCACGAGTTAGTAACTCGACACGTAAATCGCCGCGATGTAAATAGGCATTGTTTACGCTAGTTATTTCTAGCTCCCCCCGGTCTGATGGCGTTACCGCGCGTGCGATTTCAACCACATCATTGTCGTAAAAGTAGAGCCCTGTTACGGCAACATTAGATGGTGGACTAGTTGGTTTTTCGAGGATCTCAATAGGATTTCCGCTTTGATCGAAACGTATGACGCCATAGCGTTCTGGCTCTTTAACGCGGCAGCCGAAAATAGTTGCACCTTGAGAATGGTTCGCGGCCGCACGTAAGGACGCCTGTAGGCCTTGTCCATAAAACAAGTTATCACCGAGGACCAGGCAGACGGAATCGTTGCCGATAAAGTTTGCACCGATAGTAAATGCCTGGGCCAAGCCGTCTGGGCTTTCTTGTTCCGAATACGATAACGTCACGCCCCACTGTGATCCGTCACCTAAAAGGTGTTCATATTGCGGGAGGTCCGTAGGCGTGCTGATAATTAAGATTTCTTTGATCCCCGCCAGCATCAAAACGCTCAACGAGTAGTAGATCATCGGCTTATCGTAAATCGGCAACAGTTGTTTGCTGACGGCGCGCGTTAAAGGATAGAGGCGCGTACCTTTCCCTCCTGCAAGTACGATACCTTTCATGATTGCATTTCCTGTTTGTTCACCGATCCAGGGTCTGCTTTAGGAGAACCTCCCAGTCCGGAAAGTACAGACCGAACGCGTCGCGGAGCCGTGAGGTGTCGAGCACTGAATATGCCGGTCGCTTCGCAGGCGTCGGATATTGCGCCGTCGAAATACCTTCGATCGCGACGTCATTGCAAGCAGATGAGTAACGCATGATCGCTCGTGCGAATTCGCACCACGACGTTTGCCCAGCCGCAGCGAGGTGGTAAATCCCACGTTGCTCGCGTAGGCGCGGAGCGGAAAATCCACATTCGGCGAGGATGACCGCAGTCGCTTGCGCAACGAAACGCGCCGTTGTCGGGCAGCCAATTTGATCTTCAACAACACGGATCATTGTGCGCTCTTGGGCGAGTTGCCGCATCGTGGTCAAGAAATTTTGCCGACGATTGCTATAGACCCAACACGTTCTCAGAATAATCGCGGCACTCCCGATTTCCATGACCGCTCTCTCCCCGGTCAATTTGGTTCGGCCGTAGGTGTTCGCCGGTGACACCGGATCTGATTCGCGATACGGACGTGAGGCGCTACCGTCGAATACATAATCGGTCGAGTAGTGTACAAAACATGCGCCAAATTCTTCGGCGATCGACGCTAGGACTCCCGGCGCCTTGCCGTTTACAGCGGCGGCGAGATCAGGCTCGTCTTCTGCCTTATCGACTGCCGTAAATGCCGCAGCGTTAACAATAGCCATCGGCGCCAGTGTCTTCAACGTAGCGCGCAGTGCATCAAAGTTAGTAATGTCCAATCTACTGTGCTCGAACGCACACACAGGGCCGAATGGACTTAAGCTTCGAACCAACTCGTAGCCAACTTGACCGTTGGATCCGATCACCACGATTGGCCGGCGGCTATTGGAACTCACTCGAGTGCTCATGAAAAGGTTGGGGACTTTGCGAAATCCATACCGGCACAATCTCGCTCCGATATCGTCGGCACGCGACCATCCAATGGCCATTCTACCGCAACCGTTGGGTCGTCCCACGCAAGGCAGATTTCGTCGGACGGATCGTAATACTCGGTAGTTTTATACAACACCTCGGCATCGTCGCTCATTACGAGAAAGCCGTGTGCGAAACCTGGGGGCACCCACAGTTGACGGCGATTTTCTGCAGATAGAATCTCCCCCGCCCAACGCCCAAAAGTTGCAGAACTTCGCCGAAGATCAACCGCAACATCGAAAACTTCACCAACTATGGTTCGCACGAGCTTCCCTTGCGGTCGCTTTAATTGATAGTGCAGGCCGCGAAGTACGCTACCGCGAGAGCGGGAATGATTGTCTTGGACAAAATCGTATCGGATCCCCACTTCATCCGCGTAGCGTCTAGCCGAATAACTCTCGAATAGAAACCCTCTTTCGTCACCAAAACATTTGGGTTCGATGATTTTCACGTCAGGAATATTGGTTGAACGTACCTGCATGCCTGGGACCAACTTCAACCGACTATAGACCAGATCCGATAATTGAACCTGTATGAAGAGTTCGACGATACATGTGCAAGTAGACCCAAAGTTTTTATTGTCGCTTTACCAATCGTCGTTCAAAGTCCGCTTCCTTGTAATGCAGCGAAGAGATGAGCTCTGCAAGGATCCCAATAAGAAAGGTAAACAGCGACGATATCAGCAGCAGTGCACTCATGTTTGTGAATCGATGAGCTGAAATATAGGTATAACCATAGTACGCCGATCCGATGACGAATAACGCAACACTGACCGGTAAAAACAAGCGCATGGGTGAGAATAGGGTCCCAATTTTGATGATCACCATAAAGAACCTGGCGCCATCATTGAGAATTCGAATATGGCTTGAGCCTTCACGCTGGTGTGCTCGGATCGGAACGTATCTAACTGGTAATCCGGAGCGAAAAAACGCCATTGTGCACGTTGATGGATAGGAAAATCCATTTGGCAACAAATACAAAAAACGTTGGAAGTGTCGCGCGCGGGCAGCTCTGAATCCGGACGTCAGGTCATCTATTCGGCTGGCCGTCATATAGGACGCAAGTCCGTTATAGACACGGTTGGCAAATCGTCGCCAGAGAGAGGCGTGGGTATCCCAGGCACGCGCACCAACAGCCATTTCGTAGCCATTGTCTAGTGGCTCCAATAGACGCGGAATATCTTCAGGGTCATGCTGTCCATCAGCATCCATGAAAATAAGGATATTACCGCTGGCACGTCGCGTACCGGATTTTATCGCGGCTCCATTGCCCATAGAGTAAGGATGCGAAACGCGTATGACACCATTTTCCGCGCAAATTTCCGGCGTGGTATCGGTACTGCCGTCGTCGACGACGATAATTTCCGCCGTCGGGAATTTTGTTTTCAGTTTTGGTAGCAATGCCGAAAGACCAACCGCCTCGTTTTTCGCCGGCATGATGATGCTAATTGATTCGGCCATGACGATTCTCTTGTTTGATAGCTTGTTGATAACCTCGGCGTTGCCGGTCGGTCATCTTGTTAATCGGATCCAGGTGCGTGCCGTCAAGTAGGTGCCGGCAACTAGCATACCCGGTGCCATCGTGTTTACGCACCATGGGATGTTAAAGTTTTTAGCATCGCGCGGTGGATGCGTGGCGACGCACATAGGATATTGCCGCTTTTTAGCAAATTGCTCGATCCATCAGGCTCGGTAACGATGCCCCCGGCTTCTTGTACGAGCAGCGCACCTGCTGCAATGTCCCACGGTTGCAATCCGTATTCCCAAAACCCGTCCAGTCGACCGCAAGCAAGGAAAGCGAGGTCGAGGCTGGCAGCGCCCGCGCGACGCACGCCGGCGACCTGAGGCAAAAAAGCGGCCAAGGTCGGGAGGTAGGAATTGAGCAGTGCTGGATTGCGGATCGGAAATCCTGTGGCAAGTAATGCATGGTCTAACGACTGGCAGTCACTCACTCTAATTCGGCGATTGTTGAGTTGCGCACCGGCACCGCGCGATGCAGTGAATAATTCATCGCGAACGGGATCGAAGATGACCCCTTGATCCAGCTCGCCGCGCACCGTCAGGGCAATAGAGACTGAGAACTGGGGGTAGCCATGGAGGAAATTTGTGGTGCCGTCGAGTGGGTCGATTATCCATTCGTATTCGCCGGATCCCTGCTCCCCGGACTCTTCTGCAACGATGCTGTGGTCAGGATAGGCAGCGAGGAGCGTTTGAATGATTGTCGCTTCGGCCTCGCGATCGATCTCGGTGACGTAATCTTGATGCCCTTTGGTGTCGACACGAATGTCGCCGAGCCGGTTCAGGGCGCGGTTAATAACCGTTCCGGCGCGTCGTGCGGCGCGCACGGCTATATTGAGCATAGGATGCATGATAGTTAGTCGTGTATAAGGGCCGAGTTATAGTAACGGATACAGGCGAAGATGCGGTGACAAATTCAACTTTAAGCGGCGCAACAGGTACTCCGGGCGAACAGACCAATGGCGTTCGTATCGTCTTGGTGGGCACGACCCACCCTGGCAACATCGGCTCCAGCGCGAGGGCGATGAAGGTAATGGGCTTCGACGAACTGTATCTGGTTGCGCCACGGAACTTCCCAGCTGCGGCCGCAACCGCAATGGCATCTGGTGCTGATGACCTATTGATGTCCGCAAATGTGGTGGATTCCGTCGAGGAGGCAGTCGCCGGATGCGCCATGGTTTTTGGTACGACGGCACGCGATCGGCATCTGCAATGGCCAATTTTATCGCCTAGTGCTGCCGCTACCGAAGTCGAAGCCGCCCTTGTCTATGGCCCTATTGCGCTCGTATTCGGGCGCGAACAGGCCGGTTTGACCAACACTGAGCTCGACTTATGCCAACGCGTGATACGTATTCCAACTGATCCTAACTTCAATTCACTTAATCTCGCGCAGGCGGTCCAAATATGCGTCTACGAATTGCGTAAGAAAATTGTCAGCGAATCGAAGCACAGCGTTGGCGGTGGCGATAGAGATCGGATGGCCACCGCAGTGGAACTAGACCTGCTGTATCACCATTTAATCGAGTCGATGGCCAAGGTCGGTTATTTCGACCCAACCAATCCGCGGTTATTGGAGCGTCGTTTGCGACGCTTACTCAACGGTTCCAACGTGCGCCAAAGTGAAGCCCAAATTTTGCGTGGTTATCTGACGGCGATCGACCGCAAGCTGGCCGCGAATGCGAAGCTGCCAGGAAGTGAGTAGGATTGCGAAGCCGGCTGAATCAGACTAGCAAACCGCTATAGCTCACTTCGCCATTATTACCGGCGCCAACCGTTCCGATTTCGAATACGACTTCCCCAAGTTCGCTTAACACGGCGGCGACCTCGGCCGATTGCGCGTGTGGCACGATAACGGCCATCCCGATCCCGCAGTTAAAGGTTCGTAGTAGCTCCTGGTGTTCGATCGGGCCGGCTTTCGCTAACAACTCGAATATCGCCGGCAGCGTCCAACTATCGAGGTCAATCTTTACACTGGCCCCGGTGGGCATAACGCGCGGTAGATTTTCCGTAATACCACCGCCGGTAATGTGTGCCAAACCGTGGATTTCGAACTCGTGCAAAATTTGTAGCAGCGGTTTTACATATATCCGTGTCGGCTCCATCAAGACATCAACGAGAGAGCGACCATCGATCTGGGTTGTGGCTAAGCTTGGTTGGTCAGCCAGTACTCGACGAACGAGCGAGTAACCGTTCGAATGGAGCCCACTCGATGCGATTCCGAGGATACGGTCTCCTATTGCGACCGTGCTACCGTCCAGAATATTCTCGCGCTCTGCCGCACCGACACAAAAACCGGCCAGATCATAGTCACTGTCGGCATACATATCTGGCATTTCGGCGGTTTCGCCGCCCAATAGCGCTGCACCGGCGATCTCGCATCCGCGAGCAATGCCCTCTATAACCTGACGGGCTGTGGCCACGTCAAGCTTACCGCTGGCAAAATAGTCAAGAAAAAAAAGCGGCTCTGCGCCCTGCACAATGATGTCGTTGACGCACATTGCGACTAAGTCGATTCCCACTGTTGTATGCCGGGCGCTCTCCACCGCGAGTTTGAGTTTTGTTCCGACACCGTCGGTCGCGGAAACCAGCACGGGATCGCGGTAGCCGCAGTCCATCAGCGCGAACAGGCCACCGAAACCGCCAAGGTCACTCGCAACCCCCGGACGATGGGTACGTTTCACTGCGGGCTTGATTTGCTCGACGAGGCTGGTGCCGCGCTCAATATCAACCCCGGCGTCCCGATAGGAGACGGGTTTTTTAATTTTTTCGGACATGTTGTAAATACGAGATGGTGTGGTCGGCATTCTGCACCAGAAACCTCAATTGAACCATTGCTCCAAGATGCGTTTGTAGCCCTGGGGGAGTCGTCCTGGAGACGGTCCTATGCCTCAATTCGAGCTTGAGTTGACGATATATGATGGTCTGCTAGCGGTGCGACGGCGTTTGTTGAGTGAGCGACGGTTAGGCTGGCGGCCGGTCATCGCCGATTTTGCCCGAATATACATTGGTCCGGTTAGCGCCCGGGCCGGTGCGATTCACGTGCATGGATTGTGGCGTGAGTCTTGACTTGCTAAATCGCTTTCGCATAGCGTTCGTGAATGCGGATCTTAAAGACACTTATAAGTATCGTATTCATTCTCTTTGCGATTAGCGTTGATGCAGCAGATGTTGAAGGGCTCAATAGCGCACGCGTACGCGTGTCAGACCGATCCGATGCAGAATTTGACCGAGGAGTCGCTCGAGCCCTAGAGGCCGTGATCATCAAGCTTACTGGCGATAGCGCCGCTCCCCGATCGAGCGGTGGCCGTGCGGTGGTTGGGCAAGCACAGCGGCTGGTGCAACAATTCGGCTACGAGCGACCGCGAAGCAGCGCCGCCCACGCCAATGATCTGGTGTTGCGAGTGGAGTTCGACGCGCGCATTTTGGCCGATCAAATGCGTTCTCAGAATCTCGTTGTATGGGGCAAGGAGCGACCAGAAACCTTAGTTTGGTTGGTCCTGGATGACGCTAGCGGGCGCAGGATTTTGGGTGCGCAAGATACCCATGAACTCATTCGGGTGATGAAAAACCGCGCGCTTATCCGTGGTATTCCGCTTGTGTTTCCCCTGGCGGACATAGCGGAGACCAGCGTACTCGCTGACCAAATGCCTAACACTGCGTTGGCAAATGTGGTGTATGCGAACTCCGAAAAATACGGGGTCCGCTCGGTACTGATTGGGCACATTCGACAGGTAGCATCATCGCTTTGGGAGAATCATTGGACCTTGCAGGTCGCCGGAAAGTCGATCACTTGGGACCAACAGGGCGATATCGTCGAGCTATTGGTCGAGGAATCCACTGATAGTTTGGCCAATGCGCTTGGACGGCGTTATGCAGGAGCGGCCAATCAAAACGCCAATGACGTCGTTGCGGTAACTGTGACCGGGTTGCACTCCGCCGCCGACTACGCGCGTACCGAGCGATATTTGGCCACGCTTGATACCGTCACTGGTCTACTCGTGCGTCAGGTAGACGAGCAGGGGATAGTTTTCGATCTCTCTGTCCAGGGTGGCTTGTCGAGCTTGAATCAAAGCATTTCATTTGGGCAAACGCTCACGCCGGACCCAATCGATCCGGGCGTTTTCCGGCTCAATCCCCGATAGCGTCGGCGGTGGTAATTTCCGACTCGCAGAAATGGTTGATTGTCGCGCTCATCGCGCTCAGCGGATGGCTTGTGTACCTGCTTGCACCGGTGCTAACACCGTTTCTAATCAGCCTATTGTTATCCTATCTTGGTGATCCGTTGGTCGATCGCCTGGAGCGATTGCGGCTATCGAGAACCGTCTCAGTCGTAATTGTTTTCGTCGGTATGCTGTTATTCGGGTTCGCAGCGATTGTTGTTGTCGTGCCCGCATTGCAGGCGCAAGTAACCATCTTATTAGAACATATCCCGACCGCGATCGATTGGGTTCAGCAATGGTTGCTGCCTAAGATGTCAGCCTATCTATCGACTGAAGAAATACCAATTGACGCCGCGGCAATCAAAGAAGCGCTGCTAGGCCATTGGGCCGAGGTTGGTTCTGTAGCACGAAATCTAATGGGGCACATCGGGCGATCGGGTCAGTTGCTGGCCGGTTGGATCACCTACCTGCTTCTGATCCCGGTCGTGACATTCTATTTGTTACGCGACTGGGACATCTTGGTTCACAACGTACACGATTTGATTCCACGCTCTCTAGAGCCGACGGTGGTGAGCTTGGCAAGAGAAATTGATGCAGTGTTGGCTGAATTTTTGCGCGGTCAACTCACGGTCATGGCAGCGTTGGCTACCATGTACGTGATCGGGCTATGGGCCGTTGGCTTGGAATTGGCGTTCATCGTTGGTGTACTCGCCGGCGTTGTCAGTTTTGTCCCCTACCTCGGGGTTATCGTTGGGGTCATTGTTGCTGGTCTAGCTGCGCTTGTGCAATTCCACGATGTGATTCATATCGTTGGGGTGGTCGCTGTATTTGGGGTCGGCCAGCTACTCGAAGGTATGGTGCTGTCGCCGCTATTAGTCGGTGATCGTATCGGCCTGCATCCGGTTGCGGTGATTTTCGCGGTTATGGCCGGCGGACAATTGTTCGGCTTCATCGGAGTGTTGTTGGCGTTGCCGGTGGCAGCGGTAATTGTCGTGCTGCTGCGGCACTCGAAGACGGAGTATCAGAAAAGCGAAATATACGGGTCGAACCCGCCTAGCGAAATTATTGTCGATGGTGATTGAAACCGGATGCTACGGCAAATAATGCCGAATTGCTTTCGTCAACCAGGATCCACTATTTGGGGTGACCCATCACTGATGCCCCGGCCGGTGGTGTAGCGCCTGCGACCATTGTTCCGATGCCACTCTCCCTACCGCAGTTGACGCTAGCCTTATTCGATGAGGCGGCGCTTGATCTGGCAGACTTCATTCCCGGTGAAAATCAATTCGTCGTTGACGCAGTGACACGATGGGTGTCCAACGACGGCCCCTGGTACTTAATGCTATGGGGCGCCACTGGGACCGGAAAGTCGCATCTAATGCAATCTGCTATCCGCGCTGTCGGAGACCAGAAGCTTCGGGCAATGTATGTTCCGCTCGGCCAGGTGATGGAGTTCGAACCGGAAATACTCGAGGATCTGGAATCAATCGATTTCATCGCTATTGACGATGTCCATCTTGCAGCGGGCGATAAGGCGTGGGAGCTCGCTTTGTTTAATTTGTTTAATCGTCTCCAGGCTTCGGGTACCCGCTTAGCGGTTAGTTCTAGCCACGGTCCGCAAAATCTTCTGCTTGATCTCCAGGATCTAAGTTCGCGTCTGAGCTCCGGATTGATCTGTCATCTTTCCGATCTCGACGACAGCGGCAAACAGGCTGTTCTGCAGCACCGCGCAATGCGGCGTGGTCTCAACATGCCGGATAATGTTGCACGCTACTTAATCCACCGCCTGCGTCGCGATATGCGCGGCCTCAACATGATATTTGAGCGCATCGACGCGGCCTCGCTGAGTGCCGGTCGTGAACTAACGATCCCGTTTGTGCGCGATGTGCTCGGCCTGGACTAAGTTGCAAGCCTAACCGCTATTCAAGCGCGCAGTGGTCTCAGCGAGACGTCGCCCCAGCGATATACATAACTGCTGTTCAGTCTCGGTGATCGGCTTCTCGTTATTGCTTCCAGCGACATGGCTTGCGCCATACGGGGTTCCCCCCGCTGCGGTATCCGACAAACCGATTTCGGTGTAGGGGATCCCGACAAGGAGCATGCCGTGGTGAATCAGCGGTAGCATCATGGACAGCAATGTTGTCTCCTGGCCACCGTGCAGGCTTGCGGTTGATGTGAATACTGCGGCCGGCTTGTCGACCAAGGCGCCGGACAACCACACGTCCGAAGTCGAGTCGATAAACGCTTTCATTGGTGCGGCCATGTTTCCAAACCGCGTAGGTGATCCAAGCGCCAAGGCGGCGCACTCACGCAGATCGGTTTTGTCGACGTAGATTGGACCTTCATCGGGGATATGGCCTATTGGTGTGTCGAGCTCCGGCACCGTACGCAAGCGGGCATGCGCCGTCGGGACGAGCGCGACCCCGCGGGCGATATGCTCTGCCATCGTGCGGAGCGCGCCGTGCCGGCTGTAATACAATACGAGTACTTCGATCATTGGTGCTGGTCAATCCAGTGGCAAAGAATCAATGTTTTCTGGCGGACGTCCGATCACGGCTTGAGCACCAGCGATGACGATCGGGCGTTCAATCAAGATCGGATTAGCCACCATCGCCTCGATTAGGTCATCGGCAGTCAACTTTGGATCCGCTAGCCCGAGCTCACCGTAACACGCCTCTTTATCCCGCATAAAATCGCGCGGGCTGATGTCGAGTTTTTTGAGGATTGATTTTAGGGTTTGAGCGTCAGGTGGGTTGACTAAATATTCGACGATGATCGGTTCCACGCCTTTGTCTAGCAATAGCTCTAAAGTCTTGCGCGACTTGGAACACCGTGGATTATGGTAGATAGTTACATTCATGGTGGACCACCTTTCTACTGTGCGATTGATTGAGACGGTCGATATTGGTGCGCCATTTTAGCGAGAAATAATGACGGCGCACGATATTGTTACCGGCCACGGGTGAAGCCACTTCAGACTAAGTGACAAAGACAGTGTCAAATAGCATCGGTAAACGGAAGTTCATATGGAACGGCTAATCAATATATTTCTACAGTTCGTCGATTTTTGCCGTTACCTCAAGCAGCGCTTCGTCGCCGACCATTGCCTCAGCGCTGCCGCATCACTCGCCTACACTTCGCTGTTGGCCCTGGTGCCGTTGTTTACGATCATTTTCGTGACCTTAGCGGCATTCCCGGCCTTTCAAGAATGGCGGGGCGACATCGAGGATTTTATCTTTCGAAATTTTGTCCCGGCCCTGGGCGATCAGGTGCGCGGTTATTTAGTCGATTTCAGCGACAAGGCACGGGGACTCCAAGCGGTCGGCACAATCGTTCTAGTTGTTACGGTGCTCGCGATGATGTCGACCATTGAATCAACGTTCAACGTCATTTGGCGGATCCAACGTCGCCGTCCCTTGGTAGTAAGGTTTCTGGTTTACTGGGCGGTACTGACGCTTGGTCCACTGCTGATCGGTGCCAGTATATTCGTCACCTCCTATCTGGTTTCCCTGCCATTTTTACCGTCGAGCGCCGAGACCCTCGGGTTGAAAACGCGATTGCTCAGTGCAGTCCCGATTATGTCTACCACCTTGGCATTTGTAATGTTCTTCAAATTAATACCCTACCGACCCGTACCGTTCCGACATGCGTTGATCGGAGGTCTCGTCGCCGGCGTATTGTTTGAATTGGCAAAACGCGGCTTCGCGGTGTATGTCACTGGGTTCACCGCGCAACAGGCGATCTACGGCGCCTTTGCAACACTGCCGATATTCTTGCTGTGGATCTATTTGTCCTGGACGGTAGTGTTGTTGGGCGCAGAGATCACGCAGTGCTTGACCACTTATAAGGCCGTCTCGAGCCGCCGTCGATCGAGTTTGTATAGCAACCCAATCTACGCCACGTTTCGGGTTCTGCTTCGGCTCTACGAAGGACAGGTCGCGGGCGCGCCCTTATCAGACAAACGGCTTTTTACCCGGGAACCTGATCTCGGATTCGATGCCATAAACCAGGCGCTAGACCGGCTCGATGCAGCGAATTGGATCAGTCGCAATGACGCATTTCATTGGGTTCTGGTTCGCGATCTTCATCGCGTGACAATCGTCGATCTCATGCAGATTGCGCCAACCATCGTGCACGCCGAGGATGTGCCAGATCTCAAACTCGATAGTGCCGACGAGCGTTTTGTGCACGCCTTACGCACCCATGCGGCGTGGCTCAACCATAATATGGATACGCCAATCGCAGAACTGATCCTTGAGCATTCCGCACTAGAGGAACATGAGTCCTCAACGGTCCAATCACCATAATTAAGTTGGTTGGTTGTGGTGGTCGCAAAGCATTTCCAGATACGCGGTCGCGTACAAGGTGTTTTCTATCGAGGATCGGCTCGCAATGAGGCGCGCCGTCTTGGTCTAGTCGGTTGGGTCAAGAACTTAGCCGGCGGTAGTGTCGAGGCGTACGCGTGTGGAGAAGAAACTTCGCTGAATCAGTTCGAGGGATGGCTTAGAACTGGCCCACCTCATGCCCGAGTCAATGACGTCGTGGTTAGCGGAGCGGTCGTTGAGGAACTAGCAGACTTTATCGTGCGCTAGCGCTACAACGAACTGGGTAACAGCTTGCCTTGAATAAAGCCCAAACAATCCTCTATCGGGATATCATCGGAAGCGTCGTCCGTGCGCCCTTTATATTCGAGTGTGCCAGCGTCTAGCCCGCGGTCACTCAGTACCAGTCGATGCGGAATGCCGATCAATTCAAGGTTAGCGAACATCACCCCTGGCCGTTCTTTACCATCGCACAATAAGACGTCGATGCCGGCGGTCATGAAGCGTTCGTACAGCGATTCTGCCATCGCTTGTACACGCGACGATTTATGCGCGTTAACCGGCGCGATCGCGACGTGAAACGGCGCAATTGAGGTCGGCCAGATGATCCCGCTCTCGTCGTGATTTTGCTCGATCGCAGCCGCCACTATTCGTGACACGCCGATCCCGTAGCACCCCATCGCTAGCGTCACCGCCTTACCATTCTCATCGAGCACGGTGGCTTTCATTGCCTCACTATATTTGGTCCCAAGCTGAAAAATATGGCCGACTTCTATACCGCGCTTGACCTCGAGCGCGCCCGCGCCATCCGGGCTCTCATCGCCGCTTACAACGTTACGAATGTCAACACTCTCCGGCTCTGGAAGGTCACGTGCCCAATTTACTCCGCGTAGGTGCTGGCCTTCTTGGTTCGCGCCGCACACGAAATCTGTCAGCGCGCACGCAGCGTGATCCACGAAAATAGGTACTTCAAGTCCGACTGGGCCGAGCGAACCCGGGCTACAACCGACCGCGGCTTGTATCTTCTGTGCCTCGGCAAAACGGATCGGAGATGCGACCCCCGGTAGGTTTTGCGCCTTGATCACATTAAGCTCATGATCGCCGCGCAATACTAGAGCGACAATGCTGTCCTGTGCACCTTCAACCATCAAGGTCTTCACGCATTGCGCGGGGGTCGTACCGAGAAAGTCGCTAACCGCCTCTATGGTGTGCTGGTCAGGCGTGTCCACGCTTTCGCACGGGCTGTTGCCATCCGCACGTGACGCAGTGGGTTTTACCGTCGCCACCATTTCGACATTCGCGGCAAATCGCCCATCACTGCTAAACGCGATCTGATCTTCGCCTGAGTCTGCGAGCACATGAAATTCATGCGAGGTGGAGCCGCCGATGTTACCGGTATCGGCGATCACCGCGCGGTAGCTTAGGCCGATGCGATCGAAAATTCGGCTATAGCTTGCGTACATTTGATCGTAGGTTTCTTGCAGTGAGTCGTGGTCAAGATGAAAGGAATACGCATCCTTCATTAGAAACTCTCGCGCTCGCATAATGCCGTAGCGCGGCCGGATCTCGTCGCGGAATTTCGTTTGTATTTGGTAGAAATTGGCGGGTAGTTGTTTGTAGCTTCGAACTTCGCGGCGCACTAGATCGGTGATGATCTCTTCGTGCGTCGGTCCCAAACAAAATTGTCGTTGGTGGCGATCTTCGAAGCGAAGTAGTTCCGGACCGTAGGCGTCCCAACGACCAGATTCATTCCACAGCTCCGCCGGCTGCACGCTCGACATCAAGATCTCTTGGGCGCCGGCGCGGTTCATTTCATCGCGAACGATATTTTCGACCCGGCGAAGTACTTTCAACCCGAGCGGTAACCAGGTGTAGATGCCGGCGGCCAGTTGGCGTACTAAACCGGCCCGAATCATCAGTTGGTGGCTGACGATCTCGGTATCAGCGGGCGATTCCCGCAAGGTTGGTAGCAGCAGTTTGGACAGTCTCATGGGTCGCTAGATTCCTGATTGGTCGCCGTCGTTGATGGTGCTCGTCGTCATTTGGCGTCCCGCACTGACGATCCGCCGGGGTTTCCGTTGTTCTCTGCGATTGGATACAGGCGGGATCCGTCGCTGAAAAGCAGCGTTCGCATTCTCGGTAGATAGAATGGTTTGTGCAACTTGCTGTTGAAATGTACCCGTGCCGCCGTCGCTTGACCTCTTGTTTGAATCCCAGTAATTTGCCCTGTTCTCTGCATCTTAAGCGCAAACGGAGCGTCCACGATGGCGACTCCGGGCCGCGATGTCTTACCGGGGCACCAAGTGCCGGGCGCCGGTGCATTCAGTAACAACCGATGAGTTAGGAAGAGTTAACGTGAGCGAGAAATTGAGGGGCGCGGAAATATTCTGCCGTGCGCTGGCGGATGAAGGTGTGGATATTGTTTTCGGCTACCCCGGCGGGGCCGTGCTGCACATCTACGACGAGGTGTTTAAGCAAGACAAATTCAAGCACGTTCTCGTACGCCATGAGCAAGGCGCAACGCACGCAGCAGACGGCTATGCGCGTGCCACCGGCAAGCCGGGCGTTGTACTCGTCACCTCTGGCCCGGGCGCAACCAACTGCGTAACGGGCATCGCGACGGCGTATATGGATTCGATCCCGCTAGTGGTATTCACCGGCCAGGTTTCGACAGCGCTGATCGGCAACGACGCTTTTCAGGAAGTCGATTGCGTTGGTATTACCCGCCCTTGTGTTAAACATAATTTTCTCGTCGAGCGGGTGGAAGATCTCGCCATTACGATCAAGAAGGCATTTTATATCGCCAGTTCCGGTCGGCCGGGCCCGGTGGTCGTCGACATTCCTAAAGACGTGACTGCAAACGTGACGGAATACCACTACCCGGAGTCCGTCGACGTACGCTCCTACAAGCCGACGACGAAGGGACATCCAGGCCAAATCAAAAAGGCGTTGCAACTAATTTCGCAGGCCTCTAAGCCGATGATCTATACCGGGGGTGGTGTCATTCTCGATAATGCCTCGGAGCAGTTAACGGAATTTACCCGGATCCTGGGCTTTCCAATCACAAATACGTTGATGGGTCTCGGTGCATATCCTGGTACCGATCCCCAATTCATCGGCATGCTCGGTATGCATGGCACTTACGAAGCGAACATGGCCATGCACGAGTGCGATCTACTTATCGCGATAGGCGCACGATTTGACGATCGTGTGACCGGCGATCTCGCGCAGTTTTGTCCAGAGGCGAAAATTATCCACATTGATATCGACCCGTCTTCGATTTCGAAAAATGTCCCGGTCGACGTGCCGATCGTCGGCGGCGTGAGCCATGTTCTCAGCGAAATGAATCGCTTGTTGCGAGAAGACGAAGTCAAACCGGTCGACCGCGCAAAAGATCATTGGTGGCAGCAAATCGTTACCTGGCAGGGACTTGATTGTTTGAAATTCGATGGCGACAGCCCATTGATCAAACCACAGGCAGTGGTGGAATCACTCTACGATGTGACGAAAGGGGATGCCTTCATTACTTCTGATGTAGGCCAACACCAAATGTGGGCCGCACAGTACTATAAGTTTGACCAGCCGCGACGTTGGATTAACTCTGGGGGGCTTGGCACAATGGGATTTGGCTTGCCGGCAGCGATGGGTGTTCAATTCGCCTATCCGGATAGTGCTGTGGCGTGCATCACTGGAGAGGCAAGCGTCGTTATGTGCATCCAGGAATTATCTACGTGCTTGCAGTACGATCTGCCAATAAAAATGATCAGTCTCAATAATCGTTACATGGGCATGGTGCGCCAATGGCAGGAGTTTTTTTACGATAGCCGGTATTCACACTCCTATATGGATGCGCTTCCAGACTTTGTTAAGCTCGCAGAGAGCTTCGGTCACGTCGGCATGCGGATCGAAAATCCGAGTGACGTTGACGGTGCCTTGAGAGAGGCATTCGCCATGAAAAATCGGCTCGTGTTCATGGATTTCGTTACTGACCAAAGTGAAAACGTCTATCCCATGATTGCCGCCGGCAAGGGCCAACATGAAATGCATTTAGCCAGTGACGTTCGCGAACTTGCATGAGCGTGCGTCACACGATCTCGATTTTGCTTGAGAACGAAGCCGGTGCGCTATCGCGCGTGGCCGGACTGTTTTCCGCGCGGGCCTACAATATTGAGTCGCTTTCGGTTGCGCCAACCGAAGATCCAACGGTATCGCGGCTGACGCTTGTGACGAGCGGTTCACCTGAGATAATCGAGCAAATCACTAAACAGTTAAACAAGCTCGTCGATGTTATACGGTTGGTCGATTTGAACGAAAGTCGTGCTATTGAGCGCGAGCTTATGTTGATCAAACTCCGCGCGGCCGGGGGCGAGCAACGCGAAGAGATGAAGCGTCTCATCGACATTTTCGAGGGCAGTGTCGTTGACGTGACCGAATCCACCTATACGGTCGAGATCATTGGCGACGGCGAGAAGCTCGATTCCTTCATAGAGGCAGTGAGTCCGAAACGAATATTGGAAGTTGTCCGCTCTGGCGTACTTGGGATCCTACGCGGAACCAAGGCACTTCGTGCCTAGCAGCGGTCTCGAATATTGTCACGACTGCGTCTAATATTCGCAGCTGGTCCCAAATGCCTCCAACAGATTTGAAACAGACGGAAAAATAACGATGAGCCTAAATATTTATTACGATAAAGATGCGGATCTAGCCTTAATTCAAGCGAAAAATGTGGCTATCGTTGGCTATGGCTCGCAAGGACATGCCCACGCTAACAACCTCAAAGATTCGGGGGTGACGGTTTCAGTTGGTTTGCGCGAGGGATCTAGTAGCTGGGCGAAGGCCGAGCAGGCCGGGCTCGCCGTTAAGTCGATAGCAGACGCCGTAGCCGGCGCGGACGTGATTATGGTGTTGGCCCCGGATGAGACCCAGGGAGACCTCTACCGGAGTGAAATTGAACCGAATATCAAGCAAGGCGCGACTTTGGCGTTCGCGCATGGATTTAATATCCACTTTGGTCAGATCCAGCCCCGAACGGATCTCGACGTCATCATGATAGCCCCCAAAGGCCCCGGGCATTTGGTGCGCTCGACCTATGTCGAGGGCGGCGGTGTACCGAGCTTGATCGCAATCGCGCAAGATGCCTCGGGACAAGCCAAGGAGGTCGCATTGTCCTATGCGACGGCGAACGGTGGTGGACGCGCGGGGGTCATTGAAACGACGTTTCGCGAAGAGACAGAGACAGATCTCTTCGGCGAGCAAACGGTGCTTTGCGGCGGCGTCTCGGAATTGATTCAAGCCGGATTCGAAACCTTAGTTGATGCAGGATACGCGCCTGAAATGGCCTACTTCGAGTGCTTGCACGAACTCAAATTAATCGTCGATTTGATCTATGAGGGTGGCATTGCCGATATGCGTTATTCCATATCGAATACGGCGGAGTACGGCGATTTCACTCGCGGGAAGCGAGTCATTGGCAAGGAATCGCGTGAGGCGATGAAAGAGATCCTGGCTGAAATCCAAAATGGCGAGTTTGCTCGGGAATGGATGGGCGAGAACAAAACGGGCGCCTCAGTGCTGCAAGCGAAACGACGGATTTCACGCGAGCATGGCATTGAAGAAGTCGGCGCAAGGCTGCGAGCAATGATGCCGTGGATTAAAGAAAACAAACTGGTCGATAGGAACAAGAACTAGCGTCCAGGTCAGAGAACGGCAGGCATCGAGTTTACCCGGGAGCGGCGGTGCCTGGTGTCGACGTGGCAACGGTAGGAAAATTCAGCGATGTGATGGGTCGTGCCGACTAAGCAATACGCACTTATCGCGCGCGAATCCCACCCCACACTGGCGTTTGTCGGTGTTTGCGCAATCGCCGTGCACGTCGTATTTGGCGGCTATTTTGCGAGCCCTTTATGGTTGTTGCTCGGCTGCCTGTTTTATTTATTTCGGGACCCCACACAATCGCCACCCTCTCTTCCGTTAGCGATCGTAAGCCCCATCTATGGTACCGTGACAGCGCACGGGAACGTGCACGATCCATGGCTTAAGCGTCGCGCAGAAGCCATTGTCATTCGGACCGGCCCGTTTGATGTGCGCAGCATCTACGCGCCGATCGAGGGGAAAATCATCGAACAGTGGAGTCGGATACCGAACCCCCAACCCGACGACGATAGCCCTGCTCATTCATGCGCCTATTGGATCAAGACGGACGAGGATGACGACGTCGTGTTGGTCATCACGCGAGCTTCATGGGGTGGCCCGATCAGCTTTGGCTACAATCCGGGGGAGCGCGTCGGTCAAGGTCGGCGCGTCGGATTCGCCAATTTTGGCTGCAATGCGCGTGTGTATTTGCCGGTCGGGAGTCATATTGAGGTCGCCGACGGTGATCGCGTTGCCGCCGGTAGTAGCGTGGTCGCGATGTTGGTCCACTTGACCCGGATGGCGAATCCGTCGAACCGCGGAACTGACACCCAAATGAACACGCCTGAGGAAAGTAGTTGAACCCCGGCTCGTTATTTCGACTACAGTTATAGGAGTCATGGACAGCAAGCACCAGCCCGAGTCCCCACTGCGCGAAGTGGCGCCCCACGCCGAGGTCAAGCCGCGTCGTAAGGGTATCTATCTGCTACCGAATTTGCTTACGACGGGCTCTTTATTTGCGGGTTTTTACGCCATCGTGGCCGCAATCAATGGAAGTTACGAGAGTGCTGCAATTTCGATTTTCGTGGCCATGGTCCTCGATGGTATGGACGGCCGCATCGCTCGAATGACGAATACTCAGAGTGACTTCGGCGCTGAATATGACAGCCTGGCGGACATGGTTTCGTTTGGGCTCGCTCCAGCGCTGGTTGCCTATGAGTGGATCCTGGCAGACTTAGGTAAAATCGGTTGGTTGGGCGCGTTCGTGTTTACGTCAACCGCGGCGTTGCGCCTAGCTCGTTTTAACACCCAAGCAAGCGTTACAGATAAGCGATATTTTCAAGGGCTACCAAGTCCGGCAGCCGCAGCGGTTGTTGCTGGCATTATTTGGTTCGTCGAAAGCTACTCGTTGAAATCGGATCTGCCTGCCACCTCTGTGGTGTTCGTAGTGACGATCGCGATGGCATTTTTGATGGTGAGTAATATCCGCTACCACAGCTTCAAGGAACTTGATCTACGTGGCAAGGTGCCATTCGTCGCCGTGCTCGCGATTGTGCTCGGGTTCGTGCTCATCTCTATCGATCCGGCCGCGGTTTTGGCGCTTAGCTTTGTAGGCTATGCGGCGTCGGGTCCGCTGATGACCTTGCTGCAAATCCGCCAACGCCGGCGTGAACGAAGACAAGCGGCGCAATCTGATCGCGATGCTGCTTGATCGTTCTACTAGGGGACCGGTCGGCACGGCCGTTGGGTACGGCGTCAAATGCCGCCGATCCGATTTCGTAGGTGCGTCCTTCTCCTCGCTCGATTGATTCGGCGATAAAACGGGAACTGATTGACTTGCAACACACCGACAGTCTCGCGGCAATGGATATTGACGTTTGGGTTCGACGCTCGGTCGACGACGGCCCCGATGCCCCGACACCGGTGATCGATCCAGCGAAACTCGCAGCAGAGGTCGCACGGTGTACCAGGTGTGACCTACATAGAGAGCGAACCCAAACCGTGTTTGGGATTGGCAATTTAAGCGCAGATCTCCTGATCATTGGTGAAGCGCCTGGGGCCGAGGAAGATCGCCTTGGTGAGCCCTTTGTTGGACGTGCAGGGAAGCTACTCAATTCTATGTTGCGTGCAATCGGTCTAACCCGCGAGCAGGTCTACATCGCGAACATATTGAAGTGTCGACCGCCGGGAAATCGGGACCCTAGTCCTGAGGAGGTTGCGAACTGCGCCTCCTACCTTGCCCGACAGGTGGATATCATACGACCCCGCATGATTCTTGCTGTGGGTCGCATTGCAGCGCAAAATCTACTGCACCGGACCACCCCAATCGGTAAAATGCGAGGGCAGCGGTATACTTACGGGGACCCGGAGATCCCGGTCATCGTGACCTACCATCCGGCCTATCTGCTGCGTTCGCCCCGGGAAAAGCGTAAGGCCTGGGCCGATTTGTTGCTGGTAAAAGAACTGATAGAGGAACCGATTTTGTGAGTGCGGTACTCAAAGACCCACGCGCTAGCCTGCGACCAATGCGTGAGCATGACATTACTCAGGTATTCGCCATCGAGCGACGATCGTACGACTTTCCCTGGTCTGTTGGCGTATTCACCGACTGCCTTCGAGTCGGCTATTGCTGCTGGACGATCGTCGAGGAAAACGACCTGGCCGGTTACGGCATCATGACGGTAGCGGCCCAGGAGTGTCACATTCTGAATATTTGCGTCGACCCCAACTACCGCCGGCGCAGTTACGCGACAGCCCTGTTGGAGCAGCTGCTTGAGTCGGCGGCAACCCATGGCGCTACCACGGCTTATCTAGAGGTACGGCCTTCGAACATCGCTGCCATAGACCTCTACCTCGGGGCGGGTTTTTCCCGTATCGGAGAGCGGCCGAATTATTACCCAGCGAGAGATGGTCGAGAAGACGCGCTAGTATTGAGCATACCGGTCTCACCCACAGAGCCCTAGCGCGCGTTTAAGGGATGCATCCTCGGCTTGAATGAGACTCACATAAGCGCTAGCCTACTGCACAAAGCTTCACAACAAATCCTTCAACAAAACCGCTGGTACCTTCAATGAATGTTCGATCGTCGTCTGGGTTTGCCATCGCTTGCCTTACCGCCGCGCTCACGCTCGTGATTGGCGCAAAACCAGCGCAAGCTTTGGACAGCATTGCGCTCGATCTCGGGACCGCCGCTGGCGATGCGGATGTTGAGCGATACGGGATCGCACTTACATGGGATTGGAATGCCCAGTGGCTTGCCGAAGGAGATTGGTATCTTGGTGGATATTGGGAGCTGGGCGCGAGCTATTGGGACGGAGATGAAGGGCGCACGGGCAATGATTCGCTCGGCGATTTTCATGTCACCCCCGTGCTGCGGTACCAACGAAAAGAGGGCTTAGCATTTTCGCCATTTGTTGAATTCGGCCTTGGTGCGCACGTGCACACGGACGACTCGATCGGTAATAAGCGGTTCGACGTACCATTCGCGTTTGGCAGTCATCTTGGGGGCGGTTTCCGATTTGGCACGCAGGCGCAATATGAATTGATCTATCGTTTTCAACATTTATCGAATGCCGGAATTGGCGACGATAATCCGGGGATCAATTTTCACGTCTTGAACCTCCGCTACCGTTTCTAGTCGGCAGTTTTCAATTATCGAATAGCACCTTGCCTTCCCGTTGGCCGTTCAACGGACAATCGACAAAAATGCTGGCGCACGCGACCCATGGCCGCCGCAGCCACGCTCCTAGCTGCAATTTAAGCCCCGCCGTCTGCTAATATTTAGTCATGGATCACTCAACGATAGAAGATTTCGTCGGCAATACGCCATTAGTGCGTTTGCAGCGCCTGCCGGGGGCAACGACGAATACCATCTTGGCGAAACTTGAGGGCAATAATCCTGCGGGTTCGGTAAAGGATCGGCCGGCTATGTACATGATCCGCGGCGCGGAGGAGCGAGGGGAAATTGCCGCAGGAGATACCTTGATTGAAGCGACCAGTGGCAATACTGGCATCGCCTTGGCAATGGCGGCTGCGATCAAGGGCTATCGAATGATTTTAGTGATGCCGGAAAATATGAGTGCCGAGCGTCGAGCAGTGATGAAGGCGTTTGGGGCGGAAATCGTTCTAACTTCACAGGAAGGCTCCATGGAGGAGGCGATTGATACCGCACGCACTATGGAGACGAATGGCGAGGGGATCATATTGGATCAGTTTTCGAACCCCGATAATCCACAGGCCCACTATCAGGGCACGGGGCCGGAAATATGGCGTGAAACGAACGGCGGCGTAACACATTTCGTAAGCTCCATGGGCACTACTGGAACGATCATGGGGACCTCGAAATACTTGAAAGAATGTAATCCCGATGTTCAAGTTGTCGGTGTGCAACCGAAAGATGGTGCCTCAATCCCGGGCATTCGTCGCTGGCCAGAAGCCTACCTACCGAAAATTTACGACCGACAGCGAATCGATACGATTATCGAGGTTAGCCAAGAGGATGCCGAGGCAACGACCGTAGCGCTCGGTAAACGCGAAGGAATTTTCGCCGGTATCTCTTCCGGTGGTGCTGTTGCCGCTGCCTTGCGTTTGAGTGAGACGATCGAAAATTCTGTGATCGTCGTTATCATTTGCGATCGTGGCGATCGATATTTATCTACCAACGTTTTTCCCAGTTAGTTCCGCATCGCTTCGTCGGTGAGTCGATTAATTCGGTACCGACACTCCCGCGTCTGGCTGCCGTGCGTAATACGATGGTTTGTGATGGCGATTCTGTGCGCAGCCGTCGTCTCTATCAGTGCCGAAATCAATACTTCCGATACCGAGTCTATATCGGCTGATCCTATTAACCTTGAGTTCAGCATCGGCGACATAGAATTTTCCCCATCATTCCGGTTCAACGGAATCAGCGTACGTTGCACCATGTTGGCTTATGCATCAAATCAACTTCAATGCACTGAGGCGACGCTTCTCATCAGAGATTCGCCGATTGGGCCAATCTCACTTGCTGCGCGATTGACCTGGTATCCAATCACTCGACGTTGGACCGTTGACGCGAACGGCGCTGTAGGCACGGCCAATAAACTCGAATTTCATTTAGATAGAACCGGTGACGATACGCATCTTCTCGTCGATCTCAGACAATTTGATATCACACTTTTGCCAAGGATTATTGGATCGCTAGTGCCTGAATTGGCGGAATACGATGTCGATTCCGGGACGCTGGATCTGAAAGCGGATTGCCAGTTTAAAGCAAGCGTTGTTACTACATGTGATGCCGACGGCGAACTTGTAAACCTCAACGTAAATGGGGTTAACGTCGCAGAAAACGTGGCAATGGCCATTGCGTTTGCCTACGTCGCCGGCGGTGCCGGAACGCACCTCGACTTCAACATGTCTCTTCAGCGTGGTGCAATTTACGTCGAACCAGGTTTCACACTAGGTGGAATAAACCCCGGGTTTCTAGTCACCGTAACTGATACTCCGATCGATGTGGCCGGTCGCGTGGAGTTGATGCGAACAGGCGAGGTCCGAGTCTTGGGTGCCGATCTATTGCATCGGGGGATTGTAGAAATGCATTTCGCCGGTGATCTCACGGTGACGCCGTCGCTTAACTGGCGCCTTCTCGATTTTTCCCTGCATGCAAAAGATGTGGCGGAGTTCTACAAAACTTATATGTTGCCCATTGCATTGAATACCGCATTCAGCTCGCTCGAAACGGCCGGTAGCGTGTCGGTGAACGTAATCGGATCCGATGATGTCATCACCGACTTCGATCTTCAGTTTGGCAAGGTTTATATCGACGATGAGGCAGGCCGATTCTCGCTGTACGACCTTGACGGCGACATCAAGTTGCATTCCGGTGACGAGATTTTGACGTCGCACCTCAACTGGATTGGTGGTGCTGTGTACCGGATTAACATTGGTCCCGGTCGAATCGACTGGGAATCCGCCGCAGGCAACTTAAAGATCGCTAGTTGGCAAGATGTGACCATTTTTGATGGTGAATTTCGCATGGATACGCTCGAGATAACGGATTTCAGCACAGAAGATGCAAAAGTCGTGCTATCCGGTAGTCTGAGCCCGATCACCTTGAGCGCATTGACATCGGCGTTTGGTTGGCTACCGCTGTCGGGCAAGCTCGCCGGTACGATTCCACGGCTAAGCTACGCTGCGGACCGTCTCGAAATGGACGGTGACCTACATGTTAATGTCTTTGACGGCGACATCTTTATTCGAGATCTCATGGTGGACAAGTTGTTCTCGACGCTGCCGCTGCTAACGGCAAACATCAGCCTTCGGCAGTTGGATTTGGAAGAAATCACTCACGCCTTATCGTTCGGGAACATCAGCGGGCGCGTGGACGGAAAGATAGCCGATCTTGAGCTGCAAGCGTGGCGCCCGATCCATTTTGATGCGGAGATTTCGACACCAGTAGATGACGACAGCCCGCACCGAATCAGTCGCCAAGCGGTCGATAATTTGGGGCGTTTAGGTGCCGGTACCGGCGGCGCGCTGTCGCAGGGGTGGCTGCGATTGATTCCCAATTATTCGTACGGTCGACTCGGTCTTAGTTGCCGATTATTGAATGGGTACTGCTCGATGGGTGGGGTGCAAGACGCATCCGATGGTGGTTTCTACATTCTTACGCGGGGCGGTATATTGCCGCCATGGATCGGTATCAAAGGATCGGGGCGCAGAATAAAATGGCAAACCTTGGTTGACGGTATTAAGCAGATTTCAGCAGGAAATTGGGAACTTGATGTCGGACTGTGAGCCGTAGTAATCGTAGAATTTGGAGTAAACGGAGAGTCGTTATGAATATTCGTCACCTTTTCGCCGTCGGCTTAGGCGTATGTCTGGTGGCATGCGTTACGGTCAATGTCTATTTTCCAGAATCCGCGGCCGAGCGCGCCGCCGACATTTTTATCAAGGATGTTTATGGTGGCGATGAGAGCGACCATGACGGCGCATCAGCGCCAAGCGGCAGTCCGCAAGGTGCAATCGATTCCAAGGCGTCGTATCTATTTGCCTTATCGTCTTGGGTAGGGAATATACTGATACCAAGTGCGGCCGCACAACCAATTGATATCAGTATCTCAACCCCTGGTATCAGCGCGTTGCAGAACGCTATGGAACAACGGCATCGTCAGTTGAAGGCGCACTACAACTCCGGCGCGATAGGGATGTCCGCCTCGGGATTAATAATCCTACGTGATCCCAAGCTTGTCGGGTTGCAACAGCGAAACCAGATAAAGAAACTTGTAGTCGACGAAAATGCCGATAGAAATCGACTCTATGGTGAAGTTGCCAAAGCCAATGGCCACCCGGAATGGGAAAAAGACATTCGCGAAACGTTCGCGGCACGTTGGGTCGGCAATGCGCCCGCTGGATGGTGGTACCAAAGTGGTGGTAGTTGGAAGCAAAAGTAAGGTGACTCAATGCCCGCCGTTTAATGTCGTTTGTAACGCACTCGAGGTCTCAGCATGAATGTGTTCGTGTTCGATATTGAGACGGTTCCGGATGTGGCGAGTGCGCGAAAGTTGTGGCAGATCGACGGTCTCGACGATCGCGACGTTGCCAACATCATGTTCAGTAAGCGGCAGCAAGAGACCGATGGACGTTCAGATTTCTTGCGTCACCATCTACACAAAATAGTCGCTATTTCTGCTGTTCTTCGTATCGATGACCGATTAACGGTGTGGTCGCTTGGCGAAGTTGATTCGCCTGAGGAGGAGTTGATCCGGCGTTTTTTTGAGGGCATAGAACGCTTCACCCCAGTCCTCGTATCTTGGAATGGGGGTGGGTTCGATTTGCCCGTGTTGCACTACCGTACACTTCAACATGGGATCAGCGCGCCGCGCTACTGGGATACGGGATCCGACGATCCGAGTTTTCGCTACAATAATTACCTCGGCCGCTTTCACTGGCGCCACATCGATTTGATGGATGTCATATCAGGCTATCAAGGCCGGGCTGTCGCGCCTTTAGACGAGATCGCGAGCTTACTCGGCTATCCGGGTAAAATGGGCATGAGTGGGAAAGACGTCTGGCGACATTATTTAGATGGTGATGTCGGCGCGATTAGAGACTATTGTGAAACCGATGTTCTCAATACTTATCTCGTCTATTTGAGCTTCGAACGCATGCGTGGCCATCTCTTGGAGCCACAGTTCGATGCCGAGCTACAACGCCTACGAGCGTACCTTACCGACGCTAATCAAGCGCACTTTGCCCAGTTTTTAAGCGCATGGCCACTCGCCGCGGCCGTGAACGAAAGTGGAGCTGCATAGGCTTCATAATGGGACGGCAGAAAAGGCGCGAGCCGTATGTCATCAATATTGAAAATTTGTCACATGAGGGTCGTGGAATTGGGCGCCTTAACGGCAAAACTGTATTTGTCAGTGGCGCATTGCCGCAAGAGACTGTACTAGCCCGAACAACTAAACGACGCGGTAGTTTTGATGAGGCAATTGCGCTTGAGATCCAGGTCGAAAGCGCCGATCGCATCGCGCCAAAATGTCCTCATGCAGGTGTTTGCGGCGGTTGTTCACTACAGCATTTGCCAGCTGAAAAACAAATTGAACACAAACAATCGGTTCTTTTCGAATTGCTTGCTCATCACGCAGGAGTCACCCAGTTTGTGCAGTTCCCGGCGCTCCTCGGTCCACAGTGGGGCTACCGACGCAAGGCGCGCCTTGGGGTAAAGTTCGTGCCAAAGAAGGGTGGGGCCTTAGTCGGATTCAGAGAAAAGGCTGCGCCCTACATCGCGGATATTAACGGTTGCGCCGTGCTGGATCCGGTCGTCGGGGGGAGGCTACTGGAGTTACGCCAGCTCATCGATGGATTGTCGATCCGGGATCGGATCCCTCAAATCGAAGTTGCTATCGGGGACAGCACCGCGGCCCTCGTATTTCGACATTTGGATCCGTTTAACGACGCTGACATCGCCGCCTTCGCACAATTTCAAGAAAGTTCCGGGATCGGTATCTATTTACAACCGGGCGCTGAGAATTCGATGCATCGACTAAACGACGCGACGGCGCTACTCAATTACAGTGTTGATGGCCTTCATTTCGACTTCTTGGCAACCGATTTCACCCAGGTCAATGGCGCAATGAACCGCGCTATGGTCAATTTGGTCCTGGAGCAATTGCAATTAAGCTCATCGGATCGTGTATTGGATTTGTTTTGCGGCCTTGGAAATTTTTCTCTACCGCTGGCGCGACCCGCCGCGCACGTGGTGGGAATTGAAGGTAGTGAAGATTTGGTATGTCGGGCACGGGAAAACGCGCTCAAGAACAACATCGATAATGTCAGTTTTCGCCGGGCGGATCTGGCTAACGCCGATGACGTAGCGAAGATAGACATGCGCGGTGTCACCAAATTGCTGCTTGATCCGCCGCGTACCGGGGCCGACGAGATAGTCAAAGGGCTCGACCTTCGGGACTTGAACCGCATCGTTTATGTCTCATGTAATCCGGTAACATTGGCCCGAGATACAAAAAGCATTCTCTCCAGCGGCGATTTCGAACTTATTGGTGCTGGTGTTATGGACATGTTCCCGCATACGTCTCATGTTGAATCAATCGCGGTATTCGAAAATCGGTAAGCGTTACGTAATTCTCATTGTTCTGGTTGCCGTAATCGGAGGATGTGGTCAAGCGAATGACGCTGCAATACGATTCGGATTAGCGACTCCTCCGGTCACACTCGATCCCCGCTATGCTACCGATGCGACCTCGTATCGAATAATGCGGTTGATTTATCAGGCGCTAATCGATTTTGACGATAGCCATCGTGCAATACCAGCGCTAGCCACCTGGGAGGCGATTTCACCGTTACATTACCGATTCCTACTGCAGGACTCCCAACGTTTTCATGACGGCAGTACACTCGATAGCGACGACGTCATTGCGACCTATCGATCTGTGCTCGATCCGCGAACGGCGTCTCCACATCGGGGATCCCTAGCCAATATCGAATCGATCGAGGCGCCGACGCCGCTCACGGTCGATTTCTATCTCAAACAAGCCGATCCATTGTTTCCTGGCCTGCTTGTGCTTGGCATTATGCCGGCGGAGAAGGTGCGCGATACCTACGCTAGCGTGGAGCAACCGGTTGGTTCTGGACCATTTGCCGTGGAGGGGGTGCCAAAGGAGGCGCGATTACGGCTTCGTCGCCGCGCCGATGGACAATTGGTCGATTTCATTACGATTCGAGACGCGACCGTGCGTGCATTAAAAATACTGCATGGTGAGATCGATTTGATGCAAGGTTCGATGACACCTGAATTAGTCGACTGGTTGCACGGCAATAAGCATATCGTGTCGGATCACCGACCAGGGACAACGTTTACTTACCTTGGATTCAATCTCAACGATCCATCTGTTGGTGACCTGCGGGTGCGTCGCGCAATCGCACACGCGATCGATAGACGGTCACTAACGAAATATATGTTTGGCGATCGAGCTCGCCTCGCGCACGGAATTTTCACACCGAAGCATTGGGCTGGACATTCAAAATTGCAAGCCGTTGATTTCGATCCTGCGCGTGCGCGTGAGCTACTCGCGGATTTGGGGTACAGCGACTCGAGACCGCTGCAATTAAGCTACAAGACGTCGAGCGACCATTTCAGGCTGCGCATTGCGACGGCGATTCAGGATCAGTTGGCCGATGTAGGGATCGAGCTTACGATATCGAGTTACGATTGGGGTACATTCTACGCCGATGTAAAGGCCGGCAGGTTTCAACTGTACAGCCTCTCATGGGTCGGTCTTAAGCAGCCGGATATCTTTCGATATGCGTTCCATAGTTCATCTGTACCACCGGAAGGTGCTAATCGAGGGCGCTACCACAGCGCCGCTGTCGATCAGATGATCGAGGTGGCTGAGTCGACAAAGGATCTGGCGACTCGTGCTGCTTTTTATCGGAATATTCAGCGACAGCTTCTGGTCGATTTACCCTACGTTCCACTATGGTATGAAGACACGACATTGATCGTGCGTGATTCCATTGTCGGATATGACACCGGACTCGACGGTTATTATGATGGATTGGCGAAGACTCACAGGGTTACGACTAATGACTAACCGTTTTGTCGAAATTTGTTTGTCAGAACAAACGCTAAACCTGTACGAACGGGACCGTGTCTTCCTGACGTTTCAGGTCTCTACCGCTGCCAACGGACCCGGCGAGCAAATGGACAGCGAGTGCACCCCGCGCGGGCGCCACGTGATCGATGAGAAAATTGGCCATGGCTGCGCTCCCAACACCGTATTTGTCGGTCGAGTTGCAACTGGCGAAATCTACGATGAAAAACTTGGTCGAATGCATCCTCGCAGAGATTGGATCCTGACTCGGATCCTGTGGTTACGCGGGCTTGAAGATGGCCGCAACAACGGCGGCAATGTCGATACCAAAGCGCGCTATATCTACATTCATGGATCGCCCGACAGTACGGCGATGGGTATCCCAGGGTCTCACGGCTGCATTCGCTTACACAATCACGATGTCACCCAGTTGTTTGATCTCGTTGAGGTTGGGACGCTAGTGAATGTCCTCGATTAAGCGTTTTCTGATTTTAACATGGTTAACCATAACCTATTGATTAATAATAAAATATGTCGTTTCCGTAATCTGCTTGGAAAAAAAATTCTGCACGCGTGTCAACCGAAAGTCGATTGATGCGTTGTTAGGGATGGAGAGATACAAAACTTCCTAATAACGCAGGAGAACGACATGAAATCAACATCAATCATTTTGCTCGGTTTCGTCGCGGTGGCGTGTTTTCAGTCCCAAGCAATCTATGCGGATCCGGGCGACGTAATCGATGAACGTCTTGACCGGCGCGGAGACCGCATAGATGAGCGGCTGGATGCAAAGGGTGACCGGATCGAGCAGCGGCTAGACAATAAGGGTGATCGGATTGAAGACCGCTTTGATCGCAGGGCGGATCGTGCGCGGGATGCCGGAAAAGATGGCCTCGCCGATCGTCTGGAAGCGAAGGGTAATCGCATAGACAATCGTCTGGATCGCAAGGGCGATCGAATTGAGAATCGATTGGACCGTCGTGGCGATCGGATTGATCGTCGTCTGGACCGCAAGGGTGATCGGCTCGAGCGGCGTTACGACAACCACCACGGCAACAACGATCAGGGCAACTATAATAGACCGGGCTACGACCGTGATCGCGTGGCTAATCGCATCGACAAGCGCGGCGACCGTATTGAACGGCGCGCGGACAGGCGCGGTGATCGGGTTAACCGTCGCTTGGATCGACGCTCCGATAGGGCGCTTGCCAGAGGTAACGATCGTCGCGCAGGACGTCTTGACCGTGCCGGCGACCGCGCAAATCGACGTATCGACCGACGCGGTAAGCAGGCCAACAAGCGTCACGACCGAAGAGCGAACCGCGTTGCAAATCGGCGCTGAGGTGGCACCAATAGACGCAGGTGGGTATTGGATCCGGCATGTATAGTTGGTGATTGACCGGCGTCGGCCGACTGGAGGAACGGTCTGGATAATTCGCAGGCGCTTAACAAATTCTTGGCAGGTATCGAGCGCCGCGCATTTCGGATGTCAGAAATTGCAACCGGAAATCGGGAGGATGCGCTCGATATCGTTCAAGATGCGATGATTAAGCTAGTCGACAAATATTCGGACCGCGGGCCTGACGATTGGGCACCGTTGTTCTACCGTATACTGCAGAGCCGGATATTGGATTGGCATCGGCGCACGACAGTCCGGCGGCGAGTTATGGGCTTCTTTCGTTCCGACAGTACCGAGGATACCGCAGGCGCCGACATTGAGGCTTATCCGGATAACGAAAGTCGGCAGCCCGAGCGTCAATCGGAAAACGACCAGTTAATGCAGAGACTCGAGCCAGCGTTGGCTGCACTCCCACTGCGCCAGCAACAAGCGTTTTTAATGCGGATGTGGGAAGGGTTCGATGTGCGGCAAACCGCAACCGCGATGAGATGTTCCGAAGGAAGTGTCAAGACGCATTATTCACGTGCGCTTAAAGCGTTAAGAATGACTCTGCAAGAAGCTAACGGAGCAGACGATGAATCGAAGTAACGAGACGCTCGTCGAGCAATGGCGCGAAGTGCTCGATACCGACGCGGAAAACATCGATGCGCGAACAGTTGCTCGACTGGCGCAGATTCGACGCAATGCAGTTTCGCGGCGCGACGTCCGGTCTACGCTACCACGATTCGCCCCTGCGATTGCTTTCGCGACGTCGGCGATTATGCTCGCGATCTTGTTACGCGTACCTGACGGATCGATACATGTATTAGACCCCGACGTTGTAATTTTCGAAATCGTTCTAGCTGACAGTGACCTCGAACTGATCGAAGATCTAGAGTTCTACCGCTGGCTGGATGCCAATGGAAACGCGGGGTAGTCGCTCATGGGCGCTTTTCTGTGTCGCTGTTTTTTTCTTGGCCAGCGCTGCTGCAGAGGAGTTTCCGGAGCTAGAGTTGCTCGAGTATCTGGCCGACTGGCAGGACGCGGATGGCGCCGTACTCGATCCAAGAATGTTCGACGACGACCCGCGTGCAGAGCCCGTGCCGGCGTCCGAAGACATGTCGAGAGTTCCCGATGCGTTTGAGTAGCGCAATCTTGTTCGTAGTGATCAGTTACGTCGGCTCTTGTCTGGCCGCTGACCCCAAATCGATCCCGTGGGCGGACCTCGGCGGCGAGGAGCAAAGGATCCTTGGGAAAGCGCAACCGAACTGGGACGACTACTCGGTAGAGCGTCAGCAAAAGTTGCTCGCCGGCGCACGAAAATGGAAGTCGCTTTCACACCCAGAGCGACAGACGATGGAACGCAATTTGGCCAAGCTCAAGCAGATGGAGCCGGCGCGTCGAAAACAGGTATTACAGCGTTTGCAGCGATTTAAGTCATTGCCGGCCAAAGAGCGCGCGCGACTACGTGAATCCTTCCGCGCTTACAAGCGACTACCTACCGAGCGACGCCAGGAATTGCGACAGAAATGGCGCAAGAAAACCCCGGCAGAACGTCAAAGGTTTCGGAGCGAATGGAAACGTAAGCGATTAGATCGCCGCCGCGATGTCAATAATCAACGTAGAGATAGACCCGGTGTAATCCGTGATCGCCAACGCCCCAATGATACTCCGCGCAAACGTTGGCAGCGGCAGGGGAAGCGGAGTGATTCTAAGGCGCGGCAGCAGCGTAATCGGGCACGAGGCGGGGTCCGGAAAGACTAATTACGATTAGGTCCCGTGATTCGGTTCAATTGAGATTACGGATCCGTGCCGCCAGACGATTGTTGCACCAGGTGCTTAGCAAAGCGTTTTATTTGCAGATCGTATAGCGCCAGCTCGCCGCCGGTTTTTATCGCCGCAATTGCGAGTCTGCCGACTAGCATGAGGAGCAAGATCCCAATCACCCACGCAACGAAATACGATAGGCGAAAACCCAATGCGTCATTCACCTCGCGGAGGCGAGCGCTACTCGCCAATCTTGCTTCCTCGGAGTCGCTAGATGAATCTGCAGCTCGGGGCTTTTCAGCCGCCGAGAGTGCCTTGTCCAGGTTGGAGCCTTTTTCGATCGCGCGCGCGAGCCGCTCGATGTTCTGCGGTTGCTGATAGAGGGACCAAGCTTCGTTAATTACCTTTAACCCGATCCATAAGCCGACGAACATCAAGATAAATCCGACGATTCGTACAATGAGCTGGGTTATTTGTGTGGTGTTGTCTAACCAACGATTCTCTTGGTCAACATCGTCGAATTGATAGCGGGCCACTGATTATTCCCTGTGGAGTTGAAAAAAGAGCGGGCCAACTCTATCACAGCTATAGGCGATCGACTCAAGAAATGACGTCGTCGGTGGTAGTCCAAGCTTAGTTTTGCTGGGCATGGCTGTTCGAGATAAGCTCTACGGGTGCTGCCTGACGAATCGTTGCTCAAATCACCATGGGATCACTAGCTGCTCATAGACTTGTTACCGCAGCGATCGTGCTTCTCGGTGTCTCGTCGATTACCTTTTTCCTACTGCATTTAGTTCCAGGTGATCCGGTGGAGGTGATGTTGGGCGAATCGGCAAATATCGCTGATCGCGCACAACTTCGCGCCGAGCTTGGGCTCGATGCTCCGCTCCTTCAACAGTGGATGACGTTTCACAAAGGCTTGCTGACATTCGACTTTGGCAGCTCGCTGTATTCGAAAAAACCGATCGCGGCAGTGCTCGCAGAACGTATCCCGTGGACGTTAATTCTCGCGGTTGCCAGTCTCTGCATCGCGATTCTTATCGCAGTCCCTTTGGGTGTGTTGGCTGCGTTGAGACCAAATACGTTGTGGGATTCGGTCGCCGCGACTGTGTCTCTACTCGGCGTATCGATTCCGAATTTTCTGCTCGGGCCGCTGCTGATCATTATATTTTCTATTGGACTCGGCTGGTTCCCCGTGAGTGGAACGGAGCGCATCACCTCGATCGTGCTACCCGCATTGACGCTCGGCGCATCATTGGCTGCGATACTGTCGCGCATGATTCGGGCGTCGTTGCTTGAGGTGTTGTCGGAAGAATATATCGTCTCGGCCCGGGCGCGAGGCCTTGGCGCGCTAGTGGTCGTCGGCTATCACGCGATGCCGAACGCCGCGCTTCCGATTTTAACGATTTTAGGTCTCCAACTCGGTGCGTTGTTAGGTGGCGCCGTAATTACCGAGATGATTTTCGCGTGGCCGGGAGTCGGGCAATTGACAATTGAGGCGATACAGCGTCGTGATTATCCTTTGGTGCAGGCATGCGTGTTGGTTATTAGTTTTGCCTACGTAGCGGTCAACACGCTCACTGATCTCGTCTATGCCCGCGTTGATCCACGGATCAGGATGCAGTAGTGCGGGTCGCGACAATAATGAGCATAGTGGTTGTCGGCTCATGGCTGACCGTCGCACTTCTATCACCATTTGTCGTCGGAGAAGTCAACGCGATCAATCTCGAGCGCTTGTTCTCCGGACCGTCGAGCAGCGCGATATTCGGTTTTGATGATCTAGGCCGTGACATCGGGCCGAGGATCCTCCGGGGTGCGACGGTATCTTGTACGGTTGCATTTTTTGTCGTCACCATATCAGTAGTGATCGGTACGACGTTCGGGATTTTTATTGCCTGGTACGGTGGCTTGGTCGATCTCATCGGTGTGCGTGTGATGGACGTGTTTCTTGCATTTCCGGGTATTTTACTGGCGATTGCATTGGCCGCGGTCCTAGGTCCAGGGGTCGAGAACGTTTTGATCGCTTTGTCGATTGTCAGCTGGGTGGGCTTTGCCCGCCTGAGCCGTGCGCAAACATTGAGTATTAAGCATCGTGACCACGTCACCGTCGCTCAAGCGCTGGGTACGCCGGTATTCACCATATGTCGCCGTCACATTCTTCCCTTGATAGTGGCACCAATTATCGTTGAGGCGACGTTTGCCATTGCCGCTGTGATCATTGCGGAAGCTGGGTTGTCATTCCTCGGTCTGGGGGTGCAACCGCCGACCCCATCTTGGGGAGCGATGATTAAAGAAGGTACGCGATACCTATTGATCGCCCCGCATATGGCTCTTGGTCCGGGCTTGGCGCTGTTTTCTATCGTGATCGCCATCAACGCGCTCGGTGACCGACTCCGAGATAGCTTGCAAATCAAGCGCGGCGCGTTCCAAAATTGAACTCACTTCTCCCTCGGAGCGTGTAAGCAACATGACCCTTGGACCGTTGATGACCGACTTTGATGGGCTTGAGTTGGATAGTGTCGATCGCGAAATATTGAGCCACCCCCTAATCGGGGGGGTCATTTTATTTTCACGTAATTATGCCGACCCCGAGCAGATCCGCGCGGTAACCGATGAGTTGCACGCGTTACGCTCTCCGGAGCTGTTGATTGCGGTTGACCACGAAGGCGGGCGAGTTCAGCGTTTTCGAAATGGCTTCACCGAACTACCAGCGGCTGCGATTATTGGCCGGGTGTACGACGACGACCCCGCCTTGGGCCTTGCATTTGCCGAACAATGTGGCTGGTTAATGGCGGCGGAATTACGCAGCGTAGGTGTTGATTTCAGTTTTGCACCGGTGCTCGATCTCAGTAATCCGGCGAGCCGCATCATCGACGATAGGGCCTTCCATCAAGACCCACATTGTGTGGCGCGGATTGCTCACGCGTACGTGAGAGGAATGCACAGTGCCGGTATGGCTGCAGTCGGAAAACATTTTCCCGGTCACGGTACCGTAGCGGCCGATTCGCATTTGGAGTTGCCGGTCGATAAACGGAGTTATTACGATATCGCCAATAGCGACCTCATTAGCTTTCGCTTGTTAGCCCCGGATATTGAAGGCGTAATGCCGGCGCACATTGTCTACCCTGAGGTCGACAATGAGCCGGCCGGTTTCTCGTCGGTCTGGGTGAAAAGCGTATTGCGTCAAGAGCTGGATTTTCAGGGGATTGTTTTCAGCGATGACCTTAACATGGCAGGGGCATCGGAAGTTGGTGGCGTCGTTGAACGCGCCTCCATAGCAATTTCCGCAGGTTGCGATGTCATTCTTCTGTGCAACGACAGGCCTGGCACTGAGCAATTACTTTCAAACTTTAGCGCACAAGTCGAACCAGTAACCCAGGTTCGGCTTATGCGAATGCATGGCAAAGGCGAGCCCGGACACATCGAGGATCTCGCTGACGACGAGAGGTGGTTAACGGCTCGAACCCATATCGCTCAAGTTCATCAAACACGAATGCTCGACCTCGGCGACGATATGCTGGGTTAACGAATATTGAATTGCATCTATCGTCATATCCGTAAGCCTAGCTGTACTGGATTAATCCTTTTCTCCTTGAGTCTGTGCCAGCCGGCAGCGGCGCTTGATTGCACGAAACGTATGCAATCGGCGGCGCCATTTTCAGCCACGGAATTGACGCATGGCAATCTGTGGCGTGTTGAAACTAGCGACGGCAAGACCAATCACATTTTTGCGACCATACACCTATCGGATCCGCGCATCAGGCAATTGCAGCAGCACGTTGACGAAGCCCTGAACTCCAGTAATAGCTTCGGCATGGAGGTTGTGCTCGACCGTGATGCCCTCACATCGATGTCGAGTGCGATGCGGTTGGTTAATGGTCAAAGCTTAAAAATGCTACTTCAGCCGGAATTATTTGCCGCCACGGCGTTGCTGCTCGGTCGCTATGGGGTTCCTGTTCAGGCTACGGAGCGGCTGAAGCCGTGGGCGGCATTTGTTACCTTGTCACTGCCGCCCAGGCAGTCCGGCGTGCCGCTGGATATGATGCTTATGATCAAGGCGCAACGCGCTGGAATTCCCGTTTTCGGATTGGAAACCGTTGACGAGCAAATAGGGGTGTTCGACAACTTGAGCGATGCCGACGAAGTAGATTTACTGCGTGAATTGGTGTGCCACTACAACGAATATCAATCCGACATTGCAACGATGACCGAACACTATATAGCTGAGGACTTGGATGCGGTGATGCAGATGGCGCTTCGCTACCGGTCGCCGTTGCAAGATCGATTTTTAGACGTATTATTGTGGCAGCGTAACCGCCGGATGGTTGCGAATATGGTGCCCCATTTAGAAACCGGTGGAACGTTCATCGCAGTCGGTGCCTTACACCTACCAGGGCCCCGTGGCGTCCTAGACTTGCTCAGTAGACGCGGCTACACAATCGAAGCAATCCGCTGATATAACTCCATCGATGCAAATACCATTTACAAAAATGCACGGACTAGGGAATGATTTTGTCCTTCTGGATGAACGAGATTTCTCCTTCGGACTAAACGCTGCACAACTTGCGCTGATAGCCGACCGCCGATTTGGGATCGGTTGCGATCAGATCCTCACACTAGAAGCGTCGTCATTACCGGGAACACTTGGTCACTATCGAATTTTTAATGCCGACGGAAGTGAAGCAGAACATTGCGGTAACGGGGTTCGGTGCGTCGCGCACTACCTTCGTGATAGTGGAGACGTTCAAGGCGAGAAACTCGCATTGGAGGTTCGTGGGGCTGCTCTCGAACTCACGTTCGAATCCGATGGGTTGGTTCGGGTAGATATGGGACCGCCCTCATTTGTGCCATCCGATATCCCAATTTCGACGGACACCATGGGACAGCGATACGAAGTGGACGTTAATGGGGAGGCCTGTTCATTCGGTTGTGTCTCGATCGGCAATCCGCATGCGACGATGATTGTTGATGAAGTCGCCGTTGCCGACGTGATCGCAATCGGGTCGGCATTGCAAGATCATTGGTTTTTCCCACAAAAGGTTAACGTTGGATTCATGCAAGTTGTCGATCGTGACCGAATAAGATTGCGCGTTTTCGAGCGCGGCGTGGGGGAGACCTTAGCGTGTGGGACCGGCGCTTGCGCGGCAGTTGCGATCGGGGTGTTATGGGAGCAACTCGATGGCTCGGTCGATGTCGAGCTGCCGGGTGGCACTTTGCAAATTGAATGGTCTGGCATAGCTACGGACCCATTGTGGATGACGGGACCGGCCGAAACCGTATTCAAAGGTATAATAGATCTATGAAACTGCAAGGTGATGATGAGGTAGGGGGCGTGCAAGCCAGCGTGAGTCCGGAGGTAGTCGCTGAGTATCTGCGAGCGCATCCGGATTTTTTCGAAGTCTTTCCCGATGTGCTGCGCGAGATTGAGATAACGCATAGTGCAGGCGACGCAGTATCGTTGCTTGAACGGCAGGTTTCAGCACTGCGTGACGACAATAGGCGAATGAAAGTTCGGTTTGAAGAACTTGTCGCGTTGGCAACGTCGAACGAGAATTTGATCAAACGTATTCACCAGCTCGCGCTTGCCTTGATGGAAGCGGCCGGTCCAGAGGCGATATTTGCGACCTTAAGCGGTCGTCTTGCCCAGGAGTTTGATGCGGATCGCGTGCGCACCGTCGTCTGTGCAAATCCCGCGTTTGTGGATTCGAATTTGGTACCCGAATTTGTCGGAGCAAACTGGCCAGGTAGAACGCTATTCACCGATGTGCTGAATGCAAAGGCGCCGAAATGCGGCGAATTGACCCAAGCTCAACGCGCCTCTTTGTTTCCGAGCGATACTGACGTAATCGGATCAGCAGCAGTCCTACCACTATCGGGTAAGGGATGGGATGGGTTATTGATAATTAGTAGCGAAGATGCATCGCGATTTCGTCACGATATGGGGACTGACTTTTTGGCTTACCTGGGAGATATCGTTTCTCTCATCGTCGACCCCTGGGTCACAAGAGAAGAGCCGGGTTGATTGCAGCAAGCCGGCAAGCGCTGCTCGATGAGGTGGACGAGTTTCTCGTTACCTTGACAGGGCATTCTCGCAATACTCAAGTCGCTTACCGCCGGGATTTGAATCAGTTATCGACCTTCGTATCTGAAAACGATTTAACGCATTGGGGATCGGTTGATACGCAAGCAGTGCGGAGCTTCATTGCATTCCAGCACCGTAACGGCAAGAGCAGTCCGAGCCTAGCCAGGATGCTATCTTCAATACGCGCATTTTTTACTTACTTGGTTGATCGCGGGCGCATGGATGGTAATCCGGCCAAGGATGTGCGAGCGCCAAAACAATCGCGACATCTGCCGAGCGCGCTGGATGTTGATCAAGCTGGAAAGTTGCTAGCGGCGAAGCCGCAAAGTTTTCTCGCGATACGTGATCTGGCGATGTGGGAATTAATGTACTCGAGCGGGTTAAGGGTATCTGAGTTGGTCGGCTTGGATTCAGGAGATCTGGATCCAAGTGATGGCCACGTCCGGGTAGTGGGGAAGGGAAATAAAGAACGCATCGTGCCGGTTGGCCGTATGGCCTGGGATGCGGTAAATAGATGGAAGCAATTTCGCCAAACCTGCATAAAAGATGACGTGACTGCGCTTTTCATCAGCCAGCGTGGAACGCGTTTAACACCGCGCTCAGTGCAAAAGCGGCTGCGCGCATGGGCACTTAAGCAAGGGCTTGAAACCCATGTCCATCCGCACATGCTTAGGCATTCGTTCGCAACACACATGCTGGAGTCGTCTGGAGATCTACGGGCCGTCCAAGAGTTGTTAGGCCACTCCAATATCGCTACGACTCAAATTTACACCCATCTAGACTTTCAGCATTTAGCAAAGGTCTATGATGCGGCTCATCCGCGCGCGCGGCGCAAACCGCGCTAGGCGAGTCGCAGCACCTTCGTCCGCTAGCAAAGCCGCGAATCTCGCGGCCTGTTGTGTACGTAATATTGAGTCGGCGGCTTCAGAATACGCGCTGTTCAACTCCAGTAGGTACCTGGATTTCGTGTACAATTCGCCGTTCACTTGCACATGACACACGATTGATGGAACGCATACGCTCTACAACTATTTTGTCGGTAAGACGCCCTGGACAGGTTGTGATCGGCGGCGACGGGCAGGTTACGCTCGGTGATACAGTGCTAAAGGGAAACGCGCGAAAAATTCGGCGCCTCTACCACGATAAAGTCCTTGCTGGATTCGCAGGCGGTACCGCGGATGCGTTTACTTTGTTTGAGCGTTTTGAAGCGAAGTTGGACAAGCATCAAGGCAATCTCTTGCGCTCGGCGGTGGAACTCGCGAAAGACTGGCGCACCGATCGATTGTTGCGGCGTCTGGAGGCATTGTTAGCAGTAGCCGACACGCAGAATTCACTGATTATCTCTGGGACGGGTGACGTAATCGAACCGGAACATGCGGTCATGGCGATCGGCTCGGGCGGCGCGTATGCAACGGCGGCTGCACGGGCGATGTTGGAAAATACTGAACTCGATGCAGAGGACATTGTTCGCAAGGGCTTACAGATTGCGGCGGACATTTGCGTATATACGAACACCAACGTTGACGTTGAAACATTGCAAACGGACTCGGAATGATTCGAAAACTATGACCTCATTAACACCGCAAGAGATCGTAGACCAGCTTGACCACCACATTGTCGGACAGAGCGCTGCGAAACGTGCTGTGGCGATTGCATTGCGGAACCGGTGGCGGCGTGCTCAAGTTGAGCCCGGGCTGCGTAACGAAATAACGCCCAAGAATATTTTGATGATCGGCCCTACCGGAGTCGGCAAAACGGAAATTGCGCGACGGCTGGCAAAATTGTCGGGAGCTCCGTTCATTAAAGTCGAGGCCACGAAATTTACGGAGGTTGGCTACGTTGGACGAGACGTCGAGTCAATCGTCCGAGATCTTGTCGATGTCGCAGTAAATTCCGAGCGTGATGGCGCCATGGACAACGTCCGCAAGCAAGCTGAAGATGCGGCGGAAGAACGGATTTTAGATGCGCTACTGCCGGGGCCGCGGATGGCCGGTGAGCCTGCAGAAAACGAAGAATCTACGACCCGTCAGAAATTTCGAAAAATGCTGAGAGAAGGTGATCTCGATGATAAGGAAATAGACATTGAGCTTGAAGCAGCGAATATCGGCGTGGAAATCATGGCGCCCCCCGGCATGGAGGAGATGACGAACCAGCTCCAAGGAATGTTCCAAAATCTCGGGCAGGGTCGCAAACGGAGCCGGCGCATTGCGGTGGCGCATGCCCTACGACTGCTTAGTGAAGAGGAGGCGGGAAAGCTCATCAACGAGGATGACATTCGGGCGAGGGCACTTGAGAGCGTCGAACAAAACGGCATTGTATTTCTCGACGAACTCGACAAAGTCGCACAACGCACCGGCGGCAGTGGGCCCGACATATCGCGCGAAGGGGTACAACGTGACCTGCTGCCTTTAGTGGAAGGCTGTACAGTGAATACGAAGCACGGAATGCTTAAAACGGATCACATTCTATTTATTGCCTCCGGCGCATTTCACTTGTCGAAACCTTCCGATTTGATCCCAGAGTTGCAGGGTCGCTTACCCAATCGAGTTGAACTCGGGCCCTTAGGTGTAGGTGATTTCATTCGAATACTGACGGAACCGGATGCATCGCTGACCGAACAGTATCAGGCCTTACTGGCGACCGAAGGCGTCGATATTGAGTTTAGTGACGACGGTATCGCGCGAATTGCTGAGATTGCGCATCATGTAAATGAGCAAACCGAAAACATTGGGGCACGGCGCTTGCACACCGTAATGGAACGACTGCTTGAAGCATTATCGTTCACCTCGCCCAGTCTCCAGGGACAGACAGTTACGATCGACTCGAACTATGTCGATCAACATCTGGGGGAATTCTTAAAGGACGAAGATCTCGCGCGTTATATTCTATAAGAGTCTTGCCAATGGCCACGCACACACCTACCAACATCGTTTTACACCAAACGTCGCGCGTTCTAGAACTCGAGTTCGATGACAACTCGAAATTCGAATTGCCGTGCGAGTTCCTGCGGGTGTACTCCCCGTCCGCCGAGGTTCGTGGTCATGGTCCCGGCCAGGGAACGCTACCAGTTGGAAAAGACAAGGTCGGCATAGATAACGTCGAACCAGTCGGAAATTACGCGATAAAACTCGAGTTCGATGATGGTCATAACACGGGGTTGTACTCGTGGGATTATCTGTACGAACTTGGATGTAATCACGAGCGCCTGTGGCACGAGTACCGTGAGAAGGTAAAGCAGCTCGGCCATGACTGAGAAAAGCGCTGCCGATGAAAAGCTCGTCGACTTTGGGTTTGAGAGCGTCGGCGAGGCTGAGAAGACACAACGAGTAAAAGCGGTATTCGATTCCGTCGCACATAATTACGACGTGATGAACGACTTGATGTCGTTCGGTTTGCATAGGTTGTGGAAGCGTATTGCCGTAATGGCCACACATGCGCGCCCCGGGCACCAGATCCTCGATCTTGCCGGCGGTAGTGGCGATCTCAGTCGCTTATTTGCCCAGCGGATCGGGGACAATGGGCTCGTCGTAATTTCGGACATCAATGGAGAAATGTTGAGCCGTGGTCGAGACCGGCTAATCGATAGCGGCTGCGGTAATAACCTAGCGATTGTGCAAGCCAATGCAGAATCTCTTCCATTTGAAGGAGGCAGATTCGATATTGTAACTATCGCCTTCGGACTGCGTAACGTGACAAATAAGGTTGCGGCGCTCGGTGAGATGCACCGAGTTTTACGCCCGGGAGGGCGGGCCCTAATCTTGGAGTTCTCCGAGCTAAAAATACCAGCCTTGCAAAAAGCCTATGACGCTTTTTCGTTTCGAGTGTTACCACGATTGGGCGAATGGGTGGCCAAAGACGGTGACAGCTATCGCTATCTCGCTGAATCGATCCGTGTCCATCCAAATCAAGAAACGTTGTTATCAATGATGCGGGCCGCCGGATTTGAGCGCACACGTTGTAGAAATTTAGCCGGCGGCATCGTCGCGCTACATGATGGAATGAGAATCTAGCAAATGTTCCAACGGCGCGGCTTACGGCAGGATCCGGCTGGCATTGGCCACGAAAATCCACTGCTAGAGCGCTTGGGTGTGCTCCTAAATCGCGCTATCGAACTCGATGAGAGGACTCGACATCGAATAACTGAACTTGGGAATTGCTCGATCGCGTTCAAACTTCGAGGTAGCGATGCGCGGATCTTAGTAACGATCCTCAACGGCAACCTATCACTCTCGAGCGACCACGAGACCAAGCCCGATGTTCAAATTGAAGGTGGTCTGACGGATTTTATTGCCATGGCGAGAACGCAGCGCGATGGTACGACGCTCGCCGCGGGTAAGGTTGAAATCCAGGGCGATCTCGCTACCGCGCAGCTGATCCAATCCGTAATTGCTGAAGCGGCTTTCGACTGGGAAGAACTGATAGCGAGTAGAACTGGCGATGTGCTTGCACGGCAAATTGGGCGTGGCGTAAGGGGCGGGGTCAGCTGGATTCGCGCGACCGGAAAAATCCTTGAGCGTGACCTCAGCGAATATTTGCGTTACGAGCAACGCCTGTTACCCACCGATCGTGAGATCGAACATTTTGTGCGCGAAGGTGCAGCGATTGTTGCCGGGGTTGAGCGCTTGCAAGCGAGAATTTCAAGAATTCAACGAAGACGGGAACAAACTTGATCACCCCGGGACAGTTTTTTCGCGTTTTGGCGATCCAACGTGTACTCATTCGGCATGGCTTGGATGAGTTGTTATTTACCACACCAATTCTGCGTTCGTTGAGATTTTTGCTGTATCTGCTTCCTTGGAATTGGTTCCGGGGCAAGCATGGGCCGAGAGCGGACCGCATTAGAATGGTATTGGAGCAACTGGGCCCAATATTTATTAAATTCGGCCAGATACTCTCTACTCGCCGCGATTTCCTACCCGATGATATTGCCGAAGAGCTGTCGCAACTTCAGGATAACGTACCACCGTTTCCAGGTGAGCAGGCGCGTGCGATCGTGGAGAAAGCTTACGGGTGCCCGGTAGCCGAAGTTTTTGATGATTTCGATGAGAGCCCACTGGCGTCTGCATCGATCGCTCAAGTCCATTCGGCCTCGTTGAAAGATGGTCGCAAAGTGATCGTGAAAGTTGTGCGGCCGAATATCAAAACTACCATTGAGCGCGATATCGGGTTGATGAGGATACTGGCTAATACTGCCGAACGTTATTCGTCACAAGGTAGGGAGCTTAATTTACTCGGGGTCGTCGACGAGTTTGAGAAAACTATCCTCGACGAACTCGATATGATGCGCGAAGCTGCAAACGCGTCGCAGCTACGACGGAATTTTGCCGATTCCGCCAAGATGTATGTGCCCGAAATAGTTTGGTCACTGACGCGTCAAAATGTGATGGTGATGGAACGTGTTTCTGGCATCGAGATCGATAAAATCGACGAACTGCGCGCAACAGGTGTCGACCTTCATCAGCTTGCCGAGACTGGGGTGGAAGTATTCTTTACGCAGGTATTTCGCGACCATTTTTTCCACGCCGACATCCACCCCGGAAATATTTTTATCAAACCCGGGGAAAACGGCGAACCGGCGATGTACGTACCGGTCGATTTTGGGATCATGGGGTCTCTTAGCGAGTTCGATCAACGATATCTTGCGGAAAATTTTTCGGCATTCCTGGATCGAAATTATCGTCGAGTTGCGGAATTGCACGTGGAGTCAGGCTGGGTCCCAAAGGACACTCGGGTCGATGAGTTTGAGTTTGCGATCCGCACCGTGTGCGAACCGATTTTCGACCGACCGGTGAAGGACATCTCCGTCGGCGCTCTCCTATTACGTCTATTTCAAACCGCGCGACGATTTCACATGAAGATTCTGCCGCAACTGCTCTTGCTGCAGAAGACAATCGTTAATGTTGAGGGTATTGGGCGCCAGCTGGATCCTGATTTGGACTTATGGCGTGCAGCTCGTCCACCGTTGGAGGCCTGGATGCGTGACCGTGTTGGCCTGCGATCAGTCTTGCGCAGTACGCGCCAAAACGTACCGCTGTGGATCGATCGGTTGCCCGAGCTACCGGGGCTTACGTTTGAAATTCTCGATCAGATCCGTAGCGGTCGGATCCAAGTGGTTAGCGATGATCCGCAACTAAGGGAGATCCGGCGCGAAATTGAGCGGATCCACCGGCGTCTCGTTCTGGCGGTGGTTGGAGTTGGATTGATCATCGGGGCAGGGGTACTTAATGGTGTCTCTGTCCAGACCTCCCGCCTGATCGGACCGCTACCACTTAGTGTATGGATCCTGGGTGGGCTTGGGATGGTCGCCGTGATTGCCGCATTCCGCGGCGCTAAACCCACTGGATTGTAACGGTGGAGCGCTCGAACCTCCGAAGCCTTGGTACTTTTTAATATATTCGCTCAGCTTCACGATCCGGACGCCGGCAGCGGCAGGGTCCCAATTTCGAAATACAGCAAGGCTTAGCGGATGTGGATGGGCGATGCCCAAGGCATGTCCATTTTGTTTGGCCTTGGCGACTAAATTGTTGAGCTGTTTTTCGATATGTTCTCTCGTCTGAACATTATCCAGAAAAACATCACGAAAACTCGCAGCGATCTGCTCTCGCACGGCCCATTTCAGGGCTACGCTGCTACCGGTAGTTCGAGAATCAACAAAGAACAATCCACCGCGTTGACGGATCGCGTGCATTAACCAACGCATATGTTCTGGCTCACGCGTTAGTCGACTACCCATATGGTTATTGACCCCAACCGCATGAGGAACGGCAGCAATCGATTCGCGGAATGATTTCTCTATTTCATTTTGTGACATACCAACGAGCAACGCGCCCGGACCGAGTAGATGATTGTCGTGATCGGCTTCCATTGGGAGATGCACCAGCACGTCTTTGTCGAGCGAGTTGGCCATGCGCGCAAGGCCTTTTGCGTGAGGGGAAAACGGTAACATTGCGTAGGCAAACGCATGCGGAATTTCCACCGCCGCGCGACCCGTCTCATAGGAATTTCCGATGTCATCGATGATTAACGCTACTTCGGGCGGGTTGGGCGGATCGTTTGAAAATCCAATGCAGCTCGCGATTACAACGGCAGCAACGCTAAACATCTACGGAACCGCATCTCTGTACGCGTTCATGTGCGCGAACAAACTTAGTTACTCGAGCTTCTAGCCTGCAGAATGTTCATCCCTTTGAGCAAGTTTAGGGCTTCAAATAACTCGAAATCAGAAGCAGCTAATCCATCTTGATTCTCCGACAGCTTCTTTTTAGTTTTCGGATCGTTGTCTGGATCGTTTTCAAGGTGTCCGGTGAGATTAGCTTCTTTAACAATAGCGGACCGTGAAACTTCAATTGAAGATAGTTTAACTTTATCAATCAAGATGTCGGGAACGATTCCTTCGGCTTGAATCGAACGTCCCGACGGCGTGAAATATCGCGCGGTGGTGAGTTTTAGCGCAGCGTCATTATTCATCGGTAGGATCGTTTGTACTGATCCTTTGCCGAATGAACGCCGGCCCATAATGATCGCACGCTTTTGGTCTTGCAGCGCACCCGCAACGATCTCGGAGGCGGATGCAGATCCTTCATTGACTAGAACGACAAGTGGCGCGCCATCGATTAAGTCCGGTGGCTTGGCGTTGAATTCTAGTTCCGCGTCTTGTGCGCGTCCCTCGGTGTAGACGATCCGGCCCTCATTGAGAAATGCATCGGACACCGCCACCGCGGCGCCGAGAACACCGCCGGGATTATTTCTCATGTCTAATATGACCCCTTTCAATCCGTTAGGGGCCTTACTTTTAAGCTCCTTGAGTTGTTTTTGTAGCGTGTCGCCAGTGCGAGACTGAAAGGCTGAAACTCGGATATAGGCGTAACCTGGTTCTAAGAAGCGGCTTTTAACGCTCTTGATCTTGATCACGTCTCGCACGATGGTCAATTCCAATGGCTTATCTTCACCGTCTCGAATTATCGAAAGTACAATTTTGGTGCCCGATTTGCCGCGCATCATTTTCACAGCTTCGTTCAAACTCAGACCTTTGACAGGTGTGTCGTCGAGCCGAACGATTACATCGCCGGCCTCTACGCCAGCACGTTGAGCCGGGGTGTCATCAATCGGCGCAATAACCTTTAGAAACCCATTTTCCGTTCCGACCTCAATTCCGAGGCCGCCAAATTCTCCGGTAGTTCCTTGCTGAAGCGAAAGGTAGCCTTCGGCGTCTAGATATGACGAATGCGGATCAAGGCCTGCGAGCATTCCGCGGACCGCATTCTCGAGGAGATCTTTATCGCTTATTGGTTCAACGTAGTCCTTCTTAATTTTGTGAAAAACCTCGACAAGTATCCGAATGTCATCGAGCGGGATTACGTCGGCCTTGCCGGCTTGTTCCACCTGCGTTGGTGGTTCGCTCGTGGCACTTTCCGCACAAAACGCCGGTTGGCAGATGCAGGCGAGGACGACTAAGGCGGATATTTTCGTCAGACTATTTTTTGTATTGATAACCATCTCCTTGGGCCGCTTCACAGTCGAACCCACAGCGCGATCGCCTTGCGATTCAATGCCAATTCCATAGGCGGCAATTTTCCAGAATAGTGACATCAAGTACCCCTTCTTACGAATTATGCAGGCATTTAAAGATTATTGACCGTTAGTTCTTACACCACTTTCGTGGGTCCTGAGGCATACCGTTTTGTCGGATCTCGAAATACAAGCCGGAACTACTGCGCCCGCCCGTGTCACCAACGGTTGCGACAGCTTCGCCCGCCGATACCGAATCACCGCTCTCTTTGTACAACTCCTGGTTGTGGCCGTAAAGGCTCATGTAACCATCCCCGTGATCAATAATCACCAATAGACCTAAGTTTCTAAACCAATCCGCAAATGCAACCTGGCCGTCGGCGACTGCTGTAACTACTGTTCCGGGATCAGACTCAATAATAACCCCGCTCCATTTCGCGCCGCCTTCGCGCATTGCCCCACCGGGCGCTTTTGCGATGCGGCCGGCCGTTGGCCAGTCCAGGTGGCCCTTTAAACCGCCAAACGGCGCGTGGCTTTCGGGCGCGGCGAAGACACTTTCGGTTACGTCATCAACTAGCCGTGTGAGCTGAACTTCATCGTCACGCAACTGCTCCAAGGCGTGCTCGTTTTCCTTTACAAGCAATTCAAGTGTTTTCGCCACTTGTCTGCGGCGCTCTAGGTTTTCGTTAAGTTCGACAGATTGCTCTTCAGCCTGGTTACGCATGAGTCGAAGCCTCGACGCCTCCAACTTGAGCGCTGCTTCAACACCGCGAATTTGGCCGATTTCGGTGGATTGCTTTGTTAAGTTTTGATTATTGGCCGTAGCGATGTAGTCGAAAAACGTAAGTTGTCGCTGCAACCTTGAGATGTGCGTGTTGTTCAGCAATATTTTTAGCTTTGGCTGTCGCCACAGCATATACCGGGCGAGGAGCGTTTTCTTCATCGCCTCTGTTGTTGCGTCATAAGCGCGGTTTAATCGATCACGCTGTGCCCGTAATGAGTCAATTCGCTTAGATTTAGCCTCCAGTTCCAACCGAAATTTCTCTTTCTGTTGGCGCGCACCGTGCAGTCGACGTTCAATTTCCGTGATTTCTTCCCGTGCAGTCTTAAATTTCACTGCTTCGTTGGCAATAGAGACTTCCAGTCGATCAATTCGTTTGCGAACGTCTTGTAGATCGGCTGATGGTGCGTTTTGGGCAAGTGTTTGATTGGCGAGGCTGGAAAGAATCACTAAGGCGAGCGCGCGACTTATGCTGTCCCATATTGGCGTTTGATCCACGAGATTGATGCGTTCTCGTGATTTGCCGCAGATCGCAATATTCATTAAGCCATATTCTAGCAGTACCTCCGATCGAAACTATTGACTTGAGCGTGCGCGCCAATGATTAGAAGTTGTGGGCATACAAAATGCGGATGGCGGGTCGGATCGAGGGAGTGCTGCCGCTGATTACTCGCTGTCAGATAGAGTCACTAAGGACTCCCCGGTCATCTCGGCCGGGATTTCGACTCCCATCAACGATAGCATCGTCGGTGCTATATCGCTCAGACATCCGTTTGGTGTGATCCGGGCTCGGCGACCAATATATACCAGAGGTACAAGATTACTGGTATGAGCTGTGTGTGCTTGCTCATTTCCATCGCCTGACGACCGCATTTTTTCCGCATTGCCATGATCCGCCGTGATCAACACCTCAAGGCCAGATTCTTGCGCCGCGGAAACTATCTTTTCCAGGCAATCATCCAAGGTCTCAATACAGCGAATCGTCGCTTCAAAATTTCCCGTATGGCCGACCATGTCCGCATTCGCGTAATTGCATATTATTGCATCATAGGTCTTGGATCTTATTTCTTTAACGAGTCTCGCCGTTAATTCTCCGGCGCTCATCTCGGGTTTGAGATCGTAGGTTGCAACGTCTGGCGATTGGATCAAGATGCGTTCCTCACCTGCGCTTATTTTTTCTCGACCACCGTTGAAAAAGAAGGTCACGTGCGCGTACTTTTCTGTCTCCGCGATTCGTAGCTGACGCAGTCCTTGCGTTGCCACCCAATCGCCAAACGTGTTGGACAATGTCTCTTGCGGAAACGCGACTGGAACGTCGAAACTTGCACTGTAATCGGTCATCGTGATGAACGAATCGATAGCGACGGTCCTGCTACGCCTAAATTCAGCAAACTTTGGATCGATAAACGCTCGAGTCAGTTGGCGTGCGCGATCCGCGCGAAAATTCGCAAAAACGATTAAATCCCCATCTTCGACTTCGACCGCACGACCACCATCAGCAACGACAGTCGTCGCTTGCACGAATTCATCGCTCTCGTCCCGCTTGTATGCCTCGTTTAAGCCTTGTTCCGGGTCGTTCGATTCATGCAATCCTCGACCCGAGACGATAAGTTCGTATGCCGCTTGCGTTCTGTCCCAGTTGTTATTGCGATCCATTGCGTAATAGCGACCAACAATGCTGGCGATTTGACCAACCCCGGAAGCTTTGCACGCTTGTTGTACGCGCTGAATAGAATGCATAGCGCTCTTCGGAGGCGTATCGCGGCCGTCCAGAAAGGCGTGCAGGTAGACTCGTTGCACATTGGTTTGTTGCGCGAGATCGAATAAGGCGAGCAGGTGATCCTCGTGGCTATGAACGCCACCTGGGGATAGGAGCCCAAAAATATGCACGGCCCGGCTGTTCGTTGCGGCTCGCTCGAATGCCGGTTTAAGCACGGAATTGGAGAAAAACTCCCGTTCGACAATCGCTCTCGAAATGCGTGTGAAGTCTTGGTTCACCGTGCGTCCTGCACCGAGGTGCATGTGTCCAACCTCTGAGTTCCCCATTTGCTGGTCGGGTAATCCAACATCGTTCCCCGAACAACGAATTAGTGAGTGCGGTTGATCGCGCCATAAGCGATCCCAAGTATGCGTCGTCGCTTTGTGGATCGCGTTGTACTCGGTATCCTCGCTATGGCCCCAGCCGTCCAGCACGACTAACATGACAGGATGGTCGACAGTACTCATTATTTCCTCGGCGAGATGTACTCATGTTGTCGCCGAAATCGTAGTATCTCGGCATTATTCGTTGGAGATTTCAATCGGTAGTAGCGGGCGAAGGTGTTAATTCAGCGCTGATTACGAAAGATTTGCAGTGTATCATATCCAACCCTACGCCTTGCTCCCGGTATAGCAAATTTAACTCGCAGCCTAGTAACGCAGTAACTAATTACCATGACGCAATTCATCGAATTCGCCGGCAACCATTTGATCCTGGTTGGCGCCTTTGTTTTTATCTCGGTCATGCTCGTAATCAACGTATTACAAGGGGGTGGAGCGAAAGCAGTCCTGCCGATTCAAGCCGTTCAAATGCTCAATAGAGATGATGCGTTGATGTTGGATATTCGAAGTGCTTCAGAATTTGAAGCTGGCCATGTCATCAATGCGCGGAACATCCCCGCGGCAGATCTGAAATCTAAAATCGGTGAGCTAAATAAATTTAAGGATCGACCGATTGTCGTGTGCTGTGCGACTGGGACTTCTGCGGGCGCTGCGATCCGTGAATTGTCGAATGCAGGATTCGAACAATTACACAGTTTGAAAGGCGGCATCTCGGCATGGCGAAATGACAATTTACCCTTAACATCAACCTAGCACACGACAATTAATCAGGTGATACATGGCAGACGATATTTCTGCGGCTAACTCAGAGCAGCAAGCGAATACTGGTCAACTAGCGATCCAGAAAATCTACGTAAAGGATCTGTCTTTCGAGGCACCGAATACGCCGGCGGTGTTTACAGAAAAACTGAATCCCGCGGTGGACATCCACTTTTCCAACGAAACATTGGAGCTAGGCGAGAAGCAGCATGAGGTTGCCCTATCGGTCACTGTCACGGTGAAGCAAGAAGAGCGCACGATTTACCTAGTCGAAGTGAAGCAGGCCGGTATCTTTACCATCGATGGGTTTTCGAGTGAGCACTTATCGGCAATATTGGCAACAGCGTGTCCAAACATTCTCTTCCCGTACGCCCGAGAGGTGGTTTCAGACATCGTAACAAAAGGCGGCTTTCCACAAATTCTACTCGCGCCGGTAAATTTTGATGTGTTGTATGCGCAAGAATTGCAACGTCAACAGCAAGCAGAATCTAATCCGTCAACACACTAAACAGATTTGCGCACCGCAGGCAATTTTACTAGTTGATCGCAGACGTGCTCGGTAGCGATACCTAATCTTATGGCTAATCGATCGCGAGTTTTAGTGCTTGGAGCGGGTGCTTGGGGTACCGCGCTCGCGCTCGCGCTTACCCGCAACAATAGCAACGAAGTATTTCTGTGGGGGCGCGATGGTGCCGCCATCGAAGCAATGCGACATGCTGAGATGAACGAGCGCTATTTGCCGGAGATTTCGTTGCCGGCACAATTAAACTTGATAGCCGATGATGACTATCCGGCGGGTACGGAAATCGTAGTTGCGGCAATCCCGTTTCAGACTTTGCGCGGAGTGTTAGGAGGTTTCATTTCGAAAATGGGCCCGCCTAAGGTGATCGCATGTGCTTGCAAGGGAATTGAAAAGGATAGCTTTCTGCGCGCCGATCAAATCGTCAGCGATCTCTGTTCTGATGGCACTACCTTCGCCATGCTCTCAGGTCCAAACTTCGCGCTTGAGGTAGCACGCGCGCTGCCGGCGGCGATGACTATCGCAACCGAAGATCATAATTGGGGCCGTGAGTTGGTTAACCGCTTTCATTCGAATTCGTTTCGACCGTATTTCAGCGCCGACGTTATTGGCGTCGAAATTGGCGGGGCAATCAAAAACGTAATGGCGATCGCTGCAGGAATTTGCGATGGGCTGAACTTGGGTGCTAATAGTCGGGCGGCGCTCATCACGCGCGGCCTGGCGGAAATCAGCCGTTTTGGTATCGCGCAAGGTGGGCAGATCGAGACGTTTATGGGCCTTTCCGGTCTGGGTGACCTAGTCCTAACCTGTACCGACGACAAGTCCCGTAACAGGCGCTTTGGACTCCAGTTAGCGGCTGGGTTAAATGTCAAAGAGGCGATCGAGAAAATCGGGCTGGTGGAGGGCGCGACAACAGCTACGGCATTGGTGGCGCTGGCGCGGCAGCTGAAAATTGATATGCCGATTTCCGAAGAGGTAGCCGCGACAATTGCTGGTACAACGACGCCGGAGCAGGCCGTTCGAAACTTACTCGCCCGAGATCCGGTGGCAGAATCGACAGGGCTTAAGCTACCCCAGTAGTAGAATTGCGCAGAAGGCGCGGCGCCAAATTTTCTGCTCGCGCGCGAGGCATTGTGCGCCAGATCACAAACTCGTGCTGGCGTCTTAAGTTCTCCTAGCAAGCAGCCGATCAGGATCGCGTGAAATCCGCGAAGTGCATTCCACCAGGCCCTTGTGGCGCCAATTCGTAGTTCTAGTCGCTAAAGGAGTAGCAAATTGATATATCGTGGACAAAAATCTATAACCCCTCTGATCGTCGTTGCTAGCGTGATTGGATTGTTAGTGGTGGCTGCAAATGAGCGGGTTGCCGCTCTAGAAGCACAAAGACGCTCACTTGCGATAAACGGCCTCGCCGGTAGTGTACGCAGTGCCGCCGCCCTTGCGCATGCAAAATGGATGTCTGAAGGATCCAATTCAACTGCAGTTAATCTCGACAATAAGCAAACAATTGAAATTGACCTTTTGACAGGATACCCAAGCGCAAACAGCACTGGTATTCGGGGGGTGATGCCCAATATTGTCGGATTCTATGGGATCGATAGTGGGGCGAGCTATGTTTTCTCCCTCGTCGGCGTGTCAGCCAGTGCATGCAACGTCACCTATTCAGTTGGGAAAGTGGCCGGAGAGCCGCCGCGGGTTACCGTGAGGAACAACAAGAACGGCGGTGATTGCAGTTAACTATCTTGGCGCCCTTGTGACCCGATAGTGTGTTTTCAGTTTCCCGATTGCCGCGGCACCGGTAAATCGTCGATTTAATCCATTTGTCGCTAACCTACAATCCACTCCGCTATTATTTAGACCTTTATTAGATCGCCGAAGCCGCATTGTCGCCAAGCCTCATAGATCACGACCGCAACGGTATTAGATAAATTCAAACTCCGGCTCGATTCAATCATCGGTACACGTAACAAACGCTCGGGAGCGAAGGAATCCCGGATCGGGATTGGCAGTCCGCGCGTCTCCGGTCCGAACAAGAATACATCTCCCTGCTGAAAACGCACGTCGAAAAAATTCAAATTCGCATGTGTCGAAAGCGCGAATACGCGTTGCCCGACCGTTGTCGCCGAGAACTTAGGATAATCCACATGCGTAATGATCGAGGCGTACTCGTGATAATCGAGTCCAGCCCGTTTCAGTTCGCGGTCGTCAAGCGAAAATCCAAGCGGTTCTATTAGATGCAATGCCGATCCGGTGTTCGCACAAAGGCGTATAATATTTCCTGTGTTCGGTGGGATTTCGGGTTCGAATAGTGCGACTTGGAACATATAGACAGCTGGTTTCCGTTTAGGACGTGGTGAATTCCAAGCCGCAACAACGCGCTGAGATCGCAATTGAATTTTGCGGATTAAACTTCAGCTCGCCCTTGGTACTACTGTCCGGATGCGTTGGGTTCGGCGAAGAATATACTCGAGTCGAAGGATTTTCCAATCGTGACGTTGGCGCCGTTTGTTTGAAGGGGACGACGCTTGCGCCGAGGCTCGGCAACCCGGCCCATCGGCTGGCGGAAGCGCCCGCGGGGATGCTCAACGCAATTGGGCTGCAAAACCCGGGCGCGAGCGCAGTTGTGGACCAATATCTGACGCAATTGGACTTCGGTGAGACGCGTTTTATTGCCAATGTTTCGGGATCGACGGTTGACGAATACGAGACGGTGACCCGCATATTTGACGATTCCCCAATCGACGCAATCGAAATCAACATTTCATGTCCTAACGTTAAGGAAGGCGGAGTTCAATTTGGCAATGACCCGGAGATGTCGGCCCAAGTCGTTGCAGCGTGCAGGCGCGCGACCTCTAAACCGCTCATTACTAAACTATCACCAAATCAAACAGACATTGCAGAAAACGCGCGGCGTTGCATCGAGGCCGGTACAGACGCATTCGCCGTCATTAACACATTGATGGGAATGGCGGTCAACATCGAGACACAGAAACCGGTTATCGGAAATAATCAAGGAGGGCTTTCCGGGCCGGCGATAAAACCGATTGCGTTGCTAAAGGTCCATCAGGTGTACCAGGTGGCGAAACATCACGATATTCCGATCATTGGTCAAGGCGGAATTATGAACGCGAATGATGCCATCGAGTTCATGCTGGTTGGAGCATCTGCGGTTGGGATTGGTACGGCATTATTTTATGACCCGCTAGTATGTTCTGGAATCAACCAAGGGATCGTCGACTATTTGGCGCTCCACGATTATGCGAGCATCGGTGAGATTGTGGGGTCGCTTGTTCTAAACTGATTGTTTTCTGAGCCGCTTTAAAAACACATTCATTTCTTTGGCTGCCTGTTTGTCGCCGTTTTCCTCGGCCACCTTAATACCTACCTGATAGGCGTCAATTGCGGCGCCAATGTCACCCTGCAGGTTTAGTGCTTTGCCGAGATTTTTCCATGCAGCTGAATATTGCGGATCGAGGACGACCGCCCTCGAAAAATGTGCTGCGGCCGACGCCGGGTCATCGTTGAGATACGCATTGCCGAGACTGAATCGAAGTAATGCGGTGTCTGGGCCGGCGTCAAGCAACGCCTCGAGCTTATCGACAAGGTGGCTGCTCATGCGCGCCAGAATGCAGGGGTTAGTAATACGAGTAAGGTAAATATTTCCAACCGACCAAGCACCATCGCGAACCCAAGGATCATTTTGGCGGTGCTCGGAAGCGCACCGTAATGGGCGCTAACGTCGCCGAGCCCGGGACCGAGATTATTCAAACACGCGGCAACTGCGGAAAACGCCGTAACCTGATCGAGACCGGTTGCCATCACGGACAATAGCAGTAGTGCGAAAACTGCTATGTAGGTGACGAAAAATCCCCAGACCGCATCAACGACTCGGTCGTTGACTGGTCGTCCCCCCATTTTTATCGTGACGATAGCGCTCGGGTGTATCAGCCGTTGGATCTCTCGTCGTCCTTGTTTATATAACAACAATATGCGGATAACTTTAATTCCGCCGCCAGTCGACCCCGCACAGGCGCCGACAAAACTCGCGAAAATCAGTAATACCGGCAGGAATCCTGGCCAACTTTGGAATCCCGCCGTGGTGAAGCCGGTCGTTGTCCCGATAGACACCGCTTGGAAAATGCCTAACCGAAATGCGTGGATCCAGTCGTTCTGGTACAGCGTTAGACTCAAACCAAGGCCGCAGACTAGGCATACACCAACAGTGACCGCGGTATACATTTTGAACTCTGAGTCGAACACGTAGGGTTTTGCATTGCGGTGCCGCCATGCGAGAAAGTGCAAAGAAAAATTCACCCCGGCTAGAAACATGAACAACACCGCAATAGCTTCAATCAATGGATTGTCGAAATAACCCAAAGACAAGTCGTGGGTAGAGAAGCCACCGATCGCGACGGTGCTAAAACTGTGTGCGATCGCGTCAAAAACGTTCATGCCAGCGACGAAATAGGCGAGCGCACAAGCGACGGTTAATCCGAGGTAGATGTACCATAATGCCTTCGCAGTTTCGGTAATGCGCGGCGTCAGCTTTGCATCTTTCATCGGACCCGGAGTTTCCGCACGATAGAGCTGCATCCCGCCGACCCCAAGGATCGGAAGTATGGCGACTGCTAATACGATAATGCCCATACCGCCAAGCCACTGCAGTAACTGGCGATAAAATAGAATCGACGGCGGAAGATGGTCTATGCCAACGATTACGGTTGCGCCCGTTGTGGTTAAGCCAGACAGCGATTCGAAAATCGCATCCGGCAGCGACATATTGAGTCCATCGACAAGCATGAACGGTATAGAACCGCTTGTACCCAACACAACCCAGAATAAAACCACTACGATGAAGCCATCGCGAAGTTTCATGTCTCTGTCTACCTTTCGTACTGGGGCCCACAAGATCAAACCAGCGCTAAAAATAACTGCAATCGCGATCGCGAAGGCCTCGGTTGCACCATCGCCGGTCCAATGCGCAATCACGAGCGGCGGTACCAGCGCGAAGCTGAATATCGACAGCAGTAGACCCAGAATTTTTTGGATCACTCTCAGTCGCATGCGAGATCCTCGATCATGATTCAGTAACTACGTGCTGTGGTGGGGATTGGCAATCGCATAATTGCATTACCGGTAGCAAGACAGCGTCCGTTGCAAGATGGCGTCCTGCAAAATGGGCTGAAGAAATTTTCGAACGAAAGGCAACTGGGATCACAGAAACGTGACACTGACCTGAAACAATCGCTCAACGTCGCGCACATGATGTTTATTCGTAACGATCATGATCACGTGATCTTCGGCTTCGATCACCGTGTCGTGGTGCCCCATTATCACCGCATCGCCGCGCACGAGGGCACCGATGGTCGTGCCTGGTGGGAGGTCAATGTCGTCGAGTGTCCGACCGACGACCTGGCTAGAATTCCGATCCCCGTGCGCAATTGCCTCGATGGCTTCCGCTGCTCCGCGTCTCAGTGCATGCACTTTAACGACGTCGCCGCGCCGAACATGGGCAAGCAGACTGCCGATAGTGGCCTGTTGCGGCGAAATCGCAATATCAATGATGTCTCGTTGAACGAGGTCGACATAGGCAGCCCGGTTAATTAATGCCATAACGGTTTTCGCGCCCAGGCGCTTCGCCAACATCGACGAAATAATGTTGGCTTCATCCGCGTTCGTTAGCGCGCAAAATACGTCGGTTTGCTCGATGTTTTCTTCAACCAATAAATCTTCGTCAGCCGCGTCCCCAAGCAAAACATATGCTTGTTTCAGTTCTTCTGAGATGCTTAATGCCCGATCGGCATTGTTCTCGATGATTTTAATATTGCATTGACTCTCAAGCGCTAGCGCCAGGCGTTTCCCGATATTCCCACCGCCAGCGACGATGATGCGCTTATTCGGTGAATCGAGACGTTGAAATTCACTTATTACCGCGCGGATATGTTTCGGCGCGGCGACGAAAAAAACATCGTCACCGGTTTCAATAACGGTATCGCCATTTGGAATGATCGGTTCAAATCTGCGATAAATTGCAACAACGCGGGTTTCGACTCCCGGGAGCTGGTTTGGTAAATCTCGAAGTTGGTGCCCGACTAGCGGCCCGCCGTACACGGCGCGTGCAGCGACCAATTGAACTCTTCCGTTAGCGAAATCTAGAACTTGCAGGGCGCCCGGAAACTCAATTAAGCGGCGGATGTAGTCAGTTACTTCCTGTTCCGGGCTTATGAGTACATCTATTGGAAGTGCTTCTTGCGCGAAAAGCTCGGTCGCCTTCTGGTACTGTGTCTCTCGGATTCGGGCAATCTTTGTCGGGGTTCTAAAGAGGGTGTACGCAACCTGACAGGCGATCATGTTTGTTTCATCGCTGTTGGTTACCGCAATCATCATGTCCGCATCTTGTGCACCGGCTCGAGCAAGCACATCGGGGTGCGACCCATGCCCGACCACGCCACGTAAGTCGAGTCGATCTTGCAGTACTTGCAGACATGCCGGATTGAGATCGACAACCGTAATGTCATTGGCCTCGCCGCATAGATTTGCAGCGACCGACGAGCCCACTTGGCCAGCGCCGAGAATGATTATTTTCATGCGCTACTAGATGATTCTTTAATCTGCTTTGGATCGATTCCAAGGCTGCGCAATTTTCGGTATAGATGTGTTCGCTCGATTCCGACTCGCTCCGCCACTTTGCTGACGCTACCGTGCAAAGCGTGAAGCTGGAATTCGAGGTAGGCTTTCTCAAACTTTTCTCGCGCTTCGCGTAGGGGTAACTCGAAGCCGGGAAAAGGAAGATCACCATCGGCCTGTGGTCGAATCCCTAGTGCGGAGTTGATCTCTTGAACCGATACTTGTTCATTGCTCCCAAGAATCATCAACCGCTGGACTAGATTTTTTAGTTCGCGCACATTTCCAGGCCATTCGTAATCACGTAGTCGATTCTTGGCACCGCTGGAAAATTCTCTGCGAGGAAGTCCTTCGTTGAGTTCAAAGTAGTCCAAATAATAAGCAATGAGCAAATCGATATCTTCTGTTCGGTCACGTAGCGACGGTACATTCAATGGCACAACGTTGAGGTGATAGTACAAATCATCCCGGAATGTCCCAGCAGCTACACCGTCGCCTAAGTCCCGGCGGGTTGCAGCAATTACCCGTACATCTATCTGAACGGGTTCTCGACCTCCGACGCGCAGCAGCGATTCATTTTCCAGTGCACTAAGCAATCGCGCTTGTGTATTGAGATCCATATCCGCAATGTCTTTTAGGAACAACGAGCCGCCATTGGCTTGTTCCAGGGAGCCGAAAGTAACCTGCCCATCATGCTCCGTGCCGAATAGCTCTGCATCTGGATTTTCGCGCGCGAGACCGGCAACGCCAACGGTGATGAATGGCCCACTAGCACGCGGACTTTGCTTGTGAATGTAGCGCGCAATCACTTCTTTGCCACTGCCGGACTCACCAGTTATGAAAATTGCAGTCTTATGTTGCGCAATGCGTCCTGCGTTCGTGCGCAACTTTCGAATCGGCGCACTATTTCCAATCGGATCGTCCAGCGGCGAAATCCCTTTGCGTAGACCAATGTTCTCACGTTGTAAGTCGGCGGTCTCTAGCGCACGTTGGACGGTCAATAAGAGTTTTGCGATTGATAACGGCTTTTCGATGAAGTCATAGGCGCCCAGCCGAGTCGCTTCGACGGCGGTTTCAACCGTTCCGTGACCGGACATCATTATCACCGGCACATCGACGTGACCACTATCAGACCATTCTTTAAGTAAGCTGATGCCATCGGTATCCGGCATCCATATATCCAACAATATGAGATCCGGACGACGGTGGCGTCGAGCGTCGCGGGCTTCGCCGGCGTTTTCCGCTACGCTTATTTCAAATCCCTCGTCCTCTAGGATCTCTTTCAGCAGGCTCCGAATGTCGGGTTCGTCGTCGACGACCAGAATATGGGGAGAGCTCATATTGCGTTCCTCGTTAACGGAATGCCTAGTGTATCGCCAACGCCCTCGATTGGCAGTCTGATTATTGCCGCGGCACCTATGTCCGAATTGTTCTCCAAAGAGACGATCCCGCCATGTTCTTCCACAATCTTCTTCACAATCGCCAATCCGAGACCGGTTCCCCGGGTTTTATTGGTGACGTAAGGCTCGAAGATATTTTCTGATAATTCTTCGTTGATACCTTCACCGCGGTCTTCGACGCGGATTTCAACGTAAGTTCCCGCGTCGACCGTAAATAGATTCGTACGAACGATGATCACCGCTTCGGTGGCGGTCCCCGATGCCTCAATCGCATTTTTTACGAGATTGTTAATTACTTGTCGTAGCCTGCCGGCATCGGCCGGTATTTGCGGTAAATTTTCGTCTAGCTCAAGCTCAAACTTAATGGTGTTGTAGCCACTTCTGAATAAATCGACAACGCCGCTAACTAATTCGTTCAAGTCCGTTGTTTCAGGGTTAATCTTCGGCGGCCTCGCGTAATCCGAAAATGTGTTGACCATCGACTTCATCGTATCGACTTGCTGGATTATGGTTGCGGTCAGGCGTTCCAAGGTTTCGGCATCACGGTCGGTCATCTTGCCTAAATATTTCTGGCGCAGGCGTTCCGCTGATAACTGAATAGGCGTCAATGGGTTTTTTATTTCGTGAGCCAGCCGACGGGCAACCTCTGACCAAGCGGCGTCTCTTTGGCCTTGAATTATCGGCGTAATGTTGTCGAACACAATTACACTACCAGTCAACTCTCCCTCATTTGATGCCATTTTTGTTCCGCGGCACATCAATACCCGTCGCCCGGTGGGTCGAAATATCACGATTTGTTGCTGCCAACGACCTTCTGCGGCATCCAGTAGTGGGGTAATACCATCGACGAATGGTCGCAGGTGATCTTTTTCGTTATCGAGGTCAGCAAGCCGCTTCCCATCAACTGAACTTTTACCGAGCCCTAATATCTCGCGCGCGCTGTCATTGATCGTCGTTATTACCGTATCTTTATCTAATGCGATTACGCCGGATGATAATTGTCCTAGTACGGTATCTAGATATCGGTGCTGCGCTTGAACTTCCCGGCGTGCAATTGCGACTCGTTTCGTCATGTCGTTAAAGGATCGTACGAGAAATCCGATGTCGTCTTTGCTCTGAACTGGGAGGCTCGTCTCATAGTCGCCCGCAGCCACCGCCGCGGTTCCCGCAGCGAGATCTCTGATCGGTTGTACAAAACGCCGTGCTGAATAGAACGCGGCCCACACGGCCGTTACGATACTAAACAGCAGAACCAGCGTTAGCGTCATCGCAAAACTGAGTTTTAGTTTGTCGCGCAAATATGCGAGCTCGTTATATTCCGCGTACGCCGCTTCGACACTATCGGCAAGGCGATTCAATCGCGACGCAAGCGGATATAAAGCGTGCAAGATTTTCCTGCCCGAGCCGAGTGAAAGCTCAGGAACGTTCACCGCGACCCTGACGTAAAGCCCGCTGTCCCGAATCGGATCGAGACCGATATAGCTACGACCTTGGCGGAGTTGCAACAAGATGGCATCCGGCGGCAGATTGGGGACGATCGCAGTGGCACCGGTGCTGCTGCCAAGTAGGCGGCCATCGCGTGTTAATAACGTTAACTCGTCGGCGCCGCTGCGTTCCCGTAGCAGGTCAAGATCGCGTGGTGCAATACCAATCGAGTTTGCAACAATCGTGCTGTCTGGGTTGCGTAATACGTCTAGGTTCAATGGTGCGGGCGCCCGCGCGCCTTGCCCCACCTCGTATGCCATTTGTTCAGTTTGTCCAAGAAGGTCGCGCATCTTGAGGTCAAGTGCAGCCCGGCTAAGTTCCAGTGAATCGTTTAACGCTCGGTCGATCTCGACATCAAACCAACTGTCAATTCCGCGGCGCAAAAAATCTAGGGAAAACCCGTAGACTACGAGCACCGGGACTACAGCGAGCGTGACGAAAATCACCAGCATTCGAAGTGTTAGACGAGCGCCAGGTTCGCGTCTTTTGAGTTGCTGGACTAATCGGCGGACGTTAATCGCTATCAATGCAATAAACATCAATAGCCCGACCGAATTTAAGATCAGAAGGACTGAGTAGGTCGCGCCAAACTTGCCAGAATTTTGTATCGCGGCGCTCATTAAGACCAACGATGCCAACAACGAAACGCTGAGTAGCGTTACAGCGACTAAAACTGTTGCGCGTCGCTTTAGCGGGTCAATGTCCATTGATACCATCCGCTCGACATGCGCCAACTTGGAGAAATATAGGCGATCGGCCGAAGTGGGCCGGGTAAAGACTCCAGATCTAGTCGGGCCCGCAGGCCAACTCGATATTCGTACGCGCTATCGAACGCGGACTCTTCGGCGATTGGGACGGTGCGGATACGCCCAAGGTCATCTATCGCGGACTCTAGCGAATCATATATCCGTCGATCGTCGGTGACGAGATCGGTGATCACATACCGGTCAGTTAGGGCATGACGCTCGAGACGGTACCGCCGAGACAGTTTCAGCACGCTACGGTCCCACACGTAAGGCCGTTGCCGCTTGACCCTGAAATCAACATCGATAAACAACGCAACGCCGCTACGCAGCGCGTCGAGCGCATCGTCGCTGAAGGCGAATTTAACTTCGGCGTTAACCACATGCATCTGATTGACAATGCTTGAGTCGGCGGAGTTAACCGTGACGTTGCCCGCAAGCGCAGTTACAGCGAAACCGCTGAATAGAATGCTTAACACCAGCTTTACGTACATTTTGGTCATCTCGGAGTCAAGATCGGACGCTAGACGGATTCGCGAAGGCGATTTCTCGGTGATCGATTACGACAACCACCGACCCACCTACACTTTTGCGAGTCGGGCGTAGTAGAACCCATCCATGCGTCCATCTCCCGTTATGATTTGGCGTCCACAATTAGTCGCCGTTCCCCACTCAGCATCAATTTGATCGAGTCGAACCCGGTTCGTGTTGGCAACAAACTTAGAAACTACTCCGTCGTTTTCAGCTTTTAGGAGCGAACAAGTCGCGTAGACAAGCTTACCTCCAGCTTTAAGCAGTGGCCATAAGGAATTCAACAGTTGTTCCTGTTGGCAGACTAAACGCCGAACGTCGTCCAATCGGCGGTGGATCTTGATATCCGGATGGCGTCGAATAACGCCGCTACCCGAGCAGGGTGCGTCTATTAGGATGCGATCGAATTCGACACCATCCCACCAGTCCTTGATCTTCGTCGCGTCACAATGATGCAATCGCGCGCGCAACGCCAAGCGTCGGAGGGTATCTTCTACTAGAGCGACCCGGTGCTTTGAACGATCGATTGCGACGACCTCTAGTCGCCCGCTGCATTGTTCAAGGATATGAGCGGTTTTCCCTCCGGGCGCTGCGCATGCGTCGAGAATTTGTCCGGTATCCGGCAGCTCCAATAGTCCAGCCGCAATTTGTGCCGCTTCGTCTTGCACGGATACCCCACCGCCATTGAAGTCGGGTAGCTTTTCGACCGGGACCGGCTTATCTAAAGTGATCCCGTGGTCGGCGAAGCGCGTTATGTGTGCGTCGAAGCCCGCCTCCGAAAGGAGATTGAGGTATTGCTCGCGTGAATGCTTCTGAACGTTAACCCGCAGGGTAAACGGCGGATGCTGATTGTTGGCCGCTAGTATCGCTTCCCAGTGATCCGGCCAATCCTGCTGTACGGCCTCGATGAACCACTCGGGGTGCGCCGTACGCGCGGAAATCGACCCAGCTTGTGCCTGCTCGAGGTCGCGGCAGCGGCGTATAGCGTTGCGCAGCGTGGCATTCACTAAACCCTTTGCCCATGCCTTATTCCGCGCTTCGCAAGCGGCGACCGTCGCGGCAACCGCAGCGTGCACTGGGGTCGACAAATAGCGTAATTGATACAAGCCGATGAGCAGCAACATTTCGATATCCTGATCGCGCGGCCGCAGTGGCCGATGCATGAGATCTCGAAGTTGCGGAATTAAATTCCAGTACCAGCGCAGTACGCCGTAGACCAATTCTTGCGCAAACGCACGGTCGCGTGGATCAGGCAGCCGGTTGAGTTCGTCTGGTAAAACCCCGTCCAAAGTTTTGCCGTCGCGGAGCACGCCCATCAAAGCTGTTGCTGCGACGCTGCGCGAAGGGTGCTTCACCTCGGATCAGATGACCGGTAACAGTCGCTGAAATCCGTTGATAAAATCGGTCGCGCTCATCGCGCGTTTACCGTCCGGTTGGAGGCGAGTTATACGTAATATGCCCTCGCTGGTGGCGACGTCAATTCCACGCTCACCCACCGCGACAAGTGATCCGGGAGGTTTACTCGAGGTTTCAGCAACGACGTCTGCAGACCAAACCTTTATGCGCTCTGCCCCAAGCTCCATGGTCGCGATCGGAGTGGGGTTCAAAGCACGCACCTGTCGCTCAAGTTCGGCCGCGGTTCGGGTCCAAACAAGCGGTCGGTCAGCGGCGGTAATTTTATCGGCATAGATAACCTTTGCCTCATCCTGTGGTGATTCCTTGGTTTGATCAGCTAGCCATTCGTCGATCACGGCGGTGAGCGTCTGTGCGCCCAACAGCATGAGTTTGTCGTGTAATGTGCCGGCGGTTTCCATTGTGTCAATGGCGCACCTTCTTTGTAGCAACACCGGCCCCGCATCGAGCGCCTCCACGATCCGCATCATACTGATCCCGGTGTATTGGTCACCGGCCATAATTGCACGTTGGATCGGTGCGGCGCCGCGCCATCTGGGTAACAAGGATGCATGGACGTTCAGTGCAAGATGCGGAATCTCGATGATTTCCTGTGGCAGCATTAATCCGTACGCCGCAACCACCAGCAGTTCGGCGTTATGTGAGCGGAAACGATCCGCCTCAGCAATCGATTTTAAGCTAGCGGGTTGCAGGGCTGGAATCGACAGTTCCATTGCAGCCTGTTTGACGCTACCTAGCTTCGCTCGACGTCCTCGCCCCGATGGCCTGTCCGGTCGTGTATAGACAGCAACCAAGTCGACATTTGGGTGGGCGTTAAGCGCGCGTAATGCCGGCACGGCGAAATCGGGAGTTCCCGCGAAAATGGCACGCACTCGAGTGGTCTGGTTAGCGTGCATTGACGTCAACGGGTTATAGCGGCAATCGTCTATCTGACGTGGCGTCGTCTATGACGATTGTTTTTGGATTTTTTCTAGCTTTTTACGGATTCTGGTGCGTTTTAGTTGCGACAGATAGTCGACAAATAATTTGCCGTCGAGATGGTCGATCTCGTGCTGTATGCAGACCGCAAGCAGACCATCAGCCTCAAGCTCAATCGGCTGGCCATACTGGTCTTGAGCTTGCACCTCAATATAGTTCGCGCGTTCGACCGCCTCAAAAACACCCGGAAGCGAGAGGCAACCTTCTTCCATTTGGTCTGCGCCGGAACTTGTAGCGATGACGGGGTTAATCAAGCACACCGGTTCGCTTCGGCTATCCGACACGTCTGCCACTAGCAGGCGCCGATGGACATTGACCTGTGTCGCCGCGAGGCCAATCCCCGGTGCGTCATACATGGTGTCGAACATGTCATCGACCAGGCGCCGGATATCGTCGTCCACGGTTGATACGGGTGCGGCGACGTTACGCAGGCGTGGATCGGGGTAATGGAGGATTTGCAGGATGCTCATGGTCGAAGTATGCCACTCGGGTGGACGCAGAATACTGATAAGACCCTGATTATTCAAATGGATTCCGTCTGTCGACGTCGAACAACAGTTTTATTTCGACAATCATAATTAATCTGCTAAACTACCTTAAGGAACGCACGTAAGGGTATTGAGATGCCTACAAAAATTATAGTTTTACTTATCACGCTAATATGGCTCAGCCCAGCCGTTGGCGATGAAGTTTCGATCAATCCGGATAATCCTGGCAACTACACGGTCGTCAAAGGGGACACCCTATGGGATATTTCGGGTCGGTTTTTGACCTATCCCTGGCAATGGCCCGATATATGGCAGGTGAATCCGCAGATCGAAAATCCACATCTAATCTACCCAGGCGATCAAGTCTATTTGACTTACAAGGATGGCCGGCCGATTTTGAACCTCGCCAGGGGTGGCCAATACGGTGGGCGGCGAGTCAAGTTGTCGCCGTCGGTTAGGGAATACAAGCATGACGACGCGATTACGCCAATCCCGCTAGACGCGATCCGACCGTTTCTTTCGCGCCCACAGGTAATGGAGCTAGAGGACATAGAAAAGACGGGTTATGTCGTAGCCAGTGAGGATCTGCACCTCGCCAACGGCACTGGCAATCGCATCTACATCCGCAATCTCGACAATTTGACGACTGATAAGTATTCGATTTTCCGTATAGGCGGCGAATATCGCGATGGTGTCACCAACGAATTGTTGGGTCATGAGGCACTGCACATCGGTGACGTGGTGATCGAGCGCGGCGGTGATCCCGCAACTGCGCGAGTTGTCTACGCAAGCAAGGAAATATTGGCTGGCGACCGCTTGATGCCGCAACAAGAGGACGAATATCCCGACTTTATTCCCCGCGCCCCTGACGGCGGTGTCGACGGGCGGGTTATATCCGTCATCGATGGCGTTTCTCAAATCGGGCAATATGCGGTCGTCGTACTCGACCGCGGTGCGGCCGACGGCGTGCTTCCGGGCCATGTCTTGGCAATCTATCAGGCCGGCCCAGTAGTCGAAGACGAGCTGGCGTCGGCGATCGACGCTCAGGAGAAGTACGATGCTATTCAGCGCGCGCCAGAGTCCAGTACAGGCCTGAAGCACGTTAGCGACAGCATCGTCGCGAATGTCATGGCGGCAAAAAATTCACTCGACGAATTCCTCAACGAACCCAAAGGCGGGTTTCCCCAATTGGTGACGCTGCCTGATGAACGGGCAGGTGAACTAATGGTTTTTCGCTCTTTTGATAACGTCAGCTACGCGCTTGTCATGAATACGCAACGCGCGGTGCATTTGTTGGATAAGGTGAAGAATCCCTAGACCGGCGCAGACCGACCAAGAAACTTGATGTACAGCGCCCCGGTGGTGCACGCGATGGGGTTCGGCGCTATGATGGACGCCGATGGACAAAGGACTGGACATCGCCGAACGTCGTTGCGTACTGGCTTTTCACGCCGCCGCTCCCGATAGTCGACGCAAGCTCGCGAAATTTGCGCGAGAATTCGTCTCCGCACGCTCGTCTGGGGAGTCGGTACCCCGTGTTGGTCGGCGGCTTGGTGGTTTAGCGAAGACACTAAAAACCGAGTTGGATTGGGCAGCTGCCGATCGCGCCTTGCGTTGGGTTGAGTCGCCTCGGCGCCAAATCGTCACGATATTCGACCCAGATTATCCAGCGCTATTACGTGAAATACCGGCGCCGCCAATTGTTCTATTCGCCCAGGGCAACTTCGGCATCATAGACAACCCTCAAATTGCAATGGTTGGGAGCCGTGCGGCGAGCCACTACGGATTGGACGCGGCGTTTCAGTTCGCCCGCATGTTGGGCGCGCGAGGTTTCACTATTACCAGTGGACTAGCCGCCGGGATTGATGGTTCGGCGCACCGCGGTGCCTTATCCAATGGAAGTGCTACGGTTGCGGTTTACGGTTGTGGTATTGACCGCGTATACCCTCGGCGTCACCGAGAATTAGCCGAGGAAATTTGCCTGCACGGGGTTGTCGTGTCGGAATTTCCAATCGGTAGTCCTCCGCGTCCATATCATTTTCCGCGCCGCAATCGAATCATCAGCGGCTTGTCCTACGGCACCATGGTCATTGAGGCTGCAGCTAAGAGCGGATCAATTTCGACCGCCATACACGCGCTTGAACAAGGGCGTGAGGTGTTCGCCTTGCCGGGATCCATCCGTAACCCCTTGTCGGTTGGGTGCCACCAGTTGATAAAGCAAGGAGCGACCATCGTCACCGATATCACTGACGTTATCGACCAATTACCGGTAATTTCCGCTGTCAGTTCTTCAGTCAGTGCCGTGCCAGGCAATGCGGGGGTCGAGAAACGCTCACAGTTAAGCAGTGCCGAGAATCGATTACTCGAGGCATGTGCCTTTGACCCTGCAACATTTGATGAGATAGTCCAACGCTCCGGATTGACGGCAACAGAGGTTTCCTCCATTCTGTCGGCGCTTGAGGTTCGGGGACTGGTTCGCTCACTTGCCGGGAACGCCTACCTCCAAATTGTCACCTGAGCGAGTGTTGGGATGCAGCCGTCCGGAGCCCTCTCACCAGTACTGCTGCACGTTGACCGTTTGGTCAAAGCTCCCCTAACGTAGTGCCCCCTAAATCATTGAGGCATAAATGAAGCACACTGTAATTGACATTCTGATCTATCTTTTTGAACACTATGTCGACGATGAGATAGAGCTTGGAATCGATCAAGATCGAGTCAAACTGGAATTGCGAGATTCCGGCTTCGATGATAATCAGGTCACGAAAGCCTTCGATTGGCTACACGGATTGGCAAACTCCAATGAGCAATCGGTAACGTCAATTTCCGAGAACGCAACCTCGGTTCGAATATATGCGCTGGCCGAAGAGACTAAACTTGACGCTGAATGCCGCGGGTTCCTTCATTTCCTGACAGAAGTTGGAGTCCTGGACGCAACGAATCGCGAAGTGGTCATCGACCGCGTCATGGCACTAGAGGCCGATGAGATCGATCTCGCTCAGCTGAAATGGATAGTACTGATGGTTCTATTTAATCGGCCGGGGCAGGAACAAGCATTCGTATGGATGGAAGATCTTGTAATGGACGATATGTATGGATGTGTTCATTAATATTCGAAAATTTTCTCGTGAATTCCACGGATAGGTAATCTCAATCTAATGGCCCGCAACGTAGTTGTAGTCGAATCTCCTGCTAAGGCTTCGACAATCGAAAAATACCTTGGAAAGGATTTCAAGGTATTGGCATCCTATGGACACGTTCGTGACCTGCTTCCGAAAGAAGGCGCGGTCGACACCGAACATAATTTCGAGATGCGCTACGAAGCGATCGACCGCAACAACAAGCACGTCGATGCAATATCGAAGCAGCTAAAAAAGGCCGATACGCTATATCTTGCAACGGACTTGGACCGTGAAGGGGAGGCGATATCCTGGCACCTGGTCGAGCTACTCAAAGGCAAAAACCTCCTCGAAGGAAAGCAGGTTCATCGGGTTATATTTCATGAAATTACCCAACGCGCGATTAAGGAAGCAATCGAGGAGCCACGAGAAATATCGATGGAACTGGTCAATGCCCAGCAGGCACGGCGGGCATTAGATTACCTTGTCGGCTTTAATATCTCGCCGTTGTTATGGAAAAAAATTAAACCGGGTCTGTCGGCCGGAAGAGTGCAAAGCCCGGCCTTGCGACTGATCTGTGAGCGTGAAGACGAAATTGAGAAATTCGTACCGCGCGAATATTGGACTGTCGATTCTGATCTGTCGACCAAAAAGGGAAAATTTTCTGCCAAGCTGAATCAGTTACATGGTGAGAAAATCAAACAATTCTCCATCGACAACGAGAAAGACGCACTCAAGGCAAAAAAAGACCTGCTTGCTGCCGCGGCGGGATCGCTGACAGTAACCAAGGTCGACCGCAAACAGCGCAAGCGTAACCCCGCGCCGCCCTTTATTACTTCCACCTTGCAACAGGAAGCCGTACGTAAGTTGGGATTTACCGCCCAGCGGGCGATGCGCACCGCGCAGCAACTCTATGAAGGTATCGATGTCGGCTCAGGCAGCGAGGGATTGATCACATACATGCGCACCGACTCCGTGAATCTCGCACAGGAGGCAGTGGCAGAGATCCGAGAATTTATCGCGGAGCGATACGGGGCCAACGATGTTCCGACTACGCCACCGGTGTACAAGACCCGATCAAAAAACGCCCAGGAGGCCCACGAGGCGATTCGTCCGACTGCGGCGAAACGGATCCCCTCGGAAATAAAAAGTTTCTTGGATGAGGATCAATACAAACTTTATGACCTTATTTGGAAGCGTACTGTCGCGAGCCAAATGATCCACGCGACGATCGATACCGTGGCGGTAGATTTGAGCTGCGGAGACGTTGGCATGTTTCGCGCCAACGGTTCGACGGTTAAACATCCTGGTTTTATGGCGGTATATCGAGAAGGTACGGATGACGAACCGGAAACGGACGAGAAGATGCTACCGCCCCTCGAACAGGGGCAAGAAGTCGATCTAGTGGATATCCGTGCGGACCAACATTTTACTGAGCCACCGCCACGATTTTCCGAGGCGAGCTTGGTGAAAACCTTGGAGGAATATGGAATTGGCCGCCCTTCAACCTACGCCTCGATCATGTCGACGCTGATCCAACGCGAATACGTTGAGCTTGAGTCGAAGCGATTTTATCCAACGGATATCGGTCGCATCGTCAACACCTTTTTAACCAATCATTTTGGCGGGTATATCGACTACGATTTTACGGCGAAGCTGGAAGACGATCTCGACGCTGTATCTCGCGGAGAAAAAGACTGGGTCCCGCTGTTGAAGGATTTCTGGGAACCCTTCCATGCGACGGTGGAAGACAAAGACGCGAATGTGACTCGTCAAGAAGCAAACCAAGCGCGGGCGCTCGGCACCCACCCGAAAAGCGGAAAACCGGTTTCCGTGCGGATGGGCCGCTATGGACCGTACGTGATTATTGGGACTGCGGAAGACGAAGAGAAACCGCAATTCTATGGGTTACAGCCTGGCCAGCGACTCGATTCAATTACGTTAGAGGAAGCGCTGGAATTAACCAAGCTACCGCGTGAGCTGGGCGAATCTCCCGACGGGTTGGCAATATCAACGAACGTTGGTCGGTTTGGGCCGTATGTCAAATACGGTACCAAGTTTGTATCCTTAAAGAAGGAAGACGACCCCTACACGATTAATCTCGAACGCGCATTGGAATTGGTAGAAGAGAAGAAGAAGGCGGACGCGGAGCGCGAAATTCAGATATTTGAAGAACCAGGGATTAAGGTGCTCAAAGGACGCTATGGACCTTATGTTACCGACGGAAAGAAAAACGCGAGAGTACCGAAGGAAAGAGAACCCGACACCTTAACTCTCGAAGAATGCGTCGAGTTGTTGGCCAGCGCCAAACCTCGGCCGAAACGCAAGCGCGCTGCGAAAAAGAAGAAATCAGAAGACTAGCTGATAGCTCTAACGCCGCGGCTTGGAAATGTGAGGCTCACTGTCCAATCGACCGGAGCGAACCAATACAATAGATAGGCTATGATGGATAATTCGAAAAGTTTCGTCGCAATTTTAATGGGATCAGATTCTGATCTCTCAACGATGAGCGCCGCGGTGGATATACTGAAGCGCTTCAATATCACGCACGAAGTCAATATCATGTCCGCGCACCGAACGCCGGAAGAGACTGCAACCTACGTTCGGGACGCCGACCGCCGTGGCTGTTGTGTCTTCATTGCTGGGGCTGGACTGGCGGCTCATCTCGCGGGGGCAATTGCCGCACAAACGCTCAAGCCAGTGATTGGAGTACCGCTGGACGCCGGATCGCTTGGCGGGATGGATGCCTTGTTATCGACGGTACAGATGCCTGGCGGGATCCCAGTTGCGTGTGTCGCGATCGGTAAAGCAGGTGCTAAGAACGCAGGGTATCTAGCCGCACAGATCCTGGCTTTGACGGACGACGATGTCGCCGAGAAGGTTCGGTCGGAGCGCGACTCTAACCGTAAAGCGGTATTGCAGAAGGACGCCGAGCTCAAAAGCTAAGTTTCGATGGGTTGGTGGCAGGAGTTAGCGGCTGGCCGTCGACTGCGTCAGGGCCAGATAATTGTTCACCCAACGGAAGGCGTATTTGGCCTGGCCTGTCGGGCGCTTGATGTACAGGCGTTGCGGCGGGTTAGCAACTTGAAGCAACGCAGCCCGAAACAACCATTTATCGTCGTTGTCGCTGATTTCCAGCAGATTGAATACGCTGTAGACCTGACACGGATTGATTTGACCCCCATCTCGGCCGGCTGGCCTGGGCCTGAAACATGGGTATTTCCCGCGAGCCAGCTAGCGCCCCGCTGGCTGACAGGTGATGACTGTACAATCGCCGTGCGGGTGACTGGACATCCGCAATTTGCCCGTCTGTGTAGTGATGTTGGTCCTATCGTCTCCACGAGTGCAAATACGAAAGGTCGACGACCGGCGTTGAATTTGCTGCAAGCGCGTCGCTATTTCGGCGGTTCGGTCGATTTCTATCTCGGTGGGAAGCTGACGGTGCCCGGGCGGCCAAGCCGGATCCGAGTTGCGACCAGTGGATTGTCCCTGCGGTCATAATAAAGTTGACATAACCCTCGAAAATTCCGACAATTTCCGGCTAACGTTTCGGAGGGGTACCCAAGCGGTCAACGGGAGCAGACTGTAAATCTGCCGGCTATGCCTTCGTAGGTTCGAATCCTACCCCCTCCACCACGAGGCGATAGGATTGGGCGATATGGATTGCAGGTGCGCATCGATAGCTTGGGTGTTAGCTAGATGCCACCATCTTGGCGCACGCCTTTAAAAGGCGGAGAGTGATATCTGAGTGCATTGATTTGTACACGGGCTAACCGCGGCTGCAGGGAACATTGCGGGTGTAGTTCAATGGTAGAACCTCAGCCTTCCAAGCTGATGATGTGGGTTCGATCCCCATCACCCGCTCCAACGCCCATATAGCTCAGTCGGTAGAGCACTTCCTTGGTAAGGAAGAGGTCACCGGTTCAAATCCGGTTATGGGCTCCAAACTTTCTTGTAGCACATGGTCAAAACACAGTCAGCGAATGCCAGTAATTTCTGATTTGTACGGGGGTCGAAATGTCTAAGGAGAAATTCGAACGCACAAAGCCACACGTGAATGTGGGGACGATAGGGCACGTGGATCACGGCAAGACGACGTTGACGGCGGCGTTGACGTTGATATCGGCAGCGAAGTACGGGGGCGAGACGAAGGCGTAC
>JAJFJQ010000036.1 GCA_021773835.1 Gammaproteobacteria bacterium
ATGGTGATGCCAGGGGACAACGTGAAGGTAGAAGTTAAGCTGATCAACCCGATCGCGATGGAAGAAGGCTTACGCTTCGCAATCCGTGAAGGCGGTCGCACGGTCGGTGCCGGCGTTGTTTCAAAAATAATTGAGTAATTGGATTTTACGACGGGACGTCTACTCGGCCGAGTCACTTGGGCCGAAAGATGGATGCGCCGAACACATTTTCGTGGGTAGTTGTATACAGGCCAGTAGCTCAATTGGCAGAGCGGCGGTCTCCAAAACCGCAGGTTGGGGGTTCGATTCCCTCCTGGCCTGCCATTATTGATGCGGATTAGTACGTGTCGCTGGCCTGTAAATTAAGTAACAGATTGTCGAAGGACATATGAGTACGAAAGTGGAAAGCGAGACTTCGACCTTCGACACGCTGAAGCTCATTGTCGCCTTGATGCTCGTCATCGCCGCGGTGGTTGGTTTTTATTATTACGGCGATGTATCGAAGCTTGCCCGTGTTGGTGGCTTGCTCGCAGCAGTTGGAATTGCAGTGGCAATTTCACTGCAAACGGAAAAAGGGCGTACAACTGCATCGTTTGTCAAAGAATCTCAGACTGAGGTTAGGAAGGTTGTATGGCCTACCCGCCAAGAGACCGTGCAAACGACGCTCGTGGTAATGATTGTGGTCGTTATTATTGCGATTTTTCTGTGGCTGTTAGATATGGCGCTCGGCGGTATTGTGAGTCAAGTCATGCAAAGGGGTACTTAAGAATTCATGGAATGGTTCGTCGTGCATGCCTACTCAGGTTTCGAGAATTTCGTTAAGCGTTCACTCGAGGACAGGATTTCAAGAAACGATATGTCCGATAAATTCGGTCAGATATTGGTGCCAACCGAAGAAGTCGTTGAGATGCGAGACGGACAAAAGCGCAAAAGCGATCGGAAATTTTTCCCGGGCTACGTATTAGTCGAAATGGAAATGGACGATGATTCATGGCACTTAGTCAAGGATTGTCCGAAGGTTATGGGTTTCATTGGTGGTACGAGCGACCGCCCGACCCCAATTACCGAGCGTGAGGCGCAGACGATATTGAACCGGATCCAAGAAGGATCTGAGAAACCACGGCCGAAGGTTCTGTTCGAGGCCGGTGAGTTGGTGCGGGTAAACGACGGTCCATTTACCGATTTCAACGGCGTTGTCGAGGAAGTCAATTACGAGAAGAGTCGATTGCGGGTGGCCGTTTCCATCTTTGGTCGATCGACTCCGGTTGAATTGGAGTTTGGACAAGTTTCAAAAGATTAGTTAAAGGCGGACAGTGGTCCGTTTCAAATTTTCAACAACGGGGAGCCGGATGGCGTTTGAACCCGGGGAGAATAGGTTGTGGCAAAGAAAATAGAAGCCTACATCAAGCTGCAGGTGGCAGCGGGTCAGGCCAATCCCAGTCCACCTGTGGGTCCGGCACTCGGGCAACACGGCGTCAATATCATGGAGTTTTGCAAAGCGTTCAATGCCAAAACTCAAAGTATGGAACAAGGCTTACCAACGCCCGTAGTGATTACGGTTTTCGCCGATAAGAGCTTTACCTTCATTACGAAAACACCGCCAGCTGCGGTGCTGCTGAGAAAGGCCGCCGGCGTCGCGAAGGGTAGCGGCACTCCAAATACGGAAAAAGTTGGCAAGGTGAATCGCGCTCAGCTCGAAGAGATCGCGAAAACTAAAGACCCAGATCTGACCGCAGCAAGTATGGACGCAGCCGTGCGAACGATTGCAGGTACGGCCCGTAGCATGGGTCTCGACGTAGAGGGTGTATAACGATGGCTAAGTTGAGTAAGCGAATGCGCGCTATCGAAGAAAAGTTAGGGGATCGCCACGCGCCGCGAGCGCTGGACGACGCCTTGAAGGTTTTGAAAGAAGTCACGACGACGAAGTTTGACGAAACCATCGATGTCGCAGTGAACCTTGGTGTTGACCCAAAAAAGTCTGATCAAGTTGTTAGGGGCGCAACGGTTTTACCAAACGGTACCGGTAAACATGTTCGAGTTGCATTGTTCGCGGACGGTGACGAAGCCGACGCCGGTCGCGATGCTGGCGCTGATATCGTTGGGATGGATGATTTAGCCGCTGAAGTTAAGCAAGGCAACATGGATTTCGACGTTGTTATCGCCACTCCCTCATCGATGCGCATCGTTGGGCAACTGGGTCAGATTTTGGGGCCACGCGGGTTAATGCCAAATCCAAAGGTCGGTACCGTTACTAAAGACGTCGCTGAAGCAGTAAAAAACGCGAAGGCGGGGCAGGTTCGTTATCGCACGGACAAGGCAGGCATCATTCATTGTTCGATCGGCAAAGCTTCATTCGACGTTGCGGCGCTCCGCGAGAACCTGCAGGCGATATTAACGGATCTCAACAAGATCAAGCCAAGTGCAGCCAAGGGCGTGTACCTCAAGGGTATTACAGTGTCGTCAACTATGGGACCCGGGATCGCAATCGACGGGGCTTCGGTGGATAGCGCTGCGGCGTAGATCGCAAATAAACTTAATCGGCGTTGCGGTGCTTAGAATCGCGACGTCAAAACTTTGGGCTACCGGCGTAAATCGGTAGCCGTCAGAGACCGTAGGTCTCGTCAATATGAGCATGACGTCCACATAGGCACGTTTCACTTCGTACCTATTTCGATGTTGGCAATATTGAGGGGTTAATCGCAGTCACTGCGGCCTACGTAGGCGGTGCTCCCATTCAGGTCAATACCTGGTTTGGGCATCGAAGGAATTTAGGAGACCTAAGGTTTCCTTATTTTCCGAATCGATGGTGGCAGTTTATCTGCCAAAACGAGGTGAGGCGGTTCCATGCATGTGTATGGGGCTCCCAACCAGGAGAAGTAATTGTGAGTCTGACTTTAGAGCAAAAAAAACGAGTTGTTGCCGAAGTCAATGAAGTGGCAGCAGGGGCGCAAGCCGCGATCGCAGCCGAATATTTGGGTTTGTCAGTAGGAGACATGACAGAACTGCGCGTGCAAGCGCGGGCCCAAGGCGTTCACGTCCGAGTGGTCAAAAACAGTTTGGCGCGTCGGGCGATCGAGGGTACAGATTTCGAATGCTTGAGTGATTCGTTGACTGGGCCTTTGCTATTGGTGTTTTCTGCGGATGATCCAGGTGCTGGTGCACGCATCGTTCGAGATTTTGCCAAGACGAATGAGCGTCTGGTGACGACCGCCATTGCGTTCGCTGGGCAAGTCCGCCCGCCGGAAGACCTGGCGTTGTTGGCAAATATGCCGACATTGGACGAGGCTCGGGCGCAACTTTTGGGAACCTTGCACGCTCCTGCAACGCAATTGGTGCGCACGTTGGCCGAGCCTGCCGGACAATTTGTCCGTGTGGTCGCAGCCCTCCGTGATCAGCAAGCCGCTTAACATTGCATAACGAATACGACGACTTTTTAGGAGAGACCTGAGATGGCTGTATCGAAAGAAGATTTGATTGAAACGCTCAGCAATATGAGCATCTTGGAAGTCACCGAATTGGTGTCTGAGCTGGAAGAAAAATGGGGTGTATCAGCGGCTGCCGCTGTCGCAGCCCCGGTAGCGGTAGCCGGCGGTGATGCCGGCGGCGCGGCTGAAGAAGCAAAAGACGAGTTCGACGTCGTGATGTCGAGTTTTGGTGAAAACAAAGTTTCGGTTATCAAGGCCGTGCGAGCAATCACCGGCTTGGGCTTGAAGGAGGCGAAAGAATTGGTCGAAGGCGTACCGTCAACGGTCAAAGAAGCGCTACCGAAGGGTGAAGCCGAGGACGTCCAAAAGCAGCTCGAAGAAGCTGGCGCGTCGGTGGATCTCAAATAGCCTTGCGCATTTGCAGTCCCATACCATCATTTTACTGGGAATAAGCGGGGCGCTCGCCGTGTGCGAGCGCTTAACCCGATCAGATCTGGCATTACCGGGGTCTTTCATACGATCCGATAGACCCGCCTGTCCGAACCCCGAATTGCGGGGTAATTAGAGGAACACTATGGCTTACTCGTATACCGAAAAAAAGCGAATCAGGAAGGATTTCAGCAAGCGCCCCGTCATCCTGGACGTGCCGTATTTGCTGGAGACGCAAATCGAGTCGTATTGGAGATTCCTACAACAGGATAAGGCTGCTGAATCGCGCGAGGACGTCGGTCTTCACGCCGCATTCAAATCGGTATTTCCGATTGAAAGCTACTCTGGGACTGCCGCGCTGGAATACGTTAAATATCGGTTGGGTGAGCCGGTGTTCGATGTAAAGGAATGCCAGGTCAGAGGATTGACTTATGCGGCATCGTTACGCGTCACCGTGCGTCTGATTATCTATGATAAAGAGTCGGGCTCTGATAAAGCGATCAAAGACGTCCGGGAACAAGAAGTCTATATGGGCGAGTTGCCATTGATGACGACGAACGGGACCTTTGTGATCAATGGTACTGAGCGCGTAATCGTCTCGCAGTTGCATCGTTCACCCGGCGTCTTTTTTGACCACGACCGTGGAAAAACCCACTCATCGGGGAAATTGTTATTCTCGGCACGCGTGATCCCCTACCGTGGATCGTGGCTCGATTTCGAGTTTGATCCCAAAGACCACGTGTATGTCCGCATAGATCGTCGCCGGAAAATTCCAGCAACCGTGTTACTGCGCGCGCTGGGTTATTCGACCGAAGAAATCCTGGAGATGTTCTTCGAGCGTAACGAATTGCGCTTGGATGACGAAGACGTGCTGCTGAAGCTCGTGCCCGATCGGCTACGAGGCGAGACACTGGATTTTGATTTAACCGACGATGCCGGCAACGTCATTGTTGAGGCCGAGCGACGCATCAATGTGCGGCATATCCGCGAGATTGATCAGGCTGGGATGACCGAAATCAGGGTTCCACGTGCCTACGCCATTGGTAAGGTGTTGGCGATTGAAATCGTGGACAAGGAATCAGGCGAAATTATTGGCAACGCAAACGATGAGATCACCGAAGAGCTGCTGGACAAATTGATTGCGGCTGGGATCACCGATGTTCAGACTATATTTGCCAACGATCTCGACCATGGTGCCTATATCTCAGATACCCTGCGCGTAGATTCGACGACGAATCAGCTTGAGGCCCAGGTCGAAATCTATCGCATGATGCGCCCAGGCGAGCCACCGACAAAAGACGCCGCGGAGAACCTGTTCAAGAATTTGTTCTTTTCGCCCGATCGTTACGACCTTTCCGGCGTTGGCAGAATGAAGTTCAATCGCCGCGTCGGCCGCGACGAGGTTGAGGGCGCCGGCGTGCTGTCGCGGGAAGACATTACCGACGTGCTGCGGGTTCTGATCGACATTCGAAATGGTAATGGTGTCGTCGACGATATCGACCATCTCGGCAATCGGCGCGTTCGCAGCGTCGGTGAAATGGCGGAAAATCAATTTCGGGTCGGGTTGGTGCGCGTCGAACGCGCTGTGCGTGAGCGACTATCGCTAGCCGAATCTGAAGGCTACATGCCCCAAGAACTCATCAATGCGAAGCCCGTGTCTGCCGTCATCAAAGAGTTTTTTGGCTCCAGCCAGCTATCGCAATTCATGGACCAAAATAACCCGCTGTCAGAAGTCACACACAAACGACGTGTCTCCGCGCTCGGCCCAGGCGGCCTCACGCGCGAACGGGCAGGATTCGAGGTCCGTGATGTCCACCCAACGCACTACGGTCGAGTGTGTCCGATTGAGACGCCGGAAGGACCGAATATTGGACTGATAAATTCACTCGCGGTGTATGCGAGAACGAATAAATACGGATTCTTGGAGACACCTTATCGTCGCGTGGAAGACCGCCAGGTTACCAGCGATGTTGAATACCTCTCGGCTATTGAAGAAGGTCAATACGTTATCGCGCAGGCGAATGCGAGCGTCGATAAGAACGGTAAACTGACTGATAGCTTGGTGTCGTGTCGCTATCAGAATGAATTCACTTTATCCGGTCCCGATCGGGTGCAGTACATGGACGTATCGCCCCGGCAAATCGTCTCCGTAGCGGCCGCGTTGATTCCATTCCTTGAACATGACGACGCGAACCGAGCATTGATGGGTTCGAATATGCAGCGCCAAGCGGTACCGACTTTGCGCGCCGACAAGCCACTTGTTGGAACCGGAATTGAGCGTACGGTGGCAAAAGATTCCGGTGTTATCGTCTCTGCATTACGCGGCGGGGTCGTGGATTCCGTCGATGCGAGCCGCATCGTGGTGCGCGTCGATGACGAGGAGACCAAAGCCGGTGAGCCCGGTGTCGACATCTATAACCTGACAAAATATACGCGCTCCAATCAGAACACGTGTATCAACCAGAAACCGCTAGTCAGTCCGAACGATCGGATCTCTGGTGGTGACGCGCTGGCCGACGGACCATCTACTGACCTAGGGGAGCTTGCCTTGGGTCAGAATATGCTGGTCGCTTTCATGCCCTGGAACGGTTACAACTTCGAAGACTCGATCTTGATATCGGAGCGAGTGGTACAGGAAGACCGTTACACCAGCATCCACATCGAAGAGCTGACCTGTGTCGCTCGAGATACCAAGCTTGGGCCGGAGGAGATATCCGCCGACATTCCTAACGTTAGCGAGAGCGCGTTATCTAAATTGGATGAATCAGGCATCGTCTATATCGGCGCCGAGGTCCATCCCGGCGATATCCTAGTCGGTAAGGTCACCCCCAAAGGTGAGACCCAACTCACCCCGGAAGAGAAACTGTTGCGGGCAATCTTTGGCGAAAAGGCCTCGGATGTGAAAGACACTTCGCTACGAGTGTCGTCAGGGATGAGTGGAACGGTCATCGACGTGCAGGTCTTTACTCGCGACGGCGTGGAGAAAGATGCCCGTGCACTCGAAATTGAGCGCGCAGAATTAGCAAGCGTGAAAAAGGACCTCGACGACCAACTACGTATACTTGAGGATGACATCTACCAACGCATCGAACGTTTGCTAACCGGTAAGGTTGTCGAAAAAGGCCTCAAAGGTGTTGCTAAAGGTAGCAAGATAACCAAGCAGCAGCTCGCCGAAATCTCACGCGAAACTTGGTTTGACATCCGCACTGCAACGGATTCCGTCAATGAACAGGTTGAGCGCTTGGCGGTACAGATATCCGGCCACCAAGAAGACTTCGAACGTCAGTTTGAAGAAAAGCGTTCTAAATTGACCTCCGGCGATGATCTTGCGCCCGGTGTCCTCAAGATGACCAAAGTCTACCTAGCAGTGAAGCGGCGGATGCAGCCCGGCGACAAAATGGCGGGTCGCCACGGGAATAAGGGTGTGGTCTCGATGATCGTGCCGGTTGAGGACATGCCGCACATGGAAGACGGTACTCCGGTCGACATAGTACTTAACCCACTTGGGGTTCCGTCCCGCATGAATGTTGGGCAGGTACTGGAAACGCACCTTGGTTGGGCTGCGCGAGGCGTTGGCCACAAGATTGGCGAAATGCTGGACATGAATACCGGGGCCGGAAAACTCCGAGACTTTCTCGGCAAGGTTTATAACACCAGCGGCAAGACCGAGCAGCTCGACGAATTTAGCGACGATGAGATCCTTACTTTATCGGGCAATCTCAGAGGGGGCGTGCCGATGGCGACACCCGTGTTCGATGGTGCCGATGAAAGTGAGATCAAGCGTATGCTTGAACTCGCCGGCCTACCCGTCAGTGGTCAAACCACGCTGATCGATGGGCGTACTGGCGAGGAATTCGACCGCCCAGTGACTGTCGGGTATATGTACATGCTGAAGCTCAACCACTTGGTCGATGACAAGATGCATGCGCGCTCGACCGGCCCTTACAGTTTGGTTACCCAGCAACCGTTGGGAGGTAAGGCGCAATTTGGTGGACAGCGTTTCGGAGAAATGGAGGTGTGGGCGCTTGAGGCTTACGGCGCGGCATATACCTTGCAGGAAATGCTGACGGTGAAATCAGACGACGTCAACGGTAGAACGAAGATGTATAAAAACATCGTAGATGGCGACCATCGTATGGAAGCTGGTATGCCGGAATCGTTTAACGTTTTGCTCAAGGAATTGCGTTCGCTAGCCATCGATATCGAACTCGACCGCTAGTCAAACAACGTACCGATTATTTCTGGTTCCCGATTTAAGGAGTAACCATTGTGAAAGACCTACTTGATCTGCTGAAAAGTCAGGGCCAAGTCGAAGACTTCGACGCTATAAAGATTGGCCTGGCGTCGCCCGAGAAAATTCGATCGTGGTCGTATGGGGAAGTAAAAAAACCCGAGACTATCAACTATCGCACCTTCAAGCCCGAGCGTGACGGTCTGTTTTGCGCAAAAATCTTTGGTCCGATCAAGGATTATGAATGCCTATGCGGAAAGTATAAGCGCCTGAAGCATCGCGGTGTTGTATGCGAAAAATGTGGCGTTGAAGTAACGCTAGCGAAAGTTCGACGCGAGCGCATGGGCCATATCGATCTAGCGAGTCCGGTTGCGCACATCTGGTTCTTGAAGTCGCTACCGTCTCGAATGGGATTGTTGCTTGACGTCACCTTGCGCGAAATCGAGCGGATCTTATATTTCGAGGCTTATGTCGTTATCGAGCCCGGTATGACAGAACTCGAGCGCGGCCAGTTGTTGTCCGAAGAGTCCTATCTCGATGCAATCGAACAATACGGCGATGATTTCGACGCAAGGATGGGTGCGGAAGCGGTCTTCGAGCTATTGAAGACGGTAGACCTCAACGAAGAGGTCAACACGATCCGCGAAGAGTTACCGAAAACAAAATCGGAAACGAAGATCAAGAAATTCACCAAACGCCTGAAATTAATGGAAGCGTTTCTACACTCTGGCAACAAACCAGAGTGGATGGTGATGAAGGTTTTACCCGTGCTACCGCCGGAACTGCGTCCGTTAGTGCCGCTGGATGGTGGACGCTTCGCGACTTCCGATCTGAACGACTTGTATCGTCGTGTGATTAATCGGAACAATCGACTAAAGCGCCTACTCGACCTAAATGCGCCGGATATCATCGTGCGCAACGAGAAGCGGATGTTGCAAGAAGCAGTGGACGCGTTACTCGATAACGGTCGCCGCGGCCGCGCGATAACGGGAACGAACAAGCTACCGTTGAAATCGCTCGCCGATATGATCAAAGGCAAGCAAGGTCGTTTTCGCCAGAACCTACTCGGTAAGCGCGTCGATTACTCAGGTCGCTCGGTGATTGTTGTTGGCCCGACCTTGAAGCTGCATCAGTGCGGCCTCCCGAAAAAAATGGCATTGGAATTGTTTAAACCGTTTATCTTCAGCAAGCTTGAGCGCCGTGGTATGGCAACGACGATCAAGGCCGCGAAAAAGCTGGTTGAGCGTGAAGGCGCCGAAGTCTGGGATATCTTGGAAGAAGTGATCCGCGAACACCCGGTGATGTTAAACCGGGCGCCGACTTTGCACCGACTAGGCATTCAAGCCTTCGAGCCGGTGCTCATCGAAGGTAAAGCGATTCAATTACACCCATTGGTCTGCACCGCGTTCAACGCCGATTTTGACGGCGATCAAATGGCAGTTCATGTACCGTTGTCCATCGAGGCCCAACTTGAGGCGCGCGGCCTGATGATGTCGACGAACAACATCCTCTCACCCGCAAATGGTGATCCGATTATTGTCCCGACCCAAGACGTCGTATTGGGTTTGTATTACATGACTCGCGAATCCGCGAGCGCGAAAGGTACCGGCATGGCATTTGCCGATATCGAGGAGGTGCATCGGGCGCATGAGACGGGCAATGCATCCCTGCATGCTAAGTGCCGGGTGCGCATGACTGAACGTTTCGTTGACGAAAACGGCGAACAACAAGAGAAGACCGCCGTCGTTGAAACTACGGTCGGTCGGGCATTGCTTTCTTCCATATTGCCGGAGGGCATGTCGTTCGACCTGGCAAACAGAACCCTCGATAAGCGCTCGATATCTCGTTTATTCGACGCGTGTTATCGAAATGTTGGCCTGAAAGAAACGGTGATTTTTGCCGACCGCCTGATGTACATGGGCTTCCAACAGGCGACCCGGGCGGGCGTCTCCATCGGGGTCGACGACATGGTTGTACCCGATGAGAAGGGCGATATCATCCAAACTGCAGAAGACGGCGTTCGAGAAATAGAAGACCAATACGCCTCTGGCTTGGTGACAACCGGTGAGCGCTATAACAAAGTTGTCGACATCTGGTCGCACACAAACGATCAAGTCGCCAAGGCCATGATGGATAAACTCGGTACCGAGGTCGTGACAGCCACCGACGGTCAGGAGGTTGAGCAGGCGTCGTTTAATTCGATTTATATGATGGCCGACTCGGGTGCACGTGGTTCAGCCGCTCAAATTAGGCAGCTAGCCGGAATGCGCGGCCTGATGGCTAAACCGGACGGTTCGATTATTGAAACACCGATCACAGCGAATTTCCGCGAGGGATTGGACGTTCTGCAGTACTTCATATCGACTCATGGCGCCCGTAAGGGTCTCGCCGATACTGCGTTAAAAACCGCCAACTCAGGCTACCTCACCCGGCGTCTGGTCGACGTTGCGCAAGACTTAGTCGTCACCGAGGTTGATTGTGGCACGACGGATGGATTCATCCTGACGCCGATCATTGAAGGCGGTGACGAAGTCGAAGCCTTGCGTGATCGCATATTAGGCCGCGTCTTGGCCGAAGATGTCATTAAGCTTGGCAGCGATGAAGTCGTCGCCCCGGCCGGAACCTTGTTGGATGAAACCTGGGTACAGCACCTAGACGACAATGGGGTGGATGAAGTCAGGGTTCGTTCGGCCATCACTTGTCAAACGCGATACGGCGTCTGCGCCTCATGCTACGGCCGCGATCTGGCGCGTGGCCATCGGGTAAACGAAGGTGAAGCGGTAGGGGTTATGGCCGCCCAATCAATCGGTGAACCAGGCACTCAGCTCACCATGCGTACCTTTCACATCGGTGGCGCTGCCTCGCGAGCTGCGGCGGTTAATAGTATCGATGTTAAGTACGGCGGTTCGGTTAGGTTGGTTAACATGAAAGTGCTGGAGCGTAGCGATGGCGACTTCGTGGCGGTTTCGCGCTCCGGTGAACTCGCAATCATCGACGATATTGGGCGAGAACGTGAGCGGTATAAGGTGCCCTACGGCGCAACCCTGAAGGTAGCCGATGGCGCAACCGTCGACCCTGGGCAATCCATCGCCAACTGGGATCCGCATACCCATCCAATCATTACCGAGGTGGACGGGCAGGTCACCTTCAAGGATATCGTCGACGGCGTGACAGTGACGCGGCAGATGGACGAAATCACAGGACTGTCGAGTATCGTTGTCACCGATCCCAAGCAACGGGGCACCGCAGCTAAAGATCTTCGGCCAATGATTCAACTCGTAGACGCAAAAGGTGGTGAGCTCAAGATCCCGGGCACTGACCTACCTGCGCAATACTTTTTACTCCCTGGCGCGATTGTGAATATCGCCGACGGTGGCGAAGTGAAGGTTGGTGATGTGGTGGCACGTATCCCACAAGAATCTTCGAAAACGCGTGATATTACGGGTGGTCTGCCGCGTGTAGCCGACCTATTTGAGGCGCGTAAGCCGAAAGAAGCGGCGGTATTGGCTGAAGCTACCGGTACGGTGTCGTTTGGTAAGGATACGAAAGGCAAGCAGCGTCTGGTGATCACACTCGAAGATGGTGAAACCATCGAAAACCTGATCCCTAAATGGCGCCACGTGACCGTATTCGAGGGCGAGCATGTTGAAAAGGGCGAGACCATTTGTGATGGCGCGCCTGATTCACACGACATCCTGCGGCTAAAGGGGGTACGTGAGCTCACTCGATACATTGTCAACGAGGTTCAAGAGGTCTACCGGCTCCAAGGCGTCAAGATTAACGACAAGCACATCGAGGTCATCGTGCGCCAGATGCTCAGAAAGGTGGAAATTGTCGAACCTGGGGACTCCCGATTCCTGCGTGGCGAGCAGGTCGAAAAGGAGCGCTTGATCGAGGAAAACGAGCGCATGCGACGAGAAGGCAAGGACTGCGCGACCTACGAGCAACTATTGTTGGGCATCACTAAGGCCTCGTTGGCGACTGAGTCGTTTATTTCGGCTGCGTCGTTCCAGGAGACGACCCGGGTCCTGACGGAAGCCTCGGTGACCGGGAAACGCGATGAACTGCGTGGGTTGAAGGAGAATGTCATCGTCGGCCGCCTTATCCCCGCGGGAACGGGCTTTTCCTACCATGGAGAGCGCCGGCGCAAGCGGCTACAGGTGTTTGACGAGATGCCGGGCTTGAGCGAGGCGGATGCTGAGATATTGGCTGAATTACAGGCGACCGAGCCGGCCGAAGAGCCGGTAGATCAGACGACGAAAAGCGCCTGAAAGCCGTTGACAGTCTAGCCTTCAGCTCCTTATAATCCCGCTTCTGCGACAGGCCGGAGTACGCTCCCGCCTGTCGCTTTAGTTTGGCGCCCGGCATCCCTGTCCCTTGAGGCCGCATTTTGTGGCCGACCTACTACAACCACCCCGTATCCGCGGTCGTGTGCGTAGCTGATGCTGGCATCGCCGCCTAGATAAAATTGGAGTGGGAGGAGACGTAGCTCGTTATGGTCTGGAAAAGGCCTGTCTGGCGAGTACCTACCTTAATTCTAACGCAACCGAGACGAGCTCCTAGCGGGCCGCTCAGTAGTCGAAATTATGGCCACAATCAATCAGCTGGTACGTAAGCCCCGAAAGCGCCAGCAAAAGAAGAGCAATGTGCCGGCGCTTGAAGGTTGTCCGCAAAAACGCGGCGTGTGTACTCGTGTTTATACGACGACGCCGAAAAAACCCAATTCAGCCCTACGAAAAGTTGCCCGGGTGCGTCTAACCAACGGCCAGGAAGTAACCACCTACATTGGTGGCGAAGGACATAACCTTCAGGAACACTCGGTCATATTGATCCGCGGCGGTCGTGTAAAAGACTTGCCTGGCGTCCGTTACCACACCGTTCGCGGGACGCTCGATACTTCTGGTGTAACGGATCGTCGACGCGGACGCTCTAAATACGGCGCCAAGCGGCCCAAAGCATAGATGGGTACGAATTATGTCTAGACGGCACGCGGCACAAAAACGTGAAATCCTGCCGGATCCGAAATACGGCGATCAGGTTTTAGCGAAATTCATTAATCTCGTCATGTCGCGCGGGAAGAAGTCAGTTGCTGAGAAGATCGTATACGGCGCGCTGGATGACTTGAAGGTCAAAGGTGAGCCGCTTGAACTCTTTAAACAGGCGTTAGATAACGTCGAGCCAAAAGTTGAAGTGAAATCTAGACGAGTTGGCGGCGCGACCTACCAGGTTCCGGTCGAGGTGAGACCACATCGTAGGATGGCGCTCGCGATGCGCTGGGTCGTTGATGCTGCACGCAAGCGTAGTGAAAAATCGATGGACAAGCGCTTGGCGGGCGAACTCCTGGACGCTGCCGACAACCGCGGAACCGCCGTGAAGAAACGCGAAGACACGCATAAGATGGCCGACGCCAATCGCGCGTTTTCGCATTACCGTTGGTAGCGCTTGGTTTTGGAGTTTGACAAGTGGCGCGTATTACACCCATCGAGCACTATCGCAATATTGGCATCATGGCCCATATCGATGCGGGTAAAACAACCACCACTGAACGGATCCTGTACTACACCGGCGTCTCGCACAAAATCGGCGAAGTCCACGACGGTGCGGCCACGATGGACTGGATGGAGCAGGAGCAAGAACGCGGGATAACCATCACATCCGCAGCGACGACCTGTTTTTGGAGCGGCATGGCGCAGCAATTTCCCATGCACCGCATCAACATCATTGATACACCGGGACACGTCGACTTTACCATCGAGGTAGAGCGATCGCTTCGCGTTCTGGACGGTGCAGTCGGGGTGTTCTGTGCCGTCGGTGGGGTTGAGCCGCAGTCCGAAACCGTCTGGCGCCAGGCCAATAAGTACGAAGTGCCGCGCCTCGCCTTTGTCAACAAAATGGACCGTGCCGGGGCCGATTTCCTACGCGTGGTGGAACAGATCAAAGAACGGCTTGGCTCAAATGCCGTGCCGATTCAGTTGCCAATCGGTGCCGAAGATAAGTTTAACGGCGTTGTCGACCTGATCAGAATGCGTGCCATCTATTGGGATGAAGAAACGCTCGGGATGAAATTTGAAGAGCGCGATATACCTGCGGACATGGAAAGCGATTGCACCCACTGGCGCGAACGAATGATAGCGACCGCGGCGGAATCGGTCGACGCATTGACCGAGAAATATCTCGAAGAAGGCGATCTTGACGCGCAAGACATCGTAGCGGGATTGCGTGCCGGCACGCTTGCGAACAACGTGGTTCCAGTTCTATGCGGGTCCGCATTTAAGAATAAGGGCGTGCAGGCGATGTTGGACGCGGTGATCGAATTAATGCCGGCGCCGACAGAAGTTAAACCAATTAAGGGTTTACTAGAGGACGGTACGGAGGCAGTACGCCCATCGTCCGATGACGAACCATTTGCCGCACTGGCTTTTAAGATTGCGACAGACCCTTTTGTTGGCAGTTTAACTTTTTTCCGCGTGTACTCCGGGGTGATCAAGTCGGGTGATTCGATTTATAACCCGACTAAATCAAAGAAGGAACGAGTCGGCCGCATTTTACAAATGCATGCCAATTCGCGCGAAGAAATAAAAGAAGTACGCGCCGGCGATATTGCAGCCGCAGTTGGATTGAAAGATGTAACGACAGGCGAGACGTTATGCGCGAGCAAGCACGTCATAACGCTGGAACGGATGGAATTTCCAGATCCGGTTATCGCCGTAGCAGTTGAACCGAGAACCAAGGCCGACCAGGAAAAAATGGGTGTGGCCTTAACCAAACTCGCTGCTGAGGATCCGTCGTTCCGAGTCTCCACGGACGAAGAATCCGGCCAGACCATCATTGCCGGAATGGGCGAGTTGCATTTGGACATTATTGTCGATCGCATGCGTCGAGAATTTGATGTCGAGGCGAACGTCGGTAAGCCGCAGGTTGCGTATCGGGAGACGATCCGAAAACTTGTTGAAAAAGCTGAAGGTAAGTTCGTCAAACAATCCGGTGGGCGCGGCCAATACGGGCATGTCGTGTTTCGGATAGAACCCGGAACCGCTGGCCAAGGATTCGAGTTCGTGAACGAAATCGTCGGGGGCACTATCCCCAAAGATTACATTCCTGCGGTGGAAAAGGGCGTCGCCGAACAAATGACGAACGGGGTCATCGCAGGTTATCCAATGCTAGACGTCAAGGTCACTTTATACGACGGCTCGTATCATGACGTCGATTCGAGTGAGGTTGCCTTTAAGATCGCGGCTTCAATGGGGTTTAAAGACGGCGCAAAGCGCGCAGATCCCGTGCTGTTAGAGCCTGTGATGAACGTAGAAATTGTGACGCCGGACGAATACGTAGGTCCCGTGAACGGAGACGTGAGTCGTCGGCGCGGAATATTACAAGGTACTGAAGATTCGCCGGCGGGAAAGATTATTCGCGCCGAAGTGCCACTGTCCGAGATGTTCGGATATTCGACCGATTTACGATCTGCAACGCAAGGCCGCGCAACCTATTCGATGGAATTTTCACGTTATGTGGCAGCGCCAAACAACGTTGCAGAAACCATTATCAAGCAATAGCGGATCTATTCGCCAAGTCTGTCAGTAGAGGTTGAGTCATGTCTAAGGAGAAATTCGAACGCACAAAGCCACACGTGAATGTGGGGACGATAGGGCACGTGGATCACGGCAAGACGACGTTGACGGCGGCGTTGACGTTGATATCGGCAGCGAAGTACGGGGGCGAGACGAAGGCGTAC
>JAJFJQ010000037.1 GCA_021773835.1 Gammaproteobacteria bacterium
CTGTCATCTATCTCGGTCGGCGAGCGATCCAAGACCGTCGATTAAACATCGACAGGCGCCAACTGAATGCGGCTGATGAACACCGTATCAAGTTGGTTCACAATGTCTTCTATCAAGACTAATTCGTGGGGATCCTTCAGGTACTGACCCCTTTTCTCCATCTCAAGCCGCAGCGACAGCGGCCAGCGCTTGGTCACAAATGTCGAGGGCTTCATCGACGTCGTCGCTGGTGTGGGCCGTCGACACATAGAATTTTGCGTCGCCCTTTAACAACCCGTCGGCCACTATCGACTCGCGGATCTTGCTCCACATGCCGTCTGCGCCAATGAGTAACGTACCTTCAACGATTTCGTCGTTATGCAACGTTACGCTTACCCGGTTTTCCGTTTGAGTATAAAACTCGACTTTGGTTGATGTGCGTAATTCGACATTTGGCAAAGCACCACAGGCATGCAATAAGACATCGTGTAAGTTCGCACGATAAATAACGCCATACGGATAACCGTATGCAGCGCGAGCGGCATTACCAAGCGGCACCTGGATGACAGCTTCATCGGTAATAATGTCGCGCATGCCGAGTGCGGGGGGATAATACGCCACCGCATCAATCGCGTCGGTCAACCCCAGGAATTCAAGCATCTTGAAAATATTGGGCCCGAGCTGAATGCCTGCGCCAATCTCACCAAACTCTGAGGCTTGCTCTAACACCTTCACCGTGTGTCCTTGCCGCCCCAAAACTAATGCTGCCGCGAGGCCGCCAATTCCACCACCGGCAATCAATACGTTTTGTTTCATTGACATGCGTGGGTCATGCCACGGCCCAGGAAGGGATGCTCAAGGATTTTCTACCATAATTGTCCGCGGGAAATCAGGGACAGACCACCTTTACTCGGAAGATCAACCGTGGTCTATCCCCGATAATTTACTAGCCAAATAAATCCGTCCCCTTTCGTCTAGACGTTTTACGACAACATTTGCTCGGGCGAAAGTATCCAAAATACATGGTCTGGGTACTCGTCTTTGTCCGACACGCTATAACCGTGTTCCAGTGCCAAAGTTCGAAGAAGATAAAATTCTGTGTGGCGCGTGAGTCCAGCCGTCGCGACTCGTCCTTGATGCCAAAGCGGTTCGAGAACGTTGACCCAAATTGGGGTGATGTCTCCAGTAAACGAGTGGCTCCGTGACGGCGACAATTTCCTGTAGAAGTCGATTTTGGATGGGACACCGACGCGTCGGTCAAATACGAAATGTGTTGCGTTGCGGGGGGTACTTGCTACGCAAGTATCATTAAAAGCGGCGGCTAATATCGGTATGGCGCAGCTGGACGTAGCGACAGCCATGCGTAAGAAGTCACGCCGCCCAAAGGTCAAGTCATTTTCAACTGGCGGAATCATTGTGATTTCACCAAATACTTCACCAGCGAATCGAGTTCAGCATCACTGATCTCTGTGCGGCGAAACTTTGGCATTCCTGCCCGACCCTGGCGAACGAGCAAGCGAATAAAAGCATCGGTGAGATCTGCCCTATTTTGGATCACCGCATACTCGGGACCATGCGTTTGTTTGAGCTGGATTGTGCCGGGCGCGAATGGGCTGTCCATATGGCAGGCACTACACCACTGTCCAAAAACCTTCCTCCCCGTGGAATTCTCGGCGGCCACCTGACCCGAGATAACCAAGCATCCGAGCAGCAACAGAAGTAGCTTTGCGTTGAGGGTCATTTACCTTGTTCCCGATAGCTGCGCGGCCAGATCCCTGACTTTCCAGGAGCGACCACACCATTCGGATCAATTGCGTCCTTAAGCGTTTGTTGAAACCGGAGCATCGCGTTGTTGTTGAAGTCATAGCTTCGCGCAACTGAATCCATATAGGCTAGATGAGTGCGATACTCGCCGTAGCCCAAGGCGGCAGACTCGCGAATCAACACAGAAAATAATTCGCGTACCTTTTTCATTTCTGACTTGTCGTCCTTGCGGAAAACCAGCGTATTGATTAATCGAAATGCGCGTGACTGACAATAGAATCCACACAGATGATCGAAGCCATATTCATGGACCCGTCGGCGTATCAGCCGATATAACTCGCGCGCATTTTTACCCGTCATAGGACCAACCGGCGAAAAATCGATATGTCCGCCGGAACCCATCCAATTGACCAGTCCGAACTCGTTCAAACTCGGGACACCGGCTTGGCTTTGGTCTCGCGGATGCAAGATCTCGTCGCCAGGATGATAAACCCGCTCGTGTAGTTCAGTATCCTTGATCACAGCTACGGCTTGTTTGATCCTGGCCCAACTATCATTCACTTTTTCTTCATTGCCGAACAACCCGAAGGACGCGTTCCAGCGCCCCAACGCAAGCTTTTCCTGCACGATTGCGAGTCGGTCTTCGGGCATTGGTCCGTCACCCTGATACCATTGGCTACGAACCGACAAGAACGACGCGATAAGTTCAAGATTACTGATGACAACCGGATTACGAATTGTCTCGTCCATTTTAAAGGGACGTAGGGTTTCGACGAGCATCTCTAGGCCGGCATCGCTGCGACAATTAATTTCGCAACTCATATACGTTTGCGGTTCTGGATAGAGATATCGTGCCATCTTCGTGACGACGCCATAGTTCGATTGTGTAAACAAGCCCTCAACTAATGGACCGAAACCGGCCTGGATCAAGGATCCTGAGTTACCGTTGGCCATCGCGCCCATACCCGCGCGGAGCATTTCGCCATCCGGTAATATAATTTCCATACCGGCAGAATTCGCGAATTGGTCGTCGAAATAGCCGTACCCTATCCCGCGTTCGACGCCGTTGCCGATGATGCTGCCCCAACCCGGCCCCGGCACAGACATCCACAACTTATGGCCGTTTTCTTTCAGATATCGAAACAAATCGAAAAAGCTCACCCCTGGTTCTACAAGCGCATACGCTAAGTCGTCGTTGACCTCGAGGACTTGATTCATTCGCTTCAAATCCAAAACGAGTGTCCCTGGCACCAAGGGCGCAGCACCGCCGTAAGCAAGATTTTTCCCTGTGGACATTGGCCAGTATGGAACGCGCAGGCGATTGGCGATTTTCACGACCGCCTGGACTTCCTCTACGGATGCCGGTGCGACGAATCCGCCCGCTACAAACTCGAGCGGATCTCCGGGATTGTAAGCGTCGTTATAGGATTCACGATCTACCTGCGTAGAAGACGCCCATTGCTCACCAACGATTTTTTTGAACTCGCCGATCGCGCGTTCTAAGGTTCTTTCGCTAACACCTAGGGGTAGGGGTAATTTCATTACTTGCAATACTACCTGTTCAATACGAGGAACTATAGGACACCCACGATAACAACTCCGCATAACTCTTTAGCGTGGGTAGAGAAATTCAACTGAATGGTGATGGGTTTTTTGGGTGTCCCGTATTAATCGCAGGGCAAGAAATACACCTATTTCAACATAGTCGTTGCAACTTATTCGACGATCACGGCGGTTCCGTAAGCAAAAAGCTCGGCTGCACCGACGGTGACCGATGAAGTCAAAAAATGCACGTTCTAAATCGTATCCGCCACTCTACCCCGGCTAGAATAGTCGCATATCGGCTTCAACACGAAATTTTTATCCGGCACTTCCGCTACGCGATTATCCGCGCATAGGACCGAACATGACGATACACGAAGACGACAATCGCCTCGACAATCTCAATATCGAATCCATCGAACCGCTGCCGTCACCTCAAGTCATCCGTGCAGATTTCGCGCTTGACGATAAGGCTTCGTCGACGGTGGCGGACGGCCGACGGGCGGTGAGCGATATCATCGATCAAAATGATCCACGATTGCTCGTCGTGGTCGGGCCCTGCTCGATCCACGATCTCAAAGCGGGGCTCGAATACGCAACCTTGTTGCACGAATTCCAGCACAAAGTTGCGCGACAGATGCTACTGGTGATGCGCGTCTATTTCGAAAAACCGCGGACGACTACGGGCTGGAAAGGCCTGATAAACGATCCTCATCTCGATGATTCATTCGATGTCGAAACCGGGCTGCGCCAGGCACGCTCTTTTCTGCTGCAGCTTGCGAACATCGGGATCCCGGCGGCGACCGAAGCCCTGGATCCGATCGTACCGCAATACCTCGGAGATTTAATCAGCTGGTACGCAATTGGCGCGCGTACCGCAGAATCGCAAACGCATCGTGAAATGGCGAGCGGGTTATCAGCCCCGTGCGGATTCAAAAACGCGACCGACGGTAATATCCAACTCGCCGTCAACGGGATCACCTCATCTCGCGGTGGCCATCACTTCTTGGGCATTACCGAAACTGGCAGTTCCGCGATCGTGCGAACGCGCGGAAACGCTCACGCCCATCTCATCCTGCGCGGTGGCGTGCGACCCAATTACGATGTGTTAAGCATCGAGGCCGCTGCCTCGATCCTGCGTGCAAACGATTTAGTCCCATCGATCATGATCGACTGTAGCCACGGCAATTCTGACAGTGATCCGGCAAATCAAACCGCCGTTGCCAACGAATGTCTACGGCAGCGCTTGAAAGGTCAACGCGCGATTGTCGGGTTAATGCTTGAAAGTAATCTGCATTGGGGAAATCAACCCCTCACCAACCCGAAAAGCGATTTGCGTTACGGTGTCTCGATCACCGATGGATGTATCGACTGGCCAACGACCGTCGAACTACTATTTGGTCTCGCCGAGCGAATTCACAACGCTGCGTAATTATCGGCTCTCTCACGAGCGCCTCTAATTCTCACGTGCCGTCCGCTTTTGAATTGGCGCCGCGCCAGATTTGGTGCGAAATAAACTTGCCGCAGTCATATATCGATGTGATGGTCGCCACGTATCGGGGCCGCTGGTAATTCAATCAAATTCGGCTAAACCGCGATGGCTCGGCTGGGTCCATGACCATGTCACCACTGCTCAATGAATTCGGTTGTGATAAGCCTCGTAGGGACACGATAGGCGTGGCCGTAGGAGGCATTACTTGTACGGACAAGATAAACAGTTTTAAGACTATTATCCTTATGGTATGGATTTTTATGGATATTTGTCCGTACAAGATGATAACCTAAGCGGATGTCCACACGTATAGCGGCCGATAAGCTCAGCAAAGCTGACCCGCTCCGCCCTAAATACAGCACGGTCGCAGCCGAACTCGCCGAGGCGATCCTTGACGGCACCTACTTACCGGGTGACCTGCTACCGTCGGAGCCCGAGATGACGCGACGCTTTGGTGTCTCCCGGCACACGGTGCGCGCTGCGTTACGGTCGCTATATGAGAAAGGCCTTATCGTCAGCCAGCGCGGCCGCGGCTCGATTGTTCAGGCAGCACCGGTTTCGCCGCGCTACATTCAGGCCTGCGATTCGATCGAAGACGTACTGCAGTATGCCCACGCGACGCCGCGCCAAATCCTCAGCCGTCACCGCATCATTGCCGATGATGCACTGGCGGAACGGTTGGGTTGCGCGCCCGGCTACCCGTGGTGGGAGATCCACACACGCCGCCTACGTGAAGCGGGCGGGCCGATGATCGCATCATCGCTGATATGGGTACCGGACGAATTTGCCGACGCCGTTGCCGCACTCGATACAACCGACGAAGCGCTGTTTGTTCTTATAGAACGCCTCCACGGATGTACTTTCGCGGAAATCCGCCAGGCCTTGTCGATGACAAATGCGAATTCGCGGGAAGCCGAGGATCTCGGCGTCGAGACGGGTGCCGCCGTGATGTGCGTGGAGCGTCGCTTCACCGATGAGCGCGGCGGCTTGCTGGAAGTTTCGCGTAGCGTGCATCCAGCAGAAACCTTTCGTTATGAAACCAGCCTTCGACGGGTGCTCGGCCCGTGAAAGACAACTGCGATCGTCGCTCGGTGCGAGCGGCCGCAACCATTCACCCTGCCACGCTTGGACGTCGGTAGGTAAACGGAAACGAGGAAAAACCACTGATGTATAAAAAAAGCGATCCAGTCACACGGCTTTGCACGAGTGACGTCGACAACATCTGGATACGGGGACGCAACCTGTGCGACGAACTGATCGGCCACAAAACTTTCACGGATTACATCCTGTTCCATTTTTTCGGCGAGGAGCCCAACGCACTGCAACGCGCCGTGGTCGACGCCGTACTCGTGTGCATCATGGAGCACGGCATGACACCGTCGGCGATCGCAAGCCGCGTGACCTACCTCGGCGCACCCGAATCGCTGCAGGGCGCGGTGGCAGCGGGCCTGTTAGGCGCAGGGTCGCGCTTCGTCGGTACGGCCGATGAGTCGGCTGCGCTACTCAAACGCATCGCCGACAAGCCGCCCTCTGAACGCGTCGGCGAAGCGGAGCGTATTGCCGAGGAGTTCACGAGCGCGAAGAAATTCCTGCCAGGCTACGGCCATCCGATCCACGTCAACGGCGATCCGCGAGTGAAGCGGCTGGACGAAGTTGCACGCGAGGCCGGTGCAAAAGGCGAATATCTCGATGCCATGTACCTACTAGGCGACGCCATTAAGAAGGCCTCCGGCAAAAACATCGTCATCAACGTCAACGCGGCGATCGGCGCTGTGCTGCTGGAAGCGGACATCCCGCCGACCATCGCGCGCGGTTTTAATCTCATCGCGCGTTGCGCAGGCCTAGTCGGTCACCTGCTCGAAGAGCAGACCGAGCCCGCGGGTTATCACATCTGGAAGACTGCCGACGCGGCAGTGCCGTTCGAAGCCTCATGAGCGCGTCAGCACAAGCGGCACCGACCGCCGAGAACGCAAACGACGAGTTCATCACGCTGCTCGAAGACAGCGCGCGAGACTTTTGTTCGCGCGCCCTGCCCCCTACACGACTGCGAGCGCTGCGCGGCGCATCGCCATCATTCGACCGCGGACAGTGGCGGGCCATCGCCGAGCTCGGTTGGCTCGGGGTCACCTTACCCGAGTCGCGCGGTGGTCTCGAACTCGGCGCGCGTGGCGCGGCCGTGCTGTGTCGTGCGCTCGGCACCGTGGCAGCGCCAGAGCCATTGATCGAGACTGCGATAGCAGCGGGCACACTGCTCGCCGGCTGCAACGCCAGTGATGACTTAATTGCGCCCTTGTTAAGCGGCGAATCTGTCATCGCCGCGGCACTTGGCGGCATTGAGGACGATCCCTTTGCACGCTCGAAGGCTAGTACAGACGATGCCGGTACGCGGGTCACTGGAAACCTCGACGCAGTACCGCTCGGCGCGGACGCGGATGCCTTCATTGTGCCGGCGACGCTCTCCGACAAACCGGCCTGGTTGCTGATCGCGACCGGAAGCAAAGGTCTCGAGTTGCAACCACGGCTGCTCGGCGACGGTACCGCCAGTGCGCGCCTAGTGCTGTCCGACTGCATGGCGACGGTGCTCGAAAGCGGTTCAGCCGCATCCACCGCTGGTGACGCTGCCCGCACGGCTGCCGAACTCGCGTCCAGCGCCTATCAACTCGGCCTCAGCGACACCCTGCTTGCCACGACGCTCGAATACGTCGGCACGCGCCGCCAGTTCGGACAGGCCATCGGCAGCTTCCAGTCACTTCAGCACCGCCTGGTAGATGCCTACATGGCGCAACGTGTGACCGAAGCAGTGGTTGCGGAATGCGTCGCGGCCGTCGATGCTGGCGCGACCGACACAGAGGCAAAATGCCTTGCGAGCAGCGCACGGCACCGGAGCGGTGAGACCTTGCTCGAAATGACACGAGAGGCCATCCAACTGCACGGTGCGATCGGTTACACCGATGAATGCGACGTCTCCATGTTCGCGAATCGCGCAATGGCCGTGGCCGCGCGCTATGGTCGGCCCGACGCACACGTCGCGCGTCTCGTGCGTCTCAGCGCCGGTATCACCCCGCCGACCGAGACGACCGAAGACGTTGACGGTGCGCTTGCTAATAGCGAACCGCCCGGCGGAGACTGGAACGCGCTGTCCAACGATGCGTTCCGCACGATCGTGCGCCAGTGGCACACAGCGAACTATCCGCCGGAACTTAAGAACCTGCGCTATCGCGCGCGCTGGCCCGAGTGCCGCGTGTGGTACGAGCGCCTATATGATCGCGGCTTCGCTGCGCCCGGCTGGCCGGCGGAGCACGGGGGTATGGGCCTGGAGCCGGACAAACTGCTGATCTTCATCGAGGAGCGCGAGCGCCTCGGCATCGTACGCACGCCTGACCAGGGGATCATCATGGTCGGCCCATTGTTGATGCAACACGGTACGCCGGAGCAGCAGGCGTATTACCTACCCAAAGCCTTGTCGGGTGAACACATCTGGTGCCAGGGCTACTCGGAGCCGAACGCCGGATCCGATCTTGCCTCTCTGCAAACCAGCGCCGTACGCGACGGTGATGAATTCGTCATCAATGGTCAGAAGATCTGGACCACCATGGCGCAGGACGCGAACCAAATGTTCTGTCTAGTGCGCACCGACCCGAAGGCCAAGCCACAGGCAGGGATCAGTTTTGTGCTGATCGATTTCAACACACCCGGCATCACCGTAAGACCAATCCGTAACATCTCAGGGGACGAGGAATTCTGTGAGGTGTTTTTTGACGACGTGCGAGTACCGTGCACTAACCTGGTTGGCGCGCTGAACGACGGTTGGACAATCGCCAAAGCGCTGCTCGGGTTTGAGCGTTTCTTCATCGGCAGCCCCAAGAATTGCCGCAACGCCTTGTCCAGAGCCGCGGCGCTAGCGAATGCGCGAGGCATGGAACGTGATCCAGTCACTGTCGATCGCTATACACGTTTTGCACTCGACGTCGCTGCATTGGAAGCCTTATACAAAGAGTTTGCTGATCTGATCCGGCGCGGCGAAGTACCGGGAGCGGATATTTCGCTGCTCAAAATCTACGCCAGCGAAACGTTTCAGCGCTTATCGGAATTCGTTCTTGATCTCGGCGGCGAAGGCGGTGCGCAGCTCGACGGCGTCGATGCCGGCAGCTCGGCGATCGACGCCTTGTTTCCTTGGTACAACGCACGGCCGACAACAATCTATGGCGGCAGCAACGAGATCCAACGCAACATTCTCGCCAAACTCGTGTTGCGCCTACCGTCACACTGAGGCGGAACGTAGCGGGAATACATCAGCTTGAAGACGCTAGCAAATGCCGAGCGGACGGGCGCAAACATTCTCTTGGATGTGCTGGAGAGTGAAGACTGCGAGTACATCTTCGGCAATCCGGGAACGACGGAGCTGCCGCTCATCGATGCCCTCGTTGATCGGCCACGACTGCACTACGTACTTGGTCTGCAGGAAGCAACTGTCGTCGCCATGGCGGACGGTTACGCGCAGGCCTCCGGCAAGCCCGGCTTCGTCAATCTGCATACCGCCGGTGGTCTCGGTCACGGACTAGGCAACCTGCTCAATGCGTCCACGTCCGGGACGCCTCTGGTGGTCACTGCGGGTCAGCAAGACTCGCGCCACGCGATTACAGATCCACTGCTGCAGGGGGATCTAGTTTCGATCGCTCGGCCTGCCTGCAAGTGGGCTGCCGAAATCACCTCCCCAGATCAGATCGCCATACTTATGCACCGCGCCTTTCAGGACTGCCGCGCGACACCGCGCGGCCCAGTCTTTCTATCACTACCGATGGACGTTATGGAGGCAACGAGCGACGTTTTGATCCCGGAAACCTCGAACGTCGACCGGCGCCCAATTGCGGGTTCGCTATCACAACTCGCGGTCGAACTGAGTTCGGTGACGCCTGGGCGCGTCGCCATTATCGCCGGTGATGAGATTTCGTTTCACGACGCGTACAAAGAAGTCGTGAGGCTCGCGGAGTTGCTTGCGGCGCCCGTGTTCGGTTCCTCTTGGCCGGCACACATTCCCTACCCAACCAGTCACTATCTTTGGCAGGGCAACCTACCGACTCGAGCAAACGCTATTGCCGAGACAATGCGCGAATTCGACTGTGTCTTCGCCCTCGGCGGCAAATCCTTCATCACCATTCTCTACTCCGAAGCGTCTGCCCTACCCGACGGCTGCGAACTATTTCAGCTGTCGGTAGACGGCCGCGATCTCGGCCGCACATTCCCGTCGAAGCTTTCGGTCGTCGGCGACATCGAACTTTCACTGCACGAACTGAACACGCTTATCGCACAGCGCATCGCGCCGCGGGAGGCTGCATTCGATGCCGCAAGAAAGGACGCACGCGCCACATTTGCCGAACGAAATCACGAACTCACTGCGCGCGCTGAAGCGTTGGCCGGGGAAACCCCGCTGCATCCGATGGTGGTCGCAAAGATCTTGGCCGAAAGCATCGGTGGTACCCCCATCGTCGATGAGGCGATCGCAACGGCAAGCCATTTGCGCGAATTTCTGAATAACGGTTCGACCCGCCAATATTCTTTTCTGCGCGGCGGCGCGCTCGGTTGGGGTATGCCCGCGGCAATCGGTTTCTCGCTCGGGCTTGGGCGTCAACCCGTTGTGTCACTCGTCGGCGACGGCGCCGCTATGTATTCGCCGCAGGCACTATGGACCGCCGCGAAAGAGGATCTTCCGGTAACATTCATCGTGGTCAACAACCGTGAATACAACGTGCTTAAGAATTTCATGCGCTCGCAGCCTCACTATTTGTCGGCGCAGACTGGACGCTTCATCGGCATGGACATCGATACGCCGGCCATCGATTTTCCCGCACTTGCACAGTCTATGGGCGTGCCCGCGCGACGCCTCGATGCTGCGGCGGATTTGCGTGAGGCAGTCACTGAAGCTATCGCCTCGTGCCGACCGAGCCTGATCGAGATCTCGGTTGGTCAGGAATCAAGGACGATGTCAGATCGGGACGCTTTGAATTAAATTCATGTTTTCTCGTTACCATTTGTCGGCTGCGCTAACGCAACGCTGCCAGCAACAACATTTACAAACAGAAACAGGGGTAGACGCTGGCTGCGGCCCCGATTTTCGAACTACCTAGAGGAGTTGAAACGCCATGAACGTCCCAACCACCCCCACTGAATTTTACGATCTCTTTACCGGCGACGACCTCAAGTGGGTGCAGATCACCGGTTCGAAGCGCTTCGATTATCCGATTGACTATGAGGTCGCCATTCTGCACGTCGATGAAAGCACTGGGCGGGTTGACTTCCTGTCCCGCTGGAAACCGGATTGCTATTGTCACTACCATCGTCATGTCGGCGATACGTCGTTGCTCGTGCTGGAAGGCGAGCACCACGTGGTCGAAACCCACAACCACGAAACCGTCCATAAAACCCGCAAGCCTGGTTTTTTCGCCACTAACCCCGGTGGCGACGTCCACATGGAGTATGGCGGTCCTGAAGGCACGCTGGTCTACTTCAACTGTCAGGCCGTCGACGGCGGTTTGTTCGACGTCATGGACCGCGACGGCACGGTATTGAAAACGGCGACTATTGAAGACTTTCTGTCCGGCGCAATGTAAACATCAACAGAATATTTACGCCCACTACGTCGCGCCGGAGCAACGCCGTCGCAACATTATTGAACTCACGGTGATGGCTCGGCTGCTGGAAAGGCGCGCACGGCGTATTGAAATTACGGCTAGCAAGCTTGAACAAAATGTTCTCTATATCTAAGTTATGACACCTGTTGTGCGAAGCACCTCGATCTCCTCGGCAGTGAGATTAAGCTCGTCCAAAACATCTTGCGTGTCGGCTCCGATAACCGGCGGCGCCGCTGGGGACGCTACCGGTGAGCCACTAAAATCAACGGGGGTGGCGATACTCATTTGCTGATCGCCCTCCCCTCCAGAAGAGGGCATCGATAAAAATGCACCGATGGTTTCGACTTGCTTATCATCCAATAAATCTTCAAACGAATTGACCGGCGCCCACCAGATCTCATGTTCATTTAGGATTTCTGTCCATTGCTCCCGCGTGTGTTGGGCAAAAATTTCGTCGAAGATCGCAACCAGTTCGGTTGAATTTTTGTAGCGATCGCGACTTGTTCTAAAGCGTTCATCTTCGATGAGTTGTGGCGAACGCAGTGCCTGCGCGATCGGTTCCCAATGGCGATTTGCCTCCGCTCCGATTAGCCACAACCATTTATCGTCCACAGTGCGATAGGAATTCATCAATGGGTTTTGCGGTTGGGTTCGTGACGGCGACGGCGCCACCCGCCCGAGACCAACCCGGGCCGACAACTCCATGCTCACACAGAAGATACCGGTGCGCAGTAGCGAGGTTGATACGAGTTGTCCAAGTCCCGTGCGCTCACGCGCGAATAATGCGCCGAGTATTCCCGCCACCAGCGTGATCGCAGTAATGTTATCGCCAATACCGCCGGGCAGGGTTGGCGGCACGCCGCCCGGGGGCGTCGCTCTATGGCTGACCCCGCCACGTGCTGAAAAGGCCGCCAAATCATAGCCCGGCGCATCTTTGTCGGGACCTTCTAGGCCATAGCCTGTGAGGCTGCCGTAGACGAGTTTTGGGTTCGCCGCGAGTAGTTGTTCGTGGTGCATACCCACTTTATGCAAATACTGCGGCCGCATGTTAGAGAGGAATATATCCGCCGTTGAGATCAATCGACGCGCAAGTGCGGCGCCATCGGGATGGTTGACCTCAAGTGACACACTGCGCTTGCCACGATTGTATAAATCGAACGGCGGGCAGCGCGACTCGTCCGATCCGGACAAAGCACCGTATAGATTTCGCATGGGATCGCCCTTGGGCGTTTCGAGTTTGATCACATCCGCACCCCAGTCGGCAAGGATGCCGCCGGCAGATGGGCCCGCAACCCATAGTCCCATCTCGACCACTCGGACACTGTCTAACAGACTCATGACTTTGGCCGCCGGCCGGTAAACACCGGCGGTCGCTTTTCCATGAATGCGCGTGGGCCTTCGCGAGCGTCGTCCATCTTCGCGTTTTCCCTCGCGCAGCGGGTCTCCACCGCAAATGCTTCATCGAACGGCAAACCGTTAGAGCACACCATCGCCTCCTTTGTTTTCTCCAACGCAACCGGCGCACCCAGACACACGCGACGCGCCAGATCGAGCGCAGTGGACAATACCTCGCCCGGCGGCACGACCCGATTGACGAGTCCCATTGCCAACGCCTGCTCCGCGCTGATCGGTTCGCCGACCAACAGTAGTTCCATCGCATGCGCCCACGACACCTGACGTCCAAGACGCACCAACGAACCGCCGCTGGCAATCAGGCCACGTCGCACTTCCGTAACCGCCAAGTTCGCCTCGGAGGACATCACGCGCAGATCGGTCGCCAGAACAAATTCCGCACCACCCGCATGCGCGTGACCGTTAATGGCCGCAATCACTGGCTTGAAGAATCGTGCATCACGCAACAACGCCGCATACAACTGTTTGCGATCGGCGGCAAAGCGTGTTTCCCATTCGCCTTCGGGCGCGCGCGATTTCAGCATTAACGGTATGAGGCTTCCCATGTCGCCGCCCGCGCAAAAGGCCTGCTCGCCAGCACCCGTCACAACGACCGCACGCACACTCAGATCGGTTGCCGCCTCCTGCCAAAACTCAGCCAGCCTCACCGCCATTTCCGGAGAAAAGGCATTGCGCTTTTCCGGGCGATTCAAAGTAACGACGACAATGTCGTCGTGTTGTTCAGTAAGAAGGTCTGGCATGGAGGTAACCTATTCGCGGATGATTTCGGATCAATTGAATCGGCGCTAGATTGGGCCGGAAACTAACCATTTGCGCTCAATCGAAAGCTAAAGGTTACCCAATTTTGATCAAAAGGTGGCGGAGGGGTTAAAAATTAACCAGTTCGTCGCGTGGCAGATTTTGGCGATCGGTCCCGGGGCTACGTACCCCGTAGGGAGACCGAGACGACTTGTCGCCGCTGGGTTGGTAGCAGTGGCTTACCCGTCAAATCAGGGCAATATCGGACACCGAATAGACTATCTCGATGGCGTAATAGTATTGGGTGATTTGTAGGGTTTCGCACCTCTTGCGCCAGTGACCCCACTACCGCCAGGCTTTTTCGCTTCTTCCCGATCACCTGCTGCGTCCGTATCGCGACGAAGCACCGCGCTAGCACTGGCCCTGGTGGACGCTTTCTTTTCTTGCTCTGCCGCGACCGACCAGTTATGCCACAGCGCATCCGTTTCCGTTTTTGCTTCCTGCAGCTCCGCCTTACGCTCGATCTCCGCATTCAAATCCGCCGATAACGCACGATGCACCTCAATGAGACCACTCGTCGTTATGCCGCTCGACTCAATTGCGTCTTCGAGAGCATCGTCTAAATCAGATTTGATATCGTATCTCACCACGCCTTCAATGCCGTCCAAAAATAAGCCAATAACGATCCCCGCCGGCGTCGGATTTCTTGCTAGTAGGCGGGTTGCAACAAAGCCGCCTGTCTTCAAGCCCGCCTTTGGACCGATTCGACCATCACCGTAGGGATTCGCCGAGGTTTCGTCGTTCTCGGTCTTGAGCTTTTCTAGGTACGCCTTCCCCTCGTCCGTTTTCTCGATAAGTTTGTCGATTTGCTCTTGGCGAACCCTGATTGACGCCATACGGTATCCGTTTTCATCCATCTGTGTTCTTAGCGATTTTCCGCCACCCTCTTTCTTGATTTCGTCCATTCTTTCCTTGTATTGAGCCTTGAATCCCTCCGACTTACTGTTCTTTGGCACCGAAGGGAAACCAGGGACCTTGAGACCCGATCCACGCTCGGCAGCGCAACCAACAAACACACACCCTTCGAGCGCGGAGAATGAGCTATCGATATCGTGTTCGTCCGAGACAAACGAGCTCGGAATTTGGAAATCTCCCAGATAGCGCCCCGCGGTGTCTTCCGTCTCAAGCCCTGATGGACCCATCGGGTCCAGGCCGTCCAAAATTGGCCTTTCAGATGTGGGTGTTGGATCCGATGCCCATAGCTCGTCATCGAAAGTGACCTCACTTAACGGGTCACTGCGTGTACCGCCGGCAAATACATCACAGCCGCCGTCGTCACAAACGGTATCAACAACGTCGTCCAATGGACCGGCGGGACATTCGCTACCGACGCACGATGGATCAACAAATTCTTCCAGGCTCCCTAACTCACATCCTCCGGCATCGCATGACGCGCCGGCCGCTTCAACGGGGTCGAATTCGCGAGCCTTCGGCAGCTCACGTTCTCCAGGCGTAGAGCCGAGGCCGAATGCGCCCACGACACCAACCACAAATTGGTCGCCCGCCGAATCAGTCGTATCGTCGAATACGAGATAATCAGGTTCGATCACATCCGGCGGCGTATAAGTATTGTCGAGCTGCTCCATCCCGCTCGGAAATCCATCGAATGGTATGCCGCTAAAGCTCGGCGACTCACCAGGGCTTGATGGTCCACCGGGAGAACCGCTCGGGCTCGTTGGTACGGGACAGTCGACGAACGGATCAATGGGACCACTTGTAATGCTACCGTCGTCCCAAAAGGTGCTCGATCCGGACATACTCGTACTCGTGCTGCCCTCCATTACCATATCCGGGCAAATAACAGCGGCACCCATATGGGTACAAAGCGGGTTTGCATGAACCGAGCTGATGATTGCCAAAGAAGAAATAATTTTCAGAATTCTTATCGTTTTGCTTCTATTGATACCGATTAAATGCATCAGTAGTCTCCTCTAGAATTCCACGACCAGACCACCGCTCCAAATGGTCTGGTCATAATTAAATAACACGATATTCGAATCGTTATTGGTGTGATCAAAACGTGCGTAGGCGGATAAGCCCTTATACAGCGGTCGGGAAAATCGGACGGTTACTGCATCGACATCATCATCACGGATGTCGCCAATTGGCGAGAATATATCTGGATTGTCATAATCATTTAATACCTTGGTGTAGCTGACATAGCCTTCGGTCTGCCACAGCAAAGGCGACGATGCGACGAACTGGAAGCTGTCTGAATCTGAATCATAGTTTGCACCGTCGGTATCATTTGCTACGTGAAAATATCCAGTCTGAAACGTGATTTCAGTATTCGGCACGCGGAAATACCCAACCAGAGATACGGTATGCGTATCGGCATCACGATCTAATGCGGCAAGGGTGACGTTGGCGTAGTAGTTAGACGATGCGTAGCGATACGCCAACTCCACTATGGAGTAATCATTGAATCGATAGAGCAAAGCCGGACGCACCCCGACTGAATTTCGAAAACCATCGGTATCGACGAGCGTGTATTGGTCACTGACCGTCAAGCTTGCGATGAGGCCATCACGTACCCGTTTCGAGTACCGTGCGTAAAAATATTGATCAACCACATCAAACCCATTGATGTCGGTATAGATATTCGAGTTGAGGCTATACCCGAATGAGAGACTGCTGTCGGCTTGCAATATATGGTCGTAACTTGCGCCGAGCGCGAATTGCACAAATGACGAATCTTTACTGGAAATATCACTCGGCAAGGTTAATCCATCTCCAAGCGCGATCACGTTATTGTTATGTCCGCCGGCCGCCGACGCCGATACGCGCCAGGGTTTCCGGGACGTGGCCCGTGACGTCTGGGCTTGTTGCGCTTGTCGCGCGAGACCACCCCACAGCGACCGCCCCATTGCCGAATCCGGCGTTTCGATCATGATTTGTTTGAGGTGCTGCCGCGCCGCTGGCATATCACCCCGCGCACTCTCGATGCGAGACAACAAATACAACGCGGAGGGTTTACGACTCGGGTCGCGCGCGATCGCCTCCTGCAACCGGGCTTCCGCTTTGTCCAATTCGCCTCGCCCGAACAAGGCCAGACCAATCGATGAACTTACTTTCGCGTCGCCTGGATTCGCTCTATCGTAGCTCTCGAGGTGTTGCGCGGCGAGATTCCACTCACCGACGAATATTGCAGCCCACCCAATTTCGTAGTCGAAAGATGCGCCGCGCAGACCCGCTTTGCGCGCTATCTTCAATGCAGCTAACGCATCTTCGTGGCGACCAAGTCGGTTAAGCGCGAACCCCTGCAAAAACCACCCTGCAGGGATATCGGGATTAATTTCCGTCGCACTCTGCGCTTTGGTTAATGCACCAACATAATCCCGAACCTGCAGGAGTTCTTGCGCCTCCTTCACCAACGCTATCCCCGGTAATCCCGGACTCTCTTGCGCAATGGCGCCGGTAGGGGCGCACAAGGTCAAGACCAGAACACCGAGCATAGACACGAGTGTGTCTGCCGAAAGAGACCTATTCCGAAATTTCTGCATCACTTCCCGTCCGATTAAGTTGCTAGACAAATTCGATTGGGCAGGCGGTTTGGAATAATTATAAAAATCTGGTGTTCGACGCTGCGGCAGTTCACGTAACGTCGTTGTAATGGTTTCTAACTTCGGCGAGATTGAGACGCCTCATTACTTTAGAGCGTACGATGCGCACGCACGCTCTCCCAAGTGTCGAGTCCGTTAATCGAGCGGATCCGGTGTCGTCCATCGAGGGAGCGCGCAGTCATACTCAAAATGGCCTCTCATTGAGTATAGTCGACCTCAGCGATATCACTACGACTAGGATCGGTAATTCGCCCGCTGGTTGGTTTCGATACCCATAGCCGAGTTTGTGTGCTTTCTATCGTACCGACTCCGGGCATCACACTGACGGATGCTATCGATAGATCACTCGGCTTGCCGTTCCCAGGCGGTGTGGCCAAGCCAACCAACGGCTAACCACCAACGACGAAATCCCAAGTTGCTGGATAAGCCCGAATCAACGTCAGTAAATTGTTTCACCATGGTCAATACGCTTGCCCGCACCGACCAAGTCCGCGAACCCATCAAATGGCACCGGCTTTCCGAGCAAAAAACCCTGCCCAAGGTCACAACCGTTGGCCACGAGGAATCTCAATTGATCCTCCGTCTCGATCCCTTTTGCAACGACCCGCATCTGCAGTTTATGCGCCATCGCAATAACCGCAGCAACTATCTCCGCGTGTTTGCTACTCGTCTCAATACGCTGCACAAACGAACGATCGATCTTCAAGGTATCGATGGGCAGGTCCTTCAAGTAGCTCAATGAATAATAACCCGTGCCAAAGTCGTCAATCGCGATAGAGATCCCCAGCGTTTTTAGCTGTTCCAGCGCAACCCGTGTTTTAACCATGTTGTCCATTAACACCGATTCGGTGATTTCGACCTCTAGGCCACGCAGCTCGACACCACTGTGTTGGATAGCGCGCTGAAACACCGGGACGAGTTCACTGCGTAACTGGCGTGCTGAAAGGTTGATCGCGATCCGAACGTGTTCCCTACCTACGCGCTGCAGATGCGCAAGGTGCGCACACGCGCTTTCAATTACCCATTCGCCGATGTGGACGATCAGCTCACTGTCCTCCGCTAGCTCAATAAAATCTTCCGGTAACAATAATCCCCGATGCGGATGCTGCCATCGCGTTAGTGCCTCCGCGCCCACCGGTATCGCGTCATGTAGCCGCCATACCGGCTGGAAATGTTGCACAAACTGTCCCAGCTCTAAACTCGTCCATAGCTCTCGCTGAACAAACAGACGGTCTGCGATCTCTTTATTCATGTCGTCGACAAAGAACTGAAACGTGTCCCGCCCGCGCCCCTTCGCCCGGTACAGCGCAAGGTCGGCGTTTTTGAGTAGCTGTTCGGCGTTTTCGCCGTCGTCCGGCGCAATGGTGATCCCAATACTCCCGGTGGCATGTAATTGGTGCTTCTCGACTTCAATCGGCTTACGTAGCTCGTTGAGAATTTTCTCGGCCACCACTTTCGGTCCATCAATACCGATAATGTCACTCATTAACACCGCAAACTCGTCGCCACCCAGACGCGCTACCGTATCCTCATTGCGGACGCACCCCCGTAGCCGATCGCCAATGGTACAAAGCAGCACGTCTCCAACGCCGTGGCCGAGGGTGTCGTTGACTTGCTTGAAATCGTCAAGATCCAAATATAGTACGGCGAGTCGCTGTCGGGTTCGTCGGCTGTTCTTCACCGCTTGTTCCAGGCGATCAAGAAATAACCGGCGATTGTGCAAACCGGTAAGCGGGTCAAAAAATGCGAGCTGCTCCATTTCAGCTTGGATGGACGTTAGCTCGTCAACCGTCTTCACCAATCCCGTAGTGAGTTGAGCATTATCGATACACAGCGCGGCCTGATGTGCGAGCAAAGTAAAACATGTCAGATCCTCCAGGGTAAGCGGCGGTGAGTGTTTGCGCTGTGAATCTACCAGCGCCAAGCCGATAACCCGGTCGCCATTCCAGATCGGTGCGCAAAGGCCACTTACGATTTCTGCATTAAATAAACTTTGTGCATCGCCGAGTGCAGGATCTGAGATTGAAAATAAAACCGCCTCACCACGATCGAATACCATTTCGCGCAAGGTTCTAGACAACGGCTCTGGCGGCTCCGCAGCGCTACGGGTCTGTGCATATACGGGTTGAAATTCACCGCTATCGCTATCCACGAGATAAACACTCAAGCGATCCGCACGCTTGATTGCGTCTAGCGTACTGCTCGCAAACTGCGCTAGCAGGCGTTTTAAATCACGTTCTCCAGTAGCTAAGTTACTAAAGCGATGCAGGGCGATAAGCGCGGATCGATCGGCTGAGGCACCAAGAGCGGCCAAGGTATGTCGCTGGGTAGCCTGTAGCGACTGCGCGATATCGAGTGTTGCCTCGACCGGGAACATCCGATCCGCCGCATCTACGGGTAAGCTGTCTTCCTCTGCCTCGTTGTGTTCGACGATCTCAATATGCAGGAGAACGGGCATGTCGATAAAACCGAGTAGCAAGACGTCAGCGTCTTGTAATGCAATGCGATGTTGTTGGCCGTCGAGGCGCAAGAGTTGTGATCCACGTCGAACCACGGAGCCGTTAGTGCTCTGCAAGTCGCGGTACACCGGCCCTTCTTCGGTGTCCCGGATCTCGCCGTGGAAATTCGACACGGCCGGGTTAGCGAGGATGATATCGTTATTTGGATTACGACCGATGCGAACGGACGATTGCCGGAACGAAACTTGTATTGGATCCGTATCGTTCGCCGATTCCAGGATGACGATTTTCAACATAGCGTAGCTTCCCTAAAGACGCTGTGAACTTATCCATATTTGATGCGCCGGAGGGCGCGACTATCCGCGGTAGGGTGGATAATGGTGGGATCTGCAATCGATCGCACAGAACTGCTGCGAATTCGTGTGACTAATTTGGCAAATAATCGGTGGTCGGTCCGCGGACACGATCGCCACGCTTCGCCCGGCGAATGCGTCACACTGAATTCCGGCTTCGAGAACACCGACCGTCGCCCAATGGATTTCGCCGATTCGACATAAAAAGGCCGGCCATGAAACCGGTAAAATCGGTCATATTGGCCTGTAGCAGCATGATCCATGCGTTTATCTTGTAGCAAACCCGCGCCGATGGGTCTAAGCTCGGCGTGTATCAGATCGCAGCAATCGGAGAACACAAATGGCCACCAACGGATCCGTCCAACACTTCCTAATTTCTGACGCCGGCGACGTACCCAATAACGATGCGCTTCCGGTGATCCTTTACAAGGGCGCCGCCGATTTCGGAGATAAAGAACCCGAAAGCGTCTTCGAAGAGATGTTTGCGCAAAACAACTGGGGCAATGGTTGGCGTGTCGAGAGTATTTATCACTTCCATCACTATCATTCCGATGCGCATGAAGTAGTAGCATTCGCACGCGGCAAAGCGACGCTCCAGGTTGGTGGCCCCGACGGACCGATCATCGAAGTTGAAGCTGGAGATGCTGCGGTGATCCCAGCCGGCGTCGGTCATAAAAGATTGGACGACGCACCGGGTTTGTCGGTAGTCGGTGCCTACCCCCCAGAACAATCGCCTGACGTTTGCGTGATCAGCGAAGAAGACGTGCAGAAGGCGCGCGATGAAAACGCCGATGCCGACGGCTGTGTCATTCGACTGTTTGGAAAGAATGAACAAGACGTGGTGCGAGCAAGTATTGCGGCCACACCGTTACCGCCAACGGATCCGTTGAGTGGAAGCGATGGCCCCGTTATGGATCTCTGGAAAACCTAAGCTTCACAGGACCTACTGAAAAAAGAGGCCGGCGCGATCACGCAAGATCCGCGCCGGCCTTTTGATTTCCACGCTTGAATTTGTCCAGTCGCCGTACCTGGGACGAGGCTAGGGAAAACAACGGTGACTTGCACGCGTTCATCGACATCGAAGGCCCGTGCCTACGACGTGCCGCGGATCCGACAACTAAAGGCCAACGCGCGCACGAAGCGTACTTGTATTACTTCTACGCCGGCCTCGTCTTCTGCCTGGTCACGTGCCCGGGCCGCTGTTTCTGCTTCCACCATGAGCAGCCGCTGCCGGCCGTCGTCTTCCTGCAATGTAACCTCGTATTCGTTCATCTGTTGCTCTTAGGCGGATCTTTTCACGGCACCGAAAGTGATCCGGCATCGCGGGTTCGATCGCGCCAAAGGTCAATAGATGAATCTTTCATCGTTTTAATTCAGCCGGTTTCCATTGGAAGGTCAGGATCGCTAGTCCATTCGGTCAGCGAGCCGTCGTAGAGTGAGACATTTTCAACGCCCAAGCGGGTAAGCGCGAAAACTGTGTTACTCGCCGCAATTGCCCCACCGCAGTAGGCAATGACTCGCTCTTTGCCAAGCGCGCCGACGTCCTCGAACTGCTGCCGTAACGCCGCGTCATCTGCAAAGTACTGTGTTGGGAGATCGACCGTCGTCGAAAACGGCACATTCACGCTGTCGGGAATGCGACCGTTGCGCGCGTAGCGTTGGGGTGGGCGCCCGGCAAACTCGTCAGGGTCCAGGGCATTGATCAGGCAGGTCCGATCATTACCAATAGTCGCTAGCACATCATCGCGACTAGCAATCAGACCCGCACGCGGACGCGCAGTAAACGTCGCGGGCGGATAGCTTGACGCCGCGGTTGAGGTCGGCAATCCACGCTCGCTCCAAGTCGTCCAGCCACCATTGAGGACGGCCGCATTGTCAAAGCCAAAACAGCGCAGCATCCACCATATGCGGGCAGCCCATGAATTCATGCCGCGGTCGTAGAGCACCACCACAGAATCGTCGCTCACCCCGATGGCGGACATTACCTGGGCGAAGCGATCGGCAGACGGCATGGCATACATGTAGTTAGTTTTCGAACGATCGGAAAGTTCGTGCAGTAGATCGATGTAGGTGGCGCCCGCAATATGTTCCTCATCGAATAATGGCCGGCCGCTGGTCAGTTCTAGCCCGTCTGCCGCGCTCGGCTCAAAATAATTTGGCAACTGCGAGGTGCATTCAATGATCCGAAGCTCTGGCATATCAAGGTGGGCGGCAAGCCACTCGCAGTCGACCAGGTAGTTCAATTCAGCTAGGTTCACGATGGTTCTCTCCTACAGGTTGGACAATAGGCGGCAGATTTATTTAAGAATGAAGGGCGCGAATTCTGCCACCACTTACCGCGCGTCACAAACGCGGTCGAAACTTGCGCCACGGCCGCGCATTTTCATAGGCGTAGGCAAGCCGGAAGACACTGGGATCGTCGTAGGTTCGTCCAACGATCTGGATCCCGGTCGGCACGCGTGTTTTGCGGCAATGTCCCGCAGGCACCGCCATCACCGGACAGGTGCTGACCATGTTGAACGGCCAGGTCAAAAACCAATTGAGATAGGCCGGCACCTTGCGACCATTAATAGTGAAGTTGGGATCCGCGTTGTCATGATCGGCTTTTACCGACGGCAGCGCCAAGGTCGGGCAGATCAGTACGTCGTACTTTTCTAGGATCGGCGCGAGCTGCTGGAACATTTCACCCCGCACAATATTTATCAGGTAGTGACCGGTAGCGCCGTGTGCCATACCGCGCTCGATCATGCCGACGAAGAACGGATCCATTTCATAGCGCCAGCGGCGCAATACTTCACCACCCAAAAAGGCAGCCGCCATCGCCTCCCAATGCTGGAGATACGGTAACAAAATGCCACTATGCCAGCCGAGATTGACTTCTTTGACCTTGCAACCGAGCGAGCGCATCACATCAAGTGCGGCGTGCGTATTTTTCGCCACTACGGGGTCGATCTCAAAGAACCCAAGGTCCATCGAAACCGCTATTTTCATGCCTCGAACGGATGCATGGGTCGTCGGCAGCTCGACATTCGTCTTCAATGACAGCATGTCCGCCGGATGGTGACCGGACATGACATTTTGCATCAGTGCGGCATCCGCCACGCTGCGGGTCATCGGGCCATAGTGCAGTAGCGTCTCTAACGGATGTTCTAGATCGAGTGGGTTACGCCCGAATGGAGGTTTGTAGCCGACGATATTGGAGGCCGAGGCCGGTATGCGTACCGAGCCACCCGCGTCAGTGCCATCGGCAATGGTGGTCATACCGGCGGCGAGTGCGGCGCCCGCCCCGCCCGATGATCCACCGGGGCTGTACTCGAGATTGTACGGGTTACGTGTGATGCCCCAAGCCGGACTATGCGTGGCACCGGAGTGCGCAAACTCTGGCGTGGTGGAGCGTGCATGCATGATCGCGCCGGCATCGAGCAGGCGCGCGACGGTTGGTGCGCTACTTGTCGGACGAAAGTCTGCATGCATGCGTGAACCGAAGGTCGTGATTTCACCCTCAACCGGGTGAAAATCTTTAATCACACACGGGATCCCTTCGAGCGGCCGCGGATCGGGCTTCCGTTTTCCATACTCTCTTTCGGCTTTGCGCGCCTGCTTCAGTGCACGCTCGAAAAACGTATAGGTAAACGCGTTGACGCTTGGGCCGACGGTCTCGGCGCGCGCAATCACGGCTTGCATCAATTCTACCGGTGACAGTTTTTTTGCGCGAAACGCCGCGACAGCTTCGGTCGCGCTCATATAACAGAGCTCTGTCTCTTTGGTCATGCCGCCATCCTCCCCACGGTGCAAAGTCTCCTGATTCTGGCAGAGTCAGGCGCCCGAGACGAGTGCCGGCAATCAACCTCACTGGTCAATAACGAATGGACTGCGGCATTAGTAATATTGCTATGATGCAGACGCGTAGCAAAACCCCATTAGAACGATCTCTGTAAACCGCAGCTTATGAGTTCCAAACACTTCTACGGCTGGCCGCTCGTCGGGGTCGGATTTTTGATCTACGGACTCGGCATTGCGCCGGCGTACTACAGCTGGGGCTTCTTTGCCCCTGAGGTAATAGCGGACCTTGGGATCACCCGACAACAGGTTGGCACTGTGTTCGGTGGCTTAACCCTGACCTTTGCCGTGACCAGTATCTTGTCCGCGACGGTCATTCACTACTTCGGCGTACGTGTGACGGTGACCATCGGCGCCCTAATTTGCGCGCTCGCCTGGTTCTTGACCGGACGGGCCGAATCGCTGACCCAAATCTACCTATGCTTCTCACTCCTGGGTGGAATTGGTATCGGACTATCGACGCTCTTACCAGCACAGACAATCGCTGTTTATTGGTTCAACAAATACAGAGCGCGCGCGACGGCGATCATCTTATTGGGCGCCGCAGTAGTGGGTGCCGCGGTCTCTCCGATCGACGCCATGATTCTGGAGAATGCGGACTGGCGCACCGCTTGGATCTATATCTCAATAACATCGATCCTGGTCGCGATCATCGCTGTCGTGTTTATCCGTGACCGACCCGAGGACATCGGCCAACTGCCCGATGGACAACTGGCAACAGAACAGACGCTGACAGGTTCACCCGCTGCACCCGCACTAGCATCGAACAGCGTCGACAACGGTGAGAAACGCTTCACCTTGAGACAAGCAATTGCGACGCCGCACTTCTTCATCGCCACGTTTGCTGACATCGCCAACACTATCCCGTGGCGCGTGCTCACCGTGCACGGTCGACTACACCTGGAAGATCTCGGATTTGCACCAACGCTTGCCGCCGCGATCCTCGGTGTGCGGGTGGGTATGAGTGGGGTCGGCCGCCTATCGGGCGCGCTAAGTGACTTCATGGCGCCACCGAAGGTGATGGCGCTTGCCCTTATCGTGAGCGCTCTTGGCGTTGGCGGTCTGCGTTTTGCCGAAACGCCGATGCTGGCTTACGCCTGTGTGGTATTGCTCGGCATCGGCTACGGTGCGGCGTTCACTACCGCGCCCATGGTTTTCGCCAGCTTTTTTGGCCGTGAGGCGTTTGCCGCCACGGGTGGCCTGCGCATTGCTATCACTGGGGTTGTCGGGTTCATTGGACCGGGCTGGGCAGGCGCGGCTGCCGACAGCTCAGGGTCCTACAACTCATCTCTAATCGTCATGATGGTGCTGTGCGTCGTCGGCGCGGTGACAATCTTCCGTTGCCGCGCACCCGAGCGTTAAGGCCGAGGCCGGCCGTGTAATCGCGCATCGTCTCCTCAAGTTTTCAGCTGGTCGCCAACCGGCAAGCGCCGGATCCGCTTTCCAGTTGCCGCGAAGATCGCATTAACGAGAGCCGGTGCAACCGTCGGGGTACCCATCTCGCCAGCGCCGGCAGGAGCATAGTCGCTTGGCACAATGTCGACTTCAACGTCCGGCGCGGCGGCGCTCGCCAGCAATCGATAGTCGGGAAAATTGCTTTGCACGACCTGGCCATCCTTAACCGTGACTTCCTGATATAGCGTCGTTGAAATGCCGTCGATCGTGCCGCCAGATAATTGGGCATCGAGACCTAAGGGATTGACCGGCACGCCCACATCGGCTGCGCACACGCAGCGGTGTATCTTGAGTTCGCCGTTCTCAACCGACACTTCCATCGCATGCGCGCTATAGGCACCGAAAACGAAATGTGCGGCGACACCGATCCCATGCCCACTGGCTAAATCGCGACCGTAACCAATTTTTCGCGCCGCGCGTTGCAATACTGTCGCCAGACGGCCGGTATGAAACACGGGGCCACCGTGGCCTTTGTATTTCAGTTCGCGCGGTTCGCCGAGTAGCGCTAAGCGAAATTCGACCGGGTCGGCGCCGGCGGCGTGTGCCACTTCGTCCATGAATGCCTGATTGGCGAAGGCAACAAATGTCGGTAGGGGGCCACGCCACCAACCGAGCGGCAAGCCGAATGGTACGGCGGTAAAAGTCGCCAAATAATTCGGCACACAACCAGCAGGAAACGCATCTGCATCTAGGCAGGTGAACCACGGATCGCGGCCGGCCAAATAGGGAATACGGAAACGCCGATCGGTGGCGGCAACTTTATGCACCCAACCGGTGAGTTTTTTTTGCGTATCTAAAGTTGCCGTCATCCCGTGAGCACCGGACGGCCGGTACCAATCATTGCGGATGTCGTCTTCGCGGCTCCAGATCAATTTCACCGGTTTGTTTACCGCCATGGCGATGTGCACCGCTTCGGCGACAAAATCGTTTTGGCCACGACGGCCGAAGCCGCCGCCAGAACGCGGCAGGCGAACTTCGATATTGAGTCTATCGATACCGGTTAGCTTGCTAATCAAGCTTGATGCGGCGGCCGGTGCTTGGAGCGAGGCGATAAGTAAGGCACGGTCTTGTTCGAGCGCGATTGTCGCATTCATGGGCTCCATCGTGGCGTGTGCCAGGAACGGTTGAAAATATTCGGCCTCGACAACTTGGCTCGCCTCGGTCCGCGCAGTAGTGATATCGCCGTCTGCGCGCGCGACCTCGCCGTCCAGTTGCAATGCGCTGTGTGCAGTGTCGCGAAAGGTATCTGTATCGTCCGCCGACCAACTGCCGGTTCGCCACTTCACCTTGAGCGCTTTGCGACCTTGCATTGCCGACCAAGTATCATCGGCAACGATGGCAATACCGGCAGCGAGATGTTCAGTAAATGCGGTCTTCGAAGGCACGGGCAGTACGACGACGTGGCGCACGCCGGCAACAGCAAGCGTCGCCGAATCGTCGTAGGACTCGACTTCGCCATCGAGATAGGGAGAACGCTCGACCACAGCGACGAGTCGCCCTTCCACCGCACCATCGATACCGTACTCGGCACGCCCCGTAACAATATCCCGTGCATCGGTAACCATCGTGCTCGTACCAATGGTGTGGAAGGCAGTAGGTGATTTTAACGGTAGCGGATGCGCCGCCACGGATAGCGTATTCGCGAGTGGCGCCAATTTGCCATAGCTTGAGCGTTGACCACCTGGGCCGATAACGTAGCCTAACTTCGTGGTCAATTTTGCCGCGTCGACGCCCCAAGCCTGTGCCGCTGCTTGGACAAACAGCTCACGCACGCGCGCGCCGACCTGGCGCATTTCGAGCCAACTTTGCGGAATAGCGGTACTGCCACCGGCTCGTTGCGCACCGTATTTTGTATCAACTCCAGCTGTTGTATCGGCGGCAACCACGCCATAGGGCAATTGTTCGACAGTTACTTGATCCCAGCTAACGTCGAGTTCCTCGGCGATCAACATGGGTAGCGAGGTGCGCACACCCTGACCGATCTCTGGGCCGCGCGCGCCAATGAAAACTCGCTCATCCGGTTCCACGCGCACGAACAATTGCACGGCGTCGCGTAACCACGCGGGCTCCGCGGTAGCCGCTCGATTCGCAAACGTGCTTGGCAGGAAACTTGTGGCTACCAGGCCGCCGAGCGACGTCGAGGTAACCCGTAGAAAATCTCGTCGCGTGACCGCGCTACTCATGCGTGCTTACTCGCGGCGAGCAATCCAGCCGCGCGCTTTATTGCTCGACGGATCCGCGGGTAGGTACCGCAACGACATAAGTTGGTGATCCCCGCAATGCTTCCATCATCGGGGTTGCCGTCGCGCGCCAACAAGTCTGCTGCAGCCATTATTTGTCCGGCCTGACAGTAACCACATTGCGGTACATCTTCCTCAATCCATGCTTGTTGCACTGGATGCAACTGGCCATCGGTCGCTAAACCTTCGATCGTGGTGACGACCTTGTCGGCCACACTACTTATCGGCGTGACACAGGCGCGCACCGCTTTGCCGTCGACATGCACCGTACAGGCGCCACAAGCGGCAATACCGCAACCAAATTTGGTGCCCGTAAGCGCGGCATAATCACGCAGATACCACAGTAACGGCATATCGCCCGCACCATCGAATTCGGTTTCACGACCATTAAGAGAGAATTGCACAGCCATGTGAGGTGTCCTTGTTGTCCAATTACGTTGCATTGTACCGTAGGGCAAGCGCCCCGGGTTTCTTGTAAATCGTTGCCGGCCACCTGTTTGGGCCCCAATTATTTTCAGCGCTCGAATTGCTGGGCCCAATCAACGAGAATCGTAGTCGGGACCATCCACGCCTTACGGGAGTAACGACGCCATGACCTACACTGTACTTGCAAGCAATCCAGACACGAACGAGATCGGCATCGCGTCGACGACCATCACCATCAACTTCAGCCGGACCTTCCCGGTGCACCGCCACCTGCTGCCGGAGATGACCGACAAAGGGATCATCGTCGCGCCGATGGCGACAATCCATCCGCAGAATGGCTACAAGCTGTGCGACCTGCGCGACGCTGGGGTCAGCTGGGACGACATGGAGGGTGAGCTCGAGAAGCAGGACGAAAACTGGAGCTGGCGACAGATCGGCGCCGTCACGACGAGCGGCGAGACCTGGGTTCGCACCGGCACGGATGCGTGGGACCATGCGAGCCACATCATGGCCGACGGATCGATCGCGATGGGCAACTTCATGGGTGGTCCGGAGCCAGTCAAGGCCATGGCCAAGGCGCTTGAGGACAATCGCGGGGAGTCGATGGACGAGCGGCTACTGCGCGCGCTCGAGGCCGGTAAAGCGGCTGGCGGACAGGGTCAGCCGGACCTCGGTCCGGTCCCCGAGTCGTGGGCAATGATCCAAGTCTTTAACGGCCAGCAGCCGTGGCCGGCTGTCGACGTTCGGGTCGACTTCGACGTCGACCCGGTGCCGAAGCTACGCCGGCTCGTGACGCAGCTAAAGAATATGGACAAGGTGTTGCACACCATGTCCTACAATCCGTCGAAAACCTTTGATGTTTATGGCGTAGTGTTCGACATGTACAACGCGCAGGTCTAGCAATACCCAACTGGCGATAGCGTCATCCGCGAGGTGCATCAATGAGTGCCGTGACCAAAGAAAACGACTTCGACAGAAAATGGACTCTAGACTATCCGGAGCTAGGTACCGGATCGGTTTCGACCGAACCGTACCTGAGTGCAGAATACTTTGAGTTAGAGCGCGATGCGGTGTTCCGGCGTAGTTGGCTAAACCTTGGACGCGTAGAACAAATTCCCAACGCCGGCGACTACTTCACCAAGGATATCGCTGTGTGTAACGCCTCGGTCATCGTCGTGCGCAGCCGCGATGGTGCGATCAAGGCATTCCACAACGCCTGTCGTCATCGATCGAATAAACTCGCCTGGCAAGAAAAAGGCTCGTGCCAATCGTTCAACTGTAAGTTTCATGGTTGGAACTATGATCTCGACGGGCGCCTGCAGTTCGTGCCCGACGAAGACCGCTTCTACGATTTCGACAAGCGCTCAAGTGGTCTGCTGCCCGTCCATGTCGATACCTGGAACGGTTTTATTTTTATCAACCTCAACGATGCGCCGACGGAGACCTTGCGTGAGTTCCTGGGGGAACTCGGCGAACGCTTAGACGGGTTTCCGTTTGACGATATGGTGACGAACTATTGTTACCGAGCAGTCCTCGACGCGAACTGGAAAACCGCGGTGCATGCCTACAACGAGTTGTATCACCTTGGGTTTGTGCACACTCAGACTGGTAGTACCTCGATGGTGGGAACGGAGAACATGTTCGGACGCCCGATATGGGTCGGACTTGGTATCCGCCACCAGACGATCTCTGTTTATGGCAACCCGAATCATCAATTGTCACCGGTTGAGGCACTGGCAGCAAAGTTTGGTCCCATGTTTTCACAGGGCGCGGTCGGCGATGGATCGGGATTAAACCCCGACGCCGCCGACATGTGGACCGCGGATGTGAATGTCTTCTTTCCCAATTTCTTCGTCGATACCTTCATGGGATCGTATTTCAGCTACAACTTCTGGCCGTTGTCGCATGAGCAAACACTATATGAATATCGGCACTACACGTTAAAGCCGGAAAACGCGGCGCATCGGTTCACCAACGAATTCAGCCGGATCTGGCTCCGCGAGTTGCTGCTCGAGGACATGGAGATGATCGAGCAATCTCAGCAGGGACTCAATTCTCGGGCGGTGACCGACATTCAACTAGGTGATTCAGAGATCGGTGTGCGTCATCACCTGAAAGTCGTCGACGATAGTGTGGCGCGACTAAAGCTTGCTAGACAGCAGGAGGCTTAAGATGGCACATACAAATGCAGACAGCAGCTTACCGCCCGCCTTCGAAGATCTTGAGCCACTCGTTGCGGAAGGTTGGAGTCTCGGCACTTGGACTGAACGCAACGCGCGGCGGTATGCCAGCACGATGGAAGAGTTACAGTCTTTCTACGATCGACTGATGGCCCGCGCTGAGGATGTCCTCAAGTACCTGGCTAAGATCGACGTCGAAGATCTAGCACCGCAAGATCTTCGCCTGCTGCAGCTGATGTTGATGTTGCCGGAGGCCTCCTTTCCGGTAGAGCGCCACGGCCAGCCGACGACGCCAGATGGCGTTGACACGACCCGGTTTCCCCAGTGGGATCCGCGCCCACCGGCGCTGGTGCCGTAACAAGCACGAGGGTCGCCGCGACTCAAAGGATCGAGTTGTTGTTGACCATGCCGCCATCGATGGTGACAACGGTTCCGGAGATATAACTCGCGCGATCCGAAGCCAGAAAAACGATGAGATCGGCGACCTCCTCCGGTTTTGCAAACCGACCCAACGGCCAGTTGGCATAGAATTCTGACGCCCGGTTTTCGTCGCCGAATTCCGCCTTCGCCTTGCTGCGCATCATCGTTTGGATGCGGTCCGTTTCCACTGGTCCCGGATTAACACCGACTACGCGCACTCCGGCGTACATGGAGCGACTACCAATCGCGCGAGTGAATGCCATCATCGAGGCATTGCCGGCAGCACCGGCGATGTAGTTGGCATCAAGCTTCTCGCCACCGGTACCAATGTCATTGACGATCACGCCGCTACCGCGCGCAGACATCCGCGCAAGAAACGCGCGGGTCATATTGATGTAGCCGTAGACCTTGAGGTCCCATGCATCGCGCCACTGCGGCTCATCGACCTTGTCTAAGGTGCCGACCGGTATCGCGCCAGCATTGTTGACCAAGATATCGACGTCGCCTGCGCTCTCGACGAGCCGGTTGACGTTGGCGCTGTCGCTGAGATCCAGGGGCGAGATCTCGACTTTGACTTGATACTGCCCCGCAATGTCCGACTGCGCCCGTTCGAGATCCGCCACGCTACGCGCGACCAAATGGAGGTCGCAGCCTTCAGCCGCGAAGCCGTTGGCGCAGGCGAGCCCAATACCCTTAGAACCTCCGGTGATCAGCACCGATTTACCAGCGAGTCCAAGCTCCATATCAAATACCTCTTTGTCATGCGTGGCTACGTTTCCACGTCTAGCAATGTCGGACTACTCGCGGTCTCACGTGCCGACTTATCTAGCCAAAAATACTTAAGGGAATATACAGTTCCAGAGAAACCCGACGCTCAGACTAACACCGCTGCAACGATCGGGATCAAGCCATTCCGGTCGCCTCGGCGAAGGCCTCGCAATTATCGACTATCTCTTCGACACTCGGCGCGATCAGGCTCGGAATCAGTACATCTAAACCACCGTTCTCAAAGCTTGCGACATCCTCAAGCAAGGCATCACGCGGCCCGGTGAAGATCATCCGTCGACCGTCCTTCATGATCGGTTCTCCGAGCTTCGCCCACGGTACAAACAACGCAACCTCGATGTCGTCCGGATCGCGACCGTTCGCTTCACTAAGCGCCCGAACCTCCTTCACCGCAACAGTGAAACGTTCGACGGTGTCCAAGGGGTAGCGTGGATTACCCGACACCGGATACCAGCCGTCGCCTAAACGCGCGACCCGGCGCCGCGCCGCGGGCCCTTCTCCACCGATCCAGATTGGCGGGCCGGGTTGCTGCACCGGTTTCGGCGCGGCAATAACGTTTTTAAACGAGACGAACTCGCCGTCGAACTCAGCAATCTCGTCCCGCCACAAGGTCCGGTAGGCATTTATGTATTCTTCCGAGGCCGCGCCGCGACGCCGATACTCGGGCGCACCGAGTGCGACTAATTCTTCTTCCATCCACCCGACGCCAATGCCAACCGTTAGTCGGCCCTTCGAGAGGACGTCGACGGTGGCCAGGATCTGCGAAGCCAACACCGCTGGCCGATGCGGTATGACCATGACCGAGGTCAAAAGTCGCACGCGTTTGGTTGTCGCCGCGACGAAGGAAAGCGTGGTCAGGCAGTCGATACAGTCCGTGTCGCTTGCGCCCGGCCAAGAGCCATCCTCGGTATAGGGATAGGTGGAATCAATCTGCGCGGAGACGATAACGTGGTCGGACACGCCGTAGTAGTCGAAGCCAAGCCGATCGCACGCACTCGCCAAAGTCGTAATCGGATCCGGATCCCGGGTTGGGCCTCGAGTGAAGGTATGAATGCCATATTTCATCGGGAGCGGGTTCCTGGATCACCACTGGGCCAGTTTGCGGCGTGCCTGACGATTTACCGCCGCGGCGCTCTGAATTATCGGGCAGGCGCGGTTAAGCGAAATTGGCAATGTAACTTAACGGCCAACGTGCTCACGCAGCATTGGCGAGTCGCCCCGATGTAAAATCGTCGATTGTTACCAGCATCAAGACGTTCTCGTCTTTATCCAGGATCTCGAACAGCCGGCCATCAGGCGCGTACATGTTGAACAACAACAGCGAGCCCTCGGGTCCCGCGTACTCCATATGCACTTCTTCCGATGGCTTGTGCGAATAATCGCCCGCCACACGAATGCGGTGCTCGCCTTCGACACCGTTGTCAATGTCAATGAGATGATGTTCACCCTGCAATACAGTAGTCGTCGTCTCGACCAAGTGGCGGTGAAAATGGCAATATGCATTCGGCTCCCAGCGAAACAACATGTCGATGTGCCCGTCCGGTCGTGTATTGAGTACCGCGGCCCAGTAATCGATTGGGTAGTCGAAGGTCTCGTCGCCAACAAGGTGCATCCATTCAATGGCGTTGTCGTCGTAGAGTTGCATTTACTCTCCCCTTTTCAATTGATTCCGGTGATCCTGTTACTATCGATATGCTAACGGATGGCTAAGAGCTTGTCTGCGGCGTCTCGCCGACCAGCGGGGCCACAGATTGAATTCTGCCTAAAGGTTAAGAAACCGATTGAGGACCGCGTAACGCTGATGCAAGCTTCACGTGGCTAAATAGAAGTACCGATATCGATGACAGCTGACCCGAGCCCACCGCAACAATCACGAGCGCCTTGGCGCATTGGGGTCGACGTCGGCGGAACATTTACCGATCTCGTTCTCGCCGATGCAACTGGTGCGACCTGGGTGGCTAAGGTGCCGTCCGTCCCCGCCGATCCCAGCCGCGGGGTTGTGGCAGCGGTGCAACGCGTTGCCACCGATTTAGGGCTATCGCTGCAGCAAGTGCTGGAACCGTGTGCTTTGTTTGTGCACGGCTCAACCATCGCGACCAATACGATGCTCGAAGGTAAAGGTGCGAAGGTCGGCCTCATTACCACCGAGGGATTTCGGGACACCTTAGAAATTCGCCGCGGTTTGCGTGAAGACCAGTTCAATCACCGCAAGCCCTACCCGCCGGTATTGGTTCCGCGTTATCTGCGCAAATCCGTTCGAGGACGCATTGATGCCGCCGGCAACGAAACCTCAGCGCTCGATCTCGATGGGCTTGCGGATATCGCGGCCGCTTTCGAGGCGGAAGGTGTCGAAGCCGTCGCCGTGACATTGATGAATAGTTTTCTCAACGACGAGCATGAACGTGCGGTCGCCGATGCGCTAAACGACCGTTGGGCGGGACAGTGGATCACCTGCTCGGCGGCGGTGTCTCCGTTGATGGGAGAATACGAGAGGACCTCAACGGCGGTCGTCAATGCCGCCTTGTTGCCCCGGATCGTCGCTTATCTGCGCTCGCTCGACAGCGAGTTGGCAGCGCTCGGCTTGCCGCGCCCGATCTTGTTGGTGCAGTCCAACGGCGGTGCCGCCTCGGTGAACCAACTCACCGGCCGACCAGTTAACCTGCTGCTCAGTGGACCGGCAGCAGCAGTCGGCGCACTGAACCTATATCGTCATGCGGTCGATGCCGCACCCGGGACGGTTGGAGACCAAGGGAATTTGATCTCGATGGAGATCGGCGGTACCTCGTGTGATGTGCTGATGATGTCGGGCGGCAAGGTTGGTACGCGGGACGACGTGATGGTCGCCGACTACCACGTCTCAACCCCCGCGATCGATATCCATACAGTCGGGGCCGGTGGCGGTACGATTGCCGGGGTCGACGATGCCGGTCTGTTATATGTCGGACCCGAGGGAGCCGGCGCCGATCCAGGCCCGGCGTGTTACCGACTCGGCGGCCTGCGACCGACCGTAACCGACGCGCAATTGGTACTCGGCCGACTACGCCCCGGCATGTCGGCGGGCGGGACCCTGGATCTCGATCTCGATGCGGCCCGCGAGGCCATTCGCACGGAGGTCGCCGAGCCACTCGGGATGTCGATTGAAGACGCCTCTGCCGGCATCATCAATTTGGTCGAGCAACACCTACTGCATGCGGTTGAACATATCTCTATAGAACGTGGGCACTCGCCGCGGCGTTTCACACTTGTTGCGGCCGGCGGCGCTGGTCCGATGCACGGCGCCTCGGTTGCCGGCGGCCTTGGTTGCAGCCGAGTCTATGTGCCACGCGACGCCGGTGCGCTATGCGCGGTCGGCATGTTGCACGCCGATGTGCGCCAAGACTTCGTGCGTTTTATGATCGGATCAATCGACGAACTGGATGTGGTGGAAGTGAATGCGGGCTTCGCCGATCTCAATGCCCAGGCGATTGAAGTGATGGGGCATGAAGGATTCGCCGCCGCTGACATCCAACTTCACCACGAATTGGAACTGCATCACCCCGGGCAACTTTGGGCCATTCGCGTGGCCGTACCCAGTGGCGTGATGGATCCCGAGAGCGTCCGAGCGGCATTCGAAGTCGAATACAAACGGCTCTACGGCCATATCCAACAAGGCGGGACTATCATGGTGGCCTCGCTGCGGTTGACGGCTGCGGGCTCGACCGGTGAGGTCGCCGTATCGGGCGGCGAGCGCGCCGTCGATGAACCCAAAGCAATGGAGAGGCGCTCGGTTTGGCACGCTAGCCATGGCTGGCAGCCGACACCTATCTATGATGGTGCCGAGATCCGACCGGGACACCGGATTGCGGGGCCGGCACTCATTGAAGAACTGACCACGACCGTGCTGGCGGGTCCAGGCGACACCTTGTGGGTAGACGATGACGGTAATTTTTTCATCGACGTCGCATCGCAGGCAACGGCCGATGATACCCAAAGTTCAGCGACCGCCGCCGCGCAAGCAGTGGACCTCGATCCTGTCGTACTAGCGCTGATGCAAAACCGGCTCGACCAGATCACACGTCACATGGGCTGGGTGATGACCCGCACAGCGCGCAGCACGATTTTTAGTCAATCCCACGATTTCAGCTGTTTCATCACCACCCCCGACGGCACTCTCGTCGCCAATGCGGACGGCATCCCTATCCATACCGGTGGCGGTGGCTTTGCGGTCCGTGCCCTGCTGCGCCGCTTCGGCGATCGTCTGCGTCCGGGCGATGTCTTCGTACTGTCCGATCCCTACGTTGCCGGCGGCAACCACTTGCCCGACTGGGTTATCAGCCGTCCGATTTGGGTCGCTGGCGATGACGGTAAGCCGGTGCTTGCCGGGTTTTGCTGTAACCGTGCCCATCAGTCCGATATCGGTGGCGGTCTCGCGGGCACATACAACCCGGAAGCTACCGAGATCTGGCACGAGGGGATCCGGCTCCCGGTTCTAAAACTCGTCGACCAAGGCGAGGTACGCGATGACGTGTGGGAATTGCTGCTGATTAATTCGCGCACACCTGAATTGCTCGACGGTGATCTGAGGGCGATGTTGGGCTCCACCCAAATCGGATCCGAACGGGTGATCGCCCTCACCGAAGAACTTGGGATCACCCCGTATCTTCGTTATCTTGACGGCGTACTCGACCACGCAGAGCGCCGCATGCGTGCGGCAGTGGCCGAGCTTCCGGATGGCGTCTACTACGGCGAAGACCACAACGACAACGACTGCTTCCAGAAAATGGATATCGCCATTCGAGTGTCCCTGACGGTCAAAGGTGATGAGCTGGTAGCCGACTTCAGCGCAAGCGACCCGCAGATCTCGGGATTCAAGAACAGCTCGTTGGCAAATACTTACTCATCGGTATTTCTAGGCATTGCCTCCTTCTTCGATACCTCGATACCGCGCAATGAGGGCACTTATCGATGTCTCACCATCATTGCGCCCGAGGGCACGATTGTGAACGCACTGCCGCCGGCACCGATGACGATGAATACCGTGTTCGTCGCCCACGAAATTGTGCATGCTGTGTGGCGCGCGCTGGCCGAAGCCGATCCATCGCGAGCCTGTGCAGGCTGGTCGAAAACCATGCACGGCCATGTCACGGCACGCAACGACAAAGGTGGTGCGTGGGTGATGTACCACTGGCATGCGATGGGCACCCCCGGTGCGACGGCCGAACGTGATGGCTTTGTGCAGATGGGACACCTCATCACGCTCGGTGGTCTCGACCTACCCAACCTTGAGTTCCACGAACAAATGTATCCAGTGCACTATGTTCGCCAAGAACAACGCATGGACAATGGCGGCGCCGGGGCAACCCGAGGCGGCACCGGTGTGCGCTACGAGGCCGACGTCCTCGTTCCCTCAACGTGGTCATTCCGCGCCGAGGGTCTCGACACCCCGAGTGGGTTCGGTGTGCAAGGCGGCATGACTGGTGGCGTGGGTCTCGAATGGATCGTGCCAGTGGCAGAAGACGTCGACGGCCCGGCCTTTGTCCCGCCGAAGTATGGCGTTAGACGACTCGGACCGGCCCGAATGATCGCCGATACACCGGGTGGTGGCGGTTGGGGCGATCCGTTTACGCGCGCGCCCCAGCTGGTGCTACGCGACGTGCGCGATGAGGTGGTTTCTATTGAAGCGGCGGCGCGTGATTATGGCGTCGTCATTTGTGCCGACGGGCGCAATATCGATACCGACGCCACCGCTAAACTGCGCTCCGCGCGCTAGCCGGAATACGCCTGTTGGCGCCGGTCTCCTTCTAACCGATACTGCGGCCGAACAGGTATCCGGGCCGTTCGACATCTGCCGCGGTGAACTGGTCCGCTTGTGGCGCCTCGAAAGCACTTGCGATGGGCAACACTCCGGCCCACACGTTGAAAGCATAGTCTTCGTCATCGTCCGCCGGCGGGCCTGTGCGAATCTTGGCCGATGCCTCGGTAATGGGGAGGGACAATATCGACGTTGCCCGAATTTCTTTGTCCTTCACCGGACGCAGTCTATCCCACCGCCCTGGGAATAAGCCCTCAACGAAATTCTTCATCAGCTGTGTTTTTTCGTCATGGTCGACAATCGATTCTGGGGTACCGAATATCGTGACAGAACGATAGTTGGCCGAATGATGAAAGGCGGAGCGCGCGAGCACGAGGCCGTCAAAAATACACACATTCAGGCAGACCTCATCTTCGCGCCCTTGCAGATGGGAGGCGGCTCCGGTGGAGCCATGCCAAAAGACGCGGTCCGCTTCGCGCCATTGCAGTGTCGGCAAAATGGCCGGTTTCCCATCGCGCATATAGGCAACATGACACATGGGCATCGCATCCAAAATCGCGTGGATTGTGTCGGTATCGAAGCGGCCGCGCTCCGGCAAGCGACTGAGTTTCGTCCGGGTCGTCGTTTCTAGAGTCGTCATTATGATGTTCTCGTATTACGGTTTGACGGTAACTAACGGAACCGAACGACGGCGCCGCCTATTTGTGGTCTGGACTTTTTTTCGCCTTAGAAGAACACAAAAGACCGGACCACAACATTCTTGCGGCACGGCGCATCAAGCGGAGCAGTCGGATCAACACAGGCGGAGTGGAAAGACCAACGCGAAACGGAGCCGTCGGTAACAGAGTCATAGCACTTAAGCATCGAGACCTCCGTGGGTGTCTGTCTTGGCAGCCAATACCACTCATGGTCGGACCGGTAGGTAAAGCGAGTGGTCTCGCCTACCCGGTCGTCGTAGATGCGGTAGTTGTTGATGTAGGGCTGGTCGGCGAACGACGGCCACGCACATAGTACGAAGGGATTCTGCATCACCGTCTGCATCGGCTTGGCAAGGTTAATCGACATGTACCGCCGCGACATCTTCGCGTCGGCCTCAGCTTCCGTGTAGTGCTGTTCGCGGCCGAAGTTACGCAAATTCTTCGTCAGCAACTCGCGACAGCGGACCCGGCCGCTGTTGTCGTTAAGATCGTTATGCACGATGTTGGCGTAGAAATTGTTGACCCCAGGGTTCTTATTGTCCTGGTCCTCGGTTCGGTCGCCGGTGTATTCAATATCAAACACGTCGTGGTTATAGACGAGTGCGTCGGTTGCACCGGGGAAAAATTCGAGTAGGAGCTTTTCCATCTCCGGATAGAACACACGTTCCACTTCATGCGCATCATAGAAATTCCGGCATTCGGATTCACAGTGAGCCAACGAGACACCGAGTCTGTCCATACACTCAGGGCTGTACGGTGACAGGCCGGGGTAGTACTCCTCGATGCGTCGCGCGTCACGCATCACATGCGGGAAATATAGGCGGCGCCGCTCGATGTCTTCCTCTTCCTTGCGCAGTGCCTCGGCATCCGCTTTTCGCGTAGGATCGGACCACAGTGCGTTGGAAGATACGACGGTGTAGGACGGCTCCTCGTAGATGGTATAGCGCAGGGGTAGCGCCAAACCACCTTCAGGGGCTTCGATGCCGCTCGTCCGAATATGTTCTACACACTCCTCATAGGTGCGGAAACCGATCCCCCACTTGGTCTCGATCGGGCCTGGGGGCGCATTGTCGAGCATGTCGATGATTGCCTGCCCGTCGCCAATCGCGATCTGGCGAAGTGCCGCCTCCGTCGCCGCAGCCGTGCCTGCATCGCCGTCCCGGTCGAACGACATATAAGATAAACCGCCGTTTGCGGCGAACGGCGGTGGTTGCCCCTCGGTCAGTTGAAGGGGTGGCACGTAGGCTGACGGCGCGATGTCTGTCTCCAACGCAAGGTCGTTCGTAACACGATTAGGCTGATTCATAGTACGCCTCCGGCTCAGGAGCCTGGATCTTGGCACACCAGACTTGCACTGCCTAGGGAAGGCCACAATGGCCGCGAAATTGCTGTCCGTCGGCGCACGTCCTGGGGCTAGATCGGTTTATCGCGGTCTCAGTTGTGACCTGGTGTAGTGATTAAATCATGCACCTGCTTTATCCTTGCGCACTCCCAAATATTTGGCGCCATATTCGGCGTCGCGATTCGGCTTGATCGTTTTGATTGCGTCGCCAAATTACGGGTTTTATCACGGCATCAAGTAGTCGCCATATTGGGGATTGCGTAGTTGTATTTGTAACGAGTTGGAGACAAGAAATGAAGTATGGATTTTTGGTGTTACTAATCGGTGCATTGTTGTCGGGGCCCGCGAGCGGCGAAGGGCCGACACATATGACGGAACCGTTAGCCACCGCCGGCGCCTCGGCTGTTAAGGGGCACGGCAAAATCATATTGACGGAAAGCAACCTGGAGCACCCAAACGGACGATACATGTTCCGCGCAGCGACCGACTTCACTGCGACCGTTAGTTGTGGAAACGGCCACGGCTCGAATTCGGTAACGCTTATGCGCAAAGGAGATATGGGTACCCTTGATTGCAGAAACGCGACCGGCAGCATCAGCATTACCGGTGCCACTGGGGTCCTGGTCGATATCATCGCCATCTGGTAACCAGGCCGGCGGCACAACTGTCTTAACTCAAAAACCGATTACCCTGACTCGAGAAATGTCACCAAGTTCCTCCCCTTCCGATTCCGTCAATGCTCAGATTTGGCAGGTCCTCGCATTGTTGGATAAATTGCCGTCGGCGCCACAATCGGGATACCGGCTGCATCAGTTGGCTGCCAACTTCGAAATGCTGAAGCATCCGGACCCCGAGGAGCGTGCCGGCGCTGAACAGCAGATTTGGACGGCGTGGTGCGACCATTCACAACCGATCGCCAAAGCTGCCATGATGACCGGCATCGGGCATTTATCCGATGGTGAACTCGAACCAGCCAAGGCGATATTCGACCAGCTCGTTGCCGACCACCCGACGTGGGCGGAAACATGGAACAAGCGCGCGACCGTTCTTTTCCTATTGAATCGAGATGCGGAAAGCGTTGGCGACATTCATCGTACGCTCGAACTCGAGCCGCGCCACTTTGGTGCGTTGGGCGGCTTCGCTCAAATCTGTGTCCGCAATGGCACCCCTGAGGCTGCCCAGCAAGCGCTGTCACGTCTACTCGCGGTCAATCCGAATGCACCCGGCGTGGCCGAAGCTCTGGCCTCGCTGGCCAATGACGGACCAAACGTTCTGCATTAGAGTGTTATTGCAGAACAGACTTAACTTATGGCCAAAAGCGACCTGGCATTTAGTAAGCTCAACCTTCGCTTTAACCCATTTGGTGAGCTCGATCCGGCCGAGCGAACGCAGCTCGCGGTCGTTGACGTCGCGCCCCTGGTCCCTATATTGAGGAACTCTAGGACTGCCATCCAGTTTCTTGCGGACCATGGACGCGGTAAAACGACCCATTTACTCGCCTTGCATGCTTATTTTCCGGGTGCACCGTATCTGAAGCTCCACAGCGGCAGTCGTCCGGTCTTACATTCTGCACAAATTCATTTTATCGATAGTATCGAACATCTAAACGCGCGTGCGCGCAGGCGACTCTATCGGCGATCGAATTCCATCGCGTTTACGACGCACATCGATTTGAGCGAAGAGCTTGATCGGAGCGGTTTGAAACTCACCACCGTCAATGTCAGCTGCAGCAACATTGAAACACTACAGAAGATTTTTCAAAAGCGAATTGAATTCGCGAGACGCGGTTCTGGCGACATACCAATGATCTCCAAGGAGACGATCCGAGCATTGAAGTCGCAACATCAAGACGATATTCGGGCCATCGAAAATAGTCTATATTTTCAATTCCAAACCATGGACGCTATCGATCGTGGCTAAGTGCGACATCAAAATCTCACTAGATAAAACCGATCTGACCTACGAAACCCACGATCGCGTTAAATGCCGATTTCAAGTGACGGTGGATAAACCAGTTAAATGCAAAGGGTTTATCGCCTCAATCCTGTGGCGCACCCATGGGAAAGGAAATCGCAATCAAAAGGAGATGCAGGAAACAGTCCTGTTCGAAGGCAATTGGGAGGTTGGCAGTTACGACTACGAACACACCTTCATAATTGTGGACGGACCCACCACTTACCACGGAAAAATTGTCAACGTCGATTGGTATATTAAGGCCACTGTCGACATACCTTGGGCCTTTGATCCCAAGGAGGAAGTCGATTTCATCGTGCGGCGACGGGACAAGGATCGCACGTCACCTCACGATGCAAAAGAACTAGAATTCACCGGTCAAAAGAACGGTGTCGAATTGGCTAAAGAATTTTCTGGCAAAATGTACAAAGCGTATCTTGGGTTTGCCGGTGTCGCTTGTCTTGGAGGGATCTATTTGTTGGTCAGCGGTGTCATTCAAAACCTAGACATAGAAAAAATTATTTGGGGTTTAGGCTTACTCCTTATGGCGTACGGCTTCGCCTGGAATCCATTGAAAAAAGCTATCGCGGAAAATAAATTCGGTTCAATCGATTTTGAAATAGAAAATGCAACGCTATATCCCGGAGAAAATTGCCGCGTGTCGTTTCGTTTTGTTGCGAAGCGCGACATTTTGATCAACGGGCTAGCACTTCGGCTCGTCGGGGTAGAAACCGCCACCTCGGGCAGCGGGACGAATGAGACGACCTATCATGAACCCTTATTTACCGACAAAATAGATCTGGACGTGCCGAACATTGCCCGTGCCGGGCGAGCGGTAGAAAGCTCGGCGGAGATCGCTATTCCGGAAGCTGCGCCGGCGACGTTTCTCGCCTCCGATAATTCTGTAACATGGACGCTGAAAGCCGCGCTCGACGTTGAGAAATGGATAGACATCGAACGTGAACAGCCCATTACCGTTAGATAACGCGCGAATACCGGAAATTGTTGATTTACTTGTAATCGGTAGCCGATACATTGTAGAAGTAGCCCTGACACTCCTTCGTCGCTCGGTTAAGCCACATAAAGCCTGCCGCTAAATTGACTAATCTTTTGGAACCGAAACTATGACCGAATCATCCGAATACACACCACCCAAAGTATGGAAGCCGAGTGATATCGACGGCCAATGGGGCAAAATCAATGCGCCTACTGCCGGTGCCAGGGAAGAAAAAGAACTGCCGGTTGGGAAGCATCCGTTTCAGCTGTATTCCTTGGCCACGCCAAACGGAATAAAAGTAACGATTATGCTCGAGGAGCTTTTAGCACTCGGACATAGTGATGCTGAATACGATGCCTATCTGATTAATATCGGCGAAGGTGACCAATTCGGCAGCGGATTTGTCGCGATCAATCCTAATTCAAAGATCCCGGCACTACTTGATCGCAGCACTTCACCGCCGACCAGAATATTTGAGTCCGGTGCTATCCTCGTCTATCTCGCGGAAAAGTTCGGTCGATTTATCCCGACCGATCCGGTTGCACGTGCTGAGTGCATGTCGTGGCTATTCTGGCAGATGGGTAGCGCGCCGTACCTCGGCGGTGGTTTCGGACATTTCTACACTTACGCGCCGGTGAAAATTGAATATTGCATCGATCGATTCGCCATGGAAGCGAAACGGCAACTGGACGTGTTAGACCAGAATTTATCCGCACGCACCTATCTTTGTGGCGACGATTATAATATTGCAGATATCGCCACTTATTCTTGGTACGGTAACCTGGTGCTCAACAATGTATACGAAGCTGCAGAGTTTCTCGATGTCGCATCGTATACGCATGTCGTTCGGTGGGCGTCCGAGATCCAGGCGCGCCCCGCGGTGCAACGCGGCCGCCGGGTCAACAAATCTTGGGGACCGGAAGAGGAACAACTACCGGAACGCCACGATGCGAGCGATATCGATAAAACTTTCGCAACGACATAACTAGAAGGAAGGAAACATCCCATGCAATACGTCGATATAAATGAAGCCATTAAGTCCGATGGCCTGCGCATCGTCCTCGTCAAAGACATGCCAAGTGCATGGGGCCTGGCGGCTAAAGCGATGATTGATTTCAAAGGGCTGGAGTGCAAACTCGCCCACCAAATTCCGTTTGCGGACAATCCAGAATTGCTCGCCTGGTCCGGCACCAACAGTGCACCGGTGGTTGCCTGGAACGATGAGGCGCCGATCAATCGTTGGGACGATATCGTGTTACTGTTAGAACGATTGGCACCGGAACCGCGGGTCGTACCGGAGGATCCTAAACAGCGGATCCAAGTATTCGGTATCGGCCACGAGCTGTGCGGTGAATTAGGTTTCGGCTGGAATCGACGCCTCGACATGTTGCGTCCTGCAGACGGAGGCGAGGTACCGGGGCTCGCGTATAAGTACGGTTATCGGGACGCCGATGTGGCTGCTGCGAATTCGCGCGTTGTCGCGTTGATGCAGGAGCTTACCGCGACCCTAAAGGCGCAAAAAGCGCAGGGTAGCGACTTCCTCGTTGGAAATTCAGTCACCGCGGCCGATTTTTATTGGGCCGCCTTCAGTAACTTCGTCGTCCTACAACCCTACGAAGAAATCCCAATGAATCCGGACGCGCGACCACTGTTCGAAAACACCCCGGCGGAAGTGATGGCCGCGAACGATCCAATCCTAATGACGCACCGTGACCACATCATGCAGAACTACTACAAACTACCCATGGAGTTGTAGCCCTATAAGCCGTAGCTGCATTGTCAAATAGCCGCCGGCCGCTAAGAAAGGATGCGGACCGATCCTTTCTTGACGGCAGCGGCGTAACACCTCGGGGATCGAACTTTACGTTTTTTTATCGATACCGACGTCCTCGTTTCCTTGTTGATTATTCAAACCACCTCTGGACGCTTACCGCTGGCAAACGGGAAGCGTTGGCGAAAATCGTGCGCGATTTCCTCGAAGGTCATCCATTTCACGTCATCGTGTCCATTGATGTACTCAATCAAACGTTCGAGCATGAGCAACACCTGTGGGCGACCGCTGACGCCCGGGTGAATGGTGAACGGAAAAACGCCGTAATCGAGCTCGCGATAGACCCAATCGAACTGGTCTCGCCACATTTGTTCAATGTCACGCGGATTCACGAAGCCATGACTATTCGGCACTTTTTTCATGAACATCATTGGCGGTAAATCGTCGACGTACCAATTTGCGCCGATCTCGACGAGATCAATTTCCGTGCCATGGTTCAGCGGCTTCATCCACTCCTGCGCTGTCTTGGAATAGTCGATCACGTTCCATGAATCGCCAACACGCGCGTAGAAAGGTTGGAAGTCGCGGTAGCCTTGGCTGTGGTCATAGGTAAAGCCATATTTTTGTAATAATTCAGCGGTAGCTGCCGACATCTCCCACCACGGTGCGACATAACCTCGCGGTTTTTGCCCGCTGTATTGCTCGATGAGTTCGATTGATTTCACCAGCACCGCCTCTTCCTGCACCGGCGTCATCGCGATCGGGTTCTCATGCAGATAACCATGGGCACCGATCTCATGGCCTTCATCGGCAATGCGCTTCGTCTGATCGGGGAAGGTTTCTATCGAGTGGCCAGGGATAAAGAAGCTGGTCTTGAGCTTATATTTCTTAAATAAATTAAGCAGACGGATGGTACCGACTTCACCGGCAAAGATGCCGCGCTGAATATCCGATGGCGAGTCGCCGCCGAGATAGGAGCCGATTTGGCCGGCTACCGAATCTATGTCGGTACCGAAGGCGCAGATGATTTCTTTTTTCGCCTTCTTAGTGCTCTTCGAAGCCGCCGCCGCGGCAGCATTGGTATCCCCGGCTTGGGCCAGCGCCAGCGGCGCGGTCACGCTCGCGGCGGCGAGTCCTGCGAATTGACGGCCGAAGCCGCGACGGTTGATCGATTCCATAGAAAATTCCCCGTGAATGTGAAAATTGCTGGCTCGGGCGCGGCCGAGCGGAAGTCAAACAATGTGCGTTCTCCGAAGGCATGAGTTTAAATCGGATCGCAGGCAGAAAGGAAAAAGTGTCAGAATTCGATCGCCTAGCGCTGGAGAATTTCATGGAAGCCAAAGCGAATATGCTCATCACCACAGTCGACTCAGATGATCTCGCGACGAAACTAGCTGAGACCTTGATTGCCAAGCGCCTCGCTGCTTGTGTTCAGCAGATGCCGATAAAAAGCCATTACCGTTGGCAGGGAAACGTCCAGTGCGACACGGAGATAATGCTTTTCATAAAGACATCCATGGGCACGGTAGACAAAGCGATCGCCATGATTGAGGAGATCCACAGCTACGATGTGCCTGAAATAATCACGATGCCGATAACAGGCGGCTCCGCCGCCTACTTGGATTGGATCAATATGGAAACGGCTAGCCCATAGACCACGCGCACGACGTTGGCGTATGGCCGCCTCGATCACATGGGAGAGTTACCCGTTTATTCTTTTGCCCCGCTTGAAGTGGACTCACCGCGCGATTCCAGCGCAGCCCAGACACCAAGCGCCGGTAAGCCAACGAGTAATTCCCGCGCACGTTTTACCAAGGCGACCACAACACCGCCGGTTGCTGGGATCCCGAATGCGCCCGCTAGCCACAACACACTGATCTCTTGGACCCCGACACCAGCGGGTACAAAAAAAGCGGCTGCGCGGGCAGCACGGGTCAACGATTGAATAACAAATGCCTCGACCAAGCCAAGCGGTAAACCAATTAAGAAGCACACGAGCCATATTTCAACGCTTGTCGCGATTTGCGTAGAGAGTTGAATGGTGAGATTTGCGCTGAGCCGACCCCAAGCTTGATAGATATCACGCAGTGTTTGATCGATCGCGTCGGCATTGTCAATCAGGCTACCGAATTTAGTTGAATGACGCGTTGCCCGGCGCAGGACGATCCCGACGAGTCCGCGTTGCTGTAGAAAGGCAAAAATCATAATCAATCCAAGCAGTGCGATCGCGGAAAGAAACAGCAAGCCAATAGAAAGCGAGCCATAGGTCAAACCAACAAAGGCAACAATGCCCAGCAAGGTGAATATCATTTGCGCACTGGCGCCGAGCGTGAGATCTACGACGGTAGAGGCCACTGCTTGATCGGTTGCAAGGCCATATTTGCTTAGCGCGCGCGCCCCGGCCAATTCACCGCCGACTTGTGCTACCGGTAATAGCTGGCTAACCGCTTGACGGATCCAACGTGAGAGAAGCCACCGCGACCAATGCATCGTCGAATACGAAGTAATAAGAAGGCGCCAGGCCGTCGCGCGCATGGCGAGCGAAGCAATGTCGATAGCCACGACAAGCGCAATGCCCCAACCTACCTGGTTAAGCGCTGCGACAACATCCTCACGGCCCGCATCGAGAACCAAATAGAAAACGAATGTAAGACCGGCGAGTGCGGCGATTGAACGGAGCAGCAACACTCCGAAACGCTAATTGGGAAACATAATCTGAACCGCGTTCGGAACGGCGCTGATAGTCGCCGGTAGCGACGTCACAATGTCTCCATCCGCTTGTACGGGTTCTCCCGCCGGACCTTCGATCGTAATCGACGAGGCGACATCGATATTCAGCCCGCGACCTTGTGCCAATCTCCCGCCGAAGAGCTTTATCGGTGTTGTTCTACGTCCACCGGCGTCTGTCGGCGCCACATGGCAAACATGTAAATTCGGTCCGGTAAGCTCCGCGCCCGGTGCAATCACCCAGCGTGGCGCATAGCGCCGCACATTAGATACGATGACAGAGGCTGCAGTCTTGGCATCACCGTCTACCGTTAGGCGGTAGTCAGAATATTCGTAATCGATCAGTTGCTGAAAAAAGGAAGCGGCATAGGCACCGGCGCCGATGTGCTTCTTCAGGCGCAGACTCGCGTTGGCCACCATATGGGCATCAAATCCGGCCCCCGCCATGACGCTGAAATAGCGGCCATTAACTCTCCCTAATGTCACCGATCGCGGTGTTCCAAAGCGAACGACTTCTGCCAGCGCCAAGGCTGTGCGCGGTAGACCAATTTCCGCGGCTAGCACATTGCTGGTACCGGCCGGGATAATCGCCAACGGCGGCGCCGAATCGTTTTCGGCCAGCCCATTGATGACTTCGTTGATGGTGCCATCTCCCCCAACCGCTATGACGCGATCAAAATCGATGGCCTTGCACGCCAACTCGCTGGCATGCCCCGGCGCGCTCGTTTGCGCAACCTCCACCTCCGACCCACCGGCGCCCAAATTAGCTAGCAGATCGTCCAGCAGATCGCGCTTACCGTTTCCCGCGTTGGGGTTGTGAATGACGAAGTATTTGAGTGTTGTAGCCCTCAACATCCCATCTCTCCTGGACTGGTCGACCTGACAGGCATCATGGTACTCGGCTCAAGATCCACTTTTTTCGACGGAATCGTGAAATGCACATCCCAGACACAATTTTCAACTATCGCCGTAGAGTTTAAGGAAGCAGCGGTGCCCCAACAGTTTATATCTGTGCATCGTTTAGCACCACTAGGCAATAATTACCGGAACCATTGTTATCGGCATCGCTGGAAATCCATTGAGGATGGATCGGGGACGATTTGGTCTGATACCCCGAGCCTCACCCAGCATCAATTAAACGCCCGATGAAAAAGTGGTTTCGCCTCGGTTTTCATGTATAAAACGAGGCCGTGTCCCTAAATTGAGTGCGTAATGACTTCCAAACCCAGTTGTCCACGCGGCGTTATCGCGATGACCGATCGCCTAAATGCGCGCGAAATGATCCAGTTCGTTCGCTTTTTGGAAGATCTAAACTACGAAAGCTTTTGGATCCCGGAGCTGTTCGGGCGAGAGATTATGGCTAATGCGGCACACCTGTTGGCCCACACCAAGCGCCTCGTCATCGCCACGGGGATCGCGAATGTTTACGTGCGCGACCCCAATGCAACCGCTCAAGCGCGCCAAACACTGGCCGAGTTTGCCGAGGGCCGGTTCATCATGGGTTTGGGCGTTTCAAATATCGGCGTCAATACCGCGCGTGGCCATACCTGGGAGGCGCCCGCGGTTAAGCTGAACGCCTACCTCGACGCGATGGATGCGGTCCAGCCGGACTTACCGGCCTACAAGCCGTTAGGGCCTTTACTCGTCGCCGCACACGGACCGGTGTTGCAGCAGATCGCCACCGCCCGAACGGACGGCGTGATGACTTATTTAATGTCGCCGGAACACACCGAAATTTCGCGCGCCCGGCTCGGCCCTGCCGCAGATCTCACGGTGGTTGTACCGGTACTCGCCGAATCGGATAAAGCGCGGGCACGGGAAATTTGTCGTAAATCGCTCGGTTACTACACCACACTAGACTACTACCAACGCGAATGGCGGAAACTCGGTTTTACTGACGCGGATTTCAAGAATAATGGCAGCGACCGCCTGCACGATAATCTCGTTGCGTGGGGTGGGAGTGAATCAATCGAACAACGCATCGCCGAGCACGAGGCCGCCGGTGCGAGTCGAATTGTATTGCTACCGTTGGATACTGGTATTGGCGAAGCCACCGACAGCGCCACGCTCACCACGTTAGCACCTCGTTGAATTGGGCGCATAGGTATCCAATCACGCTGTTGGACGCCCGGTTGCAAAATTGTTTCTAAATAATGACGACGCTTTTGCATGACTTCGCAAATCGAGAGCCTAAGGTTCAACGTAAACCGCAATCCATTTTGGAAGGTACTTATGCGCAAGATTCCATGCATGACATTAATCACGGTGCTTGGAATTTCAATCTTGTTCACGTCGGTAAGCCGAGCTGGCGCAACGGATGATTCGGAACAGGTTTTCCAAGATAGATGCGCAACATGCCACGTTACGAACCAAGTACCGAAAGCGATCCGACGCGACGTAATGGCAACACTGCCGCCGGAAAAAATATTTGATGCGATTACAAGTGGACTGATGTCCCTACATGCGCAGTCGCTAAATGCTGACGCGCGCAAGCGCTTGTCCATGCATCTTTCGACGCATCCATGGACGGGATCTACGGCAGGACAAATGTCGGAAACCCTCGCGTTTTGCGACAACCCAAGCGCACTAAAGAGCGATGCTTGGAATGGCCCACTTTGGTCTGGCTGGAGTCCAGATCTGGACAACGCGCGCGAGCAGCCCGTTGCCCAAGCACAAATAGACGAGGGCAAACTTGCCGATCTCGAATTGCGTTGGACATTGGGATTTCCCGGTGCAACAACGGTAGGGTCGCAACCGGCTATCGTCGGTGAGCGTTTATTCATCGGCGGTCCCGGGCATGCTGTTTATGCACTTCACGCAAAAACGGGATGTGCGTATTGGAAATACGACACCGTCGGCAAGATCAAAGGAACGCCGGTTGTGATGCCGACAGCCGCGGGGACGATGGTGTTTATCGGTGATCGTACTGGCTGGGTCTATGCGCTCGACGCGAACACGGGTGAGCTTCGGTGGAAAGATAGACCCGACAAACATCCGGCAGCTTCGGTTACGGCGACACTAGTCGCACACGCAGGTCGCGTGTATGTCCCTGTCGCATCACTGGAGGAAACCAGTGGCATGGCGCCGGATTACGAATGTTGCACGTTTCGTGGCAGCGTCGTCGTATACGACGCGCTTACCGGGAAACGCGTATGGAAAACCTACCTCATTGCACAAACACCGAGCCCGACAAAACGTTCGCCCCATGGAACTCAACTCTTCGCCCCTTCGGGCGCGGCAGTGTGGGGCACACCGACACTGGATCTAAAACGCGGGTTGCTTTACGTCACGACTGGTGATGCATATTCGCGACCTGCGGCGAAGACAACCGACGCGGTGGTCGCGTTGGAATTGGACACGGGGGCGATCCGGTGGTCGTGGCAAGCGACCGCGGACGATGCCTACACGAACGCCTGTCTTATCGCTGAAACCCACCCCCAGATCCTAGAAGAGTGCGGGCCCGACTTGGATTTTGGCGCCTCGGCAATACTACGAAAACTGCCGAGTGGCGCAGATGTCCTACTCGCAGGTCAGAAATCGGGTGTGCTGCACGGCTTGGATCCGGACGACGGCACCCTCCTGTGGCAAAAACGGTTGGCACGCGGCGGCATTCTCGGCGGTATCGAATGGGGCATGAGTGCTGATGATCTGACCGTCTATATACCGATCTCCGATACGTGGGAGAACGCGGATACCCCAAACGCAGCGGGCGGCATCGTAGCAATGCATTTTCATGACCAATCTATTCGCTGGCGGCGGCCAGCCGCGGAGTTGAAATGCCTCGACACTCCGGGATGCAACGCCGGTCAACCACAGGCCGCGACGCTCGTTGGTGGGCTGCTATTCTCGGGCTCAATGGACGGCCACATGCGCGTCTATCGAACAATTGATGGTAGTGTCGTATGGGATTACGACACACTCCGCGAATACGAAACCGTCAACGGGGTGAAAGGCTTCGGCGGCTCGTTGAACGGCGCCGGCGCCACGGTGGTCGATGGGTGGGTGTATTTTAGCTCTGGCTACGGGCTGCTCGGTATGCCGGGTAATGTCATGTTGGCGTTCGGGCCACCGGCTCAGCGGGAGTAGCGTCACAGCGTCTCGTTGGTAGAGGCGCTAGGCGGATCGTATAGCGCCTGCCACAAGACGGCCGCAGGGACACATTAGAATTTTTTAATCATAGATCGGCGTGCCATTTGCACCTGATTCGCGCAGCGCCCAATAGTCCTCATTGAGCCTCACTGTTACCGGTCCAGGCGCGGCTCGCCTGATCTGTCGTCCGGCAATTTCGCGCACCGCTAGTGCCCCACCCGCAGTACTTGTGGTGAATACTTCATCGGCCGTGTAGAGGTCAAATGGGGTCATGGTGACCTCTTCACACTTAAATCCTGCGGCGCGGGCCAGGTCGATAAAGGTTTGCCTGGTTACACCCCGAAGTATCCCTCCCGCTGGGGTGTACACAATATCGTTTTTTACCGCGAAGATATTTGAAGCAGCCGATTCGCTAACATTGCCTGCATGGTCCAACCAGATTGCATCGTCGTAACCAGCACTTAAGGCCTCAAGCCGCACCAGTTGCGAGTGCAATCGGTCCAGGCACTTGTAACGCGGGTCTAGACTGTCCGCGGGAAAACCACGTGTACTTGATATCATTAACCGTATGCCCTGATCACGCGTCGCTTCATCGGCAAGAAAAATATACGGCGCGGCCCATACGATGACCGTCGCATCAAAGTTTCTCGGATCCGCAACGACTTCCTTGGGTACCCCACGAGTCACGATAAAACGAATAGTGGCATCGCGTAACTCGTTGCGTCGAGTTGTCTCGATGATGATGTCTTTCCATTGCTCGGCGGTCCAACCCGGATCGAGACAAGCCGCGAGCATAGAATCGAAAAATCGCTCGATGTGCTCATCCAACTTGAAAATCACGCCCTTCCAAGCCGAGACGACGTCGAACACGCCGTCGCCTAATAAAAAACCCTGGTCGAGCGGCGATATCGCGGCAGAACTCAGCGGAACGTAATCACCATTGACGTAGAGGATAGGATCATCACTCATCATTCTGACTCCCGAAATTCATCCGCAAAAAATAACCAATCTGACATCAGGCACGCGCCAGCACTAAATCCAATCAAAGATTCGGTACAACCGCCTCAGCCAATATTTCCAAATGCTCCTGATCGTCAAATACCGGATTGAGCAGCAGATGCTCAGCGCCGGCCTCGACCACTTCAGCGAGCTCGTCGGTACATTGCGCGGCGCTACCCCAGATCGAATCACGCACCGCCATATCCTCATTCCCATAACGCAGGCCGAACCATTCGCGCAATCGGCGCTCCGCACGTGCGCGATCATCATCGACGGCGATGTAGACGCGCTTGGATATCTTAAATGTCGCGGGATCGCGGTTCGCAGCGTCGAGCTCGCGGCGCACCACCTCCATTTGCTTAACGAATGCTTCGGTCGAGGAAGAGCCCGCGCCCATCCACGCGTCACCCAAACGCACCGCGCGACGGATCCCCACCTCGCTACGTGCACCAAACCAAATTGGCGGATGCGGCGACTGCACCGGCTTCGGATTCATTGATTGGTTCTCAAAATTCCAGAAGGTCCCCGACACCGAGGCACCGTCGTCGCCCCACAGCGCCTTCATCACCGCGATCTCTTCGGCGAACCGACGCATCCGGCGCTCCTTCGAATAACCGAATATCCCTTCGTCCACGTGGCCACCTGCCCCAACCCCGACATCTAAGCGACCACCACTTAATTGATCGATCGTCACCAAGGTCTTTGCCAGTTGGATCGGGTTCCTCAAGGTCAGCAACATGATCGAAACACCTAAGCGCATATTTGTTGTCAACGCCGCGGCGTGCGACAACAAACTCAAGGGCTCCAATAACGGAAACTTGCCGAGGATTCCCTCCTGCGTCCATACACTCTCGAAGCCAAGCGCATCGGCCCGTTTCAGAAAGTCGTGGAGTTCTGTCAGATAGGCCGCGTTGTCGACGACTTGGGGAATTGCGATCCCGCAGGGGGTGTTTCCAGTCAAGGTAGATGTCCTCTTGGTTGCTTAATGCGTTGTTCGCTGCACAGCGTAGGGTACCGGGCGCAATGCCCGGGAAGCAAACGGTGGATCATCCGGTTAGCGTGGGTCCCGTTTCATACTTCGGCCGGTTTATCGGCGGCTCACTCAATGACAGTACGTTCGAAGTGCTCCGGGCTCAAACTCCAAGGCGTGACTGTCGGCCTTGGTAATCGGGTAGTCGAAATCCTTACGTCTTGCTGCTGATTTTCTGTACATGTTTAGCGTCGCAACATCGGTCTACAGTTTTCGCAATGTGCTGACGGACCATCCGTTCTCAAACCCGTCGGAGCGAAAACGAGATGCACGCTAATGACGGCTTTTGCTATACAAACGTCAAGCCGCCATCGGCCTGCAGACTCTGGCCGGTGATATATCCCGCCTCTTCCGAACAAAGGAACAGGACCGGTTTCGCGAGGTCATGGATCGTGCCCTGACGCGGCAGCGCCTGCCGCGCGGTGTATTCCTTAAACCGCTCGTTCGGTACCGAGGGGCGCTCGATCTCCGTTTGCATAACCCCCGGCCAAAACGTGTTAACCGTAACATTCCACGGCCCCAACTCGCGCGCCATCGAGCGACTCATCCCAACCATCGCCGACTTCGTGGTGATGTAATGCAGGTAGTTCGGCAGCCCCATCAAAAACGTCGCCGAAGACACGTTGATGATCCGGCCCCAGTTTGCTTCCTGCATTGCCGGCACCACAGCTCGTGCACAAAAGAAGGCGCCGGTGATGTTCACATCGACTGCGGCCTTCCATTCGTCAACCGGCAGCTCCCAAAACGGCGCCATGGTGATCTTAGAAAACACCGCGGCGTTGTTGATCAAACAATCGACGCGACCGAATTTGGACAAGGTCTTGTCCACCATGCTTGTTACCGAGTCGAGATCGGTAACGTCGAGTTGGATGGAAAGCGCAGGGCCATGCTTAGCGCGCACTTCGTCCGCCACTTTGTCGCCGGCCTCGCCATTGATTTCGGCGATCACTGGGATTGCCCCCTGGGCCGCGAAATAATGCGCATAGCCACGGCCGATGCCTTGACCGGCGCCCGTGATGACTACAACGCGATCCTTCAAGTCCGGATACGTCGCCGACTTGTCGACCTCGAAATCGCTGTAATCAATTTCGCCAATTTCTGCCATTGTCTCGTCCCCTAGCTTGCTCTGACGCTATCGTATACGGACAGCATCGCGACTAGGAAACGATATTCAACAGGAAGATAAATAATGTTGGCAGGATCAAGACGATCGACAGAAGTGACCGCGCGGTAATCTTGCGCGCCTAGCGTCCGCCACTAAGTGGCGTCTCAGCGCACAAATAGTTCGTAGTGTCGGCTTACCGGGACAATCCCGCCCCCTCGTCCGGCATCATCTCCTCGAGATTGTCGATTTGTTGGGTCATCGTCTGCCCGAGTGTCGACAATTCGCGATGTAGCTCAGCGGCGGCGTGCAATTTTTGCTCTAAGTGGCGACGTGCGCGTTGGATCTCTGCCTTTTGATGAGTGATCTTATTTGCCACCTGTTCGAGCCGGCCATAGCGTTCACGCAATTGCGCTTCCAATGCCTCGATGCGCTCCTTGTCGCGCGCACGCGCCTCGACTAACCGCTCGCGGATCATTTCCTCAGCACGTTTCCCAACGTGCGCAACCCGCTCCTGAACAAGCTGCTCTGCATGGGCGCGTTCCGCTACGAGAGCACTCTCCAGTTGCTCGCGAAACCTGTCTTCAGATTCCTTGAAGGCCTTGCTGATCCAATCTTGCGTCGCGGACTCTGCAATCTCGGGCGTGCGCGCCTGTGGCGACTCGTCTATTGCCGCGGTCGACTCGCTTTGCCCAAATTCGAGATCAAAAAATTCGTCACCAAGATTGAGCTCGGTAGTCCCGGTTAAGGTTGTCTCGGCGCGATCAGCGACTGGTTGGTTTGCAATCTTTTCACTATCGGAGCGGATCTCCTCTACTAGGGCGGCCAACCCTTGACCGTACTGAGTATCGCTGTAGAACTCAGGATCCGCTGGTGCGATCTCCGTGCTATCCGAGACTGACGCGGCCGTGACAGATTCATCCACGCCCTCATCCTCACCGACTTCCAGCCGCTTGATGGTAACGGCATCCGGCAGTGTCGTGTCCGCCGGCTCGGGCATGACGGGAGATCCGGTCATTGAGGAAGACTTAACAGCGTCGGACGTCGACGGCGTTACCTCGGTGATATCAATTACTTCATCGAGTTTCGTTGTGGTGGCGGATGCCGCCATATCTATCTGGCGCTGCAGCGCGGCATGCTCAATCCGGAAAACTTTAGCAGCTTCCTCGACCGACGCCGTACAGGTCCGCTCTTTGCCGCCTTCATCGAGCGGGTAGGCACTTGTATCGCTGTTCCCCGAGAGATAACGCGCGGCAAAACCGTTAATCAACATGGCAACCCGCCCCTCGAGCAGGTAATGCACATATTCATCGTCGGAACCCTCGAGGAATATCCGCGATCCTCGAGCAAAACTTAGCACGTCACCCTGTCGGATCACGTTGTCCTGGTAGCGAGACGGTAGCTGATTGATCGGCGTCAGACGCCGCATGCGTGCTTCCATGGCAGGATTTACTTGGTTCATCATGGCAGTTGACGCGGTAGCCGTGTTTTCAAAGAATTCACGCTGGCGCCCATCCTCCTGAATTGCTTCATTGACCTTATCCCTCCTCGCGAAACCGCGGATCCCATCCGTCTAAAGTTTCGGAGATGGCACAGATTCTGGCTGATTTGTTGCACAATTTTACGGACTTGCATCTCATTTGGGCGAAGTCGCGGTTGAAACGCCGCACAAACTGCGCCAACCACCCCACTGAACGGTGATCTGAGTGTAAGTGCGGCGCCCCGGCGATCATGACTAGCTGCTTAACTTGGCTGATCGCCCCCGCCGCACTGCGCTGCAGTCTGTCGCTGCGTGGCGCACGGCTTGACGTCTTGGCCACTCGATTTAATATTCGGGTAGCAACGAATATTAGCGTTACATGGCTTGTGAGAAATCGGACATGGGCAAAATCCTCAGCGCTGCCGCACTGGCGCAATACCAAGAGCAGGGCTTTTACTCCCCGCTCGATGTTTTAACGGGCCTAGAGGCGGCGGATTGCCGCGCGCGCCTGGAAGCCATTGAGGCTGCACAAGGACATGCAATCGTCGGTCCCGAACGCAGCAAATCGCATCTTCTGTACACCTGGATCGACGAATTGATCCGGCACCCAACGATCCTCGATGCCGTTGAGGACATCATCGGGCCAGATATTTTGTGCTGGAACACGGTGTGGTGGATCAAGGAGCCGATGAGCGACACCTTCGTGGCCTGGCATCAAGACAAGCTTTACGTAGGCCTCGACACCGACGACTTCGTGACCGCGTGGTTGGCATTGTCACCGGCAACGCTAGAAAGCGGTTGCATGCGTATCCTACCCGGCAGCCACAGGCGCGATCTCATGCCCCACCGCGATGAATTCGGTGAAGACAATATGCTCTCGCGCGGCCAGATGATAGACGTGCCGATAGATGAGTCCGAGGCGGTATCGATGGAACTCGCACCCGGCCAGATCTCGTTACATGATGTGCGCATCGCCCATGCATCAACGCCGAATGCCTCGAACGATCGCCGGATCGGCTTATCGATGCATTACATTCCGACCTCGAGCCGCCAAATTGCCATGGATTGGGATACTGCAACCCTGGTACGCGGTGAAGATCGCTACAATCATTTCACGCTTACCCCACGGCCGTCGCGCGACCTCGAAGCGGAAGCGATCCAGCTCCACCAACAAGCCACCGACGCCTTCCGCGCTATTGTGTTTAATGACGCCGAGCGCGTGCGGCGGAGATTTTGACGTGCCGCAGTGGTGGTGCGCTTAGTTAATTCCCGTCGTGGATTTATTTCACAACGAAACGAAGGCACCGCTTAGCCCGACGCTACAACGAAACCAGGCTTTTGCGGGTAGGTCGGTGCCGCGCCGCTTCAATGCACGGCGCGTTTAAACGCGTTCAACGCCCCTGCGTTTGCACGGCCGGACGGTCGTCGCTGACTCGAGATCTCGCGCCGGTGGGCGTAAATGTAAATCCTTCGTAGTTTTTTTCCGCCACGGCATCACAAATCTGCCGATATGTTCCCACGCCACCGGCGTAGGGGGTAAACATACGGACCTTGCCCGGGATATTTGCGCCGGTATACCAGGAATTTGCCATCGGATAGAGCGTCGTGTGCCCAACTTCATGCACGGTCTTAACCCAGTCATCCTCGGCCTGCACGTTCGGCTCGATGGTAGCGGATCCCTCGTCGCGCATACGTTCGATGCACGTGACCATCCAGTCCACATGCTGCTCTATAGACGTCAGCATGTTACTCAGTACACAAGGACTGCCGGGTCCGGTGATCATGAATAGGTTTGGAAACCCGGCGGTCGCGAGACCAAGGTAGGTACGCGGCCCTTCCGCCCACTTGTCGACGAGACGTTCGCCGCCGCGGCCACGGATATCAATCTTGAGCAGCGGCCCGGTGATCGCATCGAAACCGGTCGCAAACACGATGACATCGAGCGCATAGCTCGCATCGCGCGTGCGCAAACCCTCGGCGGTAATCGTTTCGATCGGGGCGTTGCGAATATCGACGAGGGTGACGTTGTCACGATTGAAGGTTTCATAGTAGCCCGTGTCGACACACAGACGCTTCGTCCCGATCGGATGGTCTTTTGGGATCAGTAGATCCGCGACGGCGGGATCGTTCACCGTCGCGCGGATCTTGCGCTCTACAAAATCCGCCGCCGTGCGGTTCGATTCGATGTCCATGAGCAAGTCTGGATAAGACATGACGAAATTGAACCCACCCTCTGCCCATGCGGCTTCGAATTCACGTTCACGCTCCTCCACCGGCACCGATTTTGCGGACTTGCCATTGCTCTCGAACGGGATACCGATCTGTGAGTAACGTGCGGCCTCGCGCCACGCGGCATAATTCTCCTTGAGCTTCGCCGCATCTTCGCGTGCCAAAGGTCCGTTCCAGGCTGGAATACTGTAGTTCGGTGTTCTTTGAAAGACATGGAGGTGCGCCGCCTCTTTGGCGATAGCGATGGTCGATTGCACGCCGGAAGAGCCGGTGCCGATAATACCAATCCGCTTACCGGCGAAGCTCACAGGTTCGTGCGGCCAGCGCCCAGTGTGGTACCACTCGCCGGTGTAATCCTTGAGCCCCGGGTAATCAGGCATTGTTGCTGCGGACAGACACCCGACCGCCGAGATACAAAAGCGCGCAGAGACTTTCTCGCCGCCTTCCGTGGTGACCTGCCAGGTTTGTTCAAGCTCGTCGAAAACGACGGACCTCACCGCCGTGTTCAATTCGATGTCGCGCAACAAGTCGAAACGTTCCGCAACATGATTCGCATACGCGAGAATTTCGGATTGCAGCGCATAGCGCTCCGACCACTCCCATTCCTGTTCGAGATCTCCTGAAAACGAATACGAGTAGGTCATGCTCTCGGTATCGCAACGCGCGCCGGGGTAGCGATTCCAATACCAAGTGCCGCCGACCCCGTCACCACGTTCGAACACGACAACGGAGAGACCGAGTTTGCGCAGCCTATGCAGCATATACAGGCCGGCAAAGCCGGCGCCGATGACAACCGCGTCGACCGACGTCCGGCGTGCGCTCGCACCACCGTTGCGTTTAGATGTCTTCGCCTGCATTGTTTCCTCCAGATGCCATCGATGCCCGCGTCGTCGGCCCGGTAGGCGTGGTTTATCGAGAAGCTGTAATCGAAATCCCGAACGTACTGATGTCATATTAGCGGAAAATATCGACTGCGGGGCACGGATCAGGAATGGCGGGTTGGGTCCGACCGCCGCAAAGGCGACAGACCACCGCGGGTGGCTTGAGACGGTCGCGCAGTCTCGAAGGGGAAGCCGATAGGTTCCACGAACAGGCCACGAAAACCTTCCGCGACCTGGCGTCTAATGATGATGAGCGTGTGCGGCGGAGATTTTAAAGCAGTAACGGGGCTCGCTTGTTGACTTTCCCTCGGCGCATGAGTGGCGCAATACCATCATTAGGGTTAGGCAAACTGCGTAACGCCAGTTCGATTCAGCACGCAATTTTCGACACAGGCGGCTAAAATAAGCCGATGATCAAAAATAAACACGACAACATTATCGAATCGGTAACAGCACTTTCCTTTCCTTGGCAAACGCGCGATCCGTTTCTGTTCTGCGCCTACCACAACGATCCCTACCCCGCTGGCAACGCCGACCTCGGACCCGCGGCATCGCTCGCCGGCCGCCAGATCGGTCAAGACTTCGATACGAGAAATGGTTGGCGCATGTATCACGGCGACACCGTCCCGGGTTTTCCGCAACATCCGCACCGAGGTTTCGAAACGGTGACGGTCGTCAATCAAGGATACGTTGACCACGCCGATTCATTAGGCGCAACAGCGCGCTTTGGACCTGGTGATGTGCAATGGCTAACCGCTGGTAAAGGTATCCAACATGCCGAGATGTTTCCATTAATTCATGAGGAACAAAACAACCCGCTCGAAATGTTTCAAGTGTGGTTAAACCTACCGGCGGCCGACAAGATGGTCGATCCACATTTCACCATGCTGTGGCGCGATTCCATTCAAACGGTTATGCAAGGAGACGACCAGGGACGAAACACTTCCGTTCGCGTTGTTACCGGTAACTATCTCGATCGCCGCGGCCCGCAAACGCCGCCGAATTCGTGGGCCACAAAAGACGACGCACACGTCAATATTTGGACCATCGATATCGACGCTGGCGCAAGCTGGACGTTGCCAGCAACAGTTCCTGAGGCGAACCGGACGCTGTACTTCTATGCTGGCGACGAAATCGAAGTCGCCGACACGACCGTTCCGGTTGATCATTTGATCGCGGTGAAAGCGGATGCAGAGGTCCGCATTCATGCGGTAAAACAATCGGCACGCCTATTGTTATTAGAAGGCCGGCCGATTGGCGAACCCGTCGCGCATTACGGGCCGTTTGTGATGAATACTCGCGAAGAGTTGGAACAAGCGTTTAGCGATTATCACAGTACCGGCTTTGGCGGTTGGCCATGGCAAGACTCGGCACCTGTTCACGAACGTGATGCGGGTCGTTTTGCTGTTCATGCGGACGGTAAGAAGGAACAGATTGGGTGACAAGGTAGCGTCTACTTTTCTCGTCAAACGGTATCACCTTGACGCCCTGAGTACGTTTGAACATCTCGCGTAACTCGCTTTACCTACCTGCCATAGGAGCGGACCAATGGAATTCGGCATTATTTTTCCAACGCGGATCGACGATTGGCGACTGATCGCCGACGCCGAGGCGCTTGGCTACGATCGGGCGTGGGTTCCCGATTCTCAGATGATTTGGTCGGATTGCTACGCAACGCTGGCGCTCGCGGCCGAACATACTTCGCGCATTCAGATCGGCACCGGCGTCTCGATCCCGCGCACTCGCATAGCACCCGTTACCGCACATTCGATTGCCACGATTAACCAGCTCGCCCCTGGTCGCGTGTTCCTGGGGTTGGGCACCGGCCACACCGCCATGCGTGTGATGGGTATGCGACCACAAAAGATCGACGCCTTTCGCGAATATTTGCGGGTAGTCCGCGCGCTATTACGCGGCGAAGAAGTCGACTACACCCTCGATGGCGTCACCCGACCCATCCGCTTCCTACACCCCGACCACGGGTTTCGCGAATTAACGCCAGAAATACCGGTCTACATCGCTGCCAATGGACCGCGGGCGCTCGCCGTCACCGGAGAGTACGGTGACGGATTGACCACCTTATTGTATGAAGACCCGACGGTACTCCAGGATCATTTCGCATTGGTCAAAGAAGGCGCGGAGCACGCCGGACGGCAGCTTCCGGATCCTTTCCATCTCGCCGCCGTTACCGCGGTCGTCGTGTTGCGAGCCGGAGAAACGCTAGCGTCCCAGCGAGTCATTGATGCCTGCGGCGCGTGGGTGACGACGGCATTACATTTCGTCTACGAAGTGTACGCCCAGACCGGACGCGAGGAAGTCATACCGGAGGCATTTCGTGATACCTGGGAACAGTACTGTGCCTACGTTGAAAGCATGGAGACGCCCGCGGACAGACGCTACCTGCAATTGCACGACGGGCACAGCACCTACCTCGTTGAAGCAGAGCGACAGTTCGTCACTCCTGCGGCGATCGAAGGGACATCGTTGGTAGGCAGCGCCAGTGAAATCATCGAGCGCATCCGCGCGGCAGAACGCGCGGGGTTAACGGAGCTGACGATATTGCCGCCGGCTGAGGCCAGTCGCGAGAATCTTGGCGAGTTTGCTACTGAAGTGATGAAGCGTTATTAGGCGGCAATTTCTGGACTGTGTCGGTTTGAAGTCAAATTTGTCACAGTCCGTAAGACAGCCATTGTACGCCCCGTGAAAATCCAATAGACGGCTGCGATATCGACCCGCATGAGACATTCGTGATGCTGAGCTAAGGGGATTAAGGTTACTCCGAAAAGGTGACGGAGATCTGCCCAGCATAGTAGAGCAGTGCCTGCAGCAGGCAGAGATCCTCTTTGCTATTTCAAACAGGTATAACACAGCCCTAACCGGCGCACTAACGACCGCCAATTATTGGAAAAAACTTAGACTTCAACATACGGGTTCAAATCGTAGTTTCGAGCTGAGCAGACGAGCCCACAGAGCAGCATATGCATCAGCCCCCTAATAGCGGCCGTTCGTTTTGCTTCATGCCATCTACGCGAACGGCCAGGAACGGACGATTGTTTCTGGGTTCGCTAAATAGTGATTACGTTAATTGTTATTTTTTGCGGTCTATTATCTTTTTGTATTTAGTGATCATTCGAGTAATTTCATTAGTCGGCAAGTGAACCGTTGGATCGGTGTGAAATATTTCTAGGACATCAACTAGCGTTTTAACCTCTACGTCTGTTGAAATCCGAATTTGTTCTAACATCCACAATACGCCGTGTACTTCCAAGTCGTTCGATTTCGCAAATAGGCGCAAGTTTCGATCGCCGGTAAGAAGAATGCTATTTTCCGTCGATTCGGCTAAAGCGAAAGCAAAACTATCGTTAAGGGTTAATACGGGATTGAGTCGATTTACCTCAATCGCTCTGTTGACACCCTCTGGCGGTAGAGACTGCACTTCAACTCCGTGCGTTAATATCTCGTAGTGTGCGCTCGTAAACTCTATGAGCTCCTGCTCAAAAATTACGTCAGGAATTACCCTTTCGAAAGGCGTGTTGATAAACGCATCTAGTAAATCCGCTTTACGCAAGTCGATTAAGCACGATGTGTCACTGATTATGATCCGCATTAGACCCACGTAGCTCTTGCTCAACAATGTCAACTGGACGCTGGAGAAGCTCGGACACTTTGGCAAGCGTCACTAGCTGCTCGGCAAGCGCCCGATAACACAGACGTTCGAACCGCCGCTCGCATTCTCGTTGCCCACGCTCATTTTCTTCCTCAATTTGGTCAGGTTCAGACGTGCGCCAAGACCGGGCAATGGTTTGAAATGCGGTGCTAAGAACGCCATTATCAATGATTCCGATATCGCGCATGCGCACAAGCAACGCCGCCCCGCTAATCCTATAAATTCTCTTTAAAGTGATCAGCTCTCGATACCCAAGTGCGTGTCGAAGAGCACCGACTTCTCTTTCTAAATGCGAGGCTGGAACCAAGAACGCACCGGCGAATCGATTTGCCGCCTTTTCTACGTCCTTTTCATTGAGATATTTACCGTCTATTAGACGATGCGCTAGTTCATGCGCCAACGTTAGGCGGCGACGCTCTAAAGGAAACCTACGGTTTACTACGATCACCGGTACAGGCTGTGGTAAAGCGCTCCCTTGTACCAAACAAGTAAGTCCGGACACCTTAATCGGCAAGTCTCGTATCAATACTTTCAGCCCTTTTTCTTCTAAGAGCTCAGTCATATTCAAAATCGGATCCTCGCCAAGCTCCCAATTGCCCCGCAGATCGCGCGCAACTTTTTCAGCATTTTCAATCTGTTTTATCGCGCGAGGAGCAAACGGGGCGTTCCATTTGACACTTTCGAGACCGAGAATTTGTTCAATCTGAAGATAGCTTCCAACCCACTCTAAGACTTCGGCTTCAACGGCCGCACGTTCTCTTGCCGTGGTGGTTGATTTTTTTCGAAAATCCACTTCTTCAAGGGTAAGTTCTTGTGGATCTAACAAATAAGGCAAGGTGACCTGGAGAGCTTTGGAAAGCGCGATTAAAACGTCCGAACTAGGTGTCATCTCGCCAGTTTCATATTTGCTAATGGCCATAGCAGAAACCATTCCGTCTATCGCATCCACGACGGCACGTTGGCTTAAACCAGCCTTTTTTCTCGCTAACTTTAATCGGCTACCTAGCATCGTTTTCTCTCCAGACAATCATTCGATTAACATAACGTCGAAGTTTACAAATCAAATAATTAATATATAATGTAAACCATTACTGAACTAAATACCAGTATCTATTAAATCTCAACAACTTAGGAGACAGAGACATGCCAAAATCAAAAAATTCTCACCCCGGGCACCGAAGTTCAAAAAATGGTCGCTTCGTAACCGAGCAATACGCTAATCGACACAAAAACACCACGCAAAAGGAATCAATACCCAACCCAGGTCGGGGAGACACTGGGCGGGGCACAAAAGCTAAGTAGGATTGAATTATGGAGACCTAGGATGATTGATGTGAGTTACGAAATTAACGGCCGGAAAGTTCAACCCAACCAAATTGGTGAGGCTCTCGAAAACGCAGCGCTTAAAGACATCGTAAAACAACTTCGGAATAAATTAGGGAGGGTGAAATCTTCCACTGGCGAACGTCTGAAAATAACGTTCCGTGGTAGAAAGCTCAGCGACCTAAAAATGCACCTGGAAGGCCCAGAAGAATTGATTGAAAAAGCAGAGCAAATTTTGGGGTGAACCAAAGGGGACAGCCTCAGGGCCTCCAATTTAAATTCTTTGGTATAACTTGCTCGTTTGTTCATTGTTCGGATACTCCTCTAAGGCGACTATCGTCGCCGATGAGAGGTATCCGACGATGAAGAAACGAGCGAGTTATACCAAAGAATTCAAACTAGAAGCGCTGCGCTTAATGCGTGAATCAGAGCGACCAGCGACGGATGTTGCGCGAGAACTGGGTATCCGTCGGAACCAGCTTTATAAATGGCAGGAGCAATACGCGGCTAACGGTGAG
>JAJFJQ010000038.1 GCA_021773835.1 Gammaproteobacteria bacterium
CTGTCATCTATCTCGGTCGGCGAGCGATCCAAGACCGTCGATTAAACATCGACAGGCGCCAACTGAATGCGGCTGATGAACACCGTATCAAGTTGGTTCACAATGTCTTCTATCAAGACTAATTCGTGGGGATCCTTCAGGGTCGGAGTAAATTTAAAAATGGGGTCGGAGTAAATTACGAAGATTGGAAGTTTTGCTGCGGATAAAAGGGACGACTAAGTAAGCAGACGACGACCAAGGTGAGGAAGCGTGATGGCGAGGAAGCCGCGCAATTACATTGCAGCTAACCCGGGTCATGTTGTGCAATGGGAAAATGCTCGTCAAGCAACGTCACACACTATCGCCGAGTATGGTAAGCATCTTGAGAGTCCAGCTCTCGCGTGTGGAGAACACGAATATGAGTCGCACAGTCCTATATTGCTTACGAACCGTCGAACTATCGTAATTGACTCCGACCCCATTTATCCCCATTTATCCCCATTTATCCATCCGTTATTGGCCGCAAGCTATCCCCCGCCGATAGCGGCGCGAACGGCTCTTAACGAGGGATGAGCGACCGCTACGATTACACGAAATACCGCTCGACACACGCAAAAAAAAAGGCGGTCATCACAACCGCCTTTCTCATGCTTTCCCCGCACCGTCGCGGTGTCGGGATCGGATTTATGCTGCGCTGATATTGTCAGCAGCCAACTTACCGCGTTCGGTGACGACCTCGTAGCTGATGCGTTGCCCTTCACTCAATGTATTCATGCCGGCACGCTCTAGTGCGCTGACGTGTACAAATACATCAGTCGCACCATCTTCTGGTGCGATGAATCCGAAGCCCTTGGTAGGGTTGAAAAATTTAACTGTTCCGATAGCCATATAGTGGCCTCCATAACAAGAATTACCGCGCGCAAATCGGGCGCGTATACGAACAACTGAACTGTAGTGGGTTGTCTTTGAACTAGAGGCCGGAGGATCCGGCTCGAACCGAAGAGATAAGCCAAAACGAAAGTCGCGCGGGCACCATGAGGTACGCACCGACAAATTGCAAGCCAAAAATCAAAAATGGGGTCGGAGTAAATTACGAAGATTGAAAAATCAAAAATGGGGTCGGAGTAAATTACGAAGATTGGAAGTTCTGCTGCGGATAAAAAGGACGCCTAAGTAAGCAGACAGCGACCAAGGTGAGGAAGCGTGGTGGCAAGGAAGCCGCGCAATAACAGCAGAGAACCTGGGTTATGTTGTGCAATGGGAAAATGCTCTCCAAGCAACATCACACCCTATCGCTGAGTATCGTGCGCATCTGGAGAGTCCAACGCTTGGGTGAGGAAGAGCACGAATGTGAGTCGCATATCGCTATTTTGTTGACGGACCGTCGAACTATCGTAATTGACTCCGACCCCTTTATCATCGACGCACACCAGCCTGTCAGGATTTTTTACACTGGCCTGGATCTCGGGAATATAGCGTAACTACATGATATTTATATATATTTTTGAAAATCTCTGAGGGTATTGCGTGATTTAATGGTAATTTCGCAGGAATTCCATTGAAAAAAGTGTCAATGGATTTTACAACATTCCGAATCAAGTTCAGCAAATACCCCATAACATTATGAATTTACAAGGAAACTCATATCCGGCACAGAATATCCACCAATAACGTCAACACTTTTCAATCTACACACGACGCAAGGAGACAATTCGATGCTTTTTCGCAAATTTGTGTTCTCAGTAGTGCTGCTTTTCGGTGCGGTAGGCGCCGAAGCGACGCTAATAAACTTCAACGCCACTGGTGTCGCAGGTGTCTCGGGCTTTGTCCAGTTCGATGACAGTAGTTTCGACGGCGATGCGTTTCAATTTCTGTCCAATGCGGCAATCACCGATCTGAACCTACTCGTATTTGGCGAGGTATACACCTTGGCGGATGTGGCCATCGGCGATGACACAATTATTGATTCGTCCGGTCTGGTGCCACTGATTGTCAACGGCTCGGGCAATCTTGCCGACAACGGAGTGCAGTCCATTTCCTTTTTCCCCGATGGATTCGACGGTACCGCATCGGATGGCGATGCATCACTGGGGATCGGGCCCGGCGGAGAGTTCGCCAACGATGAATTTTTCGCAGTGCAATGGGTAGCGGCGGCCGCCGTCCCCGAACCGACAACTGTTGCCCTTATGGGTCTTGGCTTAGCTGGGTTAGGCTACGGGCGAAAACGAAAGTCCGCATAAGTAACCCCTATACACTTGATGACGGGAACCCGCTTCGGCGGGTTTTCTTTTTTGCAACGAAGATCTCCTCTTGGCCGTCGCGCCGTCTACAATTTTGATGTCAGGTTTTCCTGCTTATATCTCCTGACTGGTCGGGCGAAATAGGATCTCATTGACGTCAACGTCCTTGGGTTGCGAGACGGCGAAGGCGACCATGTTTCCGAAAGAGTCGGCTGGGATCGCGTGCTCCTGATAGAAATTATGGATGGCCTCGGAGATGTCGCTCTCGGTAATGCTATCGGCCAGCTCGCTCGCAACCGCACCCGGCGAGATGACGGTGGTACGAATGTTGTAAGGCTTTACCTCCTGGCGGAGTCCTTCCGAGATTACGCGTACGGCTGTTTTGGTGGCGGCGTAGACGGCGGATGTCGGTCGTACTTTATGCCCCGCAACCGATGACACGTTGATGATTTGACCACTCTTCTGGGTTTTCATCTGTGGCAGGGCGGCGGCAATCCCGTAAAGCACGCCCTTCAAATTCACATCGATCATGCGGTCCCAATCGGCGATCTTGCAGCGTTCTAACGGTGAGTGCGGCATCAAACCTGCATTGTTAATCATGACGTCGATGCGCCCGTGCATCGCTACCGCTTGGTCGACGAGACCTTGGACCTCTTCGCAACGCGTCACATCCATTTGCACGACCGCCTCCTTGTCGAGTTCCAAGTCGTCGGCGATGGCCTGGAGCCGATCCAGTCGACGAGCACCCAGGACAAGTTTAGCGCCATCGCTTGCAAGACGCCGGGCGGCCGCTTCGCCCAAGCCGCTACTCGCACCGGTAATGACGACGACCTTGTTTTCGATTCCTACTGTCATGGTTTCACTCTCCAAAGTTCTATTGCGCGCCGGGGAAGCGGCCCAACACGTGGCACAGAATGTCTGAGCATAGGCATGTGGATGGTAACGCAGAACTCGATCAGGGCGACTGGCCAAACTAGTGAGCTAGCGAGACATGGGAGGTGCCTGTCGCCTAGGTTTGGGCAGGCTGCCTGGGTTGATTTGGGTGTTTCGCACCAGTTTTCGATAAGCAATTATTTGGCCTGCGGCCCAGGCAAAACTCGCCTGGCCATGGCCATTACAAAATCCGGGAGGTATGCTTTAAGGTCTTGTATATAAAAGCCTAGACCAAAGCCATCATGAGTTTACGAGTCGCTATTGATACTGGTGGAACATTCACCGACGTGGTCGCCATTGACGATGTTTCCGGCGCGCACTACGCCATTAAGACGCCATCAACCCCGAGCGACCCTAGCATCGGCTTAGTTGAGGGCTTGAACAAGGCAACCAAGGCGGCAAAGCTCAAATCGAGCGACGTCGGCCAATTGCTGCATGGCTCAACGGTCGCGACCAATGCAGTACTCGAACACAAGTTCGATGGTCTAGGGCTTTTGGTCACCGAAGGATTCCGCCACATCATTGAAATCGCCCGCCAGTCGGTGCCGGATGGTTACGGCAATTCGTTCTTCTGGGTGAAACCGAAACGACTCGTACCGCTACACCTGGTCCGCGAAGTGCCGGGGCGCATGACCTTCAAAGGCGAGGAGATCACGCCCTTGGACGAAGATGCGGTTGTCAAAGCGGTCGGTGCATTAAATGACAAAGGCGTGCGCTGTGTTGGTGTGTGTCTGATGCACGGCTACGCCAATGATGCACACGAGCGACGCGTTGGAGAGATCATCGCCGAACATTTTCCCGATCTCTTCGTCTCGCTCTCTTCAGTGGTGCTACCGGAGTATCGTGAATACGAACGCGCGATGACCACGCTGATCGATGTGATGGTCAAACCTTACTGCCAGACCTATCTCCAACGCGCGGCGGCAAAAGTGAGTTCAAACGGCAAGGGCCCATCGCTTTTAATTATGCAATCGAACGGTGGCGTCGTTAGCGACCAAACTGCAGCCGAGCGACCGGTGACAATGTTGCTTTCAGGTCCTGCCGCCGGCGTCCTCGGCGCGGCCCATATGGCACAACTCGCAGGCTATGAGGACATCTTGACCTTAGACGTGGGGGGTACCTCAACCGACGTCTCGTTGATCGAAAAACTCACCCCGCATGTCACGAGTCATTCACTGGTCGAAAATTATCCGGTCAAGACGCCAATGTTGGATATTGCGACGGTGGGTACCGGGGGCGGTTCGCTCGCCTGGGTCGATGACTATGGTGGCCTTAAAGTCGGTCCGCAAAGTGGTGGCGCCGATCCCGGCCCAATCTGCTACGGCCGTGGTGGTCGCCAGCCCGCAGTAACTGACGCCGCGGTCGTGCTGGGCAGATTGCCGGGTGCGTTAGTTGGTGGAGAGATCGTCCTCGACGTCGACGCCGCCCGCGCGGCGTATCAAGCGCTCGGCAGCCGCTTTGATATGAGTGCTGAGGAAGCCGCGGCCGGTGTGTTTGAAATCGCCGCCGCCAATCAGGTCCACGGGATCCGTCAGGTAACAGTGCATCGCGGTCGCGACCCGGCTAACTACGCGCTCATTGCATTCGGCGGTGCCGGCGGCATGTTTGCTGCAGACGTTGCCGACTTTCTCGATATCGCAATTGTCATCTCGCCCCCCGATCCGGGCAACCTTTCGGCCTTTGGTCTACATGTATCGGATATTAAGCGCGATTACATCCGCACACTCGTGCGCCAACGCTCGGTCGCGGACACCAATGAGATCGATGCCGCGTGGCGCGATATCGAAGACCGCGGTCGCGACGAGATCGCCGCCGAGGGCGTTGCACCGGACAAGGTTATTTTGACTCGCTCCGGCGATTTGCGTTACGTCGGCGAAGGCCACGAAATCGAGGTATCGGTTCCGCCAGGGACGGTCGGGGATGATGCGGTTGAGTTTTTATGGAAGGATTTTCACCGCGTGCACCATGATACGTTCGGCTTTCAATATGAAGGCGAGCAAGACGTCGAATTGGTGAACCTACGGGTGCAGGCACTCGGCAGTATCCACCGACCAAAGGTTGCAGAAATCGAAAAAGGCACAGATGCTATTCCAACAGGTCAGCGTCCGGTCTACTGGCGCGGTGACGGCTGGAGTGACTGCCCCATCTACAACCGGCCCGACTTGGGCGCCGGCAGTACACTCGTGGGACCTGCTGTGGTCGAGGAGTATGGCTCGACCGTAGTCGTTCCCGCGGGCTGGTCACTGACAGTGGATGCCTTTGGCAATTTGATTTTGGAGAAACGATCATGAGTGGAAGAACCGCAGGCCAGCTTGGTCCAGTAGAGCTCGAAGTGATCCTCGGTACCGTGAGGTCGGCCGAACTCGAAATCGAGGCTGCGGTCGAGCGTACCTCGCGCTCGCCCATGATCCGAGATCAACACGACTATCGGGTTGCGCTATTCGATGCGCGCGGTCGCAAGCTTACCGGTCGCTCCTATTCCGCATTGGTGGAACCGGTGTTCGAATACTTTGGCGACGATGAGATCGATCCGGGCGATGTTTTTTTCTGGAATGACCCGTACAACAGCAGCGGCGGTATCGGTCACGTGCCGGATCTGTGCACCACGATCCCGATCTTCCACGGTGAGCGCTTGATTGGATTCAGCCAAGTCTTCGGTCATCACGACGACGTTGGCGGATCGGTACCCGGCAGCCTGCCGGTGCATGCGACCGATATGTGGGCCGAAGGCTTAGTCGTGCCGCCAATCAAACTCTATGAGCGTGGCGTTGTAAATTCAGCGGCCTTTAAGATCATCGAACGTAATTCGCGTTTGCCGGAACATTTAAAAGGTGACATCGATGCCGAGATCGGTGCGGCAAGGCTCGGGTCTAAACGTGTCTGCGAGTTGGCGGAACGCTATGGCGCGGACGCGCTCGAAGCCGCCTTCGATGCGATCATCGACAATTGCGCCGCGACGCTACGACGCGAACTACTGCCGAAGATCGCCGACGGCGTCTATCACTGGCAGGACTACATCGAAAATGACGGCGTGGACGAGCCGCGCTTGCATGCATTACGGCTAACCATGACGAAAACGCCGGAGAAGATCATCCTCGACTTCACCGGCACGGATCCGGAGGCAAAAGGTCCAATCAATTGGCCGATAGACTACGCCGACGGTAAGTTCGCACGCAAATGGATGGCACCGGTATTACGGTCTTTGGCCGACACCCCAGAGCGTGCCGCCGAGATCGACATGAACGAAGGTGTGCTCGATGTCATCGAAATGAAGTTTCCAGAGAAGGGCACCCTGGTGACACCCAATTTCGGCAAACCAACCGGGATGCGTTTCTTCATTCTACTACGGTCGCTTGGCGTGTTCGCGGCGTGTCTTTCAAAGGCGACCGGCGGACGCATGCCGGCAGACCATGAAACGATCCGCATATGGGGTTTGCACGGCGGCACGACTGGTTCTGATTTCTTTTTATTCCGCGAAGTCCTGGGTGGCGGTGGCCCTGGGCGACCATGGGCGGACGGCAGTGACGTCGTCCACGTTGTACCTAACTCGCGTAATTTGCCGGCAGAGTTTTCCGAAACTCGTTATCCAGTTTTGATTGAAAAGCTGGCCTTGGCGACGGATTCCTGTGGCGCTGGTCTGCGCCGCGGCGGCTGCGGTTACGACAAGCAAGTGCGTGTTTTGGATGACAGCATGTTGCTATCGAATGCGGATCGCGCGCTGCTAAACACCTATGGTGTGAACGGCGGCCTGCATGGCGCTACCTACGGCATCAACGTCGTTGACGATCAAGGTGCAGAACTCCCCGTTGCCGGGATGGCCGACAATATTCCGGTTACCGCCGGATCGGTCGTGCATATCGTGACGACTGGCGGTGGCGGTTGGGGTGATCCGCTGGAGCGAGAAGCCGAATGGGTCCGCTACGACGTCGAGTGTGGGCTCGTGTCGGTCGAAGCTGCGGCCGCGGAGTATGGCGTTGTTGTTACCAACGAAGGTGATGCGCCGGTGTTGGACGATTCTGCAACGAATGCGCTGCGCACAAAAATGCGCGGACAGCGCGACACACCGCAGTTCTTTGACCGTGGCCCGTACTTCGAAGACATCAAACGATCCAATGGGGTCACCTGGCCCGACGATTGGCAAGACCCCGATGATCATGTCGTTTCTGCGAAAGCAGGTGGCGTGCACAAAGCCGCATCATGAAGCCACCCCAATTCGAATACCAACGTGCGCTCACGATCGAAGAAGCGATTGCCGCCCGCGCTGCAAACGACAACACGGCGATCCTCGCGGGCGGTCAAAGTTTATTACCAACTTTGAACTTCCGCTTAGGCGCGCCCGATAGCCTGATCGACATCAGCCGGATCCCCTCACTCAGTCAAATTGAGATAACGGATTCGGAGGTCAAGATCGGTGCGATGGTGCGCCAACGCCAAGTCGAAATACACGACGAGATTAATCAGGCGAATCCCCTGTTGCGTGAAACGCTTGCCCACGTCGCGCATCTTGTCATTCGAAACCGTGGGACTGTTGTCGGCAGCTTGGCGCATGCCGATGCCGCTGCCGAACTGCCGTCGGTGTTATTGACCTGCGACGGGCGAGTGGAAGTTGTCGGGCCAAATGGCGCGCGCTCGATCGCGGCGGATGAATTTTTTCGTTTTCATTTAACGACAGCACTGAAGCCTGATGAATTAGTTACCGCTGCCTGCTTCCCGGTGCTGGCACCCGGGACGGGTTGGGCCTTCGGTGAGATCGCGCGCCGGCGGGGCGACTACGCCATCGCCGGGGTCTGCGTCGTGTTGAGCGTAGATTCCAATGGCAACTGCACCAGTGCAAGTTTGGGCGCGTGTGGTATCGGGTCACGGCCGATCCGTTTGCATGGCGCGGAAAAAATCTTAGTCGGAAGCCGCCTTGACGAAGATGCTATTGCTGCGGCCGGCGATGCCGCGCGTGAGGCGGTCGAGACACCGGACGACACTCAAGCCAGTCAGGCCTATCGTCAGCAGGTGCTCGCAACCTTGGTAAGAAGAAACGTCGTACGCGCCGCGGCGCGTGCGGGAGCACCTGCATGAGTAAAAAGATCCGGAGCGCAGCGCCGAAAGCCGCAACCGATTCGACGGCTGAAATCTCGCTAACGATCAATGGCGAGGCGATCACCCGTGAAGTATCCACCAGACGCCTATTGAGCGATTTTCTCCGTCATGAACTTGGACTCACGGGCACACACGTGGGTTGCGAGCATGGTGTTTGCGGCTGCTGCACGGTGATCATCGATGGTTGGGCAGGCCGTTCGTGTTTAACTCTAGCGGTGCAGGCCGATGGCGCCGACATACGAACGGTTGAAAGTCTGGCAGCCGACGACGGTACCTTGCACGCCGTACAACAAGCGTTCCACGAATGTCATGCCTTGCAGTGCGGTTTCTGCACCCCTGGATTCCTCATGTCATTGGTCAATTATTTCGAAAGAACGCCGTCACCCGATCTGTCTGAAGATGGTATCCGATCGGTGCTGGCCGGCAATCTGTGTCGCTGCACGGGCTATCAAAATATTGTTGCAGCGGTACGCAGGGCGGCCGAATTACTCAACGTTGAGGGGGCCAAGTCATGAGCACGCAGATGTTTGGCGCGCCGATCCCGCGCAATGTCGATCCGCGTCTCCTCAAAGGCGAGGGCGCCTATGTCGACGACATCCCGCTGACGGGCGCATTACACGCGGCGTTCTTACGCAGCCCATTCGCGCGCGCGCGGATCGTCTCGATCGATGTTAGCGCGGCACTTGCGTATCCGGGAGTCGCTGCAGTTTATACCTGCGACAACATCGGCTCGCTGGATATGGAGATGCCGCTTTTGGTACCCCATCCATGTCTGATCGGTGCACGCACGCAACGGCCGTTGGCGCGCGACGAGGTGTTTTATGTTGGGCAGACGATCGCGATGGTCGTCGCGGTTGACCGTTACACGGCCGAAGACGCCGCCGCGTTGATCGACGTCGACTACGAACCGCTCGATGTAACGGTCGAACTCGAGGCGGCGGCCGCAGAAGGGGCACATCTCGTGCATCCCGATGTAGCCGGCAATATCGCTGCCGATTTTACCCAGACCTCGGGCGATCCCGACGCCGCGTTTGCAAAGGCCGAGCATTTCACTAAGGTCTCCGTACGCATCGAGCGCAGTACCGCGGCGCCGATGGAATGTCGTGCCGTGGCTGCGCGTTACGATGGGGCGACCGGGGAACTTACCGTCTGGGATAGCACCCAAGGCCCGATCCCTATCAGAGGTGGGCTTGCTGCGATATTTGATATCGACGAAGACAAGGTGCGGGTCATCGCGCCGGATGTCGGCGGCGGCTTCGGGCAGAAAGTGATGTTGTTCTATCCGGATGAGGTGCTGGTGCCAAACGCGGCGATGGAACTTGGCGCGCCGGTAAAATATATCGAGGACCGACCGGAAAATTTCCTTGGCTCCAATCAGGAGCGAACGCAAGTCCACGAACTCGAATTGGCTGCAAACAAGGACGGCGAAGTCCTTGGGGTGCGCGACACGTTTTTGCACGACACCGGTGCATTCATTCCGTACGGCATTGCGGTCGCGCAGGTTGCCTCGACCTCGATCGCAGGCCCCTATCGGATCCCAAATATTTGGATCAAATTTCAGGCGATCTACACACCTACCGTTCCGGTATCTCCGTATCGCGGATGTGGACGTCCGCAGGCGTGTTTTGCCATAGAACGGGCGATGGACAAACTCGCCGACGAACTTGGGATGGATCGCATCGCACTGCGACGCAAAAATATGATCCGCAAAGATGATTTCCCCTACCTTCGCGAAGGTCTCTTATTCGCCGATGGGCTCGCAGTGCGCCACGACAGCGGTGACTATGAAGGTGCTATCGATATGTTGGAAGCGCATATGGATATTGCGGGCTTCCGGGCGGAACAAGCGGCGGCACGCAAGGAAAATCGCTATCTCGGGTTTGGGCTCGCGTGTTACGTCGAAGGTACCGGGCTCGGGCCGTACGAGGGTGCGCATATCCGCATTCACCCGATCACCGGCAAAGTTTATGTCAACACCGGCCTGACCACACAAGGGCAAGGCCATGAAACGATCTTCGCACAAATTGTTGCCGATCAACTTGGCGTAGCGGTGACCGACGTCATTGTCACCGAAGGCGACACCCTTGCCTATGATTGGGGCGCGGCGACCTATGCGAGCCGTGCGGCCGTGGTCAGTGGTAACGCCGTGTATAAGACTGCCGTGGTCGTACGTGAACAAGTACTCGAGACGGCCTCAGGTATGCTCGAAGTCGCGCCGATCGATCTGGAATTGGAGAATGGCGAGGTGCGGCTGAAAGGATTCCCAGAGCGTAAAGTTACCTTGGCTGAGGTCGCAACGATTTCAAACCCGTTGCGCTATACGTTTAGCGAATCGAGTAAATCCGCCGCACAGTTTGCCTCGAGTGCGAAGCACGATCGTCCGCCGTTGGACGAAGGCGCACACCCTGGTATCGAAGCGACCGATTATTACAGCCCGCCTTGTGCCACTTGGGCTTATGGCGGCCACGCGGCGATCGTCGAGGTCGATCCCGAATTGTGTACCGTGAAATTTCTGCGTTACGTTTGCCTGCACGATTGTGGCCGCGTGATCAATCCCATGATCGTTGAAGGGCAGATCCGGGGTGGTCTCGCGCAAGGGATCGGTGGTGCTTTGTACGAGCGCATCGAATACGACGAGGATGGGAATCCGCGCAACGCGAATTTTATGGATTTCCTGATGCCTTATGCGACGGAGGTACCGGAGGTCGAGATCTTACATATGGAAACACCGTCGCCGTTGAATCCACTGGGGGTTAAAGGCGTTGGTGAAGGCGGAACGATTGCCGTCGGTGCTTGTGTCGCCTCGGCGATTGAAGATGCCCTACAGCCGTTTGGCATTGAACGCTTGCATGAGGTACCGCTGACATCGAATGTTCTCCATGCCGCATTAGACAGAGCGAAGGCAGGTGGCGCACCGTAAATGTTCCCCACGCGTAGCGCATTGTCATGAAATACTTTTTCTTTGATAAGTGTGGGGATTCTTCAGGGCCACCCACAAAAGTCGGTAGGGGAATAGCGGTTGTTCGGTAACAAATAGTTATCGGTGTCGTCATACGGTGTTGGGTGCCGTCTAATTCAACACGACACGTCAAACTTTATCGGCTTGCACAGATCGACAATGCCGGGCAAAGTGCCGCTTTTTTCATTGGCGGACAATATGAGTAACACCAATAAGACGGTTACCGGACACATGGAACTCGTGGATGGATGCAAGCTTTACTACGAATTGAGCGGACCGCCGGACGGACCGGTGCTGGTATTTTCTGAGACCTTATTTTGGGACGTCGGTCTGTTCAAACACCAGGTCGCGGCGTTCAGCGCAAAAGGTTATCGCTGTGTGTGTTACGACCATCGAGGACAGAACCGTTCCAGCCCGAGTGACACTGTGATCTCGGTTGAGCAGGCGTATCAAGATGTCATTGCATTGATAGAGGGACTAGGGCTTTCCCCACTGGTGTTTATCGGCAACTCTTACGGCGGCTTTCTTGCCTTCCGCCTGGCCTGTCGGCGACCCGACCTCGTTAAGGGGGTCGTCGCCCTCGGTAGCAGCGCGGACGCCCAAGCCTCCGAGATACCTCAGGTGTCGCCGGAAGATTTTCAGAAGCTGGTTGATGATATTGCAGAAGTCGGTCCAGAAAATCCCGACCTTCGTGAGCAAATCCTATACATCATGTTTGGTGAAACCTTCCTTAGCGATCCAAGTTACATAAAAGAGCTCGATCACTGGAAGCATCATCTTCAGCACATGGGACGCGGGGTCGCAAAGCTCGCTGGCGGCGCCGTGGTCCGGGAAAGTATGTTGCCTGAACTAGCTGCGTGTGAGACACCGATCCTGTTCGTTCATGGTGATCAAGACCACGCATTCCCACCCGCCATGTCTACCCAGGCATTCGAGATATTGCCGGAAAAGCTCGAGCCCAAACAACTCGTTTTCGTTCCCGAGTGCGGACACTCCGTCGCAGTCGAGGCCCCCGATATCTTAAATGCCCATTTGGCAGAATTTTTGTCGCAGGTTGATCATTAACGGGTGCTCAATAGTTCACTGCCTAACCACGGTCGATATTGACCGGATTAGCGTTATTCCACCACGGCAGGTCTGAATACGCCCGAATATCAATCTCGTGTGTCCACGTTGAACGGTGTTGTTTGGCGAGATGAAAATAGGTATCTGCAATCCGGCTCGGTAGTATTAATCCGTCGTTCTCCAAACCGTGACTTTCGCGCAAGGCCTGAAATTTCTCGGGGCCGAGCATCTTGCCTAGTGTGTCTGGTGCATCAACCGCACCATCGATAACAATGTGCGCTACATGGATACCTTTAGATGAAAATTCGGCATTCAGCGACTGACACAGCATACGTCGGCCGCCCATTGCCGCCGCATGCGAGTGCTGACCGGCATTGCCACGAACGGACGCGGTTGAGGAGGTTACCAGTAGCGTCCCCCCACCGCGTTCAAGCATATGTGGTATGACCGAATAGGCTAGGCGATAGAGTCCAAACGTTCCGAGACGCCAGCCGAGTTCGAAGGTCTTTGGCGGCGTGTCAGCCATCGAACGATTACCGATTTGGGCACCGAGGTTGTAAATGGCAACCTCAATCGGCCCAATGTCGGATTCGGTGTTTGCGACAAGTTCTTCGATGGTGTTCTCCTTGATTGCATTCACCAATGTTCCCGACGCCGATCCACCGTCGGATTCGATCTCGGCGGTCAATCTATCAAGACCTTCCTGATCGCTACGGCGGCAGATACAGGCGTGATAGCCTTCGGCTGCGAATCGTTTTGCAACAGTGCCGCCGATCCCGGCACCGGCGCCTACTACTAGACATACTGGTTTCAATTTCTCGGCTCCAACGATGATGACGAACAGGAATTATAGGGCCTTATGAATAAGACTAGACATCACATGGGCCCGCGGATGAGCGAAATTGTCATTCACGACGAAACGATTTATCTCGTTTCTGATCGATCGGCTTGCGAGTGACAAGTGCACCTTGGCGCGAGAAGATGTCCAACCGCCCCATGTTCGATGTAACGGTGAACAATCCGATTGACCTAGGTGCACACCGCCGCCTACGGGAGATGTGCTGATGGACATCAGCTTTCGCAGCGCGTTGATTATCGCGCTGCTCAGTGTGCTTCTCCTGACTGCGTTGGTAGTGGGCTCGGCGTCCTATCACCTCGCCCGATTTTCTGTGGAACATCTCGGCGCTCAAGTCTTGACCGAGGGTTCCGCTCGAATTGAACAGAATGTGCGTAAATCCCTGGACGTCGCGGAATCCCAGAGCATTATCATGTCGCGACTGCTGGAGCGGGGCATGTGGGATAGGGAGGATCACGAAGGATTTTCTCGCTATGCATTTGAGGCCCTTGCCGCGCTTGAAAGCCTGTCTTACCTGTCACTCGGTCTGGAAACCGGCATGTACTGGCACGTGTTCCGTGATCGTGAGGGGCGTATCTCCGTCATGTGGTTACTGCCGCAAGCGTCGGGCGAACGTCGCCTGTTCGAGTTTTACCGTGGAGCGAATGGGGAACGGGAAGTCATCCGCGACATTGCGCAATCGTCTCGCGTCCCTCCCTACGAACGGCCGTACTACCTGGCAGCGCAGCGTGCCGGGAAGCCGCTCTGGACAGAAAGCTATGTATTTCTCGGCACCGGGGAGACGCTGGACATTCCAGGCGTAAGTCGGGCGACGCCAGTTTTCGCCAACCACAAGCGGGCGGGACAGGGCACATTGACAAAGGACGACCCGCCGGGGAAAGGTCGTTTCGTTGGCGCGTTCACGGCTGATTTTGATCTTCATGCATTGAGTCGGTCATTGCATGCCGCGCCCGTTGGCGAGCGCGGTTTCGCGTTCATCATCGAGGAGCGCAAGGATGGCAGCCGCCGAGTCATCGCGCATCCGGATGCGGCCCATCCGGATCCTGCGCAGCGACTCCAACTCACTGAGCCCGCGGCCAACGGCGCAGGACGTATTACAATGCGGGTTGAGGGAATCGCCGATCCACGCGTCACGCAATTTGTCCATCAACTGCCCGACACCATTCCTGATGCCGGCGTCGAGTTGTTGCAAGTTGATGCACCCGATGGTCGCTATATCGGCGGCTACCGAAGACTACAGGGAGACGGTGCACCGCCGTGGGCCATCTGTATGTTAGTGCCGCAAGACGAAGTGACGGGTGCGGTCCAACGCATGGCCCGCACGACGGCGTGGATCGCAGGATTCGGTGTGCTATTAATCGTGTTTATTGCTGCGGTACTCTCCAAGCTGGTTACCGACAAGCTCCGCAGGATTGCCGATGAGACCAGCAAAGTAGCGCAGTTTCATTTGGAGCCACTGCCAGTCGTCAGCTCTCCCATCACCGAAATCGGTCGTCTCGGACGGGCAGTCGAAGAGATGAAGGCCGGACTTCGCTCATTTCAAAAATACGTACCCGCCGACTTGGTCCGTTTGATTCTCGAGTCGGGCGACGAGGCACGGCTCGGGGGTACGCGCAAGAACATCACGATTTATTTTTCGGACATCGCACAATTCACCTCCGTATCGGAGCAGCTCGCACCGGAAGAATTGGTGGAACTATTGGCAGAGTATCTGGAAGCCATGACCGGAGAAATGATGCTCGCCGGCGGCACCGTCGACAAGTATATCGGCGATGCGATCATGGCGTTCTGGGGGGCGCCCAAGCCTGTGCCCGATCACCCGCTCGTCGCGTGCCGGACGGCGCTCGTTAACCAAAGAACCCTGGCGCGTCTGCGCGAGAAATGGTCCGGCCAGGGGAGGCCATCTATTCGCGCGCGGATCGGCCTGCATACTGGCGAGGCTATTGTCGGTAATTTCGGTAGCGAGTCGCGTCTCGACTTCACTGCTATTGGAGATGCGGTAAATCTGGCGAGCCGCCTTGAGCACCTGAACGAGCACTACGGCACCGAGATCCTGATGAGTGACACGACCGCTCGGCACGTTCGTAATGATGTCGTTTCGCGACCTCTAGATCGAGTCGCCGTTAAAGGAAAGCAACACAGCGTCATCATTCACGAGCTGATCGGCCAAGTGGACGATGTATCGTCGGAGCATGTCGAAAGGGCGCAGCTATTTGGTGAAGCCTTCGAACACTATCAAAAGCGCCAATGGGATCACGCCATTGGGCTCCTCGACGAACTCAGTCGTCTGGATCCCGAAGACACACCCATCGCGATCTTACGCGAACGGTGTGCCGCTTACCGTAATGCACCACCGCCTGAAGATTGGTCCGGCGTGTATCGGATGGAGGAGAAATAAATAAGGAAGGATAAGGACACCCGTAAAAAGTGGCACAGGGAAAAGCGACTCTTCGCTAACAAATCGTTATCGGCGTGGTTATACATTCTTGGGTGTCCTGTAATTTACTATTTCAGTGAGTGATTCGTTTCCAGCTTGCTGTTTGATCCGATCTTCTCGACTTCCTGTACCACCCGCTTTTGCTTCCCAGCTCAATTTTTGAGGCGAGGATAGTGATCCGCGTAACGCGCGGCGCCGTTTAACCCTTGGCCGATCCAATCCCGAGCGCAGCACACAAGGCACGCCAGCGTCCACGTAGGATCACCCCAAGCATCTTAAGTGCGCTTATCTCACTTGCGGCCGGTTCGACGACGTCGGATGGCGCGGCCCCTGCTTCGACAGCAACCTTGGCCAGTAACTTCTGCTCTAAGTTGGCGGCGAATTCACCGGTCATTTGGTGGGCGACGTCGTTAAAGATCCCGGTGCGACCCATTTGCGCGAGTTTACCGGTGAGTTTAATGTCTGCGTCCACATCGATATGGGTATTGCCACCGGTGTCCGTCAGTCGGTAGCTAAAAGTGGCCTGGGCACGTGAGCCGCCGCGTTTGTCGATCCCTTTGCCGTTAAAGCTGCAAGCGTGTGCCGCCTCATCGCGTTCTATAACGGTCGCCTCGCCATCGAATGCCGCAGTAACGGCCCCAAGTTTCACCTTGACCTTACCACCGTAGACGTCTTCGGCGGATTGGCCGGTGAATTCGGCGCCCGGCAGGCAGGTCATGACCTCTGGGATGTCTTGCAGAAGGGCCCAGACTCGGTCAACTGGCTGTGCGACGTCGAATGATTCACTAATTTCCGGCACCGGATGTTCCTACTGTTGGCAGTGCCCTGAGTCTAGCATGTAGCGTCGAATCCGGGCGTCGGTGGGTGGTTTACAGCGGTTCACGCGCACAAACGGCTGCGTCCGTTGTAGTATTCAATCTAGCGCTGGCTGGCATTCACTAAGAGGAGTTACCTAATGGAAACACGCATGGCCCATATGACCTGGGCAGAGATCCGCAAGGCCATCGGTGATGGAAAAATGGTGATCGTTCCGACCGGCGCAACCGAAGCTCATGGACCGCATCTGCCGACCGACACCGATACCCATCAAGCGGAGGAGATGGCAGTACGGCTTGCCGAACGGCTCGGCGCTGTGACCACCCCTGGGGTCGCCTATGGCATTTCTAAGACCTTCGAACATTTCTGCGGCACAATCTCGTTGTCGATCGAGACCTATCAACAAGTCGTCTACGAGATTGGGCTCTCGCTAATTAAGCAGGGTTTTAAACACATCTTGTTATTGAACGGCAACCGACCGAACGGCACCTCGAACGACGCCGTCGCGCGCCGCCTGATCGATGACTTTGATAAAGACTACGACTTCAAAGTTACCGCCGTAAGCTATTGGGAGCCGGGTGCGGCAGCAGTGCATGCCTTACGAAATTCCAAGGTTGGTGGCATGGGCCATGGCGGGGAGTTTGAGACCTCGTTTCAACTCGCTACCCGACCGGAGTTGGTACATATGGATCGCCTCGATGGTGTGCATGCGCCGCTGGTCGGTTGGGATTTGGTCGCGCCTGGTGATCCGTCGCGCACCTACGCGCGCAGACCCGATCCGGAAAGCAACCACGCTTCAATATTTGGTGACCCTCATTGCGCCAGCGCAGAGTCTGGCGAGAAATTCATCGCCGCAGCGGTCGACGGTTTGGTCGAGATGATCGAAGGCTTGCAACCGTCTTACCAGGAACGACGTTAGTCGCCCTGGTCGATGTAGAACTTCGGACCGGGTCGATTTGGCCTTTGTTACCCGTGTTGTGATTCACCTCGGCACAATCTAAATCTACATAAGGAACCAACAATGAATTTCGATGATTATCAACGCCTCAAGTTCGAATGGCGCGAACGCGTGCTGTGGGTCACTATTGACGCTGGCCCGATGAACGCGGTTGATTTCGGACTGCATGAGGAGTTGGCTAAGGTCTTCTACGATGTGCAAGCCGATGAACGTAGCGATCTCATCGTGTTAACCGGCACGGGCCGCGCGTTTTGTGCCGGCGGCGACATGGATTGGTTTCAGGAAATGATCGACGACCCGGCCAAGTTCCGCGGCATCACGGTCGATGCGAAACGCATCGTCAATGGTTTATTGGAAATGGAAAAACCGATCGTTTGTCGATTGAATGGCGCGGCGGCCGGTCTCGGCGCTTCGATTGCCCTGTTATGTGATGTGATCATCGCCGATGAGCGGGCCAAGATCGGGGATCCACACGTTAAAGTCGGTCTCGTGGCCGGTGACGGCGGTGCGGTGATCTGGCCGCAATTGATCGGGTTCGCTAGGGCCAAAGAGATGTTGTTGACCGGCGATATGTTGCGCGCCTCAGAGGCCGCAGCAATGGGCTTGATCAATTATGCCGTCCCCGCCGATGAACTCGATGCCAAGGTGGATGAACTGGTTGGCAGGATCACCTGCAATCCACGCTGGGCGGTACGCTGGACAAAAACAGCAGTGAATCTCGTGCTGCGCGACATCGCCAATAAGGTCATGGATGCCGCGATTGCTTATGAGATCAGTTCTAACTCGACGAGCGATCGCCAGGAGGCGGTTAGCGCCTTTGTTGAAAAGCGGGCACCGAAATTTACTGGGGAATAGGAGATCTGGGCAATGTATTTTGCCGATGAACCGGAACACGTTAGCCAGCTTCGAGACACGCTGCGTCGCTTCAACGAAAAAGAGGCGCCACGTGAGAAGCGACGCGAGTGGCAGGCGGCACAAATGTGGCCGCGTGATGTCTTCGCCAAGTTGGCGGACTTGGGGGTTTGCGGTCTCACTGTACCGGAGGAATTTGGTGGCCTCGGCCAAGATTGGTATGCGGCGACAGCCGTAATTGAGGAGTTGTGCCGCGCCGGCATGTTCGTGTCAGGCCCTTATATTCAATGCGCCTTCTACGGTGGCGGAAATATTTCTGAAAGCGGATCGCAAGAGCAAAAAGAAACGCTATTGCCAAAGATCGCGGCGGGCGAGTTGCTGTTCGCCTATGGTTTATCGGAGCCTGATACAGGCGGTGACCTCGCCAGTGTGACGACCCGAGCGCACTTAGACGATGGTGGCGACACCGTAGTGATCAACGGTGCGAAACGGTGGTGTACCGGTGCCGATTGGGCAGACTACATTCTATGCTTTGTGAATTCCGATCCCGATGGCGACAAATATAAAAACTTGTCCATGGTGCTCGTGCCGAGCGATGCGCCCGGTATCACGCGGCAAACGCTGACACATCAGAACCTGATCTACAGCCACAGCTTCGATGTATATTTCGACGATGTGCGAGTGCCGGTCGCCAACGTCCTAGGCGGCCCGGAACAGTGGAACCAAGGGTGGCGTTCCCTCGCCGGGCGCTCGCTTGATGTCGAAAAAGTTGAGGTTGCGGCGATGAACTTCGGCCTGGCGCAGAACGCGGTGGAAGAAGCGTGGGCGTATGCGCAACAACGCCGTCAATTTGGCAAACCGATCAGCGGTCACCAGGCTGTGCGGCATGAACTTGTTCAAGCGCGCACCCGGTTGGAAGCGTGCCGTCATATGCTCTATCACGCTGCATGGCTGATCGATCAAGGGCGGCCGGCATCGGTCGAAACGAGTATGGCGAAACTGTTCATCGGCGAGACCGGGGTCGAGATTGGGATCGCCTGCCAGCGAATATTGGGTGCGTATGGGATGTCGGAAGAATTCGACATGGCCCAAACCGTGCAGGACTTACTCGGTATGCCAATCGTTGGCGGTTCCTCGAATATGCAAAAAAATAATATCGCGAATCGCCTAGGGTTGGCGCAGTAGAAACGTCTCAATATGAATCAATTCGCTTCCCTTACATCGAAAGCGATTAGCGATCTCAAATCGATCGTTGGCGAGCAGTGGATCAGCGATGTACCCGCCACCTTATTACCCTACGCCGTCAATATCGATCCCGCCGGTGACGTCTTCCCCTCGGCTGTTGTTCGCCCGAAAGATACCAGTGAGATCCAATCGATTATCAAGATTGCGAACCGAGATCGGATCCCAATCTACCCGATCAGCGGCGGCTTGCAGCACGGCTTGGGAATGGCGACCGCTGTTGACCCTGGTAATTTGCTGCTCGATTTAGGGCGCATGGATCGGATCCTCGATTTCGATCCGAGTATCGGGCTTGTCGTACTTGAGCCCGGTGTAACTTTCAAACAACTCTACGATTTTCTCGAAGCCGAGCAGGCGCCGTATTGGATGAGCCCAACGTCGGGACCGGTCGAGGGGAGCGTGATCGGCAACGCACTCGACAAAGGTGCGGGCTACACACCGGTAGGTAATCATTTTGCGAATCTGATTGGCCTCGAGATTGTCCTTGGTGACGGCCGCCTATTGGTCACTGGGGACGGTGCACTCCCAGGCGCTAAGTCGGCCTATACCCACAAAGGTGGTTGCGGCCCATTGATCGATGGGCTGTTCGCGCAATCGAACTACGGCATCGTGACCAAGGCGGGTGTCTGGCTAATGCCAAAACCACCTGGGGCGCGTGGTTTTGTCGTGCAAGTGCCGGAGTATGAGGACATCGACCGCCTGGTCGAGGTCGGTGGTGTGTTGAAGTTGCGTGGCGCAATTCCTAGTACAGTCAGCATCGCGAATGATTTATTCAGCATTGGTATCGAGACGACGACCCCATATCCATTCAAAGAACCAGGTGAGTCGCCGATAGCCGACGACGAACTTGCGGATCTAAGACGTCAACATGGCGTGGGCGCTTGGAATCTGTTCGGCTGTATCTACGGACCACCGGGCGAATTGGAGTCTCGGGTGGCTACGATTGCAGAGGCCTTCGCTAAAACGGGAACGACGACGTTTCTAACAGAAGAACAAGCGAGTGAACAAAAGACCTTTGAGTTCCGTATCGATCTCGCCAAAGGGATCCCCAGAGCCGATGAGGTTGACGTATACGGTTTGCATCCGAATGGATCGTCACTTTATTTTTTACCGAGTGTTCCGTTTGCCGGACAAAATGCCGGCGAGGTAATGCGAGCCTCGCAAGCGGTATGCCGGGAATACGGTTTCAGTTATACGAGCCAGTTTTTAGGATCGCCCCGCAGTATGCGCAACACTCAACCGATCATCTTCGATAGTGAGGATGCCGGTAGTCGCGAGCGCGCGGTTGCTTGTTTTAGTGAATTGATCGATCGATTCGAAAAGCTAGGTTATCTCGTGTCACGTCCGCCGACGACCTTCCAGGATCGTATTATGGGTGGGCTCGGCGTCCACGCAGAGGTGTGTTCCGCGATCAAGTCGGTCTTTGATCCAAATGGAATCATCGCGCCCGGACGTTACGGCATACGTTCAAGCGATATTTAAGCCGATGGCCATCAAACGCATATCAATGGGACGCGGTGCGGTGCACGATGGTCGCGCCGAGCTGCAATGGGAAGCCGAAGTACTGATAGCGGGTGGTGCGGTGGGTGGCGCCTCGATGGCGCATGCCTTGGCGGAATACGATCTCAGTTCAGTATTGTTAGAGCGCACACCCCGAGTCGCAGAGATCAATCGGGGCGACGTTATCCAACCGCTCTCGTTACAGTTACTCGACCGTTGGGGGATCTCACCACACATCGAGGAGATGGGTGGCTTCCCGCTGTTCGAATGGAATTTCTACAATCCGCGCATTGGACATCTTGCGACCTGGGACTTCTCTAACATTCCGGGGAAATTCAACCACCAAACAATCTTGCGCCACCGGCAGATCCATGAGGCCTTGTATGCGGCAATGGATGCAAAACAAGATCGCATCAACGCGCAACGCGGTGCGACCGTCACCGGCGTGTTGTTTGATGACGAAGCAGAAGTTGTCGTCGGGCTAGTCGGTCAGCAAGACGGTGTTGACTTTGAAGCACGCGGCAGAGTGGTTGTTGCAGCCGACGGCGCACGGTCACGCCTACGCAGCTACCTCGGCATTGAGCAGGAAGAACGCTACATCTACGACCACGAGTACCTGATGTTGACGACCCCACGGCCGAAGGTGCCTGAGATGGATCGCAAAGGGCTGCAGTACGTCGGGAGACATGGCCTCACGGTACTTATCCCGCTTGATGGCGGAGAAGAGATCCGGATCCCGGTCCAGATCCCTGCCGGATCGCTGGCCGAATGGCGCGACATTTCTGCCGCAGAACTCCGGCATCGACTGCTCTTGCGTGCGCCGGTACTCAAACACGTCGATACCGATGCGGCGATGGATAAATTGAGCCATACCTACCCGGTCGGCTGGCGTCACAGTCACGAATACGTAAAGCAACATGTGTGCTTGATCGGCGAAGCGGCACACACGGTGCATCCGACGACCGCGCAAGGGATGAATATGGCGATCCTCGACGCAGAAATGCTCGCGGCGGTCATCAAGCGCTGCATCGCCGTCGATGGCGTGTCGGATGAGTCATTGAAACGTTACGAGCGTGCGCGCCGCCCGGTCGCCGAACGGGTGATGGAAACGAGTCATCACCAGACCCTGCACCATACGGCATGTGGCATTTGGCACGACATTTGGGGCGCTCGACTCTATCGGTGGGACCAAGACGAAGAGGTCAAAAAAGAGATTTCGATCGAAATCGCAGGCTTAAATAATCCCACCTCTAAGGATCTAAAGATCCTCGAAGAAGTGGGCCTGGCATAGGGGCACATATGGCGCGTATCGACGCAGACATGCGACACATCATCGATTCCGCGCGACTGGGGTTTGTCGCGACTGTATGCCCTGATGGGCGCCCGAACCTTTCGCCGAAAGGGTCGATTGCGGTTTGGGATGATGAGCACTTGTGCTTCGCCAACATCGCATCACCCGTGACGATCGAAAATCTGGCCCATGACCCACGTATTGAAGTGAACGTGGTTTTTTTTCTCGCGCGTCGCGGCTACCGATTTAAAGGTACTGCCGAGGTCTCCGATAGTGGGCCCGTGTTCGAGCGTGTGGCCGAGACGCTGCGGGTGAATGAAGGGCCGCAGTATCCCTGTCATCAAGGAATATTGGTAAAGGTCGAAGAAATTGCGCCGATTGTATCGCCAGCCTATACCTTCAACGATCATATCGACGAGCCGATGGTGCTCGACGTCTTTCGCAAGCGCTATGAACTTGGTTCCGCTACGGAGGCGGCAGAACTTGAAGCGTATAAAGAAGTAGCGCAACAAATGCTGGGTTTCCGTACGCGCGAGGAGATGGACGATGTGTTCAGTCGGCCCATTGTATGGGATGCAGTTAAACGCTTGGGACCGGCACTTCGCGCGACACGCGAGGCTGGGCAAATGGATGAGTATGCGCTCGCGTTAGCCGTGGAGCAGGAAATCATCGCTAAGTTACCAGATGACGAACCCGACCTCTTACCCTTGTTTAACGATCCCGCGCACCGTTCGATGCCGGCGGATGATCTCGCTAAAAAGATCGTCTCGCTATGGAGCGACGACAAACCGGGCGATGATTAGTTTGCTTTAGCCTCGCTCGCACTCCTCGATAAAGTTTAAGACTTGCTTACATAGCGGGCTGTCGGCTTCGGCGAAATCAGTGATCGCGGTAAAGTGATTTCTGCCTGGTTGCTCACTATAAGCCCCGATTAAACCAGCCGCCTGCCACGCATCGACGTAGCTCTTCGATTGACGCCGAAACTCCTCGCTCTCTGCGCCACCGACACTAGCGTGCATTGGTGGCGCTTGTAGCGGTAGATTAAATATCGGACTCTCACGCTGGATTGTTTGTTGATCAATCTGGATCATCGGTTGCAAGAACGAGTAACGCAACGGATTCAGATCGAACAGACCACTGATGGCGAAACCGCCCTTGATGACATCGGCCGCTAGACCGTAGTCCGTCTCCCATGCTGTGCTCAATAGACGCCCAACTTGCTGGCCGCCGGCAGAATGACCAGAGACAAATATGCGCTCACGATCGCCTGCGAAACGATGGTCGCCGCGTGCAAGCCATGCGACGGCGGCACGACTTTGGCGCGTGATCTCACCTATGGTCACCTTAGGACACAGCGCGTAGTTGGTTATCGCAACGGTGATCCCGTGCGCGACGAGACCGCGTGCGACTAAAGAGAATTCTTTCGATGAGAGACGACGCCAATATCCGCCGTGGATAAATACAAGAATTGGGGCATCCGCGTCGCGCGCTGGAAAGATATCGATGGTTTCTTCGACAGTCGGACCAAACGGCACGTCAAGCAGGCATTCGAGCTCGGAGCGCGCCTTCGCGCTGTCACCCACGAATAATTCGAAATACGGCTTAGGATCTTCGATCGATCGCTCAACGTCGTATTGGTCATCGATTTCCTGTTGCGTTGAGAAGTTTCGATACAGCATCTTTCGGTCCTTCGGCTTGGTAGATTAAATAGTTGGTCGGTCGTCGCAATTATGCCCCCTGCGCCGAACTTAGAATAGTCGCGCATAAGAGCCGGCTCGGTCGCGTAACTCGCGGTTCACGTAGCTACTCGTTGGTCGATGCGCTATCTTTGACCGCGACAATTCGAGCAGCCAACCTCAGAAAAATAGGTAACCCAGATGAGCGATCCGAACGGACAGACAGACCGACAAGTTTCACCACCAACGTTAGAAGAATTACGCGTATCAGCACAGGCTTTGCACTTTGACCTAAATGATTCGGAGCTTGAGATGTACGCGACTTTTGTCGCGCCAATGGTTGCCGATTACCAATTGGTCGAGTCGATCGAGGATCCGCGCCTGCCAGTGCAGTATCCGCGCGATGCAGGCTATCGTCCCGAGCCAGAAGAAAACACGCTGAATGCCTGGTATTGGAAGTGCGCGATTAAAGGGGCGGGCGGTGGCAAACTTGCAGGTAAGCGGATCGTCGTCAAAGACAATATTTGTGTCGCCGGCGTGCCGATGATGAACGGCTCAAAGGTTTGGGAGGGTTTTATTCCGGAGCAAGATGCAACCGTCGTTAGCCGTGTCCTTGCCGCCGGCGCGGAGGTATTGGGCAAGGCGGTATGTGAGAACTTCTGCTTTTCGGGTGGTAGCCATACCTCTGCGACCGGGCCAGTGCAAAATCCGCACAATCCCGCGCATATGTCTGGTGGTTCGTCTAGCGGCTGTGCTGCGCTCATTGTTGCCGGGGAATGTGACATGGCGATCGGTGGCGATCAGGGTGGTTCAATTCGCATGCCGAGTTCGTTTTCTGGTTGCTACGGGATCAAGCCGACCTATGGTCTTGTGCCTTATACGGGCGCGTTTCCGATCGACCAGAGTGTCGATCATCTCGGACCAATGGCCGGTTCGAGCGCCGACTGCGCGTTGCTGCTGGAAGTGCTGGCCGGCTACGATGATGGGCTGGATCCACGCCAAGATCCACGTCTCGCATCGAAGTCATATACCTCAGCGCTCAGCGGTGATGCTAATGGTCTCAAGGTCGGTATTGTGAAAGAAGGCTTTGGTACACCCGTGTCGGAGGCGGACGTTGACGAGATGGTGCGTGCCGCTGCGTGGTCTCTTGATAAAGTAGGTGCGAAGGTCGCCGAAGTCTCGATCCCGATGCATGTTCAGGCGGCGAGCATCATGTTTGCGAGCATGTTGGAGGGAACACTATCCACGTTTACAGATTGCAGCGGTGTTGGGCCAAACCCGAAAGGGTATGCGTTCACCGACGCGGTACGTTATTACCATCAAATGCGTAAAGAACGCGCGATGGATATGCCGGTGACGGTGAAGACGGTGCTGTTATTTGCGCACGCGATGCGCGAACGCTACGGGGTTTACTATTCGGCTAAGGCGCAAAATTTGATCCGGGACGTGCGCGCCGCCTATGACTTGGCGTTGAATGAATTCGATGTGCTGGTTATGCCGACTACCGCAATGAAAGCCTTACCCATCCCGGGTCCTGATCCGACTCCAGCGGAAATAATGGCGGGGGCGTTGCCGATGATTGGCAATACCGCGCCATTCGATGCAACCGGCCACCCATCGATGAGCGTACCTGCCGGCATGTCTGAAGGTCTGCCGGTCGGTATGATGATCACCGGGCGCTGGAGTGAGGATGACGTTGTCTTGCGGGTAGGACACGCGTTCGAGCAGATTGCTTAAGCCCTTTTAGGGAGTCAAAATTATTTCTTGATCGCGGTCGAGACATTGCGTCCGGTTTACCTAATCCATATTTGACTTGATTACTGCGGTCAGGCGGAGATGCATGAATAGGATCGGCTTCGTCGTCGACATTGACTTTCTATTGTGTCGAGAAGTTTCGAATCAACATTCTAGATCTTTTTCAAATATTTTTGCCTCGCCGCCCTGCCCACTGGCCTTACGACAATAAAACGATCATTGTGGCTCGAAGGGCCGTTGTAGCGCAGAGCTTGTAAGCGTCATTGTAGAAGTCGAGGTTGCCCCAGCAGCTGCCCCAGATCTATGGGAAAATGTGTTAGCGCCGAACAATAACTTTGGAATTGTTTATTGGACGTTAAATAATGGAGATCGATCTCGCACTACGATGGCGCACGTTCGTCGACGGCGAAGCCATTGAGATAGACGAACGCCTGTTTTCGTTGCTCCACGGTATAGAAGAGGCCGGGCAGTTAAACTTCGCCGCCAAAGCCGAAGGTGTGTCCTATCGCCATGCCTGGGGTGTTGTGCGCGCATGGGAAGCACGGCTCGGTGCGCCGTTATTGGTTTCGGTGCAGGGTCGTGGGGCATCGTTGACGACCTTCGCCAGAGGCTTATTGCAAGCACGCGCAGAAACGGAACTAGCGCTGCAGCCGACTATGGCGACGAACGCACTGCTTGCGAGCGCCACGATCAATGGCGCTATCGAAAAAGACCGCCGTCAGGTCCGCATCGCATCTAGTCACGACGATACGGTGCTCCGCCTACGCGAAAGCATCGCCGCCGATAACCGCGAGGTAACGTTAGAGATAGTCGGTAGCGAAGGGGCGTTGCGTCACTACCGGCGCGGTGACGCCGATATCGCTGGGTTTCATATGCCAATGGGTGAGTTGGGTCGCACGGTCGCGGCAAAGTTAATCGCTTCCTTAGACGATGAGCACGATCAGATCTTCCTGATCGAGCAGCGTATCCTCGGTTTAATGTCACGCGATGATAAACCTTGCCGCACCATCGAAGCGCTCATCTCAGGCGAGATGAGATTCGTGAATCGACAGGCCGGTGCGACCACCCGCCTAACATTCGACGGACTACTCGGCGCACGCGGCCTCGTGTCGGAGGAGATAAATGGTTATCACGATGAAGAGTACACGCACACAGCGGTTGGCGCGTTAGTGGTGAGTCGCGACGCAGATGTCGCGTTTGGTTCGCACAGCGCGGCTCAGCATTTTGACCTAAACTTCGAGCCGATGGTCGAAGAGCGGTTTTATATCGTCATCAATCGTGAGTTAGACAACACGCTTAGAGAGTTTGTCAGCGAATTCTGCGGGCAACTCGAGTTCGACGATCGCGAGCGGATAGCCACCGATGAATTCGCTCCGACCGTAGCGGTAATCAAACGGGTCCACAATGCGCAATAGCAGGGAACTTCGGGTAAGCAAACTGTCCGCCGGATTAAAAAAACAAGTGTTACTGGATCCCGAGCATGAGTTCTGGAAAGAGGAAGCACCTGCCGTCTTTAAAGCCAGAATTCAAACCACCAAGGGAAATTTTGTCATCGAGGCCCATCGTGATTGGGCGCCCATCGGGGTCGATCGATTCTACAAACTTGTACGTGCCGGCTTTTTTGATGACTCACGGTTTTACCGTGTAAGGGTCGAATTTATTGCGCAATTTGGTCTTCCTGGAAACCCAAAAATCACCCAGATCTGGAAAGACCGAACCATGCCGGACGACCCAGCCAAGCAGAGTAACAGACGTGGCTTTATTGCCTACGCCATGACCGGCCCCGAAACCAGAACCACCCAGCTATTTATTAACACCGTAGATAATTCCAGACTAGATGCTCAGGGCTTCGCCCCTATTGGCCGAGTAGTTGAAGGAATGGTGGTAGTTGATAGCTTGTATTCAGGCTACGACGAGGATGCAGGCGGTGGCATGCGCGGCGGCAAACAAAATAATATTTTGCAATATGGCAATCAGCACCTTGATCGAGAATTTCCCAAACTTGACCGGTTAGAAAAAGCCTCGCTGGTATAAAAAGGGGTCGGAGTAAATTATTTGAGTATCAAAAATGACTCCGACCCCATTTATAATTGGTTTAGTGCCATGTTGCCTGTCGCAGTACGATTCAAGTGACCGCCGAGCCCAGGATTTAATGTGATGACTCAGGAAGACGCGGCAAAGTGCTCCGTTAACGTGATCGTTGATGACCTCATGCAAAGTGGATATTCGTACGAACTTACGGAATCGGTCGGGGAGAATTTTGATCCTCAATTCGACCCGCAACTCACACCTTCCGAAATGTTGAAGTTGGGTGTATTCGGGGGTAAATACATGACCGATTGCCAGGGTGAGTTTCCGGATGAATGGTTCAAGAAGGCAAGATTCAGTGCGGGCGATCGTGATCCGAGCATCAACTTATTCGAGGTTGACGCGTCAAAACCGCTGTCATACTGGCGCGAGAAAGGATGGATCCATGATGACGATCCGCGTGGCTGGTTCCAGTGGTATTGCCGGTATTACATGGGTCGCCGACACGAAGACGATAAGAGGCAAATTCAGCGCTGGCGAAATATGCGTCGCCACATTGCTCAGCTCAAAAAAAACTGCAAGCGAGGCGATCTGCTCTGTCGTCCTCGACAGCGCCAGGCGCTGCTCCACTGGGCTTATGATTCACGGGTAATGTGAACAATGCGTAAATTATTTCGTCGCATCGCGCAGCCTCGTGCGGTTCTTTACACGCTTGCCGTAGTGATATTTGGCATCTGCCTGGGCGGCTGTCTGGGTATTCCGAATAATGCGACGGCGGTGCGCAACTTTGAACTGGAACGCTATCTCGGAACTTGGTATGAAATCGCCCGGCTCGATCATCGGTTCGAGCGCGGCTTGTCTCGGGTTCACGCCGAGTACAGCATGCGCGACGATGGTGGCGTTCGCGTCATCAATACCGGTTACAACCAGGAAGACGGTAAGTGGGAACGTGCTGAGGGTAGAGCGTACTTTGTCGACAAGCCTGAAATCGGCCGTCTGAAGGTTGCTTTCTTTGGCCCCTTCTACGGTGCGTATAACGTCGTAGCGCTGGACCAAGAGCACTACAGCTACTCAATGGTGATCAGTTCCAATACTTCCTATCTGTGGATCCTCGCACGACATCCCACGCTCAATAGCAAGATCCTGGACGAGCTAGTGGCGATGGCCGGCAAACTGGGCTTCGACACTGATGAACTGATCTATCCCAAACACGACGGCGGGAAAAATTGATGTCGGCCCGCACCATGACGATCCTCTCAGTTGCTGGCTCTTCAAGATCTGGATCGTATCGGATCTTTCGATAGCCATGCACACCGTGACTGTTGGGGCGGAGCTCGATCTCGACGTCAAATCATGGCGCACGATCAACGACGGCGTCATGGGAGGGGTCTCCCGAGGTGAGATGGTCGCTTTTAATCATGGGCTACGTTTCCGGGGGCTGCTGTCATTGGAGAACAACGGTGGGTTCGCGTCGGCGCGCATGGTCTATCGCGGCAACCCGACTAGTGTCGGCGGCGTTCGCCTTCGAGTGAGGGGAGACGGTCGCCGCTATCAGTTCCGTGTACGGCTGGATGATCGCTACGATGGCATCTCATGGCGTGCTAGCTTTGACACAAACTTATCCTGGCAGATCATCAATCTGCCATTCAGAGAATTCGAACAAGTTTATCGCGGCAGACCGGTTACTAATGCCGGGGTATTTGATCCAGCGAAGATCCGACAGATCGGATTTATGCTTGTGGACGGAAAAGAAGGCTCCTTCCAACTCGATATCACTAGCATCGAGTTTCCAACCGGCAAATAGGCTGAACGAAGTTTTTCTGCGCCCAAAGGCAGATTGATTAACGGATGCGGATAAGCCTATTTAGCCGAATGATCCGATTTACTTTTCAATACGTAAGAAGCCATATGAACGTAATGCAAAGTCTTCGGCTCGCAGGCCGTCGCTACCGCCCGCTTGTCCTCCTCCCCCCACTATTGGCGGTCGGTTGTGGCGGTCTGCGGCTGGAGGACAGTGCCGGGGACTCCCCGCGCTTCGATCCATTCAGCTATTTTGCCGGTCAGACCCGAGCCTGGGGCATTGTGCAGGATTGGCGTGGCCGCGTCGTGCGCCGCTTCGATGTCGATATCGAGGGTTCACTCGAAAATGGCGAGCTGCGTCTCGACGAGGAGTTTCGCTATGCCGACGGCGAGCGGTCGACCCGTCAATGGCGGATCCAAGCGGACGAGAACGGGCGCCTCAGCGGCACCGCAGACGACATCGTCGGAACTGCCGCAGGCGATCTAGCTGGTAACGCGATGCGCTGGCGCTACCCAATGGACCTCGAGGTCGGCGGCCGCAGCCATCGAGTGCATTTCGACGACTGGCTGTGGCAACTCGACCAAGACGTACTCGTGAACCGTTCGTACATTCGTAAATTCGGGCTCAAGGTCGCGGAAGTCACGATTTTCATGCAGAAATCAGACGGCTGAGCTAGTGCATATGGCGCGACTCGGGTTATTGACCGCGTTGTTTCTGGGGTTTTCGATGTCGTCATTCGCCACGACGTGTCCGTCCTCATCGGGCCTCGGCGATTTCGTCGCCGCTACCTATGGGGACCGCATCGAATTCGACGTCCTGCGCAACGGCAAAACCATTGGCGAACACGTCACGACGTTTGCCGTCGGGACTGATGGTGTTCGAGTCGAATCCAGAATGCAGCTCGGCATCGACGTTTTTTTTATTCCCGTTTACCGCTTCGCTTACGAATCGCGATCGCGCTGGTGTGACGATCGCCTGCAAGAACTCGAGGCGAGGACCAGCGACAACGGAGAGGTTTCAAAAACGACAGCTGCGATCATTGGCAACACTTTGCAAATCGAGCGCGACGGAACGATTGTCGAGGGTCCAGCGGACTTGATACCCACAGATCACTGGAACCCCCGCGTGCTCGCGCGCCGCACTGTGCTCAACACCATCACCGGCCGCGTCAACGCTGTGACCATCGAACGTTGCAGTACGGGCTCCGATATGATTGAGAGCGCGGCGCCGCAAGGAACGTGTTACGAATATGCTGGCGATCTGCAGACCCGCGTCTGGTATGACCCTGTCGGCCGTTGGGTCGGCCTCGAATTCGAAGCCGGGGACGGTTCCGCTATTTCCTATGTTTGCCGCGCTTGCAAGGCGAAACCGATATGAGCTTATCGCCGATCCCGACTCACGTATGGATAACGGGCGCGAGTAGCGGTCTCGGAGCGGCATTGGCGCATACTTATTCTGCAGTCGGCGCACAAGTAGCGTTGACCGCTCGCTCGCGGGACCGACTCGAGGCGTGCGCGGCAGCTTTACCATTGCCCGGCGACGGTAGTGTCTACCCTGCCGATGTCACAAAGCGCGACGAACTGTTCGACGCGATTTCCGCGATCGAAAAAAGCGCACCGATAGACCTCGCAATATTAAACGCCGGCACGTATATACCGACAAATCTCGACGACTGGAACACCAAGACGATACGCGCGTTATTCGATACAAATTTCTTCAGCGTCACGACCTGCATCGAGCTGCTTCTACCATACATGCGCGCGCGCGGGCGCGGCCATATCGCCGTCGTCGCATCGGTCGCAGGTGATATCGGCTTGCCATATGCTGCCTCCTACAGCGCGAGCAAGGCTGCACTGAATCGGATCTGCCAATCGCTACGTCCAGAGCTCGAGCGTGAAGGGATCCGCATCTCTGTGATCAACCCAGGGTTCGTGCGTACCCCGTTGACATCGCGCAATGCGTTTCCAATGCCATTCTTAATTGATGCGGATCGTGCCGCCGACATCATCCGGCGCAAGCTAGCGCGTGGCTGCTTCAACATCCGCTTTCCGTGGCGGATGAGCGTCGCCATGCGACTGCTTGCTGTCCTGCCGCCATCGCTGACATTGTTGCTCACTCGGCGTATGTTGCGTCGATGAACGACGCGCTCGACACCTACATTACAGCCCTTCAATCTCTCACCGCCGATCGACTCGACGACTTTATGTTGCTGGTCACGGACGATGTGCATTTTCGCGATCCGTTCAACGATTGCCGCGGGCGCGGCCATTACCGTGCAGTACTCGAAGACATGTTCGAGAAGCTCGACGCGATTGAGTTCAGCGTAGACGAATCTGCCTGGGTCGCGCCGCTTGATGCGGCGCATGCGAACAAGGCGCTGATCAAATGGACACTAACGGCCGAGTTACATAAGAAACTGTGGCGGTTGGAAGGCTGCTCAGACCTTCGTTTCGACCCAAACGGACTCTTGCTCGCGCACCATGACTATTGGGATGCGGCGAGTGGGCTATACGAGAGATTCCCCTTGATCAGGACAGTGCTAAAGTTGTTGCGCGGACGTATCCGTGTCGATTGAAGGACCCGTATCGATACGGCCCAGCAGGACTATCACGGCGCATTTCAGCGCGACCGGTAGCACGACATACAGACAGAGTAATACCGCCGGATCCGGTGGCGATCCGGCAGCTGCGCCGCGTCCGCTGAGTCCCAGTCCGGCGAATGCGGCGACGATGGCAACAGCCAGCGCCAGCTTCGTCGCCATCGACCACAATGCAAATGCCGTCGCCGTTCGACGGCGGCCGGAGTGCTGCCGATCACGTTCGAGAATGTCGGCTTGTAGGGAAGGCGGCAGTGCCAGGTCGGCGCCTAGGGTCATACCGCTGGCGATGCAAATCCCGATGAACCAGACAGCGGTCGATTGATCGAGCCAGAGAACCTGGGCGAACACCAGCACATTGAACGCTATGGCCACTTTCCAAGCGCGAACTTTGCCGTAGCGACGCGCCAACGTTAACCACAACGGCATCGCGACGACAGCCGCGCCGAAATAACACACGAGCAGACCATAAAGATCGCTATCGTCGAGTGCGAAGTAATCTTGCACCACAATAGGAAACAAAACTGCCGGCAAACCGTTAGCAATCCCGTTCACGAACCAGCACGTCAGCGTCCGCCGAAATTCCCGCAACCGCCAAAGGTCCCCGATGTCGGACACGCTAAAGCGTTCGTGATTCGCGCGGACCGCGGGCTCCGGCACCAGCAGTGCGAAACCAATCATCGCCGGTACGCCGAATGCAATCGCCGCGACGCTGAGTGCTAAGAGCGGCGCGACATCCGCGGCGCCCGGGAGGGTCGCGGCCAGCAGCGGGAGCGTTATCGCAATCAGCATGCCGCACAAACCTGCTGCTTCGCGACTCGCGGTCAGGCGTGAACGTTCATGGTGATCGTGTGACAGTTCGGCGCCCCATGCGGTATACGGCACCATCATCAACGTCCACCCCGTAAACAGCACAATCGAACCTAGCCCCAGCCACATCGTCGTTACGGGCGCAGGGGGTAATGCCAACGCAACCAGACCAGCACCGGCAATGAGCGCACCGGCGAGCACGAGGGGTTTGTAGCGGTAGCCGTACCAGTCGATGCGATCCGCGATAGTACCAACCAGTAGATCGCTGGCTAAGTCGATGATGCGTGCCGCTCCGAGCACCAGGCCCGTGAGCAAAAATCCGAGCCCGAGATCGCTTGCGTACCAACTCGGCAGCAAGACCGCGACCGGAATCACCGGCAGCGCCGCAATCAACCCCGGCAATCCGTATCCGAAGACGACTCGAAAAGGCAATCCGATCATCAAGCCGGCCGCAGGAGAAAGTGCGCTTGCCGCGTCACCCAGTACGTTCCAGACGAACCTGAACGACGTCGGTCGCACCGGTACGAAAGCCGGCTTCACAATAGGCGAGATAGAAATGCCACAGGCGCCGGAAACGTTCGTCGAATCCGAGTTCACGGAGCATACTCCAGGCACTATCGAAGCCGTCGCGCCAGTGCCTGATCGTCTGCGCATAATCGGGACCGAACGCAAATCGATCCGTTACCTTGAGTCTGGCTCGAGCGAACGTCTGCTCTATTGCTGTCTTGCTCGGCAACATTCCGCCCGGAAAAATATATTTCTGGATGAAGTCGGGCGTTGTGCGGTAACCGTCGAAACGCGACTCGTCGATCGTAATAATCTGGAGCGCAGCAACGCCTCCCGGCCGCAACAGTCCGCGCAGCTTCGATGCGTAGGTGTCCCAATACGCCTCGCCAACGGCCTCGAACATTTCAATTGAAACGATGCGGTCGAAACTGCCGTTGAGATCGCGATAATCGCAAAATTTTACCCGCGCTCGATCAGTAAGACCCGCGCGTGCGATCCGGTCCTCGGTAAAGCGACACTGTTCCCGCGAGATTGAAACACCCGTGACGTCCGCACCACGTCTCGCAGCGTACTCCATGAACCCGCCCCACCCACAGCCAATCTCGAGCACGCGGTCGCCCGGTACGATCCCCACTATGTCCGCGAGACGGGCATATTTGCGCGCCTGCGCATCGACAAGTGGTTCATCCGGGTGGTTGAAAATCCCCGCTGAGTAAGTCATCGACTGATCGAGCCAATGCCCATAGAACGCATTGCCGAGGTCATAGTGATAGGCGATGTTGCGACGCGCCTGTCGACGCGAATTTGAGCGTAGATAGTGCCGCAGTTTCGCGGTGAGGCGAGTAAAGACGCCGAGACCGGTTGTCGCGCTCTCATCCGCGTCCTCGTTGCACGCAGCAAAGTACAGGAAACCGGTTAAGGAATCGCTATCCCAGTCACCCGCGAGATACGACTCGGCAAATCCGATCGATCCGCCCGTCGTCAGCGTCCACAGCGGCTTGAGATTATGCAGACGTAAATGCGCGTCTGGACCAGGTGCGTCCGATCCGGTGTAACGACGCACTTCGCCATCCGGCATTTCGATCGCTAGTGTACCCGCGCGGACCAAACGTCCGATCCGTTCAAGCGCGATGTGGGTGATTGATGGTACGAACCGTGGCACGGCAGCCGCGGAAGATGATTGTTTCATAGTTCAGTTCCAATGGATGTCTGTTGTCGCGTAGTCGCGTGGCGGACCAACGGGAAGCCACGCAACCAAAGTTTGAAGGCTTCGTAATGGATGCCGGCGATGACCTTGACGGTTGCCGCGGGATGCGTGAGGGCAAGTTTGCGCAAGGCCGCCGCCCCGAATGGTTGATAGCTGCCGTTAAAGCCGGCGTGCAGCCGGCGCTCCCCGCCCGCGAAATAATCGATGCCGACGCGCATGCGGTCGTTGGAAGTGTCGACGAGGAATTCATAGTGACCTTGCAGGTCGAAAAACGGTGACACAAACATGGCCTTGTCGCAGCGCTGCCGGATCGGTAACCGGCCGCTCTCGACTGGTGCCACGTAAGCAATGCGCTCGCCGAATGTACTATTGACCTCATAGATCATCGCGCCGATAGAACCGTCGCCGCGATGACAGAAAACAACGCTGATAGGGTTGAAAACGTAACCGAACATGCGCGGCATGGCTAAAATACGGAACTGCCAGTCGACGTTGCGGTAACCCGCTTCGTGCAGAGTGTCGTTAATCCAACCGCGTAACGGCTTGGGATTTCCCGTCCCGTGATCGCTCTCTCGAAAACTGAACCACGTTCGCCTGTTAACACCGAAAAGACGCGATACCTGGTCGAGTTCGTCCAGTTCGTCGAGATCGAGTAGCAAGAAGAATGTCTTATAACGGAACGCATGCCCACGTCCGGTGAACCGGCGATGGTAGACCTCGCCCGTGTAAATCGCGGAATTCATGCACTCAGCGCCGCGCGCGGCCGGAGCTCGCGAGCGTCATAACTACTCGGCAGGCGCGTATAGGGACCAGCGTTCGCCCACGGACGTGCGCAGCCGAGCTGTTCGGCAATCCATAATCCTGATTGCAGCGCGTCCTCGTGAAAACCGTGACCGAAATAGCTGCCGCAGAACCAGGTCCGCTGTCGACCCTGGATCGCAATCGATTGCTCCTGCTGATAGGAGGTTGCGGTGCTAAAGATCGGATGCTCATACGCATAGCGCCCTCGCGTCAATATGCCGGCTGGGTCGCGCGTCGGATTCAAGGTGACAAACAACTGGCGATCCGTTTGCAAGGGCTGTAATCGATTCATCCAATACGTCACGCACAGCGGGGTTTGCTCCCCCGAATATCCAGACTGTAGGTAGTTCCAGCTCGACCACGCGGCCCGCCGGCGCGGCATTAAGCGCCGATCTTCGTGCAGATACGCCGTATTGCGGCTGTATTCAAAAGCACCGAGTACCGAACGCTCCGTTGCCGTTGCATCGGCTAGCAGTACCAAAGCTTGGTTCGCGTGCGTTGCGATCACGACGTCGTCGAAGCGTTCTGGATGACCACTTCCGTCCACGACCGTAACGCCACTGGCGCCACGCGTAATGGCATTGACCGGCGTGCCCGCGCGAACGGTCATCACCGCATCATCGACAAGACGGGACACGTATTCGCGACTTCCGTCGAGCACGGTTCGCCACTGGGGGCGGTGTCCGAGGTCGAGCAACCCGTGATTATCGAAAAATCGAATGAATGCATCGGCCGGATACTGTGCGATGTCTCGCCGCGATGCTGACCAGATTGCAGCTGCCATCGGGATGAGATGATCGTCGATAAATGCGTCGGAATAGGCTTCGCGCTGCAGCAGCTCCTGCACCGTGAGGTCCGCTGCATTGGTCTCCAGATAAGCAGGCGCGGCGGCGTAGAAGCGTCTGATATCAAGCAGCATGCGCCAAAACCGGAGGCTGATGGCATTGCGCGGTTGCGCAAAGACGCCGGCCAGGTCCGAACCCGAGTACTCTACGCGTCCGTCGTCGAGCGACACGCCGAACGACATATCACTGTCGGCAGTGGCGACACCGAGGGTGTCGAACAGCGCAATGAGATTCGGATAGTTGCGGACGTTATAGACGATAAAGCCGGTATCGACTGCGACGGGCCGCCCGTTATCGTCAATCTCCACGGTATTCGCGTGTCCACCGAGTCGCCCGTTGCTATCGTATAGGGTAACTTCGTGTCGCCGCGACAACGACCAGGCGGCGCCAAGTCCGGCGATTCCGCCACCGACCACGGCTATTTTTTTAACGGCGATGGGTTCGTTTGACATGCACAAGTGCTCCCGACAAAGATTCGTCAAAGAGAAGTACGCTCCGCCGGGCGTGATGGATCACGGCAGTGGGTGATCCGATTCGGGGCCAGCGCCGTATTGCCGGGTATGCTTGCGCGAATGTCTGATGAACGCATGAAAATGCCCGATAACGTGATACCCCTGATGGGCGGCGACACCAGCGGTGATGCCGCGCGCCGCGCCGAGACCCTCCTACTCGTTAAAGTGCGGGACAACGGGGATCGGGAGGCATATGGGGAATTGTTCGACGCTTTTACCCCACGACTGCGTGCCTATGCTCGGCACCATGGTTGCGATGCAGGGGCAGCGGAGAACGTGGTCCAGGACGTCATGGTCACTGCGTGGACACGGGCGCGTCTATTCGATCCGGACAAAGCCTCCGCGCGGACCTGGATCTATACCCTCGTGCGCAACCGCCTCATCGACCAGTATCGCGCTGGCGAGCGCCGGCAGCGGGCCTATGACGGCTACGCAACAACGTTATCGGAATCGATGAGCGACACTGACAGTTCTGAGCGAGACCTGCGCAGTTCGCGCTTATCCGCGCTACTCGTCGAGCTGCCCGAAGAGCAAGCACAAGCCGTTTTGATGTCCTATATCGAAGGTAAGTCGCACCGCGAAATTGCCGAAGAACTGCATGTACCGATAGGCACGATCAAGTCGCGTACGCGCCTCGCGCTGCAGCGACTCCGCAAACTAATGGAGGATCCGGTATGAACGCGATCCATCACCCAAGCGCGGCCTGGTTGCTCGATTACGCAACGGGCAACGCACCGCCATTGTTCGAGACCGTAATCCGCGCCCACGTCGGCGCCTGCGCAGATTGCCGTGAAGAGATCGCTTTCGCGGAAAACCTCGGCGGCGAAATCATCGCAGCCGGCGGTTTCGTTACGACGGGAACGCTAAAGGCACAGGACATCTGCGATCGGTATGAGCAACAGGACGATGGCGGAACGCCGTTTTCCCGCGCGGACGAAGTCGCGTTGAATGGCGGCATCGAACAATTCGTAGCAACCTATCTCCACAGCAGCATGGAAGCGCTGCCGTGGAGAAGCCTTGGAGGCGATCTTGAAATCTGCCGGCTAGCCGAAGAGCACGGTGCCCACATGTGGATGCTAAGGGGGCAACCCGGAACGATATTGCCCGAGCATACCCACGGCGGTAGTGAACTGACCCTCGTACTCAAAGGTTCTTATTTCTGCGGTTCGGATATTTTCCACGCCGGTGATATAGAAGACGCCGACGAGGATACCGAGCACCAACCCGTGATCACGCGCGACGGCGAATGTATCTGCCTCGCAGTAACCGAGGGTAACCTCCGCTTCAAAAAACTCCTGCCGCGTCTAGTACAGCCGTTTATCGGTATTTGATACCAGCATCGGATCCGTGGGGAAAAAGGGAAAAAGGGGTCGGAGTGAGGCTCCCCCAGTTTAACGGATAGTTTAATTCGGCGACGATAGTCGCCTTAGAGGAGTATCCGAACAATGAACAAACGAGCAAGTTATACCAAAGAATTCAAACTAGAAGCGCTGCGCTTAATGCGTGAATCAGAGCGACCAGCGACGGATGTTGCGCGAGAACTGGGTATCCGTCGGAACCAGCTTTATAAATGGCAGGAGCAATACGCGGCTAACGGTGAG
>JAJFJQ010000039.1 GCA_021773835.1 Gammaproteobacteria bacterium
CACTCCTCGACCGTCTCACTCATCATTGCGAAATCATTGAAACCGGCAATGACAGCTGGCGCTTCAAGCACCGAGAATAATGCTTTTTACAGGGTCACTTTTGCACGCCGATCGGGGGTCATAATTAAACGCCGATTGACACCATGGTCGCGCAAATGGTCGACCCATTTCCGGCAGCAGCTACATTTCGCAGTCTTGTAGACGACGACGTCGGCATCCTCGGATGACAAGATTGGCGGATCTTTCAACACCACCCCTATTGCGAATACGCTGAAAAAACCGAAGACTACGAGGACGGGCCATGGAAACCTCGACTTCGACGACCGCCCAGGTTGTGTACGCGTCTTGTGCTTCCGCTTGTTCATAATGCCCTCAACGCGGGTTGACGCTCGTTCCTATAACCTCGACTCGATCAGCGATCGCCGGCAACCTCTCAGTAAATATAATTCTCATCGGAGTAATTGGCCCATAGTAGGGCATTCCTCCTGATTACTTCGGCGCTACTTTTTGAAAGGCAAACCGGCGCCCACGCCGATTTTATCGGCGACCACCTTGACCAGGCTAAAAGGCTACAACATGTAACCGGCACACAGGTCAATCGGTTGCTAACCTTAGCTGATGCCTACCGATCGGCACCCAAGCGGCGCGCCCCGATTAGCGCAAATTTGTAATCGTATGATCACATCATGGGAACCGGGGTTGGTTTACTTATAACATCCCGATTCAGTGCGCTGACGGATCAGCACAAACCTGGCCCGTCTTGTGGCCGCTATGATGTTCGCGAACGTCCAATTCCATTATCACTTCACCGCACGAAGCAAATGCGCGGGACTGGTAAATCGGCGGCGACATAGACGCGCAATCGGGTCACACCGGTTCCGCCCCGACGGGCTTTATACACAAAATAGCGGGGAACGTTCTGCGATGCGTTGCCCCCGAGAATTCTATGCCGCTACGCCAGAATATTCAGTCAATCAATGTTCCTCGCAACGGTGTATCTCCACCGTCGCGTGAACGATATTGAGAGCGCGAGGAATCAATGATTTATAGTGATTAGGATCGCTCGGTTTGTCGCCCACAATTGCGATCTCTGCCGCAAATATATTATGGCCAATACCCCAAATGTGCAGATCTGTCACGCGATCGGTCGACTGCCCTTCAATTGAATTTCGCAGCTCGACGGCGAGCTGTTCTTCAGCTTGGCAATCGAGCAATACCCGCGAGGTTTCACAGATCAATGTGTATGACCAGCGTGTGACCAAGGCCGCGCCGACGAAACCCATGGCTGGATCAATCCAGATTGCGCCCGTGTACTTGCCTACCAGCAGCGCCACGATAGCTAGCAGCGATGTCACTGCGTCCGCGAATACATGCAGGTACGCAGCGCGAAGATTGTGATCGTGTCTGTGTTGGCCATGGTCGTGATCATGCGCCTGGCCATGATCATGCGGAGTCGATATTAAGACCCAAGCGCTAACTCCATTGACAAGAAGACCGATAACCGCGACCACCAATGCTTGATCGAACGCGATGTTGAGCGGGTGAATTAATCGGTCTGTACTCTCTATAACCATCACCAGCGCGAAACCGAGCAACATTACGGCGCTAGCGAATCCAGCGAGACTGTTAATCTTGCCGACCCCAAACGCAAAGCGCCTATCCGACGCTAAACGCCTCGAAATCACGTACGCAAAGACCGCGACGCCAAGTGCCATCGTATGCGACGCCATGTGCAGACCATCTGCTAACAAAGCCATCGATTGATAGATCAGACCGGTTGAAATTTCGACAACCATCATGATCGCGGTTAAGGCGACAATTAGGAGCGCGCGATTCTCTCCCGCCCGTTGGTGGTCTTGGCTGAACACATGGTCGTGTGTCCAGTCGCTCAACTGCTCTGTATGCACTACCCATATCCTCACTGCTTATCGGAAGCAGTCTAATTTACAGTTTAATGAATGTATTGAACGAGTCGACTTCGGCAACCTATCACTGAATTAATCGTCGCTTCATCGCTTGACGCATTTATACAGCGCGATATTGCCAAGCATGGTCCGAAAACTTTCTTCCTCGCTGACACTGTCAAATCCAGCCTCCTTAAACACATCAACTAGACGACCTTCAACGTGCGGTCGTGTGTTTTCGAAACCGTCCAATAGTTGAACGAATAAAAACAAGAGACGCATAACGCCAGTTGCACTACCCCAGTCTGCGACATGTAGCTCTCCCCCGGGCTGCAGGACACGCAAAGCCTCGCGTGCCGTCCGGACCTTGTCGAGCCACGGCAAATGATGAAAGAACAACGTTGAAACGACGCGATCAAAATTAGAATCCGGATAGGGCAGATCGTAGGATACGCCGTGGTCGAACTGGATCTCGACTTTATTATTTGCGGCCTTTTTCTTGGCCATTACTAAAATTTTAACGTCGCCGTCGAGTCCGCGAAGGTGGGCAGAGGGAAATTGCGTCTTGATCGAAATCGCAAGCGTGCCGGTTCCACAAGCCACGTCGAGCACCCTTTGCTCGGGTTTAATCGCAGCTTGATTGATTAAAGCGCTCTTAAACGCGCGTTCGCGGGTCGTATACTTGACGACGATGTCGTAGATAGGGGTTAACCAATCGAACCGGAGAGCGGGCACATATTTAGACGGAGCATTTTCCACTACTTTTTTCATCAATTGTTTGTCAGCCTAACGGATCTCGTGAAACTGGCTTTTTCGGTCCCGCGCAAATTACTCATTGCCTAGTTAGCCCAAAACCTGGCTCCGTCGCACATCGTTAAAGTCCCGCGAAAACACCGGCAACTTTCAATGACGCTCAAAAACCGTTACACGGCCGCTGTCCCCGACCAGCAGCGACTCATATGGCGTCGATCTGCTAGGGTGTTCCATACCCGGCGAGCCGAGCGGCATACCGGGAACGGCCAGGATCAGCTGCGCTGGTTTCGTTTTCACTAACTCTTCGATATCGCTAGCCGGTACGTGCCCCTCTATGACGTATTCGCCGATCGTAGCGGTGTGACATGATTGCATGTCCGCGGGTACCCCAAACTTGTTTTTGATCTGACCCAGCTCTTCCGTGTCGTGCAGGACAACGCAAAATCCATTTTTCTCCAGATGGTCCGCCCATCTGCTACAACAACCGCAGGTTGCCGATTTGTAAACCTTAATTGTGTGCCCCGGCTTACGGACCTCTGGGGCCGAATTCGGCGCTTGCGCGACCGCTTTCTCAAGCGACGCATCACTCACGGGTTCACCTCTGTCACAAGCCGCGATGAGCGCGCTACAAACCAAAATGACAACTACCCGAGTCATCTTTTTCTATCTCTGATTTTGCATTGCACTTGATCCTGGTTCCAGAATCGCGCCCCCGGTTCGGTACGAACCTTATCACCGACATGGTGAGCGCCAAACGGTATTTTCCCGCCCGCTGACATCATAAACTCCGTTCCGCGTGCCGGCATCCGAAGTCGCTTCGTTACAGCCCTAGATAGGCGTTCGAACTGGATTAACGTATGAAAATGGATTACACCACGACCTACTATTTTTTTATTTTCGAGTGATCGTGCCCGCACACGCGCTTCCCTTCCATCGCGTCCAGTTTGGTATTTGAATAATACAACTGACGTGCCATTCATAAGACTGTACGCCGCAACCTCAGTGCATTGGTGATCACTGAAACGGAGCTTGCACTCATCGCCAATGCCGCGAACATTGGACTCAACAGGATCCCGAATGCGGGATATAAAACGCCGGCGGCGATGGGCACGCCGGCCGAGTTATAGACGAACGCAAAGAACAGGTTTTGTTTGATGTTACGCATCGTAGCGCGGCTCAACCGTCGCGCGCGCGCAATCCCTCGAAGATCGCCTTTGACGAGTGTCACCCCTGCGCTTTCCATCGCGACATCCGTACCGGTCCCCATGGCGATCCCTACGTTGGCCTTGGCCAGCGCGGGTGCATCATTTATACCATCACCGGCCATCGCAACGATTCGTCCTTCGGACTGGCGCCGCGCGACTTCCGCCACCTTGTCTTCCGGTAGCACTTCAGCGACGACTTCATCGATGCTAAGTTGACGCGCTACAGCCTCGGCAGTGCGTTGGCTATCACCCGTCAACATCACGATACGGATCCCCTCGGCGTGCAGCACCCGAATGGCTTCGGGCGTGCTCTCCTTGACCGGATCGGCGACGCCGACCATACCGACCAACACATTGTCGGTAGTAACGTACACTACCGTTTGCCCTTCGGAACGCAGCGTATCGGCTTCTTCGACGGTCGAGTCGACGGAAATTTCCAGTTTGTCCATCATGGCTCGATTGCCGAGCGAAACCGAGCGACCCCCCACAGTTCCGGTGACCCCTTTGCCGGTCACCGACTTAAAATCTGTCACGGGTGCTAACGGCACGTCGCGCTCCGTCGCGCCAGCGACAATCGCCGCTGCCAACGGATGCTCGCTACCCTTCTCGAGGCTGGCGGCCATACTGAGCAAGGTGTTAACTTTAACATCGGGTTGCACGGCCATTACTGTCACAAGTTTCGGTTTACCCTCTGTTAGCGTTCCGGTCTTGTCGACGACCAAGGTATCCACATCGCGCAGGACTTCGATCGCCTCAGCGTCACGAAACAAGATCCCCATGAGGGCGCCACGCCCGGTAGCGACCATTATGGACATCGGCGTCGCGAGTCCCAGGGCACAAGGACAGGCGATGATCAGAACCGCCACTGCATTTAGAAGACCATGGGTAAACTTCGGATCGGGCCCGATCGCACCCCACACGGCAAAGGTTAAAATTGCCACGAGAATGACCACAGGAACGAAGTAGCCGGACGCCACATCGGCAAGTTTTTGAATCGGTGCGCGACTGCGCTGGGCTTCGGCAACCATCGCGACGATACGTGAAAGCAACGTATCGGCACCGATTTTTTCGGCCTCTATGACAAGTCCGCCGGTACCATTGATGGTGGCACCGACGACCCGGTCGCCCGCTTGTTTCTGCACGGGGATGGGCTCCCCCGTGACCATAGATTCATCCACCGAGCTCGTCCCTTCTATCACACGGCCGTCCACCGGCACCTTTTCACCCGGCCTAACTCGTAGGTGGTCTCCTAGATGAACCTCTTCCAGTGGGACGTCCTCTTCGCTGCCATCGGCGTGAAGACGTCTGGCCGACTTAGCCGCAAGGCCGAGTAACTGACGAATTGCAGCGTTTGTTGAACTCCTCGCTCGAAGTTCCAAGACCTGCCCCAATAGGATCAATGTCACGATGACGCCGGCCGCTTCGAAATACACGCCGACTTCGCCGTGTGCATCACGAAAGGACGCTGGGAAGAGGCGGGGTAGCAGCGCGGCGACGAGCGAATACACATAGGCGACGCTAACGCCGAGACTGATCAGCGTAAACATATTCAGATTCATCGTGCGCAGGGATTGAATGCCCCGGACGTAGAACGGCCACGCCGCCCACAGACAAATCGGAGTTGCAAGGACAAGTTCCAGATAGATCCGCAGCTTGGACGAAATCATCTGCGAGATCGGTGCGCCCGGCAGTAGATCACCCATAGAGAGAAATACCAACGGGATTGTGAACAACGCAGCAAACCAGAACCGCCGCGACATGTCTTTGAGTTCGGGATTATCCTCCTCCGACAACGACCCAACGCTGCGTGGTTCGAGCGCCATCCCGCAGATAGGGCAATTCCCCGGCGCGGCTTGTGCCACCTCTGGATGCATTGGGCATATATATTCCATAGCTCGGGAGACGCTCGCAGACATTGATTTGTCCTCTAGATGAATCAAGTCATTTTATTTCGACGATCCGCCGCATTGTGCACGGTTCGCCTTAGACTAATTTTGTCCGAGTTATTGAGGACCACCCGGTAAATTCTCGTTGCACGCTAGTCTCTTCATGCGGGTCGTAAACCTTCATCCGCCTTCGGCATCGAGGGGTTCGACGACGGACTCGATCAGGTAGCAGATAGAATCCCCGATCGGCATTGCGTCCGGAAGATGTCGCCAATGGTCCGCCGCCTCCTCCATACGGCGCTGCAACGCCATTGCCTCGTTGAGGTGATGGCGATTTTCGGCAAGCCGTTGTTCAATGATTTCTCGCACCATCGGACATGGCGAATCGCCTTTTTCACTGGCTGCGAGTATGTCGCTAATTTCACGGAGCTTGTAACCTAGCGTCCGGGCGCGCCGGACGAAACGGAGGCGCACAAGGTCTGTGTGCCCATATATTCGGTAACCGTTGCCCCGATTTCGCATCGGTTTCAGAATGCCAAGCTTCGTGTAATAGCGAACTACATCGGACGTTACACCGCCTCGTCGTCCGATCTCCACGACGCGCATGCCACCCGCTTTACCAGGTCCGATGTCTTGACCCTTATCTGGCATCGAAGGACTCCTTTAGCTATTTAGACACCGCATGTGCAATATCCGGATCAACCAGGCCGTTCGATTGCGACGCAACGTTCGGAGGCTGACAACTGAATCCCGGCCGGCGTTGTGGTGTAACTGGGGGTAATGTCGTTACTTTACTTAATTCAAACATTCGAATTTCACCCAACTTTCGAAAAGTCATTAACTTGATCTTAGAACTTCTGTGTAACTCCTATGTCAAGCTCAGTAACGAACCCGAACCATAAATTAGAAATGCGGTTTCGGATCGCAGCTTGACGCGAAGGCAGCCGAGCCGTTTACGGATCCGAGATGATCGCCTAGCTAACGGGACGAAAAATTGTTTTCGACCCACAACTTCATCGCCACCTTCATTCCGACTGAGTGCTTACCGCATAACAAGTTGGCTCGACAACAAATCTATCGAGGCAACGCTGGGAGCAGAAAACGTAGCGGTCTCCTCCGTGCTCCGAGAACAAGCTCGCGGTCCACTCGTCCACCCGCATTCCGCAGACCGGGTCCTTTACCCAGGAATGTTGTTCGTTCTTGCGATCGCGTAATGCGCCATCCTCGAGCCACAAAACGCGATCGGCGACGTCGAGTACCCGTGGATCATGGGTAACCAGTACCACCGAGCAACCCTGGTCACGGGCGATGTCGTATAGGATCATCATGACGTCCTGCCCGCTCTGAGAATCCAGGTTGCCGGTGGGTTCATCCGCGAAGATCAGCTGCGGCCTATTAATGAGCGCACGCGCGATTGCCACACGCTGCTTTTCGCCGCCGGACAGTGTTGCCGGGCGGGCGGAGCGCCTGGGTTGAAGATTTAATTGCTGCAACAAATCTTGCGCGTAGGTCTTCGCACTGCGCACACCACCGCGAGCCAGATGGGCCGGAAACAGAATATTTTCCTCGACGGTAAGTGCATCGAGCAGATTGAAAGACTGGAAGATAAAACCGATCTTCCGGGCTCTCAGCGCGGCCAAGCTGGTTCCATCAAGCTCTGTCACTTCAACATCGTCGATGGTGATTGAGCCGGAATCTGGCCGCAACAGCGCACCAAGCATCGAGACCAAGGTCGTTTTTCCCGACCCGGACGGTCCCATGATCACCACCAGTTCGCCGCGGACAACGACGAGTGAGACATCGTCGACCGCTCGTACCGCAACCTGACCGTCGCCGAATGTCTTGACCAGGTGTTCGGCTTTAAGAGCGGGCTCAGACATTACCGATGACTATGAAACTTTGAACGCTTGCACTGGATCGATCCGCACAATTCGGCGGACCGGAAGTATTGCGGCAAGCAATGCGACGACCAGCGCGGCAACGATAAACCTCAGCAACGCTGGCATAGTCACCTGCAAGGTCACCTGTGGCACGAAAGACGCCGTGATCGGCGTCGCTACGAGTACGAGGATGACTGCCAGCGAGAAACCTAATAGGGCCAGTCCAATGGCATAGACCATTACGCAGAAATAAATCATCTTATTTTGTACTCCAAGCGCCTTCATCACTGCGAACTCATGTTCCTTTCGCGAGACGCTGGAATGAACAGAAAATCCGGTCAACAAGATTGCGAGTGTCCCGCCAATCACGGTCATCAATACGATTATCTCGAGACCCATCTGCATCGCGACTTCCCGATCATTTTTCGTGAAGTGCCGATTGTCCACGGCATTCACTTTTTCAATCTCACTTGTCACTCGCTTGGCCAATGCGATGCTATCTACACCCGGTGCCACGTCAACCAGAAAATAGCTCATCGAGGCGAACGTTGACATGATGTCGGCGAGATCGGCCAGTGTGACGAACGTGATCGAATTCGCCATTGAAAACGTGCCATCGCTCAGGCCTGCAACGGTGAATTCGTGACCAGCTATCGAGATCGTATCACCAACCCCAAGACCGGCCAGGCGTGCAAGCACTGCCGGCACGATGGCTTCGCCAGGTCCTGGTAGCTGTTTCCCTTCCGCAATCGACCAAGGACCCGCTCGAGCATTACCGCTTTCGATTCCTACGATAAATGAGAACCAGCTCCGCCCACCGGCTTGCATCACGGTGTTGAGATACAATATAGGCGTCACTTTATTCACCCCTTCGATGTTCTCAATCTTGTCCGCCTTCCAGTCACTGACGTAAGAGGTCGCCATATGCATATTTGAGACACCTCTTTGCATCACCCAAACGTCGGCGTCGCTCTGGTCGATGTAGGCCACGATTTGTTTCGACTCGCCGGCAAAGACCGCCTCAAAGAAAAGTGCGAGCGCGAATGCCCCGCCGATCGCGCTTACACTCGCGACGAGATGCCAAGGTTCCGAAGTCAAGCTTTTTAAAATCCATCGAATCATGGATTAACTCCTGAACACAACGGCGGGATCGACCCGAGCGATCGTTCGCAGCGGCATCAGCGTTCCCAATACAGCAAACGTGACGGTAGCGACTGCGGTGCGCACAATCGCCGCCGGTTCGCTTGCAAGGATCAAATACACCGGCGCCAGCGCTTGGATAGCGGCGGCGATGATAGTGGCGAAGAAGACGCCTAGCGGTAAAGCGAGAAAGGTAAGAAATGTGGTCTCAAAAAGCATGAGGTATGCCAATGACCGGGTGGGAAACCCGAGGGCCTTCAGAACACCGAAAGTCCGTAACCGTCCCCGCACCGTCGTAAACGTAAACATGCCGACGACAAGCACCCCGATCCCGTAGCTCACCGCGAGCAACAGTCCGAGTATTGGACCTAACATTTCCCGACCCAGATCCTCATCCCTCGCCGCGAGATCTTTGGGCAAGAAAACGTCGGCGGAATCGACCCGGTCTTCAATACGTACCGCGACGTCTTTTGGATCCGAACCTGGCTGCGTCTCGACGAGGAGAAAACTCAACAATGGAAACGTTGCGATGTCCGCAGCGACGTCGGACTCCCAATAGAAATCGATCAAGTCATCGTACGAAATGAAGGCAAACGGCGTAAGAAACGCTGCGCTGTTCGTCGAGATCCCAGAGACCGTGAAATCGAAATCCGAAATCGTCATGCGATCCCCAACCGCGAGGACGTATTTCACCGCCAACGATCGGTCGATGACAATCCCGCGATCCGCGGGGGTTGCGTCGCCGGCAACAATATCCGTTGGGCCACCCGCAGTGTCGTAGACTAGGACGACGATAGGGGTGCGGCGCCCATCGCGTTCATAGATAACCGATAGTCCCGTGAGCGGGTGTGCGAGGCGAACACCGTCCACGCCCTCCACATCCAAACGCGCCATTTGCGGCAGGATGGATCGGGTGGCAACGAAATTAGTGATACCTGCCTGAGTCACGATCAAGTCGCCACCACGATTTAATACCGCATCCCGCAACTGGCTATACAACCCGGCGAGAAAACCTTCGAGCATCAAAATCTCCGCGATCACTGCGGCAAACACGATAATTGTCGTCGCGGTTCGGATGGGTTCGGCGCGTAGCTGCCTATAGATTAGGGTCAACACGGTCACTGCTACGCAAAACGATACGGGTGTCCATTTTTAAGTACGTCCCACGCAGACGGATTGTCGGCCACGAGTCGTACATTATCCCGCTCGATATTCCGCACATTTCCGTCCGCCTGTCGAAAACGCTGATTCTGGATTAAACAGAACGTTCGTTTTGGCCACTCTATCTTTTACGATTTGTACAGCTATCAATTAGTGTAGAAACTCAACCGAAATGCAGTTCGCCAGTTTTTCGCCAACGCGGTATGAAACCAGGTACATGATGCATGTACTGCCGATACCTATCACCGAATTGGCGCACGGACATCTCTTCTTCGCGCCGCGCCAGCCGCGTATAGATGTAAACCAGGATCGGAAACATGATTAGAGTCGGTAACGTCGGCCATTGCAGTAAGAACGCGAACATAATCACGATAAACGCGACGTATTGCGGATGGCGCATGCGCTGATACATTCCGTCCACCGCCATTTCATTCACCTTCTGCGCTTCATGCAGCACTCGCCACGCCGAACTCAACATGAAGAAGCCAATCACAATCAGGATATTGCTGAGAATGTGCAACGGATCAAAATGCGGGTTGATATTCCAGCCGAACAGTGTGTTCCACAAATGCCCCGCTTCATGGGTGAAAATATTTGTATCCGGGAATTGGGATTGCAACCATCCGGACAGTAGATAAATAGTCAACGGAAAGCCGTACATCTCAGTGAATAACGCGACGATGAACGCAGAGTACATCCCGAGACTCCGCCAATCCGATTGCGACTGTGGTTTCGCGAAGCTAAACGCGAAGAAGATGAACACCGCCGAATTGATTATGACTAAAGACCAAAGGCCGTAACCGCTCTCGCCATGCATAATCATTTCTCCTCGTCGTCTTTGTGCGGTGACTCATGGTCTGCGTCTCCGGCATTATGATGTCCGTGTCCACGGTGCATAAAGATATGCATCAACGGGCATAGCAGCAGGATCACCCAGGGCAACGCTTCGATGACGTGCGCTCGATGCTCCGTCCACAGCAAATATGAGGCCGCGGATACCATGAAGATGACGACTACACCTTGGGGCGAAGACCAATATCCGTCACGTGAATTTGAATCACTCATAAAACTCCACCTCTTAGAGGCCGGGCGCGATAACGTGCTCCCGGCCTCATTAACACGAACACGTTCAACGCTGTAATGCCGAGGAGATCCTTGGGCACCGCGCTTTCGCCGCCACCTTACAGCCGGGCGTTCCGTCCCAGCCACTGATCGCCTCTTCAAGTGCGGCCTCCACAAAATGTAGGTCTTCGATCAACCGGCGCGTCTCCAGTGCTCGCTGTTTCAACAGTCCGATCGTTTGGCTACAGCAGGCATTCGCTTCCCTGCCTTCTATTTTCAAAAAATCTTTGATTTCGCGTAGCTTTAGACCAAGCCGCTTCGCCGCGTGCACAAAACGGACCGTATGCACGTCGCGTGGCGCGAAATGTCTGTAGCCGTTGTCTTCGCGGTTCGCGGCTTCGATGAGACCGATGCGGTTATAAAAGCGGATCGTATCTGTTGAGACGTCGGCCGCTTTCGCTAACTCGTTGACTAACATTGTGACTCTCCTTACAAAGAAATAAATTCAGCCCTGTGCGACATTTAGAATGCGACACAGACATAGCGGTAAGGAGTTAAGGTTTATAAACGCAGGCGAAGCGTCCTCAAATATATCGGCGGAGAACTTGTGTGGACATTGGAATAACGGTTCCAGTTGACAGCGAACTCGTATCCGGCAAAAACCGCAGAGGAGTTCAAAGAAGTCAGGGACGGTGGTTTTTTTTCGTCGCCATCGACAAAGGTCAACATCGAAGACGTTACGGCCGGCAGATTGTGAAACGCTTCGATACCTTGGCAGTGGACATGCTCAGGCGAACTTTGTGTATTTGCCTGGTCGGCCGCTATGGCACGATCATGATTTCCGACCCCATGATTGTGGGTCGACATTTCCTGCGCAGCGACAGTTGCCTTCCCAGCAGCGGCCGTCGCCTCATGGTCGTGCGGGACTGCTGCGGCGATACTCTCACAGCAGGGTTGCAAAACGCCGATTATTAAGGCCGTCGCCCAATACGTCAGCAGGAATCCGGCTCGCCGTTTGCGACGATCGACTCGAGAAACTCTGGAACTGACGTTAGGATTTCTCATGTAAATAAACTAGCTCACGGTGACGGATCCCTTCTTGACACAGGTCATGTAACTTGAGGTCTCCGCAATGACTGCCGTGCACGATATGCCGCTGCTTGGATGCGCGTAATAACAGGCCGTCAGGCTCGACCCCTATCTTTAGTATAGTTTAGAACATTGGTGCAGCTCCTAGGTCAATCCCGTATTTTGAATTTGACAGGAAACAGGCTATTCCCTGGACGTAAAGTACTGTCTGAACGGGAAGGCAGCTCGGTCGCAGCAACCTGGAAATAAAGGCGTTAACGAGCCGACCCACGCAGATAGCAACGCGTACAGACAAGGCGAGCTCGCGTCGCTAGCCCTTACTGATTTCGGGACGCTGCCAAGTAAAATGCGCATACACCCCGGTCCAATACATTCCAAACGCCCACACAAACACTAATTCCTCGATCGGCTTATCCGGTACCGTGTAACCGTTGAGGTCGTCCAATTTCTGCACCGCCGCGAGATAACCGAGGGACAACCACTCAAGCCCTTCCAGACAGATCCAATAGCAACCAAGAAACAGCAGCCCACCGACCCACGTCATGAGCTTGTGATCCGGGCGGCACAAAATACAGGCAACCGCGCCAATCGCCATCGCCGAAATCCCCGGATAAATCGGGTTCCAATCGAACAACCATAGAACAGGAAACGCAATAAACGGTGACCCGATTGAGTCGCTTGATTATGGTGTCTTTCTCTAATTTCATTCGGAAACCTTGACGTATGCCATAGGGGGGTATAGCTTTTTGGACGAGATGAGAAACTCAAAGCTTTTCACTGTCGTTATCGCCGCCGCGCTCTTGTTCGCCAACACGGCGTGCGCCTGTGCACCTAGCGACATGAGTTCTGAGCCACCCGCTCATCATCACGCCAACAGCCAAGATGACAACGAAAGCGCTCCATGTCCGCACCAGGACTGTGACGGATGCGATCAGTTGCGCGATCGCTGTACAAGCGCCGACTATAGCGTTGCGCTCGCTGATCGAGATGCGCGGACACTACCGCCCAAAAAAATCGACCTGGATGGCCCAGATCTAGACCTGGCTTTTTTAGACACTGGTCAAGCAGGCGGCTCGTTACCGACATACACCGGTTTGCAGCCACACCCAGCGCGCGTTCCTTGGGTCGTAAGCACCCCGATCATTCGTAAGGATCAACTGACCGAATAGCCCCTTTCCGTTAGGCAGGTACGTCCTGCCGACTGTATGCAGCGCCCTATCTGCGACTAACAAAACGGAAAGGAAAGGCTAATGACTCCTCAAATACCCGATTTACTGGTTACGCACCGTGTTTCCGCTGATTCTCGTGGCCGACTCGGCTTAGCGATCATAGTGCTTACAGGTCTCGGACTGCAGGGCTGTGCTGGTGTACTACCCGATCGAACCTATGAACCCTCAGTCCCCCCGCCGTTCAAAGCACTCTCCGAGCGCGTCGCGGGGGCTCGGATTGAAGCGGCTTCTTCGACTGAAGAAACGGTGCATAGACTCCCAGAATTGGTCGCCTACGCACTTAAGAATAATCCCCGAATCACTTCTGCCGTGGCGCAATACGAAGCGGCGGTAAACCAAATACCACAAGTTACCGCACTACCCGATCCAAAGTTGAGTTATCGCTACTTCATAGAAGAGGTGCAAACCCGTGTGGGTGCGCAGCAATATGCGTTTGGTATTTCGCAACCCCTTCCTTGGCTCGGAAAGTTGCGGTTGCAGGGTAAAGTGGCCTCACAACAAGCGCATGCTGCCGCGGCGCGAGTCTCAACAATCCAAAACGAGATCATCGCGGACGTAGCGAGCGCCTGGTACGAACTCTATTACTTCGAGCGCGCGCTAGAAATCATGCAAGGCAACCGCGACCTTGTGGTAAATCTAGAACGCGTGGCACGTACACGATACGGCAGCGGTGCCACGAGTCATGCGGATGTCATTCGCGCCCAGGTCGAGCTCGGAAAAATAGAGAATGATCTGGCCAGCCTGTCCGATCGCGAAGCGCCGCTCTTGGCCCGACTCAACGCATCGCTTAACCGACCCAGTAATACCGCTGTTGAGATGCCGGAGCACGCGCCGACCAGCCGGATCCCGCACAACGACCCCGAGATCATTGCGCGTGTCACCAATAACAATCCGGAACTCGAAGCGCTGAAGTTTGATATCGCAGCCGCAACAGCCGCAAAGGAACGAGCCAACAAAGATTTCTTCCCTGATTTTTCGGTCGGCATCGACTACATAGCGACGGATAAATCCCGCATGCCGAATGTTGCTGGAAATGGTGACGATGCTGTATCGGCGGCTTTTACGATGACGATACCCCTTCAGCGCGACAAGTATCGCGCCGGCGTCCGGGCTGCAGATGCACGCATAACCGGAGAACTTGCGCGGAGGGATCAACAGATCAACAGTTTAGAAGCAGCGACCGTCGACGCGCTTTTTCAGCTGCGCGACGCCGAGCGTCAAATCGATCTTTATCAAACCACACTGCTGCCCAAAGCCAATGAATCGTTAATCGCCACTCAACGCGCCTATAGCGCCGGCGCCTCCACGTTCACGGATCTGATAGACGCGCAGCGTGTGTTACTGGTGTTTGAGCTGGCCGAAAAGCGCGCGATTACAGACCACCATCTAGCCCGGATCAGTTTGGAAGAATTGATGGGCGAACCTCTCGGTTTAGCCGAGGCCGACAAGGAGCAACGTCATGAACGCTAAAACACGAGTATCCGCGTTATTACGCAGCCCCTTCGTCATTGGTGCGGTCACAGCGACTGTCATCGCGCTCCTGATCCTACTGCTGTGGCCCGAGCGATCAAATACGCCTGGGGTCAAAGCTACGTCAGGGATGAACATGGACGCCGCCGCCCCTATGGCTGAGCACGACGGACGCGCCGCGATGAACCTGGACGACGGCGCTGCACCGACGAATGAGCATGATGGCCACGCCGCGATGAACATAGACGACGGCTCCAAGACAATGACTGAGGACGAGTCGCGCCAGCTGACTATCTCACCAGCGCAGCGCGCACTGATGAAGATCGAGACGGTACCCGTCGAACGCCGATTTCCGATTGCCGAATTACGCCTTGTCGGAAAGGTCACTTACGACGAAACCCGCCTGGCCTACATCACTGCATGGGTCGCTGGACGGATTGATGATCTGCTGGTGGACTACACCGGCGTCACGGTACGCAAAGGCGACCATATGGTGAAGCTCTACAGCCCAGAGCTACTGTCTGCGCAAGAAGAGTTGCTGCAAGCACACCGAGGACTAATTGATCTATCGAAAAGCAGCGTTAGCTCACTGCGGAGTTCTGCCCTTGACACAGTCGAGTCGGCCCGCGACAGATTGCGTCTCTGGGGCCTTAGCGCCAATCAGATTAAAGAGATTGAGCGCACCGGCAAGGCTTCAGAGCACGTCACCATTTACTCGCCGGCCACTGGTGTCGTGATCCATCGTAACGCGCAAGAAGGGATGTACGTTGATATCGGCACTCGGATCTTCACCATCGCCGATCTGGATGCGGTTTGGGTCCAGCTGGATGCCTACGAATCAGATCTGCGGTGGCTGCGCTACGGTCAGAACGTGACGTTTACGACTGAGGCCTTCCCGGGGAAAAACTTCAGCGGCGTCGTGTCGTTTATCGATCCGGTTTTGAACGCCACAACCCGTACCGTGAAAGTCCGCGTGAATGTGGATAACAAAGAAGGACAGCTCAAACCTGAGATGTTTGTGCGCGCCACCGTGTTCGCACAGTTCGCCGGAAGCGGGCGCATATTGGACGAAAATTTGATTGGCAAGTGGGTGTCACCGATGCACCCCGAAGTCATCAAAGATGCACCGGGGCAATGTCCGATCTGCGGCATGAACTTGGTCCCGACCGAATCTCTCGGTTACGCGAACGCGACGCCATCCGATGCCGTCGCCCCCCTCGTGATCCCGGTAACGGCCGCGTTGCTGACTGGGAAGCGCGCAGTGGTTTACGTGGAAGTCTCTGACACAGAGCAGCCGACGTATATTGGCCGCGAAGTCGTACTGGGTCCGCGCGCCGGCCCGGACTACGTCGTGGAAAGTGGACTCGTAGAAGGCGATCTAGTTGTGGTCTCTGGAAACTTCAAGATCGATAGCGCGCTACAGATCCAGGCCAAGCCCAGCATGATGAATCCCGAAGGCGGCGGTAGCGGCGGCGGCCACAACCACGGTGGCGGGTGATAGCGATGAGTGAATCTTACTCATTGCTGGATCGGTTTCTGCGCTTTTGCCTAGAGAGGAAACTGATCATCGGACTGCTGTTGGTCGGTGTTATAGGCTGGGGTATCGCCGTTGCCCCCTTCTCCTGGGATACCGGCAATCTGCCGCGCAACCCTGTAGCGGTCGATGCCATCCCCGACATCGGTGAAAACCAGCAGATTGTCTTCACCGAATGGATGGGGCGTTCGCCGCAAGATGTGGAAGACCAAATCACCTACCCCCTAACCGTGGCGCTGCTGGGCGTACCCGGCGTTAAAACCGTTCGTAGTTATTCATTCTTCGGGTTTTCTACGATCTACATCATCTTCAAAGAAGACGTGGAATTTTATTGGTCGCGCAGCCGGGTGCTAGAGAAGCTCAACTCCTTACCTCAAGGCACGGTACCAGCCGATGTACAGCCCGCACTAGGGCCGGATGCAACCGCGTTAGGTCAGGTGTATTGGTACACCTTGGAGGGCCACGATCCAGCGGGGAATCCAACCGGTGGCTGGGGATTGGAAGAGCTGCGCTCAATCCAAGATTGGTATGTGCGCTATGCGTTGCTCGCGGCCGAGGGGATCAGCGAAGTGGGTTCCATCGGCGGCTACGTCGAAGAATATCAAATCGACGTAGATCCGGACGCGATGCGAGCGCATGGGGTCACGCTTGAACAAGTTTTCAAAGCCACCCGTGCATCCAATCTGGATGTTGGTGCTCGAACCATTGAGATCAATGGCGCGGAATATGTCATTCGAGGGCTCGGCTTCATCGAGAGCATCGCGGATGTGGAAGAAATTGCCGTGGGTGTGCGCGACAACGTACCGATCCGGATCCGGGATGTGGCCAATGTGGCGAAAGGGCCTGCACTGCGGCGCGGCGCGCTCGATAAAGGCGGTGCAGAAGCTGTGGGTGGCGTGGTCGTTGTCCGCTATGGCTTCAATCCCCTCACCGCGATCGGCAACACGAAGGCAAAGATCGCTGAGATCTCTCCTGGTCTACCGGCAAAGGCTATCGTGGACTACCGGCAAACTTCTAAAGCTCAACTAGTCCAGTTCGCCGCTACTGCTGGCATCAATGCGTTTCTCGACAACGAGCTCAACCAGGATGACTGGGTGGCCTGGCTTCGCACCAATCCGCAAGAAGCCTGGCCAGATGGCATGACGATATCGCAAGTCACTATCGTTCCTTTCTACGATCGAACGGGACTTATCTATGAAACCTTAGGTACGCTGAACGATGCGCTAACGGAAGAGATCTTTATCACAATGATTGTAATTTTGATCATGGTGATGCATCTGCGCAGCTCAATATTGATCAGTGCGCTACTACCAGTTGCCGTCCTCATGACCTTCATCGCGATGAAGCAGTTCGGAGTTTCGGCAAACATCGTAGCGTTGTCCGGAATTGCTATCGCGATCGGCACCATGGTCGATATGGGCGTTATCGTCTGCGAGAACATTCTCAAGCACATGGATGAAGCGACGGATAATGAAGCTCCGCTAGAGGTTGTGTTTCGAGCAACACGCGAAGTCGCCAGCGCGGTCCTCACATCCGTCGCAACGACCGTCGTCAGCTTCTTGCCGGTATTCACCATGACCAGCGCCGAAGGCAAGCTCTTCACACCACTGGCTTTTACTAAAACCTTTGCGCTTGTAGCAGCCGTGATCGTGGCGCTCGCAATTATTCCGCCAGCAGCCCAGATATTGTTTTCGACGAAGATCGACTCGGTGAGATTGAAAGCACTCTTTTACGCGGGGCTAATTCTCGCGGGCCTAGTAATCGCTTTTTTCTTTAGCCCACTCGCCGGGCTACTACTCAGCGGCTTCGGATTACTACAACTACTGGCCAAGCACCTGCCGACGTGGCTGCGACGCGCTGGCCCTGCTGCGGCTAGTCTAATCGTGGCTGGGCTTGTGGCCATACTACTAACCGAGGAATGGCTACCCTTAGGACCCGGGCGCGGGCTCACCATAAATTTGATCTTTGTCGTGCTGCTGATCGGCGGGCTGCTGTTGAGCTTCCTCGGCTACCAACGAGTTTACCCGCGGGTCTTAGCTTTCTGTTTGAAACATAAAGCCGCTTTTCTCAGCGTTCCAGTTCTTGTAACTCTGATTGGAGTGGTGGCCTGGTCAGGGTTTGACAATTTGTTCCGCTTCGCACCGGATGGGCTGCGGCAGAGCGCTGCCTGGCAAGCGGTGGATCGAAGCTTTCCAGGTTTCGGCAAAGAGTTTATGCCTAACCTTGATGAAGGCTCTTTTCTCTACATGCCCACCATCATGCCGCATGCGTCAATTGGTGAAGCGCAGGACGCACTCCAGATCCTGGACGAGGCCATTGGCTCTATTCCCGAGATTAAGTCGGTGGTGGGCAAGCTTGGCCGGGCCGATACGCCACTTGACCCGGCACCCATATCGATGTTTGAAACGGTCATTAACTATCACTCCGAATACCGAACAGACGCCGATGGCCGCATTCTGCGCTTTGCCTATGACCACAAAGCGAATGCCTTTGAGCGCGATGCAACAGGCGCGCTGATTGTCGATGAGCAGGGCATGCCGTTTCGTAACTGGCGCGAGCACATTCACTCCACGGACGATATTTGGCAGGAAATCATCCAAACGGCAGATCTGCCAGGCACTACTTCCGCCCCGAAGCTGCAACCCATTGCAGCACGCATTGTGATGCTACAAAGCGGCATGCGGGCACCCATGGGCATCAAGGTCAAAGGACCGAGCCTTGAGATAATCGAAAGCATAGCCCTCCAGCTGGAATCCTTGCTGAAAGACGTGTCCAGCATTGAAGCGGGGACAGTGACAGCAGACCGGTTGGTGGGCAAACCGTATCTGGAGATCGACTTGGATCGCAGTGCACTCGCGCGCTATGGGCTCCACATTGAAGACGCTCAGCAAGTCATTGAGGTTGCAGTCGGTGGAAAGCGCATCACAAGTACGATCGAGGGGCGCGAGCGGTACCCGGTGCGCGTGCGGTACTTCCGTGAATTGCGCGATTCACTCGAAGGACTAGAAGAGATCCTAGTCCCTACCCCTACAGGCGCTCAAATTCCGCTTGGACAGCTGGCCGAAGTTCGTTACGTGCGTGGTCCGCAGGCAATCAAAAGTGAAGACACGTTTTTGGTTGGCTATGTCGTGTTCGATAAACGCGCAGAAGCCGCTGAAGTGGACGTGGTCGAAGACGCCCAAGCGTATCTCAATGCAAAGATCGACAGCGGAGAGTTCATCCTACCAGCTGGTGTGAGCTACACCTTCGCCGGTAATTATGAGAACCAACTGCGCGCGCAAAAGACCTTATCGGTTGTGCTACCGATTGCGCTGCTGGTGATCTTTCTGATCTTGTATTTGCAGTTCTCCTCGGTGACAACCACTCTAATTGTGTTCAGCGGTATCGCCGTCGCTTGGTCGGGAGGGTTTCTGGTGATCTGGATGTACGGCATAAGCGGGTTTCTGGATTTCTCTGTGCTCGGCGCCAATATGGCTGACCTCTTCCAGATCAACCCGATCAATATGAGCGTTGCAATTTGGGTGGGGTTCCTAGCGCTGTTTGGCATTGCCACGGATAACGGCGTGGTCACGGCGACCTATCTAGATCAAACACTCTCTAAAGCGAATGCAAATGACATCGCAACGATAAGAGCGTTAGTGGTTAAAGGCGCAACGCGTCGTATTCGTCCGGCATTGATGACGACCGCGACAACATTGATCGCGCTGATACCGGTTTTAACCTCTGACGGCCGTGGCTCCGACATCATGGTGCCAATGGCCATCCCCTCTTTTGGCGGCATGTTGGTCGCCATCATCACGACCCTACTGGTCCCGGTTCTTTACTGCGCGGTGCAAGAACTGCGACTAAAACGTACCCAGCAAAACCCGAAATGGGACCCTGCTCATGCGTGAGCCATTGCACCTGACACCCAGTGATATGAGGACATCACGATGACCGAAGCACATGCACACCATCGCCACGGAAATCCATTTGTCACGTCAGCTAAAGCCACCCTGCACTGCCTAACGGGCTGCGTTATTGGTGAAGTTGCAGGGTTGATGATCGCAGTAACCATAGGGCTGAGCTTCTGGCCGACCATCCTACTGGCCACCTCTGTGGCCTATCTGTGCGGATTTACGCTCGGGCTGCTGCCGGTAATGCGCGATGAAAATAAAACGTTCATGGAAGCACTGAAACTCATCTGGATTGGTGAAGTGATCGCTATAGGCGTCATGGAGATTGTCATGAACGCTGTTGATCACGGCGTCGGCGGTAGGCAGGCTGGCTCGATATTCACCAGAATGTTCTGGATAGGAATCGCGGCGGCAGTTCCTGCAGGTTTCCTTGCTGCCTGGCCTGTAAACTGGTGGCTACTCAAGCGCGATTTAAAGCATGTCATTGAATAGAGACGCATCCTCCCGGCGACGTTCCCCCAATATTGAGTATCCCGATTTCGACTTTCAACGTGACCTGAAATAGTCATCGTCAGTCGCTATGTGTCCTTTTCTGTCACGTTTACGCAGGACCGAGCGTAACTGCGCCAGATCCGTGTGACCGGTACGATCGACCAACGCATATTCGTAGATCCAGCCGACACCCGTCGCATCGGGACCTAAAGCCGGAGATACCCCGGCCGGCAGACGCGCGCCGACGTAGTTAAGGTACTCGAGCACTTTAGAGCGCGCCCAGTACATATCTGTTCCGTCGCCAAAGATGATGTAAACGAACGACAGGCCGAAAAATGAATACCCGCGCACGACTTTACCGTTGGGTACCGCGAGCATCGCCATCGTCAGCGGGTAAGTCACCTGGTTCTCGACTACCTGCGGCGCCTGGCCAGGAAATTTCGTGAATATGATCACCTGAACGTCTGATAGATCGGGGATCGCATCTAACGGTGTATTTTTCAGCGCCCATAATCCGCCTGTGACGATGAGCGCCGCGAATATCAGCACCTGAAACTTATCCTTAAGCGAGGCTTCAATGATCCGTTCGATCATTTGCCTTGCACACTACCCATTGTTTCGAGCATCTTCGCCGTTGCTTCGCGTAACTTCGACTCCGAATCGAAGAGGAACTGGCTCGACACCACAACGCTTTCTCCGTCCGCAACCCCATCAATTATCTGTGTAAGTCCGTCGGAACTGACGCCGACTTTGACTTCACGCGGTTCGAATTTCCCATCGCCCAAATCGATGAATATCTGTTCTCGGTTGCCCGATCTGACGACGACTTCTGATGGCACGACAATCGCGTCAACCTGTTCGTTCGCACGGATCCGAATATTCGTATACATGTCCGGCTTCAAGCGTAAGTCGGTATTATCGAATTCCAACCGTACCTTGATCGTGCGTGACTTCGTCTCGAGATACGGATAGATATAAGTGACCTTGCCGATGAATAGCTCTCCAGGAATACCGACTACCTCCATCTCCGCCGTGTCGTTCAGGTTTACCCGCGGCAGGTCGTCCCCGTAAATGTCCGCATAGGCCCATACGCGAGACAATTCTGCGAGCAGGTACAACTCGGTCTGCGGTGTCACATACTGCCCTTCCTACGCACCGATGTTGACCACGCCCCCTTGAACGGCGAGTGGATGTGGAGAATTTTCTTGATATCCCGCGTCTGTTTGAGTTAGTCGCAATCCTGGGATTTATAATCGTCGGATCCATGACGTCGAAATCAATAAACGACGCTCAGCCGCAACGGGGGTGTTATCACTTGCGGAAATTAAGGACGCGGTATTGTCCGCGACTTCCAAGAGAGTGCGTCCGGTCGCGATGACCGCGATTTCTACGATAGCAGGGCTAGTTCCAATTATACTGAGCACCGCGACCGGTTCGGATGTCACTCATCGGATCGCGGCACCCATGCTTGGGGGTATGCTCACCGTGATGATTCTGAATTTACTGGTGTTACCGGTAATTTATAGCATCGTTTTGCAGTTCTCGGAAAAACGAAGAACAAAGCAGGATCAATCTCATGAATACGCCACTTGATACAGGTTTCGCCGCGCGATGTTCGTAGCAATTGTGCTAGCATTCAGTCTCGCCGTGACCACGTTCGCGTTTCACTATCGCGTTCTACTATGGCTCGGCTCTTATACGCCGAAACTTGTAACACCGAAACTTGTAATGCGTACGCAAATACGGGTGTTGTTCATCATCATCGTCTTATTTTTTACGCACGTCATAGAAATAGGTTTTTACGGCGCTGTCTATGCCTGGTCTGTCTTGGGGCTAGGCCTGGGTACATTCGATGGCGCAACTGTTAATGGACCTATGAGTTATTTGTATTACTCCGGTGTTATTTACACATCGTTGGGATTAGGCGACATCCTACCAGTCGGGCACATTCGGTTTATTACCGCAATAGAAACATTAAACGGACTGCTACTAATCACCTGGTCCACGTCGTTCACATTTCTCGCGATGGGTCAATTTTGGCAATGCGACAGCGGTCACGGTCGTCAGAGGGAAAATCCCGAGAGCAATTAATGATCACGATATCGCAACCGGAGGTTGCCATGAAACTGAGTGTCATGAAAATTACCGGCGCAAGTGCCATTAGCTTTGCAATTTTATGGATCATCTGCAGCGCGATGGTCATGTTGATGCCTGACTTCATGAAGCAAATCACTGCCCACATGGTTCATATCGATGTAGCCGACATCAGTTGGAGCCTGTCTTGGGCCGGCGTTTTGTTAGGCCTAGCTGCTTGGATAATCGTTGCTGGAGTGACCGCCGGTTTTATAGCGGTTGCCTATAATTGGCTGGACGACTCTTCTTCAATGTGAGAAAGAAATGTTAAATGAGTATTAACAATCCAATATCAATCTCTTGATTTCGCGATCCGGTTCTAAAATTTAATGAACAATGGCTGAGAATCGAGCTTATCTCCGAACTGCGTTCGGCGCGCCCTATCAGACAGTGTCTGAGCTCGGAACACTCGTTGAGAAACTAGCATATCTAGTTCGAAGTAAACTTTGGCTACAAATCCTTGCGGGTATGGTGATCGGCATTGCAGTTGGCCTTTTGGTATCACCAAATGGGTATGCCGTAGTTTCGCGATCGACTGCTGAACTGATCACCGGATGGTTCGTCTTGCCTGGACATATTTTCCTGGCGCTCATCCAAATGATTATGCTCCCCCTTGTTGTGTCTTCGATTGTTTTAGGTATCGCCGACACGGAAGACTCGACAAAACTCAAACAAATGGGGTTACGAATTGCACCATATTTCATTGGCACGACGGCCATCGCCGTGCTTATTGGCGTGGTAGTTGTGTCAGTCATTGAACCTGGAAAACACTTAAATCCTGAATTTCTCGTCAATGCGGTTACAGAAAGTGCAGCGGAAGGCGTCACCGCTCCCGCAATTGAAAATAACCTGACATTACACGACCGAATCGTCGGCCTGATTCCAGCCAACCCCTTAAGTGCTGCACTCGACGAAAGTATGCTTCAAATAGTGGTATTCGCTATTCTAATCGGCATTGCGCTTGCCTCGATTAATCCTTTACGTGCAAAACCAGTACTTGATCTTGCACGGGCCTTCCAAGAGTTATCGATGGAAATCGTCAGTTGGGCGATGATAATAGCGCCGTTAGCGGTGCTAGGTTTATTGTCCCAGATCACGATGCAAGTGGGCATTAACGCGATTGTGGGGATGTCGGCATACGTTGGAACAGTCTTGCTCGGCTTACTCCTACTACTTAGTTTCTACCTCTTTATTGGACGAGTCGTCGGTGGCCTTAATCCGCTTAAATTCCTGTCCAAACTTCGCGACGTGCAGTTGCTCGCTTTCTCCACTTCTAGCTCCGCGGCCGTAATGCCCATGTCTATAAGGACCGCGGAGGAAAAACTGGGAATAGACCCGTCGACTGCCGACTTTATTATTCCGTTGGGCGCGACCATAAATATGGACGGGACGGCGCTATATCAAGTTGTTGCAGCAATATTTCTCACTCAGGTTTTCGCAATTGATCTTTCATCCGGTGAACTCATGCTGTTAGTCGCCACAACGATCGGCGCATCAATCGGTTCACCAAGTACCCCGGGAGTGGGAATTGTCATCCTAGCTACTGTTCTGACGAATATTGGTGTGCCCGCGAGTGGCATTGCGTTGATCATTGGTGTCGACCGAATTCTGGATATGTCTCGGACGGCGATAAATGTCTCTGGCGACCTTACGGCTTGCGTCGTAATGGATAAATGGATTTCACCGAAAATCGAACCTGCCACTGAGGCCGGGGATGGATCAGACTGAGCGTTCAAATAGGTAGGTTACCGCACGAAACTTACGGCGGTTAGCCTGTGTGTCGCGAATTAATAATTGTCGCTTAAAGTCGGCAACCCAGACAGTCTTGTTCCGCAACGCTTTCTTAAATATCCTTATTCCGGATGAAGGAACTGCTGCTACTGCTTGCGCACTTGATAGCCACAATCGCTAAGCTCTTAGGACCCGGCGGCGCCAAGACAGTGGTCGCGGAAAGCCTAATCATGAAGCAGCAACTTCTGGTCGTTAGTCGTACCCGCCGACGCGCTCCAAATCTCTCCGCACTTGATCGATTCCTGCTTGGGTTTTGGTCATTGTTACTCAGCCCGCGCCACATCCGGCGTGCCGCTATCGTTATTCGGCCATCAACGCTTTTCAAATTTCACGACATCCTCAAAAAGCGAAAATATCGGCTGCTCTACTCATCCACTAGTAGAAGAAAACCAGGCCCAGCAGGCCCGTCACCGGAGCTCGTACGCGCTATCGTTGAGATGAAACGACGCAACCCACGCTTCGGCTGTCGCCGGATCGCAATGCAGATCAAAGAAGCGTTTGGGATTGATATTGACAAAGATTTAGTTCGACGAGTTTTGCACAAGCATTACTGCCCGAGTTCCAACGGCGACGGGCCGTCTTGGTTGACGTTCTTGGGTCATAGCAAGGATAGCCTCTGGAGCATCGATCTGTTTCGTTGCGAATCTATTCTATTGAAAAGCCATTGGGTACTTGTCGTGATGGATCAGTTCACGCGTCGCATTATAGGCTTCGGTGTACATGTCGGCGATGTTAATGGGATCGCTATGTGCTGCATGTTCAATAACGCCATTTCTAATCAAGGTGTTCCTCACCATCTCAGTTCGGATAACGATCCGTTATTTCGATACCACCGATGGAAAGCTAATCTTCGCATCCTTGAGATCGATGACATCAAGTCCATCCCCTATACGCCGCGATCGCATCCATTCGTTGAACGATTGATCGGCACAATCCGTCGTGAATACCTTGACCACGTTTTCTTTTGGAATGCCCGTGATCTTGAACGAAAACTCGTCGACTTCGCGAATTACTACAACCGCCACCGGGCTCATCATTCTTTGGGCGGAGAGTCGCCAGCGGTTGTAAGCGGCGAGCCCCACAATGGACACGCGAATATTGGCGACTATCCGTGGCAACAATATTGCAGTGGACTTTTTCAGCTCCCCGTTGCGGCGTAATTTTGGAATTCGCCACACACAGGAACGCCTTGGATATAGCGCCGGCGATCGCGGACCTCAGCATTGCCCCTGCGGAGGTTTGTGAGGACCACGGGGCATCGATATCTCAATTATCAGGAATACTAGAGGCATACGGGCGATGCCATACATAATATCAGGGAG
>JAJFJQ010000040.1 GCA_021773835.1 Gammaproteobacteria bacterium
TGATTTGCACGTTCGATTGATCCGTTTTCAAGGGTATTTGCATTTAATATTTGATCCACCGCAGATGTACTATTTCCGGCCGTCAAAGATCAAATGCCGGATCAAAATTCGATGCAACTGGTGGATCAATCGAACGTGCAAGTCAACACACCACCTACGAGATCACTTTTGACCTGCTCACAGGGTCATATAAGCCTATTTTCGCACTTTCTTTGACCCGCTAATCGGGCACCTTTATATATCTACCATGTGCGTAGCAACGATGGTGCTATGCCAGGGTGGGAGGTAGACGGTGAGCGGTAGTGAGGCGTTAGATAAATTAGGTCAAATCAATATTGCCCTGGAAGGTTCTGCAGAGGTATTGGCGGGTTTTTTTGCCACATAAGGCAGGCCTGCCATTGAATCGCGGTAGGCAATTTTCACATTAAGGCTCACCTACACGACGAGCCGATCCAAATAGAAGTCCTGCAAGCGCAGGTCCAAGAAATATTATCGAGGCAGGTATTGGAACAGCCGCAACTGGAGGCGGGCCACCGGTGTACACCCCACCTACGATATTTAGACTTGGAATATTAGCAGTTGCTCCAGCAGCTGCTTGCCAAACTGTTTCACCTGCTGGGAAACTCAATGAATGAGTCGCATCGATAAATCCTTGTGCATCTCCGGATGCAAAGGAGGCAGTTTCAAATTTAATCGTGATTGTCCCAGGAGCTCCGTTTGGGACATCGAAATCTAGCTCAAGAGGTATATTAACAAGGCCTGACGAAGCACTCAGAGTTGGGATCAGCGTTTCCGAATATCCACCGAAAAATATCCCATCGTTCCAAATGCGCGTAGATCCCGTAACGCCGCTTCCGCTCGACGTTCCTTCCGTCGTAATTCCTCCCTCGGCGGTTGTAAAGCCGTTTGTAAAAATCATTCCCAAGCCAAACGACGCCTGAATTGAAACGAAGAATCTTAATTCGCTGATGCCACCGGTTGCTAAAAAATGCGAATCGACTGAACTAAGAATGGAGTAAGATACGTCAAATTTAAAAGAGGTAGGAATTAGCGAACCAAGGGGTAGGCTCGGGTCATTAACACTACCGTCGCTTCCGATAATGGTTCCTATCCCAGACGATAGAGCTTCACTTCCATCTGAGCTAATTGATTGTGAGAAACCGGACATGCCTGATTCACTCACAGCGAATGACGTACGTGCGAAACTAGCAGAACTGCCAGTGGTTCCAGCTGATTGGCGATTCTCCGAAAGAGCACCGGCCCCCGGGCAAGCTTGTGTTCCGCTGAATCCTGCCGGAATGCCGGAAGATGTCGATGATGTGATGACGAGCGAGCATTCCGCCGCTATCACAACAGTACCAAGAATATTTATTACAAGTATTCCGAGCACGTAGAAAACTTTATAATTCATAGGCTGCACCCTTTATACATACTTCAAGGAAGAAGTGTAGAGGCGTTTATATTCGACGAAAGCTGTCCAGGCCCCTCGAGCCTATCTAATCGGGTCAGGCTTGGCAACGCGTTGGGAGTGATTCAAATGCATTTCAGAACACCACATCGAATTTATTGAATGACAAAAGCGAAAAAGAAATCGGAATCCAAGCCAGTTGAAGCAACTATGCAGGATGGCGATGACGAATCTACCGCAATAGCTAGGATTGCTGTTGACCCGGCAGTGCAGGCTGCTAATACCGCGAGTCATTTCGTCGATGGTTTTGGTGATTTAGAAGTTGCTGACTTAGTTAAAGTTCTGAGGGAGCAAACGACAGCGGCTAACGACGGTGATATGGGCCGAGCCGAAGAGATGCTCGCGGCCCAGGCACACACGCTGGATGGCATTTTTAACACGCTGGCAGTCCGGGCTGCTAATAACCTTGGGCATTATCCCAATACGGTCGAGACTTATCTTAAGTTGGCGTTGCGCGCCCAATCACAGAGCCGCGCAACGTGGGAAACGCTAACCACTATCAAACATCCACCGATGGCGAATTATGTGGGCCAGGCGAACATCACTAACGGTCCACAACAGGTAAATAACACTTCACGCGCGGAGAAAAAGAAAAAACCGCCAATCGAACAATTGGAGAAAAAAGATGGCAACGAATGGATGGACACCGGAGCGGCGAGCACGACAGGCAATATTGATCAGGAACTGGAAACCGTGGGAGCAATCCACGGGGCCAAGAACTGAGATCGGGAAATCGACATCAAGCCAGAACGCCTATCGTGGTGGTATTAGAAATCTATACCGTGAATTGTCTGCCATATTGCGAAAGCAGCGTGAAACCGTTGTAGGCAATTAATCTTGTATTGTTATCGATATTGAAGCTGAGATAGAAAATGTGACCAACCTCCGAGCGACAAACCGGTTATCAATTGCGGAAAACCAATTTCGCTCTAACGCATAAAATTACCGAGGTTCTGAGAACGTTTTACTCTGCTAAGGCCGAAGCCTTTTGTGAGCACTAATTAGCGCGCCGAAAATTTCCTTCAACGAATGAAAAATATCTTCGAAAACGGGTCCTATCTTCTCGTAAGTCATATCTGCTTCGTCGTCGGAGTTAGCATGGCAGTGCTGTATTAGGATTTCTTCGATAAAATCGAGCTGTTCTGAAACTGGGGCGTAAACGTCAACGTTTAATACCTCTAGCACACGAAATCGGCTCAATAATAGATTTTTACTCTCAATTCGATCGACTAGGTAATCGAGATATGCACCGCGTCGATCACGCTTGTTTTTTGGTGCGAATTTTGCAGCTAGGACGGTGAGATTCTCGGAAGTATCGTTCGTAAATTCTATAAGGGGCTGGAGGCAGAGCGGAAGGAGCTGATTACGGTACCAGTATTCGTCTTCGATAGATCGTAGCCGCAGCTTCCTATTTTCGAGTCTGTTGTATATCGAGCGTCCGAGATCCCAAACTAACCTGAATACGACAACTGAAATCGTTATCCAAATAACTCCCGCTGGGGGAGTGGAATTTAGCCATCCGATTATATTGTCTGCCACCCTTGAATCTTAGGAGTAGTTATCGCGACGCTCGGATAGTTTCGTGACTAATCAACTCGCGATGTTCATGTAGTGCGCGAACGATGCAAGAGTCAATAGCCGTCTTTATCGAATCACTTGATTTAAACTCAAATTTGGCAAGAAATTTATCAGGTGATCCGGCTGCCCGAATACTGTCTCCAAATAGGCCCAGGAAAAAACTACTCGCTAGTGCATACGCTGACTCCGGAACGATAATTAAATACGTCGATTGATCTTTGTCAGCGTCATCTAGTTTAAATTTGGCGCGAGCTTGTTCGCCCTTCTTTCTCCCGAGAAATACAGGGCCCCCAATTTCTCCTAAGTTTATTTCTGTTCGATTACTTTTCGACATTGGTATTTTCCTCTGTCGTCATTGTCGGGAAACGAATGCTGATGATGGTTCCTGGGAAACCAACACTCAGACTTGTAACGTACTCTTTATCTGGACGCTCCGCGAGGCTGTTGTTTGAGTTAAATGCGATTACTTTCCGGCCCGTTGAATCCTCGGCCATCGCATAGTTTCCATCAAAAAGAATGTGAGTTTTACCAGACATTATAGCCATCCTACATTTCGATAGCGTGGACCCCGAATTCTCTCTATGCATTTCCTGAAAAAACTCAATGAGATCAACAGTCCCTTGCCCTCTGTCAACCGCCTCGCTTGCTTTGCTACTAACATGTCCTTGAAGCGCAACTAGTGTTAGCAGGTCGTCTTCTTTCCATTCAGGCCTGAAAAGTTTTTTCTTTCGATGAGCGTCTAGATAGGGAGATACAGTTTTGAACGCTCGGTCATCTGGCTCTAAGTTATGAAATGATTCCGCAATTGTCAGCCCGAGATTTATAATTGCGATCTCGCACAGATGTTCAGGATGGGCTGTATCTAGATACCCTCCAATTGTCCATTCGTTACTGCCGGAATGCTCTTCGACGTTATTCAGGATTTCGCCGGTATATTCGGCCAAACGCCGCTTCTGATCCATCCTTATTGTACGCCCGCTCGTATCAAGGCAGCTTTCTATATGTTCAATGAAACTGGCGACGGTTCGTTCTTTATAGTCAGCACCTATTAATGAAGCCTCAGATTGCTCACCTCGATTTCTAGCACGCAAAACTCGAAGCTCCTCTTCCTCCCGGGCCGGTAGGTATTCGTGTTTAACCTCCAAATTCTTGATTATCCCAACGCCGCGGAGATATCTCGTTAAATAAGCATCTGGTGGTAAAGTCCCTGCAAAATTCAGCGGGTCGCGTCTAATTTTCGCCTCTTTTTTTATCTCCACTGCCAAGATATCAAGCAATGTCTCTGCGGCGAGATCGACTTCGGTCATGTCTGCATGGTTAAAATTGATCCAACTCACCTTCGAGTTTCGCAGTGCGGCTGCCAAGTTGCGTATCGTGAGTAGAGAACCTTCTGGGTTGTCAATAATAGAAAAGACTGGTGGTATTTTTACCGAAAGGTGCTGCTGTTGTTTCCTGATATTTCCGGGAGGTTCATGGGACAGAAGCGTAACTAGTGAAGACGCGTAAGGAGTCCAATCTACATTCTCTTGCCCGGTGTACCGTCGTCCAAGCCTTAATCGATGGAGTCGGTACAATTCTCTTTTACGTGCTAGAAATCGGGCACTCTCCGGTACTTTTTTCAAAAGCCACGACCTGCGATCTGCCGAACGGCTAAAAAAAACTGATGTTTCAGGAATCGGGCGAAATGTTGCACCATCTGTGCACCATTAAAAGGAACGCCCATGGTAGTCGGACCAGGCGGGCGTTGTTAACTACTTGATTTAATTGGTCGGGGAGACAGGATTTGAACCTACGACCCCTGCCTCCCGAAGGCAGTGCTCTACCAGACTGAGCTACACCCCGATTTTGATGTTCTGATCATATTAAGAACTGCGATGCACTGCAAAGCTGGCGAGTGTGTTGAGTGCATCCAGGTAGGCCGATTGCGGGAGATCGCGCAGTGCTTCTTTCGCCTTAACGGCTTCCGCTTCGGCGAGCGCGAAAGTGTACGTGATGGCCCCGGTTGATTCAATCGCGGCTGAGATCTCCTCGATCCGTTCTAGGCCGCCGTGTTCGATTGCCTCGCGAACGACCTGGGCTTGTTCTTTGCTGCCTTTCCACATCGCGTACAGCAGCGGTAGCGTCGGCTTACCTTCGGCCAGGTCATCGCCAATGTTTTTACCGAGTTGTTCTGGGGACGCACTATAGTCGAGCGCATCGTCAACGAGCTGAAATGCCGTCCCGAGGTGGCGTCCGTAACGTGCCATCGCCGCTTCGAGTTCTGGTTTTTCGCCACTGATGACGACGCCAAGGGCTGCCGCCGCTTCGAACAGCTTTGCAGTCTTATTATGAATCGTATCGAGATAACGTTGCTCGGTTGTGTTGGGGTCATGGCAACTCACGAGTTGCATGACTTCGCCTTCAGCAATGGTATTAGTTGAATCGGCGAGGATCTCCAGGATCCGCATGTTCTGTAGATCCACCATCATCTGAAAAGCTCGCGAGTACAGGAAGTCGCCCACCAATACACTCGCTTCGCTACCCCACACGAGGTTTGCTGTTTCGCGGCCGCGCCGCATCTTAGACGAATCGACGACGTCGTCGTGAAGCAAGGTTGCGGTGTGGATCAGCTCGACAATTACCGCGACGTCAATATGGCGGCTCCCACTGTAGCCGACGGCCTTGGCGGACAGCAGCGCGATGACCGGGCGCAGGCGCTTACCACCGCTGCCGATAATGTATTGGCTGAGTTGATTGATCAGCACCACATCCGAATACAGCCGGGCTTTTATCAGCCGATCGACTGCAGCGACTTCGTCTGCTACGAGCTCGCGGACTTCTGCGATATCAATCGATGGTGCGGTGGCGCTCATGGCTTCGTCAGGATCTCGGGTTCATTCGCCAAATGGCCCGAACATCTTGCCAATACCGAGGTAAAATTACCATCGAAATCAACGGATACGAGTCGTATTGAGGCTTCCAGCCTGTGCCTTGTGCGGCGCGGAATAATTCCGTAGAATCGCGCGCTCGCGCACTCCCTACCAACAGCGTTCAGGCACAGTCATGAATTTCGTTATCAAAACCGGTGGCAAGCAATATCATGTCAGCGAAGGCGACAAATTAGAGGTCGAGACCCTCGATGCGGCCCCGGGCGACAAGGTCGAATTCCCCGAGGTACTATTATTGCGTGACGGCGATAAGATTGAAGTCGGCACGCCGCTGATTGAAGGCGCCAAGGTAACGGCTACCGTACTAGCACATGGTCGCGGCAAAAAAGTCCATATCGTCAAATTCAAGCGACGTAAGCACTACCGGCGTCAAATGGGACATCGTCAGAATTTCACGCGGGTAGAGATCACCGGCGTCGCACGAGGTTAAACCAGCATGGCACATAAGAAAGCAGGCGGTAGTACGCGCAACGGTAGAGACTCGCAATCGAAGCGTCTTGGGGTTAAGCGATTTGGGGGCGAAAACGTCGCGCCAGGCAATATTATCGTGCGCCAACGCGGTACGCATTTCCACCCAGGGGTGAATGTCGGCTGCGGCCACGACCACACCTTGTTCGCGAAAGTCGATGGCATGGTGAAGTTCGAAGTGAAGGGCCCAAAGAAGCGCAAGTTCGTCAGCGTGGTCCAGGCCTAGCCGGAAGCGACTATTCCGCATAGGCTTGAGAATAACCCCGTGTGATACGGGGTTTTTTTATTTCCGTGTGATCTTTCTTGTCGGCGGATTGCAGGCAACGCATGAAATTTATTGATGAGGCAAAGATCAGCGTTCAAGCCGGGAACGGCGGCGAAGGCTGTCTGAGTTTTCGCCGCGAGAAGTACGTGGCCTTAGGTGGCCCCGACGGCGGAGATGGCGGAGATGGCGGCAGCGTCTATCTTGAAGTCGACCCGCGCCTGAACACACTCATAGATTTTCGCTACAAACGAATTTTTAAAGCGCGCAACGGCCAACCCGGAATGGGTCGCAATCGGATCGGGAAAAGCGCAGAAGACCTTATTATCCGCGTCCCGCCCGGTACCTTGGTGCATGACGCCGAAACCGACGAATTGATCGGTGACCTCACCGCAGAGCGTTCGCGATTGTTGGTCGCACAAGCGGGGTTTCACGGTCTCGGCAACGCGCGATTCAAAAGCAGCACTAACCGTGCCCCAAGGAAAACGACTAAAGGGACTCCCGGCGAGTCGCGCGAGCTGCGCATGGAATTGAAGTTGCTTGCCGATGTCGGTCTGCTTGGATTGCCGAACGCGGGAAAGTCGACCTTGATCAGTCAAGTTTCGGCGGCACGACCGAAGATTGCTGATTATCCGTTTACGACCTTGCGACCGGTTCTCGGTGTGGTGTCGGTTGGCGTCGATACGAGTTTTGTGGTCGCCGATATTCCCGGGATCATTGGAGGTGCTGCACAAGGCGCTGGTCTAGGGGTCCAATTCTTACGTCACGTCGAACGCACTAAGCTGCTGCTACACGTCATCGATATCTCCGGATCCGATGGCGTGAACGATCCGGCTACGGATTTTCGCACCATTAGCCACGAACTCGGCGCTTATCGAAATCCGCTCATCGATCGCGAACGTTGGGTTGTGTTTAATAAGGTGGACGTATTCGGTGATGCGTATGACGATGACACGACTAAATTTCGTGCGGCAACGGACTGGGAAGGTCCGATATTTCATGTGTCGGCTGCAACCGGCGCTGGTTGCAATGAATTGGTCAACGCAATCTCTGATCGGCTAAGGCGGGTGGCGGAGGATGAGTAACAGCGACTCCAGATCACAACCAGGCGGTTCCGAGAAACGCGCAGACATTGCGGCCTCGCGCCGTTGGGTGATCAAGATCGGCAGTGCGCTTGCAACCAAGCACGGCATGGGTCTGAACACCGAAGCGATCGAAGATTGGGCGGCACAGATGGTGGCGCTTAAGCAAGCTGGGCACGAGATTGTGGTCGTTACCTCGGGATCGATCGCCGAAGGTGCCTCGCGGCTCGGTTGGACGGTGCGGCCGCATTCGATACACGAGTTGCAGGCCGCCGCCGCCGTCGGGCAAATGGGCTTGATTCGCGCCTGGGAACTCGCCTACGAAAAATTCGATATGCGTGCGGCGCAAATATTGCTAACCCACGAGGACCTCGCTGACCGGCGCCGGTATTTGAACTCGCGTAGCACGCTTAGGACCTTATTGGAGCTTGGCGTGTTTCCTGTGATCAACGAAAACGACACGGTCGCCACCGATGAGATCCGATTTGGTGACAACGATACCCTCGCCGGACTCGTGAGCAATCTCATTGATGCGGATCTATTGGTGATCCTCACCGATCAAGAGGGGCTAATGTCCGCCGATCCGCGCCACGATCCAAATGCCACGTTGATCGCTCAGGCCGATATCAACGACCCCGTGATCAACCACATTGCGGGCGAGGGTGGCGCCTGGGGACGTGGAGGTATGCGTTCAAAATTAACTGCCGCGAGACTCGCCGCGCGCTCGGCGACGTCAACCATTATTGCGTCGGGATTTAGGTCCGAGGTGTTGAACGACATCGCGCTGGGCAAGCGAGTTGGTACGCTATTGGAGGCACCGCGCACTAAATTGGCAGCGCGTAAGCAATGGCTCGCGAGTACGCTCGTGGCCAAAGGCCAATTAGTCTTGGATAGTGGTGCCTGTAGAGTCATTCGTGAGGAGGGCCGCAGCCTTCTCGCGGTTGGGGTCGTGCGTGTAGTCGGTGAGTTCGAACGCGGTGAGTTAGTCACCTGCGTGGACGAGCAGGGTGTTGAGGTCGCGAAGGGCTTGGTCAATTACGATGCGATAGAGGCCGAACAAATTTGCGGAAAATCAACTGATCGCATCGAGTCAATTTTGGGTTACACACGTGAGCCGGAGCTCATTCATCGAGATAGCCTGGTGATTGTTTGATACTTGATTGGGCGTTGTCCGAGTCTTGGCGTTTGCCGTCTTGATGGCACCAGTGAGTGACACACCGACGTCAATCCCGCGGTGAGCCGGATGCCATTATTCGGACACAAAAAAGCCGGCTTTTCGCCGGCCTTTCTCGGTAGACTAGACGCCGTTCAAGCCAACGCGCGGATCCGGGCGTTTAATCGAGATTTATGCCGCGCTGCTTTATTTTTATGGATCAACGACGAGCCCGCCATCGTATCGATAACGGGGACGGCAACGGCATAGGCAGCCTGGGCCTTTTCTTTATCACCCGCCTCGATCGCTTGCACCACTTGCTTGATCCGCGTGCGCAACAATGACTTACGGCCGACATTTTGCTGACGGCGCTTTTCTCCCTGGCGGGCACGTTTACGGGCTTGTGCTGAATTGGCCAACTATCTACTCCGGCGGCTGCTGCAAAGGGCGCGAACTATGCGTGGTAATCGCTATTTTGTCAAATATTGAGCACCGCAACTTAAGGCCACGGCGGCTATCGGCAGGCGTACTGCTCGATGCCACAAAGGCTTGAATTAGCACCAGTAATTGGCATACCGTTTAGGCCCGCGTCGCGACGCAGAACCATCACAGTCGTCACCCCAGTCAGCAAACGACGTGATCTTAAGGAATTCATTCTGAGTAGAAGTTTATTTCGTTCCACCGCCGTCGTCGGGCAGATGACGATGGTATCGCGAGTGCTAGGTTTCATACGCGATATCGTGATCGCGAAAATGTTTGGTACGACAGCGGCCGCTGACGTTTTTTTCGTGGCCTTCAAGATCCCGAATTTGTTCCGCCGATTATTTGCTGAAGGAGCGTTTTCGCAGGCCTTCATACCGGTTTTGACCGAGAACAAAACCACCGGTGATCAAGAAAAAGTGATAGACCTCGTCGGTGCAACGGCCGGCGTTTTATCGCTCGTCTTGTTTGTTGTTGTGGCAATTGGTGTATTGGCAGCACCCATATTCATCGCGGTGTTTGCGCCGGGATTCACCCAGGATGCCGAGAAGTGGGAACTCGCGACCTTGATGTTGCGGATCACGTTCCCCTATTTAATGTTTATTTCGATCACGGCACTTTTTGGTAGCTTGTTAAATACCTATGGTCGTTTCGCTATCCCCGCGCTTACCCCGGCCTTGTTGAACGTCGCCATAATCGGCGCTGCTTTGTATTTGGCGCCAACGATTGAGCGACCGGTCGTGGCACTCGCCGTTGGCGTTTTTATCGGTGGCGTGCTGCAGTTCGCCGTTCAACTAGTCGCCGTGTTACGGCTCGGCATCTTTCGACGCATTACATTTAATTTTTCGCATCCCGGCGTTCGACAAATACTGCGCTTAATGGGGCCGGCGATGTTCGGGGTCTCGGTGGCGCAAATAAATTTAATGATCGACACTCTAATCGCGTCGTTTCTAGAAACCGGTAGCATCTCCTGGTTGTATTATTCCGATCGATTGGTTGAGTTTCCCTTGGGTGTATTCGGCATCGCCTTGGCGACCGTGGTGCTACCGAGTTTGTCGCGCGCTCATGCGCAAAATGAGCCGAGAAATTTCTCCGCGATGATGGACTGGGCGCTACGTTTAGTGTTGTTGATAGGCTTGCCCGCGGCATTCGCATTGGCGCTCTTGGCGGGGCCGATGCTCAGTACTTTATTTCAATATGGCGTGATGAGCGAACGCGATGTGATGATGGCGGGACAGAGCCTGATCGCCTATTCGTGTGGGCTGACCGCATTTATTTTGGTGAAGATATTGGCACCGGGTTTCTACGCGAAACAAGACACCCGCACACCGGTGCGGATCGGTGTGATTGCGATGTCGGTGAACGTGATTCTGAATCTCGCATTGGTTGGCCCGTTGGCGCACGCGGGCTTGGCCTTAGCGACCTCACTTGCAGCTTTTGTGAACGCGGGCTTGCTGCTCAGGGCCTTGATCGCCAATGGTTCTTATAACCCTGCCAGCGGTTGGACGTCATATGTATTAAAGCTGTGCGTAGCGACGGCGATTATGTGTCTGGTACTTTGGACGCTAAACGTGAGTCAGGCGACGTGGACCGCTGAGGACGCGTTTGGGCGCGGCGCAATGCTCGCGAAATTGATACTCGCCGGTGCCGGAAGTTATTTTTTGTGTGCCTTTGCGGTTGGTCTGCGACCGCGATTTTTCATGCACGGTGTAAAGGGAGAGTAAGCTCGCTCGAGCATAAGGGCGATTACCTAACATGCATCTTGTACAATCGAGTTTTGTTACCGCTTGAACCAACTGCAATTAGGATGATATGGAACTAATACGCGGGGTGCACAATATTCAACCGCGTCACCATGGCACTGTGGCGAGTGTGGGCAATTTCGATGGCATGCACCTAGGTCACCAAGCCGTCCTTAGGCAGCTACTCGATTCGTCTGTCCGCTATCAGTTACCCTCAACTGCGATCATCTTCGAACCGCAACCGGCGGAATACTTCCACCCGGAGGGGCAGCCGCCGCGCCTAACGGCGCTTCGCGAGAAGTTAATGCTGTTCCAGCGCTTCGGCATCGATCGCGTCTGTGTCATGCGGTTTAACGAACACTTCGCCGCCCAAACGGCGGAGGAATTTGCGACGACGACGCTAGTCGACGGTTTCGGCATTCGCGAGTTAATTATCGGTGACGATTTCAAATTTGGCAGTGCCCGCGGCGGTGATTTTTTTGCCTTGCAAGCGTTCGGCGAACGCTATGGATTTACGGTGCTGCGCACCCAATCTCACATACTCCACGGCGAGCGGGTGAGCAGCACGGCGGTGCGCCAGAAATTGATCGACGGGAATTTCGCCGGCGCGGAAGCGTTTCTCGGTCGTCGCTATTTCATAGCGGGTCGGGTTGTGCATGGCCAACATCGCGGCCGCTCGATTGGATTCCCAACAGTGAACCTGAATTTAAACCGTCGTCGGGCACCGCTTAACGGCATTTATGCATCTTACGTTCGTGGACTCGGTGAACAGCTGCTGCCGGCGGTGAGTTATGTTGGATCGCGTCCGGTGATCGAAGATCCGACCTATGTATTAGAGACCCATATTTTCGATTTCGACGAAGACTGCTACGGCCGTCGCTTAACGGTAGAATTTGTCGAGAAGGTGCGCGGTGATCTGCCGTTCGAATCATTTGAAAAATTGCGCCAACAGATCGTCATCGATTGCGCCGCTGCCCGTAAGATACTTGGATTGGCGATGCCACGGCCGAGCACATGACCTTGAATACCCGGCACTGGCTCGGTGGGGCGTTCATCATCGTCGTCCTAGATCAGTTGACCAAGCATCTCGCCGTAGCGTGGTTGAACTACGGCGATCCGGTGCCGATATTGCCGGGGTTGAACCTTACGCTTGTCTACAACACCGGTGCCGCCTTTAGCATGCTGAGTGACGCCTCAGGATGGCAGCGGTGGTTGTTTGCGGGGGTCGCTTTTACCGTGAGCGTGGTCATTACATTGTGGCTGCGCCAGCTTGGCGGACGACAGTTGTGGCTGCCGATCGCTTTAACGTTGATTCTAGGCGGCGCCATCGGCAACTTCTGGGATCGGATATCACTCGGCTATGTTATTGATTTTATTCAGGTGTATTACGAAAAGTGGACATGGCCAGCATTCAATGTAGCGGATTCTGCGATCTCCGTCGGTGCCGTCATGCTACTCCTAAGCGGCTGGATCACCCCGCCTTCGCGGGCCGAAGAGAGATGAGTCCGCACCGGCTAATACCACGCACGCCAAGTGGTTTTATTGCAGTTTGCGTATTTCCCTGACGCCTGCATTTGAACGATAATGCCGTCGGCAGCGAAGATCCCAAAAAATAGGAAACCTTATGGAAATTCATCTTGCAAACCCCCGCGGTTTTTGTGCTGGGGTCGACCGTGCGATCGGGATAGTCGAAAACGCGCTTGAGATTTTCGGCGCACCGGTCTACGTCCGCCACGAAGTCGTGCATAACAAGTACGTGGTCGACGGGTTGCGCGAGAAAGGCGCGATATTTGTCGATGAACTCGATGAGGTGCCGGATGACGCGACGGTGATCTTCAGTGCCCACGGGGTGGCCAAGGCGGTGCGGGAAGAGGCTGCGCGCCGCAAACTTCGCGTGTTCGACGCAATTTGCCCATTGGTTACCAAGGTCCACATGGAGGTTGGGAAGTATCAACAAGACGGGCGCGAAAGTATTCTCATTGGCCACGCCGGCCATCCGGAAGTAGAAGGCACGCTCGGGCAGTACAACGCCAGCGATGGCCGAGGTGGTATGTATCTCGTCGAATCGGTGCAAGATGTGTGGGATCTGAAGGTGAAGGATCCCGATTTTCTTGCCTTTGTCACGCAAACGACACTTTCCATGGACGATACAGCTGAAATCATTGATGCGCTGCGCGAGCGCTTCCCGAAGATAGCCGGTCCCAAGAAAGAGGACATTTGCTACGCGACGCAAAATCGTCAGGACGCGGTAAAACGACTGTTGGAAAACAGTGATCTGATCCTCGTGGTCGGCTCTCAAACAAGCTCGAATTCGACCCGTCTAAAAGAAATCGCGGAAAAACAAGGGATTGCCGCATATCTCATCGATAATGCAGACGAAATCCAGGCATCCTGGCTGCATGGCAAAACCAGCGTTGGGGTCACTGCAGGGGCCTCCGCACCTGAGGTGCTGGTTGAGCACGTGGTGGAAAAACTCATCGAGTGGGGCGGACACACCGTCAACGAGGTGCCGGGGATCATTGAGCAAGTTGTCTTCAGCTTGCCTCGGGAACTTGTACTCGCCTCCGACGAGGCCGCTGAGACCGCGATTTAGCTTCCGCCGCCGCCTCGGCCATCCATCGACAGCGGCCACCGAACAAGGGCTGCACGGAAACGATTGCCTCGACCGGCGAAGCCACCGCCATGGCGCTAGATGCCCATTTTACTGCGCAATTCGTGGCTTCTACAACGCAACGACCCACCACCAAAAATGTGTGACGAAGTTCACGCAAGTTAGATCTCCCCTGCCGTTCGTCCGCTGAGAATTACCGTTCATCGGAGCGACCAAGACATCTGCCGTCCGCGCTGCTAAATAAGCTCCCATGAAACGAAAACATCACACCGGATTTACTATCATCGAGTTGATGCTGGGGATCGCAATCGCCGGCGTCCTGCTCGCCGTTGCTGTACCGAGCTATACCACGATGGTGTTGAACAATTGCCTGACGACAAAGACGAATTCGTTTGTCAGTGCGATGCAATTAGCACGCAGCTCGGCGATCACGTATGGCGCCAATGTCACCGTCGGTGCGCTGCCATGTAGCCTTAGCGGCGGTGCTGCGTGCGATACCACGAATGAATTTGGCACCGGCCTCGTTGTCTTTCGTGATATCGACAACGACGGTTTGGCCGATACCGATATCGAGGACGCAAACAGTAACGGGATCTTAGATGTCGGCGAGGACGTCAACCTAAACAATATTCTCGATTTCGAAATCATTAAGCAGGTGCGATTCAACTGCGGTGCGACGATGAATGAAGTCGCATTTGGCACGGACACCGTCAATAACTCAACGGCGTTGGTTTACTCGCCAACCGGTACCGCAGCGCCGCTCGGCACGATCGACGTCTGCGATACGCGAGCCCCGGCCGCAGGCATTGGCCGCCGGATATCACTTAGTGCTACCGGCCGGCCAACCACCAACTCCTCCTTCACCTGCCCATGAGCAAGAAAATGACGAATTATTTATGTAGTACGCGTCGCCATTCCAACACGGTACCGCGTCGACGCGGCCGTAGCGCGGGATTCACCTTGATCGAAATTCTCGTCGCAATGGTGGTCCTGGCGATTGGCATGCTAGGTGTCGCCGCGATGCAGTTTCGCGGTTTGCAATACAGCCATGACGCCTATATACGGTCGCAGATCAGCGTTTTGGCCTACGGGATGGCGGACCGTATGCGTCTCAACAAGGCCAACGCCGCCGCCTATGCCGGTGTCTGGACAGTACCCACTGCTGCGCCCGGTGGCTGTGTAGAAGGCGCCGTAGGTGCAGTCAACGATCTCGCTTGCTGGCGCCGACAAGTTTTCAACGCGCTGCCGCCAGGTAGCTCTGCGGATATTGTTGCCGAGGTCGGTGGTGAGTTCTCCATTGCGCTCGGATGGACCAATCGGGAAGGCGATCCCGAGCGGATGATTGAATATACCTTCCTGCCATGAGAAATCGCACTATGAAACGAAGCTATCAAGCAGGTTTTACCATTGTTGAATTAATGGTCGCCGCAACGCTCGGTATATTGATACTCGGTGGCGCGATATCCATGTTTGCCAGTAATAAACGCGTCTACACAGAACAAGACGAGATGGGGCGCCTACAGGAAAATGCGCGCTTCGCGATTGATTTGATGGTTAACGACATCCGTATGGCCGGCCATACCGGTTGTGCTGATGACATGGGCCTCGTCACCAACCATATTAACGGCGCCGGCGTTGCAGGAAATCTGTACAACTTCATACCGATTGAAGGGCGCGATGAAACCGGTGCGAATTGGCTGCCTAGTGGCAACACCGACCAAGTCGGTACGATGGTAGCGAATTCCGACTCGATTACGCTGCGTTATCTTGCACATCCCGGTGGTGGCGGCATTTATTCCATGACCCCGGCGATGACTCCCGCCTCGTTCCAGATCCACACATCTGCTGGGAGTGGGATCGCACAGGGGGACGTGATCGCGATCAGCGATTGCGTTGGCGCTGATATTTTTGTCGCCACGACTACTGCGGTCACAAGCACGGCGGGATGTGTGTCTGTTCTGCCAACCGATGCTTGCAGGGATACGATCGAACACCGCGCTGGCGCTATCGCCGGTGCTGATCCAGGAAATGCCACTGGGGCCCTCAGTAGAGCCTACAATTCGCAGGCGACCATCCTTCGATACGTGACGAATCGATACTACGTTCGCAACGACGCAGCCGGACGCCCAGTTTTATTCAGGCAGTCCGGATTCGCCGCACCAGTACCCCTAATCGAAGGCGTCGATAACCTCGAGATTAAGTACGGCGAGGATACCGCCGGTAGCGATCGAGTAGCCGACGTCTACAGCGATGCCGATGCCGTCCTAAACTGGAATGACGTCGTAAGTGTTCGATTCGCATTATTAATGCGCTCAATCGAAGAATACGGCGCCGATTTTGATACAAGATCTTACTCGTTGCTCGGCCGAGTAATCGATCCGACACCGGGGGCCAACGATCGCCGCCGCCGCCGCGTGTTCACAACAACGGTCGAGATCCGCAATCGCGGCAGCTAACACAGGTAACGTCATGATGCACAGATCAACCCATTCGCAAGCACAATCCGGCGCAGCGCTCGTCACCGCACTGGTTTTAATGACCGTCGTGACCTTGTTGGCGATCACCTCAATGGGAACCAACACGTTGGAAGAAAAGATGGCGGCTAATTCGCAAGAATTGAATCGCGCCTTTCAGACCGCAGAGACCGGTCTCGAGCGGATCCTGGCCGACAACCTTGCTTTCGACACCGGAAATAAAAAGGCTGATAGCGGCACGCCCTTTATTCCGGAGGACGATATTTACGATTACTCGATTCCAGATACGGACGTGGGTGATTATAGCGCGGACACGGAATACGGCGCCGTGTTTCGCGAAAAGACACCACCTAAGCGTTCAGCGACAGGGTGGAATCGTGAAGTTTATAGTTTCTATCACTTTGACCTTAGGTCTACCGGGGTTACCGAAAATGTCGGTATATCGACTGTATTGCACGCTGGGGCCTATCAGGTCGGTCCGAAGTAGTCGGACCGGAACAGGAGCAAGAAAATGAAAAATGGAAAACTGAGTCACTTAGTAGCGACTGCATATTTAGTCTTTGCCGTGGGCAACACTTCCATGGTTTACGCAGACGATACCGAAATCTATTTGAACTCTGCTTCCAGTTCGGGTGCCGCAAACATCCTGTTCAGTCTCGACACCTCCGGTTCGATGGGCGGCTTGGTCGACGAGAACAACAACGGCGTGATCGACGCGGGCGAACGCTCGCGAATCGAGGTTTTGAAAGAGGCCATGCTCGTGGTGCTCGATAGTCTGCCGTCATTGAATGCCGGCATCATGCGTTACCATTATCACGGCGGTCCAATCCTATACCCGGTCGCGGCGATTGACGAATTCGCCTGCGTCATCGAAGGCAATTGCACGACCGGCACCGCAGCAACCGGCATTCAAACGACCACGACCGTATTGACCAACGGCAATGACGATGTTGAGCAAGAAGGCGCACTAACAGTGACCTTAGATAATGTCGCTCTCAATACCGGAGAACGGCCGGCAGGGAGTTGCTCGACCTTTATTGGGACACCGGTTCGAGTAGGGTCGAACACAGACGATGCGGAATCTTCCGTTTCTGGTGGCGGCTATAGCGACGGCAGTTCCGACCTTGAACTTCCGCGTGACAATTCAACTCATCAAGTGATCGGTATGCGGTTTCCGAGTGTGCCGATCCCGAAAGGCGCGACGGTAACGGACGCGCGCATCGTTTTCACCATTGACTCGATCGCCAAGCAGACCAGTGAAGGCTACAACGCGCCGATCGATATGGTCGTCGTGGGTGAAAGTATGGCTGGGAGTCGCGCGACCTTCAGTAGTGCCAATGAGCCGGAGGATCGGCTGGCGACGCCGACCATGGCGACTGTTGCCTGGGAAACCGGTGAATTTCCGGCCGTAGGGCAAACGCTTACCACCTCGAATATCTCTGCAATCCTCGACGAATTGGTCAACGATGCGGCATGGCCGGCAGCGCCCGGCGGTGACGATATTGTCATTCTGATGTCTAAAGATCCCGGCGCTGTCGCTGGCGACAGCGGTAGTCGAGAGGTCGAATCTCGTAACAGTGGTTCGAGTACTGCGCCTTTGCTTACTTATACTTATCAAACGTGTAGCACTGGTGCGGCGACGGAGATGCGTACTGGCCTGCGTTTTACCGATGTGGATATTCCGCAAGGCTCGACGATCACCGGCGCGCGCATAGATTTCATCACAACAACGGTCGAGGCGGGTACTAACCCGACCTTGCGGGTCAGCATGCAAGACGCCGATGACGCCGAACCATTCGCCGTTGGCACGCCGTTTACTGGACGTACGTTTCACGGTACCCCGGTACCATGGAATACGACCTCTAGCCCAGCGCTAAGTGACTGGGATCCCGTGGACTCAACCTATGCCACGCCAGATCTCACTTCCATGGTTCAAGATGTTGTCAATCGGCCTGGTTGGTGCGGTGGTAACGACATGATGTTTATGATCGATCGCATCGGTGGTGATAATGCCTTACGTACTGCCTATTCGTATGAAGGCGATTCGACAAAAGCACCGGTCTTAACCATCACCTATGACGCCGACATACCGATACCGACTGGCGGCGGTTGTACTCGTTCTACGATCGTGAGCCTTATCAAGGCCGGCAATAGCGACGCCGAAGAGCATGCCGATGGTTCAATCGACACCGGTAGTAGCGATCTCGAAATGGTTGAAGAAGCCGACACGCAGGTCGTTGGCTTGCGTTTCTCCGATATCCCGATTGGGAACAGCACCGTCATTACCAGCGCTAAATTGGTTTTCACAGGTGATGAAGCACATTCGGGTACAACCTCATTGACGATCCACGGCCAAGATTCGGACGACGCCGGCTCATTTACAACAACGGCAAACAATATAACTAATACGACGGACCGCCCGCGCACATCGGCTTCGGTTGCGTGGTCGCCACCTGCGTTCGCTATCGGTGGGCTTTATGAGGTGACTGGCCTTGAAGGGATCATCCAAGAAGTTGTCGACCGGGGCGGTTGGGTCGCGGGCAATTCGCTAGCCCTATTCGTTTCCGGCACCGGCAAGCGTGTTGCGGATTCCTATGATGGCGATCCGGCGACCGCTCCGCGATTGCAAATTACTTTCGAAGGAACGCCGGTTACAACCAAGAAAACGGTTAGAGGTAAGCTAAAAGACATCGTCGAAGAGCTGATTCAAGCCAGCGGCACACCGATATCCGGTGCCATGCTAGAGGCTGCCTATTACTTCCGCGGCGAGCCAGTGCGCTTCGGCCGTCAACGCGGCACGCAATCTTCGACGTATAAGGTTTCTCGGGTGAGTCACGAGGCATCCTATGATGCGGCCGGGTCGACGGTTACGTTTCCTGGTAGCTGCGCAGCCGATAATCTCAATCATGATGATTGTAAAACTCAGGTTATTACCGGCGGCACGCCGCGGTATAAGAGCCCGATCATCGCCGAGTGTCAGTCGAACTATCTGGTTCAATTGACCGACGGCGGCGGCTACTACACAGGCTCTGGCAAAACCAACACGCTTAGCCAAAGCATCGATGAGGAGCCGTTGATCAACGCGCTGCAAGCGCACGATGACACCGGCGCTTTGGTCTCACTCACGGGCTGTGCGTCGAATACAACGTTGCCGGACGGCACGATATTTAGTAGTGGTGCGCACAACGAATGTACCGTTAAGCTCGCACAGTTCTTGCACGACAATGATCAGATCTACACCAGCACCCAGAAACTCCAATCGGGTACCTCACCGATCGACGGGGTGCAGACGATCGACATCTATAACATTGGGTTTAACTTATGTGGCACCGGTAACGTTACTTCAAAATCCGCCGCTGGCGATCAGGTGTGTTGCACGGTTGCTAACCACGATGTCGCGACGGGGATCTGTAGTTCGCCGCGGACCGATCCGGGGCCTATCCAGGTGTTGAAGGCGCAGTCTGCAGTTGGTGGTGGCGAATACTTTAACGCCAATACGGTGGAAGAACTGGTAACGGCGTTTACAAGTATCACGAGCAGCATCATCGAGAAGGGCGCGACGTTTGTGGCGCCATCGATCGCGGTCAATACCTTCAACCGTCTATTTAGTCGGGACGAGGTTTATTTTGGTTTATTTGAGACTTCGAAGCAGGCGCGCTGGGACGGCAACGTGAAGAAATACCGGATCTGTGTCGATCCGACTGATCCCGGTTCTTTAGGGTGTTCGCTCGGTGAGGTTTTAGATGCTACCGGCGCCGCAGCGGTCGTCGACGGTACGTCGACACCTGAAGACGGGCAGTTTGAGACGACTGCGCAAAGTGTTTGGAGCGCCGGTGTCGATGGTAGAGAAACAAAGGTAGGCGGAGCCGGCCAAGAAATAACCGACTACACAGAACGTTTGTTCTACACCGAGTTCAATGCGGCGGTTGGGACGGCCGCTGCAGGTACCTCCCTCGCTGGTGCCGGCTTCTTCTTTGACAGTACAAACTGGAATGCTACGGAGACATCGGCGGTCCGTGACGAAGTTTGTCCCGATCCGACTGACATTTCAGCTGGATCCGATTGCGAGCGTCGCATGTTGTGGATGCTTGGCGCCGATATCCTCGACGAAGATAGTGATGCGACCACGGACACGCGCTGGTGGTTCAGTGATGTGCTCCATTCGAGCCCAGTGGCCGTCACTTACGGTCAAGACGGCTCCAGTAACTTCATCGATAAGGTGCTTGTGGGTACGAACGATGGTGCACTCCACTTTATCAACGGCTACTCTGGGATTGAGGAATGGGCGTTCGTACCGCGAGCCGTTCTTAGTAACCAAGAAGGGTTGTTTGATAACACTGGGACCGATCATATCTATGGGCTCGACGCTACACCACAGTTAAGCGTTGTCGACAATAACCTTGACGGTGTGATTGATCCTGCGGATGGCGATTCCGTCAAAGTGGTGGTGACCCAACGTCGCGGTGGCAGCAACATTTACGCATTAGATCTCACACCATCAACGAAGTTGACCACGCTAACGTCGCTGATTGTGCCAAAATTTTTGTGGCAAATATCCCCCTCTAGCCCTGGTTTCTCGCGCTTAGGTCAGACCTGGTCGGAACCCACGGCTGCCACGATCAATACAACAGGTGGACCGCTAGAGGTTTTGGTATTCGGCGGCGGTTACGATACTGACCTCGATGACGACGACGGTAGCGGTAGTTCGAAGAACTACGGTATTGAAGCTGGTGATCCTAATACGGGCAACGCCATCTACGTGGTAAATGCAGCCACTGGTGAAAAGGTGTTCTCTATCAGCAGTTCTCCGACGGTTCCGGATGGGACAAACATCGTTGTGCCTGAAATGAAGTATGCGATCCCGTCCAATGTTACCGTGATCGATTCTGATGGTGACGGTTTTGAAGATCGCCTCTATGTTGGCGACACCGTCGGACAGCTTTTTCGAGTCGACCTTAGCAACGTCAATCCGCTGAGCGTGGCCAACCCCGAAGGGGACACGGTCGTTGGGATCCTGGCTAATGTTTCCGGTACGTCCACAACCACGACCAGCCCCGTACTGGCTAAACAACGACGGTTTTTCTACAAACCGACGGTCGTCCAAGTCATCGACACGGAGTTTTCCGACGCAGCCGGCGGCGAATATGATTATGTGTTGCTCGGTAGTGGCAATCGCGCAAATCCATTGGATCTTGCGGTTGCGGATCGCTTCTATGCCTTCCGTGACATTAATATCGGTATGATGGTCGACGCCGACAGCGATAATATTGCCGATAATTATCCGCTCAATACAGATACCACATCAGTCGGCACCCCGATTATGGACGATGGGACTGGCCAGTTGATCGATATATCGGCTGCAGTAATCGATCCCGCCGCGGCTGGAGTACAAACCGCGCTGGGGTGGTTCTTTGACTTTGCCACGGCGGTCAGCGGCCGTGTCGGTGAGAAAGTGCTCGCTACCTCGAACGTACTGGCAGGTACGGTGATTTTTACCACCTACCTCCCGGATGATGCGACTGCGGTCACGGATCCCTGCCAGGCGGCCGAAGGTACGGGAGTGATCTACAACATGGATATCTTATCGACCCGAGCCACCCGAGACTGGGACGAAGACGGTACCGTGGACGACATTGGGGACCGGGCCGATGAACTTGACCGGCCCGGTATTCCGTCAGAAGTAGTGACCGTCTTTACTAAGGAAGGGGTGACCTTGCTGTCTGGAACGGAGGACAAGCCGGGATTTCCTAGGCCGCGGTTCAGTACCTATTGGTTTGAAGAGAACTAGATGCAGATACTCACATCGGCATGGCCGGGAGTTTGCCGGCCATGCCGTAGTCGAGCCACGCAATATTGCTGATTAGAGGCCGCCCTCAACTTGAGAAAGGTAACGACATGATGAAATTAATGGCGCAAAAAGGACCCATCGGGGCACGCGGGCGGATGCAAGGCTTCTCCCTGATTGAGGTGATGATAGTAGTCGTGATTGTGGGTATTCTCGCGTCTGTCGCCTATCCCGCCTATCAGGAGTCTGGTCGCCGTGCCAAACGCTCCGAGGCCCGCGCCCACCTGTTGGATGCGGCAGCGCGCTTGGAGCGATTCTACTCTGACAATAACCAATACACTGCCGACATGACTACCGCTGGCGCTAATATCGATACCGTTACGGAAAACGGCCATTACACAATCGCCGTTGACTCAGTTGTCGGGACAAATCAAACGTTTAGGATCTCGGCGACGCCGTCCGGATTCGCCGATACACGGTGTAACGTATTTAGACTGCTCCAAGACGGCACCCAGCAGGTCACTGGAACCTCTGCGGCCACGCCTGAAGATTGCTGGGCGAGATAGCATCGAGGCAACGTGAGAGTAAACCGAGTCGGTAGATATAGATGACCTATCGATACTGCCGTTGTCGCTATCGGCATACGTCTGAAGTCGCATTCAACCAATGACACGGCCCCATTTACTAGCTGTTATTGTCATCTTTGGCGGTGGGATCGCGCTCGTGTCGGTGCTCAACAATGTGTTGGAAAGCCCGGCGGCGCCACGCGAGGGGCTGCGATCTGCTACCGTCGATGTTGTTGCTAAAGCGTCGAAACCAGCAGCCGAAGTACGCTACGACTATAACCAGCTCCAGAAAAAAATAGCGTCCGGCCGCGCGACACTCGCCGATGCGCGACGGGCCATGACCGAACAAGATCCGGTCTCGTTATCTAACAGCATCCACGCCTTCTATCCGATGCGTCGCCATCGTGGGGTCGTTAATCTATTGGACGGTATGTGGGAACTCGATCGGGAAAAATATCCTGAGCTGGCGTGGAGTTTGATTGCCAAGCCACCGGTGCGTATCGCGCTGGCCAATATCATCAATCGGATCCGCATCGTTAGGACCGAACCTTATGTGGCCTACATCCGCGCGCATAAGAATGCTGAGCATGAGTTCATCCGCGCACAGGTGGCTATCGCGCTCGGCTTCAATGGTGAATTCGATGACCTGCCATACCTTGAAGCTATGGGTGACGGTGACAATCCATATGTGGCGCAAAGTGCGATCACCGCGCTAACCTTATTTGGTGGCAATCGTGCCCGCGATGTCTTAATTACGTTGGCCGATAAACATCACGGTACGCCACGCGGTGGTTTAATCGCTGATCTCCTAAGTAAGGTATACGGTTGGTCGCCCGGTGACAGCGAAGCGGTCCCGTCGGCGAAAGAACAAAGCTAAAAATTTCTCACGAGATCGAGGCCAGTGGTCCTGATCGTTGATGCCGCAGGTTTTGCGGGTCGGTCAACGTCGCTGCGGTCCAAATTATTGTTAAGTGCAGTATTTACCCACGGCCTCGCGCGCTGCGCCAAGCTGCTCCTGACGCCATTCTTCCGACATGCGCGACCGCGTTCCGTCCGCATCGACTTTATTGATCCGCGGTGGCTCTAAGCTCGTAACGCGAACTTTTGCCTGTTCGCAGGCGTGTTGAACCTTATCCGCGTGGGCTTTTTCTTCGCTATCTTTCTTTGCCTGTTCCGCGGCGCTCTCATTCCGTTTCGCAAAATCTTCGTTGCGTTCTTGCCATGTTTCGCGTTCGCCAGTTGATTTCAAGGCCGTCGGCTGAATGGTCTCAACGTTGGTCTCCGTATCGGGCATGCGCCCGGAATAATGCGTCTCCCCGTTGTCGTCGACCCATTTATAGATCTCGCTCTGGGCCGGCGTGAACGTCCCAGTGAGAATGACCAACAATAAAAACTTAAACGAATTCATATTGCATCCACCTATCGTTGTAGCGGTCCTACTGGTCTCTTTCGACATTAATCAGGTCAGCATGTTCCGTCACAATGTCATAGAGTTCAAGCAGGTATTTAAGGTTAATTCTAGAAAATACAGTGATCTTGCGGAAATTCATCGTGTATCTGGATACCGGCGGGCGGCCCCGAGGTAATGGTGAGGAATCACTGTAAGTATTGGTAGGACAGGAATTGGAGGTATTGGGACCGTCACTCACCTGTGCTGAAGCCGTCATACCGGGCTTGACCCGGTATCCAATCGGCCGTGACACCGTGGGTAGGTGAGGGCGGTATGGACCCCGGATCGAGCCCGGGCTAACGCAAAGTTGCGTGATCGGGTGTACTAGAGACCCTTTAGAAGGCGTATTAGGACAGGCACATACTGGTAATGACATTCAATCGCATTTGAGCTAGACAGAGTCTAAAGCCGGGGTATACTGCGCGCATGGCCAGTGCAACCGCTACATTACCGGTAGAAAAAGACGCCATTCCAAGTTTGCTGCAGCAGCATGGTATATCGCCAACTGCACAACGCGTTGAGATTGCGGGCATCTTGTTAAGTAAATGCCAGCATTTGTCTGCCGATCAGGTACTCACCCGGCTCACGGAGCATGGTGCATCGGTGTCAAAGGCCACGGTTTACAACACTTTGGGCTTGTTCGCGGAACGTGGCCTCGTGCGGCAGGTGATAGTGGATCCGGCGAAAGTGTTTTACGATTCGAATGTTGCGCCGCATCATCATTTCTACAATGTCGATGATGGGAACCTGATCGACGTGAATGCTGCGGAAGTCCCGATTGAGCACCTCCCGCACGCCCCCGATGGTACTGTCGCAGAGGCCGTGGACATTGTTATTCGGGTCAGAAATACAGGTTGAATGCGCCAATTAGGTGCTCTTCGTCGTAATCCAGATTGAATTTCGGATAAGTTGGGTGAGCACCGTTTAAGGTGCGAACGCTCGGACAGGAGTCCGAGCCGGGGTCAGATGAAATCCGGAAGTTATCGCCATGGATGGCAGTAAGTAAGTTAAAATTGCCGGGGAAGGGAAGTTTGGGCTAGCCCCTTTA
>JAJFJQ010000005.1 GCA_021773835.1 Gammaproteobacteria bacterium
GCCGATAGTGTTAGCGGATGACAGCGCTCAATCGTCCGATCTCTCGGATGATCCCCAAAGCGACGGTGGTGCACCGCCGCTTATCGACGGAAATGTGTCCAAACCGACCGATCTAAAATCGTTGCGCGGTCGAGCCTGGACGCTCGCGGCCCGGATCGCACAACGCAACGGGATCGGAGATCTAGTGCTACCACTGTCAGGTAAGGGGCTCGGGTACGTCTTGCGTGACGTACCTGATCCCGGTCTCGCCGATCAACTCAACGAGGACGCGCTGGCGCAGATCAATATGCTCTGGTGGCAACTCGCGGCTTGCGCTGAAATGACGTTCGCACCGCTTGGATCAATCCTCCCCACACTGCCTGACGATTCAGTGCTGCGACACGCGCTTGAAGACGAGGACGCTGGTCTGTTGTTCAACAGCATCTGGACGCTCGATCCCGGACAGACCGGTTATCGCCTTTGGCGTTTACTGCACGATAAGGATTGGGATGATTTGATCCATCTTATGGATAACTATCGGCAACTTCGTCATCTCGCGACCAAGACGGGCGCCGCTATCTGGGAGTAGCGTTATGGAAGGCACGAAGGAAGCGGATCTCGTGACGGCAGTTCTGTTGTATGCGATGCGTTGTCTCGCTGAAGGCGATCAGGCCGCACTGCGTCACATGAATTTCGGGATCAAAGAAATCGAATCATTGCGCGGACTGCGTGTGGCGGATCTCTATCGTGTCGAGTCGCTGCGCGCACACTGTCTGGATATCGCCCTGAACCGACAAGTCTTCTGGCCGATGATCGATCATCTCGCTCAGCAGCGCGAGATGGAAGACACGATCCAGACATTGATTGTTGCCGACGCCCCACAGGAAATGATGCAAGTATTGTTCGGATTGAATCAACGGGACTACACCCGGCTCCGCCGGAGCCTGTTGGTCGATCCGACTGTTGGCCGACCGTGTGAATTAGATGATGCCAGCTCCCAAGCACTTTGGAAAAGTTGGTCGGAACGCGCCGATGATGACGTCTCCGGGCTACTAAACCCACAACAGTATTTGGATATTCACAATGAGACCGCCTTGTCAGTGCGCGCGATCTGGCATCAGACGCAGCGATGGGCCGAGTATGGCAACCTGAACGGCCCGCTCGATGCGGACGCCATGGCGGCAGGTGTTGGTGAATGAAGTGCCGAGCACCCTTCGTGCGGAGACACTAGCCCTCGATACCGTAATTCGTGAGGCCATTGCAGAGGCCGAGGCCTCGATCAGCGATGGGCCGGTGGATAGGATGGTTTTTCTCGGGAACCGGCACCAGTCGTTTCCCACATCGGTCGTCAGAGATCCGGTACTCGAGCCGGTCGATAAGTTAGTTTGGATGGTCATCATGCTGTCGGTCCGGGAGACTGGCGGCAACACCGCGTTCCCAGGGTATGACGCCATCGGGAGGATGGCGAATGTGTCCTCCCGTTCAACGATAGCCCGTGCGATCGCCATCTTGCGCGCGACCCGATGGCTGACCCTGTGCGCGCGACGCAAACGGATCAACGGTCGGTTCCGCGGCCATGTCTACGCCTTGCATGACGAGCCGTTGCCGCTCGCTGACGCACTGTATCTCGACGCGAACTACATGGCATTTCTCAATAGCGCGCTCGATCATGGACATCGACGCGTTGGCGCCGTGGCGCACGGTGTCCTCGATTCACTTGACGAGGACAGTCTGAATGGCGAAGCAGTAACGGCGCCGCCGCACCCGATCGAACGGCGATTAGGCAGCGTTGTTGATAGCGGCAAGTCAATGCGGCGGCGTTTCTTTTCGTTCAATCCACGCAGCATTGAACGATTGCGCCGTGACCTCACCGAAAGCACAAGACAGAAAATTCACCATGACCAAAATTCGAACACGGTCGATCACCAAATATCGAACTTGAGTAGTAGTAGTAATATTAATAATAAAACTACTACTTCCATCGATCGCCCGTCGAATATCGACATCGCTGGGGACGACAACGAAGCACTCATCTACCCGGCGCGCTTGAGCGCCAACCATCGTGGCATCGCCGCTCGCTACCTCAAAGAACTCGCGCCTGCGCAACGCCAGCCCATCCTCGACGAGCTGGAGGGGCGCTTTAATGCGGAAAAGAAGGGCATGACGCCGGTGTATGACGAGATCAATTTCCTGCACTCGCTGTGCAAGCTGATGCGCAAGGGCGATTTCCAAGCGAACTTAGGCGTCAAAGTGCGCGACGCGAGACAGAGCGCGAGCAAATCTAAAGAAATCGTTGCCCAAAATTCGTTAGCGCGCCCGCCTAAGGAAACCGATGAACAACGCCGCGAGCGAATGATCGAAGGCAGAGCACGAGTCGCGGCGCTGCGGAATATCTTGTGACCGCGCGCCGTGGTCGAAAATCAGGACGTTACGAACGAAAGTTGTTCTCAATAGGTTGGTGCCCAGGGCTTCAAATGGTCACGTTTTGACCAGGTGTCGAATATCGACACCTCTGACCATAGTGTCCACGTCATCGTCGTGCATCCAGTCGTCGGCGTTTGAATAAACAACGACCACAGTTGAAGGGATTGTTGCTTGGCCGCGCCAGCGCATGGCGTGTTCAATTGCCCCATGAACGCAGACACTGCCCTCGCCGAGCCGCAACGCCAACCGTTTGCTGAAAGTTCCACTCAACCGGCGCACCCCGGTGCGTTGCACGGTGAGGTGTGGTTAACGCTACAGACCCGTCAAGCGCATCAACTCATTCACGGTCGAGAGCAGTCATCGACGAAACCCGCCATCATTGGCCTAGTCGGTTTTGCTAACCGGTTGCGTGTGATCTGGCAGGCGGCTCGCAGTGACGATCCATACGCGGACTGGTGGCTGATCCAGATCCATCAGGCCATTGAGGCGGCTGAGACCTTCCTTGCCGAGCGGCAAGCAACCCTGACGGATCAACTCAAACAGATGACCGCGATGGAGGCGAGTGTCGCGAATTCCTGCCATCCCTTTCGTGTGCAGCTGCAATTTGCCAATCCCTACGCCTACCGGGCTGCGCGATTGTTAGTTCGCTTCGATGCATTGATCTGCACGGCGCTGACGGCCTGCCACATTGGGCTGTTGGATCAAGAAAGCCGCCGAGAAACTCAGCACGCATGCGCGCGCAAACTCCGCGCCCTTTTCATGATCCCACAAGCGTACCGGTTTCTGAAACTCGACCGAGCGACCGTGCACGCACAAACAGGCAGAACTCATGAAGCACGCCAGGCCATGGGCGAATTGCCGCGCGGCATCCTGAGCGGTGAACATCAACCGCCACTGGCGCCACGCAAAATAAAATTTCCATCATCGATGAGCGGGCAGATGAAACTGCGTCCCGCATCGCCATCGAAACCGGAACGGCGCGATGATGAAAATGAAGACCAATAGAGATTGGGTTTTCACTAGTCTGGGATCCGCTTTTGCACATAATCGCCCCCTTGACTTTATGCAACGGCGACGGCGAGGCCGTGGCTAGAGCGAAACCTGGACAGCGGATCGGTTTGCAACTCGATCCACGGATCGCACTGGAGGCCATTATTTTGAATCGTCTTGAGCGTACGCCGTCGGTCCGGCGACACGAGTGGCTCCGAAGTTTGCTGATCCAAGGTTTTCGGTCGGAGTGTCAGACACTGCGTGCGGTAACGGCTGGATCGAAACGCGGAATGACGTTCAGAGCGACAACGACGAATGCGCAATCGTTACCTGAGGCGGCGGTGGTGAAACCCGGTTCATTACAACGTGCACAGGGAAAAAAACCATTCGCCGCGCTGGGCGGCGTGATTGGATAACGCGGCGCCGCGAACGCTGCAACAAAGGACCGATATGAACGACGTTGCTACCATGTCTCCCACCCCGATCGGCCTCGATGATGGCTATGCTTACACGAAAATCGCGCTGCCGGATGGGCGCCTGACGATCATTCCGTCACGTGCACGCGTAGGGCACGCCGGCGTGACCTGGATCGATGCGGCCGAGCGGCGCGTCTTTGAGTACGAAACGGACGATGCCGTGTATTCCGTCGGTGCCGTTGATGGCGCCGCGACCCATTTTGATGGTTACCCCTGGTCGGGATTGAATCGTTCTATCGTCCAACACGCCTTACAGGAGGCCGGCTTTGGTGGGAGAGCCGTCCATGCCGTTTCGGGGCTTCCGATAAGTACATTTTACCGCCAGAACGGAGCGCGTCGCGATGACGCCATTTCAAACAAGCGCGACAGTCTAAGAAAAGCCGTTCGACCCCTAGGCGAGTGTTTGCCTGCCGGGATCGCGTTTCACGAGGTGATCCCGGAGGCGTTGGCGGCTTGGTATGACGATGTGATCGTAGAGCAGGGCGGCGGGGTAACGCTTGAGGCCGATCGACTATCGGTACCTGTCGCCATCATCGATATCGGCGGGCGCACGACAGATCACGTCGTCGTCAAGGACCGAGGGATCCTGCACGGTTCATCGGGTTCGTTGCAGTGCGGGATGCTGAACGTAAAACAGATCGTGACCGAAGGGATCCAGGCGCGCTTCGACCTCGAAACGTTAAGCGAACAGCTCGTCGACCAGGCTGTGAGCCATAACGTCGTTCGACTTCAGGGGACGGATCATGACGTAGCAGCATTAGTCGAGGCAGCTAAACGCGAGGTCGTCGAGCGACTTCATGCGGAAACCCGGCGACAGCTTGGATCAGGGATTGATCTCGATCGTGTCTTGTTTGTCGGCGGCGGCGCCGTGGCCCTCGCCGAGCATATCGCCAATTGGTTTCCACACCAGGCAATAGCGCCACATCCGGCATTCGCCAATGCCCGCGGGATGCTGAAGTATCTGCGCTACGTTTGCGAGGCTTCCGATGTGGCTTGAGCAGAGCACATTCAACGAATTCATCCGTGGTCACTGCGGCTCAGTGACAATCGAAGCACCTTCGGGTCGTGCAATAGGTGCACAACGGCAAATTACTTGTCGTCGATCCATCTTCAAGGGCGCCCAAGCGGCTCTCATTCTTATCACCCTGTCGGGCAAGTCTTCCCGTCAGGGATGTGCTTGCTTCCCGTTTTACGTTTAAGGAGAAAGCGCTATGTCAACTAACGAAACAACGAAGTATTTCGATCTTCACATCAACGGGATCGGTTATCTCAACCGCATCCGTGAAGTGACACCGAAAGAGGGCTCGCCCTTTTTAAGTGTAACCGTCGCTGCCCTTCGGGGAAGCGTCGATAACGCCGAGTACACCTACTTTGAGTGTGTGGTGTCGGGAAAGCAGGCGCAGGAAGTCGTGCGTCAGCTGAAACCGGCTGTAGAAGGTGATCTGAAGGTTTTGATCGGCTTCACACTCAGTGATCTCTTTGCTGATCCATTCACCTTTAAAAAGGGTGACAAGGCCGGCGAGATCGGTATCAGCCTAAAATCTCGACTCCTACGCATTGCGTGGGCCAAGGTCGACGGGCAGCCGTTCTTCAAGGCACAAGAGGCCGCGGCGTAAATCAACAGTCGGCCGGGTAACTGAGTTACCCGGCCATCTTTACAACCCAGCGGGGGATCTTCCCCCTTACGGGTTCGATCTCCCGTCTGATCCAGGAGATCCATCATGAAGCAATCGGAA
>JAJFJQ010000041.1 GCA_021773835.1 Gammaproteobacteria bacterium
CCAGTCTTTCAAACTTAAAATCAGTAAGGAATAATAGCTTTAGCTCTCTCTCTTATGCTGTAACTAATTTAGGCTATTACATAGCCAATTTTGAAAACCTCTATAGAGGTAGACTATATGAATTGAATTCAGTACAAAAAAATGGATTTACTGAATCATCACTTTTTGACTTGCGAATTTACTTTCCGTTTGTAAAATTTGAATCTTGTATTTGAAAAAAAATGAACAAATGTTTTTGTTCCGACTAAAACATTTTGCACCCGATCGCATTTAATTTACACTGATTATCTTGCGTCTGACTCTATGCGGTCTCTCACTGGTCAAAACGCAGCTTAGTCTCATCAATATCGAATCTTCTAATGAATTAAATCATGTTTTTTAGTCATTGCCATAATCGATTGACTTGACAAAAGTGTAATTCTATCAAATGTGAATTCACGCTAAAATCGAACACCAAAATTGCTCTGGTACCAAACTGCATCTAGGGCACCATATACAATGGCGCTACCGTCAGCAGTGTCCTTTAAAGCGTACAATGTTTCAATAGCGCGATCTCGAAAGCCCCTGTTTATAGGTGTTTTCGAGATCGGTGTTAGTAAAAATGTATTTATGGGGTACTTTGAGCCTCTTGATTTCATTGTTTTTCAACGAGTCTTCTACATTTCGGGGTACTGCTTCTCAAACAAAAAAGAATACTATTTTAAAAAAGTGTCTCAAAATCATTGACACGTTCCGTTATCTGCATCACAACCACATCGGTTCAATTGTTGCAACCAAAGATTCCAACGGTGATGTAGTTAATAGTTATGCATACTCACCATTTGGTGAATGCAGTAGCATGTCTGGTACGACATTTGGCTTCACCGGTCAACGATATGATCCAGAAATTGGATTGTACTATTACAAAAACCGTCACTATTCACCTAAAATTGGTCGATTCTTGCAGCCTGATCCTCTCGGCTATGTTGATGGTTTGAACTCTTATCAGTATGCTTTCAATGATCCTCTTCAGTTTACAGATTCACTAGGTCTGTCCAGTAATCCTGGTCGCCCATGGGGTGATAACAATAACGAAGGAAGAGACCCTTTCCGCCAATGGGGATATAACCCAACTTATGCGGAAGTTCAAGCATTTCTCAACAACTCAAATTTTCACGGACTTCACAACAACTTTGTTATGGACCTTGCTAATTTTGTTAACAGCTTAAGCCCTAGTCAGGCAGCTGGATTAGCCCCGGGCCTAGATAGGTTCTACGCTGCTCTGGCTAGTGGAGAGACCGGTAACGCAACTGAAAATAGAGATGATTTTCTTCTCGACTGGAGAGACTCAATGAACAAGACCGATAAGTGTAGCGGCGTGCAATCGTAGAAGGTTGGGCGTGCAATCATCGGTCATTTTCAGCGCAAATTAATTGAGACTATAAAAGTGGTTGAGCGCAGATTATTTGAGAATGAGCGCAAAATGATTGAGACGAACTCAAATTAATTGATACCAGCGCAAAAGTAGTGAGACTATATCTGGTGACGATTGCTTAAAGCTGAAATAGGCAATAAAACGGTCGTTTTATTGCCACTGGATATATCTTTACTTCTTGATTCATTGTTTCAGAGTTTTACAGTAAAGAAACTTGTTAATAATGGAACAAGCATTTCTGGTAACCTTTTTATGAGTTTCTTTACTAGAAAGTAAGTCAATGCGTATTGGTTACGCACGTGTTTCAAGCGACGATCAAAATCTAAACCTTCAAATAGATGCGCTCAAGAAAGCACAGTGTAAGCGGATTTATGAAGATCGCGTGAGCGGAGCTCATGCGAATCGAAAAGGTTTAGACAGCCTTGTAGATAGCCTAAGAGATGGTGATACCGTTGTAGTTTGGAGACTAGACAGGTTGGGTAGGTCTCTGAAAGACTTGTTAGATTTGGTTGCAATAATTGAATCCAAAGGTGCCGGCTTTACTAGCATCGAAGAAAAATTAGATACAACATCCAGTGGTGGCAAACTTGTATTTCATGTATTTGGTGCTTTTGCTGAATTCGAGCGAAATCTAATTAGAGAAAGAACATTTGCAGGCTTAGAAGCTGCACGTAAACGAGGACTGCGCGGTGGTAGACCAAAAGCACTCAATAACAAGCAACAGAAACAGTTAGTCACCATGTACAAAAGCAAGGAACATTCGATAGCTGAAATTTGTAAAATGTTCACTATTTCAAAACCTACTTTATATAAGTACCTGGAAGATGCTGGTGTTAAATGAGGAAAACATTACCACCAGAAGAAGTTACTAAATTGAGAGCTAAACTGGAGATACTTAAGCCAAGAAGTAAGGAGAGAAAACACCTTATTGAAAGCATATGTACATTGTTTGATGTTTCACGTGCCACCGTTTACAGAGCTATACGAGAAAACGGCAAGCTCAAGGTAAGAGCTGACAAAGGTCGCCCAAGAAAACTCTCATTGAACGAGCTTGATTTGTATTGTCAGATTATAGCTGCCCTAAAACTGAGGACTAGAAATAAAAAAGGAAGACAAATGTCTACAGTAAGGGCAATTGAAGTTCTTGAAAAATTTGGCGTTGAAACACCAAATGGTTTGGTAAAAGCACCAAAAGGGATTTTGAATAGAAGTTTAGTAAATCGGCATTTGAATGAACTTGGATATGACAAGGCGACTCTTTCTTGTCAACCACCGGCAGTGCGCTTTCAAGCAAAAAATGCCAACGATTGCTGGCAACTTGATTTAAGTCCATCAGACTTAAAATATTTACCAGAGCCTAGCTGGGTTGATCCAGAAAAAGGTAAACCTACACTTTACTTATTCAGTGTTGTTGATGATAGAAGTGGTGCAAATTATACAGAGTACAGATGTGTATATGGAGAAGAAGTAGAAGCTACCCTGAGGTTTCTATTTAATGCCATGTCAGCGAAAAATCATGAGGGATTTCTATTTCAAGGAATACCAAAAATGATTTATACAGATAACGGTCCAGTCAGGAAAAGTAAGGTTTTCCAAAGAGTACTGGATTCTCTTGGAGTTAGACTAGACTCTCACATGCCTAGAGAGACTGATGGTCGAAGAACAACTTCTCGGTCAAAGGGAAAAGTAGAAAGACCATTTCGTACTTTCAAGGAAGGCCATGAGACTCTTTATCGTTTTCATACACCAAATACAGAAGAAGAAGCCAATGAATGGTTGATTCAGTATTTGATTAACTACAATCAGCAAAATCATCGATCAGAACCCCACAGCAGAATTGAAGATTGGCTGAATAGTTTGCCTGATAAGGGCTTTAGAGAGATGTGTAGTTGGGAAAGATTTTGTACATTCGCTAGAGAGCCAGAAAAGGCTACTGTTTCTAATGATTCAAGAATATCAGTTGATGGCGTTTATTATGAAGTAGATCCAGACCTTGTTGGTGAAAAGGTATTTTTATGGTGGGGATTGCTTGATGATGAACTATATATAGAACATGAGCAGAAGCGATTTGGTCCGTATTCTCCTGTAGGTGCTCCTATCCAACTGCACCGATACAGAAAATTCAAAAAGACAAAAAAAGAGAAAAAAGCCGATAAAATTGAACTTCTTTCTAAGCAAATTAATTTGCCTAGGGAAGCCATTACCAGCAAGGTAGAACCTCTTCCGAATTTACCCAATAGTCCGGGAAAAAGTATTCCTTTTCCCTTAGATATAGACACAGAGTCACTAGATTTTGAAAATCACATTGAAGCTAAGTTGGCTATTTCAAAATATTTAGGTTGTCCAATTGGCAGCCTTCCACCTGATGATAGAAAGTTTGTAGCCGATCTAGTTTTGGATACCTTAAATAAGAGTGAAGTATTGGCAAAAGCTAAATCATATTTTCGAACGGTTCATAGAAGAAGAAAGGGAAAGTAAATGCGTTTAAGTTCAATGGAATACTACGGACTAACCAAGGAGTTCAAGGATGCTGGATATTTTGAGACTGGCTATCATTCAGAACTGATAAAAGAGATAAAAGGCTCTATCTTCAGTGGAAATCTGATTGCTTTGTCTGGAATAGTTGGCAGTGGCAAAACAGCTTTGCTACGCCAAATGCAAAATATTCTTGCTAAAGAAGGTCAGATTATTGTCTCTAAATCTATCATGGTTGATAAAGAGAAAGTCAATTTAGCAGCTCTGATAACTGCTCTTTACTATGACCTATCAACAAAGAAAGAGGTGAAGATTCCCTTCCAAGGCGAAAGAAGAGAAAGAGAATTACAAGAACTAATCAGGCAAAGACGAAAACCTGTTGTTTTATTTGTTGATGAAGCACATGATCTACACACCAAAACATTGCGCGGCCTTAAACGTTTGATTGAAGTAGTTCAAGATAGTGGAAATACACTTTCTGTTGTTTTGGCTGGTCACCCAAGATTAAAAAACAGGTTGCAAAAACCAACGATGGAAGAAATTGGTTTCAGGACAAACATCTATTCTTTGGACGGAGCTGAATTTAATCGAAGAGAATATATTGACTGGCTGTTAACTGAGTGTTCTGAAGATGATGTAACACCAGATCAAATTCTAGATCCGGCTGCCGGTGATCTTCTGGCTGAAAAACTAAGAACACCTCTTCAAATTATCCAACACCTAACAGCTGCTTTGGAGGCTGGTCATGATTCCGATGAAAGGCCAGTATCTGAAGAAATAGCTGATGCCTCAATATCTGACTCGTTATCTGATTGGGAAGTTTCTCTGACCAGACATGGATACGATACACGAAACCTTGCTAACCTTTTAGAAACAAAATTAGCTGAAGTCCGTTCTTTGTTCAAAGGCGATTTGGAACCTGCTAGAACGCAAGAATTAAGAGATAGATTACTCGTAGTCGGCCTACCAGTAAAATAACTTGTCAACTTTTACCTGTTTGTTGACTTTTAAACTCCCAAACTTAGACCTTGGTAGTTAAGAAACTTATCGAGGCAATAAAACGACCGTTTTCTTGCCTATTTCAGCTTTAAGCCATCGTCACCAGATATAGTCTCACTACTTTTGCGCTGGTATCAATTAATTTGAGTTCGTCTCAATCATTTTGCGCTCATTCTCAAATAATCTGCGCTCAATCACTTTTATAGTCTCAATTAATTT
>JAJFJQ010000042.1 GCA_021773835.1 Gammaproteobacteria bacterium
TGATTTGCACGTTCGATTGATCCGTTTTCAAGGGTATTTGCATTTAATATTTGATCCACCGCAGATGTACTATTTCCGGCCGTCAAAGATCAAATGCCGGATCAAAATTCGATGCAACTGGTGGATCAATCGAACGTGCAAATCAACACTGTTTTACGGAATGTGAGAAATCAGCCCATGTGGGTCGACAACACGCACACGCCATCGATGGGGCGAAGGCTTGCGATCTGAAGAAATTTCAATCGCCAAACAGAGTCTGGATTGCTATGTTCCAATGCCTATAGTACTTGTTCAAACGTCTCTAAGTTTGGATGGCCGAGATAGGTCCCTTTGGGTGCGCTAGTCTGCGCGTGCGCCTTACGGAAATGGTCGGATTCGGTCCAGGCGACGAACGCGGCGCGGGACTCCCAAACAGTGTGGCTTGAATACAGGACGTAATCGTCACCGTCTGGTACCTCAACCAACCCACCTTTTAATAAAGCGAACGATTCGAATCCCGGCACCTCTGATAGATAGCTATCACGTTCGCGCCAGATCTTTTCGAAACCGGTCTCGAATCCAGGGGCGATCTTAAATCGATTCATCGCAATGAACATGTCGTAACTCCTTGTCTGTGGTATTGACTATTTCGATCGATTTGCGATCGCTGCGATGCCCTCGAGCAACCGATCGATCTCTTGGCGTGTGTTATACATGGATACGCCGACGCGTAGCAGTCCGCCGCTATCGGCGAGCCCTAGAACCTCTAACACTTTAATGGCGTAGAAGTGACCATGCCAAATCTGTAATCCACTCTGGGCAAGCTCCGCGGCGACTTGTTCCGGAGTTTGGTTGGCAATGGTAATTGATACCGTTGGCGCGCGCGGACTCGCGTCGAATTCGGGACCCCATACACTAACCCCGCTAATGTCTTTGACTTCAGCAAAATAGTGTCGCGCGAGATTGGTCTCATAGTGATGTAGGGCTGCCATTGCCGATACCAGGCGCTCACGGCGCGTCTCTCCGTTGCCCCATTGTTCGATGTACTCAATCGCAGCCGTAACGCCCGCGAGCGCAGCGTGGTTTAGTGTGCCGGTCTCGATGCGGTAAGGTGCCACCGATTTCTGTGTGCGCAAATGATCGGGTTCGATCTGATCAAGTAGGCCCTTGCGCGAGTACAAAATTCCTACGTGCGGTCCGTAAAATTTGTACGCCGAGCACAAAAGAAAATCGACCCCCAAGGACAACACGTCAAGCGGAAAGTGTGCGGCGTAGTGCACCGCATCTACTACGAGATACGCACCGTATTCTGCGCACAGCGCTTGCGCTTGAGTCAATGCGGTAACCGTGCCGATCGAATTGGACGCCATACCTAACGCCACAACGCGGGTTTTCGCATTGACCTTTTCGACCAAGTCATCTAGTTCCAGATGGCCGCCAGGATTGAGTGTCACCTCACGAACTACGATGCCCCGTTCCGCTAGATTCAGCCACGGTCCGCGGTTAGCTTCGTGATCGAGTTGAGTGATAACCACTTCATCGCCAGGGGTCATCCCTCGCACCAAGGCGTGACTGAGCGCGAAGTTGAGTGTTGTCATGTTCGCGCCGAATGCAATGTCGGCACCGCTGTCGGCACCAATAAAATCCGCTACCGCAGCTCGCGTAGCGGCGACCGCCGCAGTGACGTCGATCGATGTCTGGAACATCCCGTCAAAGTTCGCATTGCGATCGATATAACTATCACGGATAGCGGCAAGCACTGACTCCGGCACCTGCGTGCCTCCCGGGCCATCTAGATATGCGATCGGATTGCCGTTGATGGTGCGTGCGAGCGAGGGAAAATCCGCGATCGCTCGTTGGCACTCTGTTTCGGTGTATCCCATGTGAATAAGCTTTGATCTCTGCCCGGTTTGATTTATCGACCCAACGGGTTTGCGGAAATTCCGTGGATTACTCGGATCCATAATGCGATGGTAGAGCGGCTGGGCGCAAGCTCATTGAGCTGATTGGCGCGGCCCGCAGAGGTCTCTATACTCAATCGATTGTCTATCATGGGTGACGGGGGGAAGCATGACAATCCAAGACGGAAGCGTCGGGCAGCTCGATTTCGTCGAATGCCACGGCCTGTGGTCCGAAGAGCAGGTGGCGGCGGCGGAGCGGTTGAAATCTGACATCGAGCAGCACAATTTGCGCACCATCCGCATCGCCTGGGGCGATCAGCACGGTGTGGTGCGCGGTAAAAATGTCATGGCGCACGATTTTCTGTTGGCACTGAAGAACGGCGTCGATTTTCAAACCGCCACGTTGTTCATGGATACCACCAACAATTTTATCGCAACAATATTCAGCAGCGACGCCGGCCTTGGTATGACGGCGCTCGCCGGCGGACCGGACGCAATATTGGTGCCGGATCCGACGACTTTTCGCGTACTACCATGGGCCCCACGAACCGGTTGGGTGTTGTCGGAAATGTATCTCGCCAGCGGCGAGCCGATGCCGTTTGATACGAGGCATGTGATGAAGCGACAGCTCAACGCGTTGCGCGAGCTCGGCTACGATTACATCAGTGGTCTGGAAGTCGAATTCTATATCACCAAAATAGAGGACCGAAAGTTGTTACCCGAGCAATCAGGTTGGCCACCGGACCCGCCCGAGGTGAGCGCTATCGCGCACGGCTTTCAATACCTGACTGAGGAACGCCTAGACGAAATCGACCCGATTCTACAGATGCTGCACGACAACCTCGAACCCTTGGGTCTACCACTACGAACAATGGAAGATGAGTGGGGTCCGGGGCAGTGTGAATTTACCTTCGATCCGGTGCGTGGGATCACCGGCGCTGACAACATGTTGGTGTTTCGTAACGCGACCAAACAGATCTGCCGGCGGGCGGGTTACCATGCGACGTTCATGACACGTCCTGCACTACCAAATTTTTTCTCCAGCGGTTGGCATTTGCATCAATCGGTCTGTGACCTGCAAGGCGAGCAGAATCTATTTGCCAACCACGAAGCGAACGATCACTCCTTGTCTGAGCTGGGTCGACAATTCGTCGCCGGTATACTCGAACATGCGGCTCCGTCGTCGGTGTTCTCAACGCCGACAATAAATGGCTATAAACGTTATGTGCCAAATTCCTTCGCCCCCGATCGCATTACCTGGGCACGCGAGAATCGAGCAGCGATGATCCGGGTCTTAGGCGGTCCAGGCGACAACGCGACACACATTGAGAATCGGGCCGGCGAGCCCTGCGCCAATCCCTATCTCTACATGGCCGCGCAGATTGCCAGTGGTCTCGACGGCATAGAGCGCCGCCTCGATCCCGGTCCGCCCGAGGCCGCGCCATACGAATCCGATAAACCGAAGCTGCCGGTTAGCCTTATGGACGCTGTAGCCGCACTTGCGGACAGCAAATTTTATCGGCAATCCTTTGGCGATCCGTTTATGGACTATATCCTCGCGGTTAAACGATGTGAGATCGATCGATTCTTGAAACACGTTACCGATTGGGAACAGCGCGAATATTTTGAGGTTTATTAAAAATGGCACATCGCAAGGCAAGTTTTAGGGATCGGGCCAACCGATCGAACGCAGCATGAGCTGGCGCGGTAAGAAGTTTGGTGCGCTCAGTCTCGAAGAGATCGATGAGTTCCTGCATTTACCCTGGATCGCCCGCCTTGCCTGTTTGAAACCGGACGGCGCACCCTATGTCGTGCCAACCTGGTACCACTGGGACGGCGAGGTGTTCTGGATAGTGCCCCGTGCCCGTTCCGCGTGGGCGCACTATATGGCGAAGGATCCCCGGGTTTCCATTGTGGTCGATGAGCCGGAGCCGCCGATCCGCAAAGTACTGTGCGAGGGCCAAGCAGTTGTGGTCGAAGAACCGGTCGGACCGTATTTGGACAACGGCGAGAAGTCGATCTGGAATTCGCTTGGTGAAGCGCATACGGGTCCGCGCTATCTTGGCGACAAGGCCGCTGAATACCGCGGCTCGGTCAATGTAGAGCCGTGTTGGACGTTCAAAATTGTACCGGACAAGCTCACAACCTGGCAGGGCTTTGGCTGGCACAAACGGTATTTTCACGCGGAGCTTCACGACCTAGACGGCGCCGAGAAGGAATAGTGAGCAACCTGTTTGCGGTGGATGAGCCGCATCCCGTTACTGTTGAACGCGAGCACGGTGAGTCACCGTTTTTCCTAACCTGTGACCACGCGTCAAACCAGATACCGGAATCTCTTGGTACCCTTGGGTTAGACCGGGCGGAATTGCAACGGCATATCGCTTGGGATATTGGTGCCGCGGCAGTGTCACGACAACTCGCCGAACAGCTTGATGCGACGCTGGTACTACAAAATTACTCACGGCTGGTTATCGACTGCAATCGCCCGCTAGACAGCGATCAGCTTATTCCTCACCAGAGTGAACGTACGCCGATCCCGGGAAATCAAACTTTAACCCCGCACGAACGCGAACAACGACATCGCGAAATATTTCTGCCGTACCACGAAGCGATAACGAGTCTACTCGATCGCCGCACAACCCATCAGCCGACCGTATTTGTTGCCCTACACAGCTTCACGCCGGTGTATTTGGACGAAGAGCGACCGTGGCACATCGGTATATTGTTCAATGACGACCGACGCATCGCGACCCCAATGTTAAATTTATTGCGAGGGGAAGAGCGTTTGTGTGTTGGCGAAAATGAACCTTACCGACTTGACCATAACGACTACGGTATCCCAGTACACGGCGAGGAGCGCGGGATCCTCCACGTGCTGATTGAGATCCGGCAAGATCTTATCGCCTCCGAACGTGGCCAAAATGAATGGGCCTCGCGATTGGCGCGCAACCTTAGAAAATCATTTGCGGCGGTGCAGCCGTAGTTTTCGCCCCCGTCCGCGATCTGGTTTGCTATAGTTCGGAGTATGCAATTAATCAGTGGGTGACGACATGAGCGATAATCCATTTGCAGCAGTGCTGGCCGACGAGAGTGCCGTGCGTGAAGTGATCGGGTCGCCAATGGATTTAGCGGCGAAGAAGGCGATCCCAAAGCTCGATAAATATTGTCGTGAGCTCATTCGACGCTCGCCATTTTTGACCATCGGTACAGCCAATGCCAACGGTAAGGCCGATGTGTCACCGAGAGGCGATCAGCCGGGTTTTGTCCTGATCCTGGACGACAACACGATTTTTCTCCCAGAACGACCGGGGAATAACCGGGTTGATACGCTGGTTAACATCACTGAGAATCCCAACGTTGGCCTCCTATTTCTTGTACCCGGTTACGATGAGACCTTACGCGTCAACGGGCGGGCTACGGTGGTTAAAGACGAAGCCTTGCTCGAGCGCTGCGCGGTGAATGGTAAAGTGCCAAAAATTGGCGTCATGGTTGCGGTAGAAGAGGCATATCTGCACTGCGCAAAGGCATTTCGCCGGTCGAAACTCTGGGATCCGGCTAGCCGTCAAGATCGAAGTGAAATGCCGTCGTTAGGTAAGATCATTCTTGACCAAACCGCTGAAGCGAATAAGCCACCGGCAGATGACGAGGTTAAGGTAGTCGACGAATATATCGAAGACAATTATCGCAACGAGCTGTATTAGCCTCATCAATTAGTCCTGTTTGCCGCGCGCCCAATGGCTGCGCTTCACGTCGATTATCTCCCGCGCATACGCGTCCATGAGCTGAGCAATGCCCAAATCAAAATCCGAAATTAATAGCAACAAACTGCAGAAAAAGCTTCGTCGCAACGTCGGGCGTGCGATCGCCGACTTTTCTATGATCGAAGCGGGTGACAAACTGATGGTTTGTCTTTCGGGTGGGAAAGACTCCTACACGATGCTTGATTTGTTACTCAGTCTAAAGAAAAAAGCACCAGTCGAGTTCGACCTGATCGCGGTAAATCTCGATCAAAAGCAGCCCGGGTTTCCAGAGCATGTATTGCCGAAGTACCTCAACGACCTTGGCGTTGAATATCACATCATTGAGCAGGACACTTATAGTGTTGTTAAACGTGTCGTCGCGGAAGGCAAGACGATGTGCGGCGCTTGTTCTCGTTTTCGGCGCGGAATTTTATACACCTTCGCCGAAAGGCATGGTGTGACTAAAATTGCCCTTGGTCATCATCGCGACGACATCATAGAGACCTTATTCTTGAACATGTTCTTCGGATCCCGGCTAAAAGCGATGCCGCCGAAATTACTTAGCGATGATGGGAAGAACGTTGTGATCCGGCCGCTTGCCTATTGCCGAGAGGCAGATATTGCGGCATTCGCGGATGCTCGGAACTATCCGATCATTCCGTGCAATTTATGCGGCAGCCAAGATCACCTACAGCGTGTGCAGATAAAAAAGATGTTGGCGGGGTGGGAATCGGAGCAGCCAGGTCGCTTAGAAAACATATTCCGTAGCCTGCAATCGGTCTCGCCTTCACACTTAGCGGATACCGACTTATTCGATTTTCAAGCGCTATCGGGTGATCCAACAGTGACTCAACTTGGGGTGAACGATTGGTTGCTGGACGCGGAGCGTAAGGCGTCCTAGTTGACGTCCGATACGCCTTCGGTTTGGTTTTCGCCGTAAAGCTCCCGCACGCTACGACGCAGGATCTTCCCAATATTGGATTTTGGTAGTTCGTCGACGAACTCGACATGGCGAGGCACTTTATAGCCGGTTAACTGCGATCGGCAATAGGTAATGAGGTCGGTTTCGCCAAGGTCCGGATCGTTACGGACGACAACGATTTTGACGGCCTCGGTTGTTTTTGCATCGGCCACCCCAATCGCTGCGACTTCCGTGACACCAGGATGGTTTGCCACGACCTGCTCGATTTCACCTGGGTATACGTTAAATCCGGAAACGATAATTAGATCTTTTTTACGGTCGACTAGCTTGAAGTAACCGTCTTCACGCATAAACGCAATATCCCCGGTGTGCAGCCATCCATCCTCATCAAGGATCTCGGCAGTCTCCTGCGGGCGTTGCCAATATCCTCGCATGACTTGCGGGCCGCGGACATAGAGCTCACCTGGCTCGCCAAGCGGGGTATCGATGCCACTGTCACCGACGATACGACATTCTGTCGACGGAACCGGGATGCCGATGCAACCGGTAAACTCGTCGAGCTCGAATGGATTGACGCACACCACAGGGCTGGCCTCAGTTAACCCGTATCCTTCGGAGATGGTCTTACCGGTTAGCGCTTCCCAGGCGTCCGCTACCGATCGCTCGATCGCGGCGCCGCCACCGCTAGAATATCTCAGGCTCGAAAAATCTACCTCGGTGATATTCTCGTGCGATAGCAGTGATTTAAATAAGGTATTGACCCCAGCGATTGCGGTAAATGGCAGACGCTTCAGTTCTTTAATGAATCGAGCTGTATCCCTTGGATCGGTGATGAGGTAATTGAGCCCGCCGGTGTGGAAGAAGCCCAAACAATTCACCGTGAGGGCATAGATGTGATACAGCGGTAATGCGGTGATCACGATTTCTTTTTCTGTACCTATCGATCCTTGGAACCATGCTTCGATCTGGAGAATGTTAGCGACAATGTTGCGATGGCTAAGCATCGCACCTTTCGATAGGCCGGTGGTGCCGCCGGTATACTGTAAGAAAGCCGTATCGTCGAACGCTATCGACGGCGGATCCAGTGTACTGCCGTTGCCTAGCTTCAGCGCGTCACCGAATGCAAATGCTTCGACATCGATTCTTTCGGTAAATTTCGGCTGTCCTTTGCGAGCGATTCGGTTGAAAATTGCGGATTTCGGAAAAGGAAATAGATCGCCAAGCTCAGTGGTCACCACAGTTCGAAGTGCAGTGTCGGCAATCACCTTGTGCACGGTTGGTAGCATATTCTTGAAAACCACAATGCATTGAGCGCCGGAGTCAACCAATTGGTGGCGGAGCTCCCGTGGTGTGTATTGCGGATTTGTGTTCACCACGATACATCCCGCGCGCAGGATCCCGAGCATCGCAACGGGGTACTGCAAAATGTTTGGCATCATGATCGCGACGCGATCGCCAGGAGCTAATCGCACGTGGTTTTGCAGGAAAGCCGCAAAGGTACCGGACAAACGATCGATATCCGCGAAAGTCAGATAATTGGAGTAATTGCCGAATGCGCGCCTATCGGGATACGTCGTCCATGCCTCGCTGCATAGATCGACTAAAGAGGTATAGCCGTTAAGGTCAACTTCATGTGGAACCCCAGCGGGGTAGCTTGAGAGCCAGAGTTTACGCATGCCGCACCGATCATAATCCATCGGGTAGGCAATGTGCGACAGCACGTTTGTCGCCGCGTGGCGAACGCATCGATATGGCGCACCCTGCTGACGGTTCATCGCGACCGCTTGCGGGCTTGTGCCGGCGGCGAGTTTTGTCGTTACTAGCTTGCGTCCCGCGCGTCGAACTCGTCGAGTAACCCGCGAATATGATCGGCATGTTTGCGATAAATTGCAGCCAATCCGGCAAAATCGTGTGGGTCTAATTGACTGAGATCCGTGAGTTTCGACTCGAAGTAAGCGAGGTCGTCGCACAGTTGGTGTCTGCGCTGGTCGAGTTCGACGGTAAATTGCTCGACCATATCCGTCAGCGGCTCAATCGAATCTGGATTGTCGGCAACTACTTGCAACTGTATTTCGTGGATATCCTGCATGAGTATCTCTCCTTGATATAGAAAGTGCAGGTTCTATGCCAATCGAGCGGCTCAATTGTTAAAAATATAACTCCTTGATAAAACTGAATAAGTTGGTCGAGCTAAAGTGAAGGGGAAAACCCAATGGAACGTAGGCTGACGCATAGCGTCACTTCGCGTCGCCGAATGGCGACTCACACGAGAAGCAAGTCTACGGGGTTTGTAACATCTGCCTTAGCGAGGACAGGGTCTTCTCACCGGCAATGCGGCCGTCTGCGCTGCTACCGTTTACCCCGACCCAGGCAAGGTCGTCGCTTGGTAGTTCCGTAATGAAGCGGCTGGGCTCGCATTGTTCTATTTGTCCGTAACGGCGGCGTGAACGTGCAAATGACAATACTAAAGAAAGTTGGGCACGGGTAATGCCGACATATGCAACGCGGCGTTCTTCTTCAATCGATTCATCTTCGACGCTGGATTTGTGCGGCAGAATATTTTCTTCGAAGCCGGCAAGAAATACGTGCGGAAATTCCAGGCCCTTCGCTGCGTGTAGTGTCATCAGCGCAACATTGTCACCGATCTCGTCTTCTTCCTGGCGCTCAACAATATCGAACAGGGTAAGGGCCGCGACAACGTCGCGGACCGATTTTGACCGGTCATCCGATTGGATCCGGTTGATCCAGCTCAGCAATTCATCAACATTATCGATCCGTCTTTTCGCGTCGGTCTCAGATTCACTGGTTTGCTCGATCCAGTCCCGGTAACCGATGTCCGAAACCAACTGTGCCGCAAGTGTGGCGGGCGCTTCACGGTCCGCATCTTGATGGAATCGTGAGACCCAAGAGAAGAACTCCGTGACCTGTTTTGCTGCTCTCGCCGTTAACTCGGTTCCCAGAGATGGGTCGCTCCCAGCCGCAAACAGGCGCGAACCGTTACGACCGGCGTGCGCTACGAGCTTCTTCACCGTAGTCGCGCCGATGCTACGCCGGGGTGTATTGATAATGCGGAGTAGGGCGCTGTCGTCGTCCGGGTTTGCGATCAGGCGGAGATAACAGACCAGATCTTTGATTTCCGTATAGTCGAAAAATGAGCGGCCGCCAGACAATACATAGGGGATCTCACGTTCTCGAAACGCACCTTCAAATAATCGTGCTTGATGATTACTTCGGATCAACACAGCGTAATCGCGGAATTTGTGACCTTTGATCATACGATCGTGCAAGATCTGATTTGCAATATAGGCGACTTCGTCATGTTCGTCTTTTGCGCCGTTGACTCGAATCTTCTCGCCGTAACCGCGTTCGCTCCAAAGTTGCTTTGCAAAAACATGCGGATTATTCGCGATGAGATGGTTGGCGGCATTCAAGATTGTGCCAACCGAACGGTAGTTTTGTTCTAGCTTAATGATTTTCAACTGAGGAAAGTCAACGCTCAGGGTCACTAAGTTCTCCGGTCGCGCGCCACGCCAAGCGTAGATTGATTGGTCGTCGTCCCCAACCACGGTAAACATGCCTTTGTCGCCGACTAGCAGTCGGACGAATTCGTATTGCGAAAGATTCGTGTCTTGATATTCGTCGACTAGGAGGTAGTGGATCTCATTTTGCCAATACGCCTGAGCATCCACGTCCGTTTGCAGTAGCATCACTGGCCGCATGATCAAATCGTCAAAGTCGACGGCGTTATAGGTTTTTAATGTCTCGTCGTATTGGGTATAACACGCGGCCGCGATCCGGGTTATGGGGTCGACGCCGTCTAGTTTGAGTGCTTGTGGTGGAAGTAGTGACGATTTGAAGCCGGATATCTTCGACTGTACCGCACGGATCTCCGGCATATCGCTGGCTGGCGACCTGCGCAGAATGTCTGCAATCAGGTTTTCGCAATCCTTGCTATCCATGATGGAGAACGCCGCCCGGTAGCCAAGTTTCTTGAATTCCTGTCGAAAGATGCGCAAGCCGAGCGTGTGGAAGGTCGAGATCCAAGGCTTGGCTTGCGAGCGTTTAGACTTCAAGCGACTACGCATTTCGTTAGCCGCTTTGTTGGTGAATGTTATCGCTGCGATTCGCTCGGGCTCGATAAGTCCACGCTTTATCAGCGATGTGATTTTTTCAGTGATGACGCGCGTTTTACCGCTGCCGGCGCCGGCAAGGACGAGGAGCGGACCGTCGATGTAGCGCACTGCTTCGCGTTGACGAGGATTTAGCGCGGCCACGAAGAATTCAATGTATTAAGCCTCAGGTACTACTCACGTGCCGTTCAGTATTGAACTGCATTCCGGACCACGACCGAAGAAGATTCTAAGGCGTTGTATTTCGATATTCTACCTCGATTTGAGATGTCCTTGAGCTTCGATCACTGATCAGTGTGCGTAGCGGTGGTAACGAAACGAGCGCGGATAGTGCCAACCAGGTGTACGGAATCCGTGCCAGCTATAATATCGACGGTGTTGGCGATAAGGGCGGTGATGCCTGTAGTAGCGACGCGGCGAGTAGTAGCGGCGCGGATAGTAGCGGTGGCCATTAAAATGGGGTCGGACATGGCCATGACGATTATAGGTTACGTCTTGGACCGAGGGATGATCCGTTAATACGATGTTATGACTAGCCGCAACGGCGCCGGTTGGGAGACTCAAACATAGTGTCATAAACGGAATTGCATAAATCAGATTGCGCATAATTTATCCCTCCATAGGCTCTCGACGATTTCGAGTGTAGTCGCGTGCTGCTGAATGGAATCTGAATCTAGGCAAGGTCGTATACCGGACGGGACGCTATATATTCCTACGCTCCTCCAATATTATTGTGGCATGCAAGATCGATCCAAAGTGATGACAATTTCCGAGCGGCATTGGTGGATTATAGGTGCGCTTGCTTGCGCGCTTATTGGTGCATTTGCCGGATACAATTGGGTCCGAGCTGAGCGCTTATCGGCGGTAGAGCAGGTGTTTATCGACGAGGCGGCTCTGGCGTTCGTCGCACGTCTCGATACTGGTGCGACAGTCTCGTCAATCAACGCTCGAGATATCGAAGTCGTAGGCGGATCGGGTACGCCGCAGCGCAGCGACGCGGGAAAACGCGTGCGATTTACGCTCGAAAATTCCGTCGGTGAAAACGCGCGGGTTGAGGCAACCATCGATCAAGTCCGCGGAATTGCGACCTCCGATTGTCGTGAACTCAGGTATCATGTCTACCTCACGGTAGTCCATGACGGTGAACCCTACCGGATATTGATGAATCTCAACGATCGATCCCGTTCAAAGGACAAGATGTTGCTTGGACGTAATTGGTTGCGGCACGGCTTTGTCGTCGACGTGTCTCGGACATAGAGGAAAGGCCCCCATCGAAGACATTCATCGGCGCTTTATGGTGCCGTTTAACCGTGGTACTGCGCATCACCCGCGACAAACCACGATCGGCGATACGTGCATTAGCGCATCGGTCATGATACGAAGAAATTAGGAATAAATTGGGACGACCCGTGGACGAGCCGGAAAACACGCCAGCTGCCGAGCAGCCTTTTAGCGATTTGAAACTTGGGGAGACGTCTTTTCGGCTCCTTGGTACCGCGCATGTCTCGCGTGCGAGCGCGGAAGCGGTCGACCACGAAGTATCTACAGGCAAGTGGGATATCGTTGCGATCGAGCTTTGCGATAGCCGCTACAAGGCGTTTGAAAATCCAGACGCCCTACAGAAGATGGATCTGTTCCAGGTGATCAGGACCGGCCGAGCTCCAATGGTGACGGCGATGCTGGCTATGGGAGCCTTTCAGCAACGGATCGCTGATCAATTCGGCATTGAGCCGGGTGCGGAGATGCGCGCTGCAATTGATCAGGCACGCACCCAAGGCTGTACGCTCGAGCTAATCGATCGCGAAATCGGTACAACGTTAAAACGTGTCTACCGCAACGTGCCGTGGTGGCGGCGCTTCTATCTATTTTCAGGTCTTATTACCAGCGTCGTCGTCCACGAAGATATCAATGAAGAGGAAATTGAAAAGCTCAAGGAAGGTGACCTGCTGGAGACGACTTTCGCTCAATTTGCCGAGACCGCTTCCGAAATTTATGAGCCGCTGATTTCCGAGCGTGATCGATTTATGGCGGCGAAGCTGAAGCGGCTTGTTAGTGATGAGCCTCGCCGCATACTCGCGGTGGTTGGCGCCGGACATCTAAAGGGACTGGAAGAAAATTTACTGCGTGCAGATGGTGACCCCGAGGAAACAATCGATCAACTTTCCCAGATCCCTGTGGGCAGCAAATGGGTGAAGCGGATCCCATGGTTGATTGTGGTCTTGGTCTTTATCGGATTCGGATTTGGGTTCTACCGCAGTCCGGCGCTGGGTTGGACGTTGGTACTCGAATGGGTGGTGATCAATGGTGGCTTGTCTGCACTCGGTGCCGCCATCGCCGGGGGACATATCCTCACCGTTATCAGCGCATTTATTGCGGCACCAATCACCTCACTGAATCCGACCATTGGCGCGGGTTTTGTTACTGCTTTAGTTGAGAGCTATTTGCGCAAACCGACGGTCGGTGATTTTTCGACATTGCGTAGCGACACGGCGAGTTTTCGTGGCTGGCGACACAATCGCGTCGCCCGGACCTTACTCGTGTTTGTGTTTTCAACAATCGGCTCGGCGGCCGGCACCTATCTCGCTGGTTTTCGAATCGGCCAGCATCTCTTCAGCTAATGCGCACGGGCGCGATGCGTTCACGGTAACGCTGTAGGCAAAGCGCACCAACGATGAGTATATGCACTGCGATAATTAAGCTGGATAGGATCGGTCGCTCCCATATCGGCGGACTGAAGAACCAGCTCACTTTGAGTAAGCTCATCGATTCGAGAATGCTTGGCACCACCCAGTAGAGCAGTGCGAGGCATATTATGGTCGAAGACTCGACCCGCTTGGTTGTGCTGCCATACGTAAAGTAGAACAACACCGCAAGATTACGCACCGTAGATAACCATATCGCGATGGCACCTAGGCGCACGTTTTCTATCCGTTCTGTTGAGTATTCTGGCGCAAAATGCAGTGCGGCGCAGATAAGCGTGAACACCAAGGAGACGACTAACGACGCCATCCAGGTTGGCATTTCCTCAAAAAAGCGCCGTCGTTTGCCATCACCAGCGTAGGTCTTGAGGCGTCGAAACGTCAGAGGATCACGGTGTAGTGCGAACGCTGCGAGATAGGTCGCGCCGATGGATACCACAACCCCCATCGCTGAGAATACGCCAAGCGCTCGAGGAAACGGCCAGTTCGACAGGATAAATCCGCCAGCGAAATAGACCGTTAGATACAGCACAAATGCGATCCACGCCCATGGCCGTGTCGCTACCGCGAGTTCGACACACATCAATCGATAGGCGCCAAAGGTGATCCATCCAGCTAGTGCGAATACCGAGGCGGTGAGAAATGTATTTCGGTCGTAGGCCGTGCCGTACCATAGAATTTCATTAGTGGATTTGTAGTAGATCGAAAAATAGATCCATAGCAAGGCCAAGATACCAACCGCGGCCCAGCTAGTGAGCGTACTCTTCCCATGCTTGTCGAGCCGGGTGCCGACCAAAGCGCCAATAAGACTCATCGCTTGAACTAGGATTGCGCCCGCCACACAGGTTGCAATCACCTCTAGGCGTTCTAAAACAGTCGGCCCTTGGCGCGCTATGAAATAAACGCTCAGTGAAATTATCCCGGCAAACCATGGCATTACGGTCGCACCACATAACTTCCCCCACGTCATCGACCAAGGGTCCAAGGCCGACATGCGTTGCGCATCCCAGGTACGCTCGCGCAGCTCGTCCAGTACGGCGTCGCCGGCTCGGTGACTGCCCCAAGCCATCGTCGCAATAACGAACACGACAAGCCCAACGTTGGCGACAATGTTTCCAAAGCCGCGCGGATCAAACAGACCGACGAGCGTAAACACGCCTGCGAGGACGCCACTGACCAAAACCATTCGGTGCGCATTCCACTCGAGTAATAGATTGCGTCGGAATTCGGGATTAAAGGTCATGTGTCGTTTTGCTCTCTAATACTATTCAAATAAGAGCTCTGTAGGTCTTGCTCTACTGTCGAAAAATTAACGATCTCGGCGTCCGCCGCGACGAGCGCTTTGAGCAATTGACCTTGTGCGTCGTCTCCGCCAGACAATTCGCAAGAGATGCGGGCGCCGTCAGCGGTAATGGAGCCGATTTCCGGTCTCGCTTTAAGCCAGTCGACGATTGTTGCATTGGCCGCGATCAGCTCGATTTGGACATGACGACGATCCGCGGCTCGCGTGCCAAGTTGGCGCTGCTCGATGATGCGACCGTCTCGGATCACAAGCATTTCGGTCGCATACGCCTCGAGCTCTGCCAGGATGTGAGACGACACCAACAACGTCATGCCCGATGTCTTTAATATCTTAAACAGCTCTGCCAAGTCGTGGCGCGCTTCCGGGTCGAGGCCGGAAGCGGGTTCGTCGAGTACTAAAACACGCGGTTTATGTATTATCGCTTGGCCAATCGCAACCCTTTGACGCAGGCCGCGCGATAGCTCGCCGGCGCGTTGCTCCAAACGATCGCTGAGGCGAAGATGCTCCGCGGTCTGCCTCACCGAGGCGTCAATTTGCGACGTCACACCGTTGGCTTCAGCGGCGTAACGGAGGCATTGGCCAACCGGAAGTTCGTCGTATAGCCCAAAAAAGTCTGAAAGATACCCGATCTTTTCGTGCGATCGTCGGGGGTGTTCGATGACATCAATGCCGTCTACAACAATACTGCCCGACAGCGGCCGGTCGAGACCGCACAAGCAGCGCATTAATGTTGTTTTGCCAGCACCATTGGGTCCAACCAATGCGGTAACACTGTCAGGGTCAATCGAGAAACTAACATTATCGATCGCGCGGTGGCCAGGATACTCAAAGATTAGATTGCGGACTTCTATCATGGCGTTTGGGGGTTACAGCAGCTTCTACAAGGGTTAACCCGGTTCGGAGTATTACGCCGCGTGTCAGCTTTGCGTTTGGCGCTCAATGGGGAGATTATACCCATTAAACTGATGCGCGTAGGGACTACATATTTTTTTTGAACCACCGGAAACACTCGTAATCTATCGCAATGAAAGCTTGGTTTAACATTGCACTTCGTGCTGATGTTGTGGGACGCTCGTTAAAGGTTGCCGCAATCGTCGGGACAATACTCGCGCTTATAAATTATTGGGATAGGTTGGTTCCCTATTCGCTTGACTTCAACGCGTGGGTAAAGATCGCCATGACCTATTGTGTTCCGTATTGCGTATCAAGTTATGCGTCGGTAAGCGCAATCGTGGCCCAAGCGGAAAAATGAGCGCATCGACCATAGATCAAAAAGTTGTCCACCATGGCGGTTGTCATTGCGGGGCCGTCCGATTCGAATTCCGGGCGCCTACGGACATTACTGTCATTGATTGCAATTGCAGTGTCTGTGCGAAAAGCGGGTATCTGCATCTGATAGTGGACGCCGACGATTTTTCGCTCACCAGCGGCGAGGACGCTCTGACCAGCTACACGTTCAATACACAAACCGCTCGCCATCTGTTTTGTTCCCGCTGCGGTATAAAATCTTTTTATGTTCCGCGATCGCACCCCAATAGCTACAGTATCAACGCGCGATGCGTCGATCGAGGCAGTTATACGCGGATGAATATTCAGCCGTTCGACGGGATCCATTGGGAAGCGTCCATCGGCGCGCTTCGATAACGGTGGTTCGGCGCTACGAGCCCCATTGCCGAGAATCGTCTTAAGCCGTGCAACTGAATGGGATCTAGAAGGTTTGAGCGGATCGTCCGAACGTTGTCGCGGCGACAACGAGATCTGACGGTTGCGATGGAGAACGTACATAAGACAAGAAATCTTGGCGCGTTGGCGAGAACTTGTGACGCAACCGGGATAGGAGAAATCCATGCGATAACGGCAGATTCAACGGCCGTAAAATTAGGCCACAAGACAGCCGGTGGAACGGAAAAATGGATCCAAGTTCGGCAGCATGGAACAACCGCCGAGGCCTACGCGACGTTTCGTGCGCGAGGCTTAAACATTCTTGCGGCAAGCGTTGGTGTCGGCACAGTTGATTTTCGTACGGTCGATTACACTTTGCCATCGGTCATTGTGGTCGGTTCTGAATTAGATGGTCTGTCCGACGAGGCGGCAGCGTCGGCAGACCTACGTCTGCATGTTCCGTTAATGGGCATGGTCGAGTCACTGAATGTGTCGGTAGCGACTGGGATTATTCTCTACGAGGCCGCTCGGCAACGTGAACAAGCAGGCATGTACGCCTGCCGTCAGATTGGTCGTGAGGAATACGATCGACTACTGTTTGAATGGCTGCATCCCAGTGTTGCGGCCTACTGCCGCAAGAACGGCCGTTCGTACCCTCGATTGGACCAAGACGGTGAGATCCATGAGTCAATTTCTGGGAATCGTCGTGAGGGGTTAGTATAGCTAGATGCGGTCGTCGATTATGTTGACAGCGCACCTGCCGATGCCGATGAGCGGCGTGCAGCCTGATATTTGATTTTCAATGATTGTGCTCCATATTAGTGATACGTATCTCGTGCAACCGGACTGAAGGAGCAAAAGCGAGTGCCTTGTTACGATTATTTTTGTGCCGACAATGGACAGACCGTTGAGGTCAGGCACGGCGTAAACGACGTGCTCGAAACCTGGGGTGAGGTTTGCTATGCGAGCCAGACCCCCATGGGAGACACGGATTTTGAGGCCCCCGTGCGTAAAGTATTGTCGGCTCCAGGTATCAGCGTACCCACGGGCAACTCCAAGCTCAAAGAGATTGGTTTCACCAAGCTCGTCAAAAGAGACGATGGCGTCTACGAGAACGTCACCCGCACGGGCGATGAAAAGCGGTATATGAAGGCTGGAGAGGCTGACTCGGTGCCACATCTGCACAAAAAAATTGGCGACTAACACGGAAGTCCACTGCGCTTGCGGCGGAAGTTCTCGTTAGTTCGTGGATTGAATCCTTCTTATTTTCTCGTTCTGCGGTAGGCGATAGAAACGGCGCAACTCGTTAATAAAGTTGGGTTGATTGTCGGCTGCAGGATAGAGCTCACTTAATGCGCGGCAATATTTCGCCGCGTAGCGGTTTGCTTGTTGGTAACGCGTTAATTGTTCGACCTGCAGATCGCCACGAAATTGGATCTCATCGAACAGCCGCTGATGAATGGTACTCGAGTCAGTGTGACTACCTTGCGCACCAAGCAGCATTAACACGGTAACGTATTTATCGACCTCTGCCTGTAACTCGAGCTCGAGCAAGGTCACGGATTTATCGAAACTAGCGTTCCAGCACAAATAATGAAAATGCGAGACGCCCTCCAGTGCCAGCATGAAGGCCGCAAGATTGCCCTCGTGCAAGCCGACCAACGGGTCATCGTCTCTAAGACGCTCTAAGGTCTCCGGATCAAGATACACGGAGATATCGAGATGCTCTTCGGATTGTAGAACAAGCAGACGTTCGTCGTTGTCGCAATGTCCACGCGGCGTTAAGGAACGCGCCGTCGTTTCATCGGTGATTAAAAAATCATAGATGTCATAGTCTGTCGGCGTTTCGTATAGACACGCTAGGTGATCTTCAAGCTGCGATAGCACCATGGTAGTCATCGAAATTAATGCGTTGCCACACTTGTCGCGGTTGGCGTCGGGTTGAGCCCGAGTCGCTGAAGCTTGTCGTACGCTCGATTGCTTCCGGTCTTCAACCAAACTTCATATAGTCTCAATACGTTGGTATTCGACTGAAGGTTCGAGCGCTCACTAACTTCGTTGAGCACGTCGACCAATGCGGCGAATTTTTCGGCTAGCTCCGCGAACAATCCCGTTTTACTTATCGGGCTAATATCGTGAACGTAGCTGTACGCGGTTCCGCCCATTGCAATGTAGTAGTCAACATCGACGAGTTTGCGATTGAGGCTGTCGGCAAATAGGCCTGAGATGAATAGCGCGATGTCACCAAGCTTTCTCAACGCGGCGGTTCGTTCAGCGACCCCTGGCGCGTTGATTGCATCGGCGTAGTGTAGTGCAAGCGGTCTTAACTGGAGCCCATCGTCGGTTTCTTCGAACAGCTCGCGCGCGTGGGTAAAAGTCGCCAGTAGGTTGACCAGATATACCTCGGTCGCGTCGTCTATTTTGACCGCCTGCTTCGATAGCACCGAATCGACTTCGTCGTGGAAATAGGCTCGGATATCGTTTGAGACGATGACTGCCGGATTCGTGTTCATGCTGAATACACCCTCGCAGATTGTCGAGATATTGATCCCTTATCGGCGTAGCGCAATTGGCGCTTTAATCCGCCACTTACAACAATGTATTCAAGTATCGGGCCAACTTTTCGCTTTGCAAGGCAAGTGTTTATGTCGTTGAATTAAAGGATGTGATTAGCGCTTAAACTTGTTGCTGCTAATGATTCCGGCCAAATCCTTCGTCAATCAGCGACAGTTTTCGGATGCCGCGCCGCAGCATTTGTTTCCCAATTTGCTAAGGGCCGGAAGCCGCAGTTCGGTGGTTGTCATCGTTATAGATAAAAAAAAGCCCCGCAAAGGCGGGGCTTTAAAAGAGCTTAGGGTTGCGAGGTGGCTTACATCATGCCGCCCATGCCTCCCATACCACCCATACCGCCCATGCCACCCATATCGGGCATTGCTGGCATGGCAGCACCGTCGTTCTTGGCCGGCGCATCGGCGACCATCGCTTCGGTGGTGAGCAGGAGGCCGGACACTGATGCTGCGTTTTGCAGAGCAGAACGTGCAACTTTAGCCGGATCCAGGATACCCATTTCGATCATGTCGCCAAATTCACTGGTTTGGGCGTTGTAACCGAAGTTACCCTTGCCCTCTTTGACCTTATTGACGATGACCGATGGTTCGTCGCCTGCGTTGGAGACGATCTGACGGATGGGCTCTTCAAGCGCGCGGCTCAAAATCTTCAGACCCATCTCTTGATCGGTGTTGTCTGCTTTCACTTTCTTGACCGTGTCGAGCACGCGAAGCAGTGCAACGCCGCCGCCGGCGACAACGCCTTCTTCGACTGCAGCTCGAGTTGAATGCAGTGCATCTTCGACGCGTGCTTTCTTCTCTTTCATCTCAACTTCGGTTGCGGCACCGACTTTAATCACCGCGACACCG
>JAJFJQ010000043.1 GCA_021773835.1 Gammaproteobacteria bacterium
TTCGAATTAGATATCGCGCGGGTAGGCGACAAAGGCCGCAGTAACGAATTATCCATTGCACGCTCTGTAATTTGCTACCTAGGTACGAATGAGCTCGGTCTTTCGCAATCGAAAATTGGTGCAGTGTTGAAATTAACCCAACCCGGCGTCGCAATGTCTCGCCAGCGCGGGCGAGCGTATTGTGAGGTATTCGGATTGAACCTCGGTAAACTCCTTGCCAATGCTTAGTTGATTAACTTATCAGTGTCCCCTGTCGTACAGGTTTCATTCTATGGATGCTTTTCCAGGCATCGACTCAGATCCTATTACTTTGCATAAGTATCTTTATGGGAATGGGGATCCGGGGAATGTGATTGATCCTAGTGGGAATTTTGGGTTGGTTGATATTGGAATTAGCTTGGATATCCGTGCAGCATTGGGAACAATCGGGCAAGTATCAGGGCGGCAGTTCGTTAAGAAGGCGATAACCGGGTCCTTACGGACGGCACAGGCTGCGGCTAAAGAAGCTGTCCGTTGTTTGAAAAATCCGCGGCGATGCAATTTAACGGTTCCCATACTGGTCGTTGGCGTCGAGACGAAAAAAACTTCGAAACACATACTTGCAGCAATGAGCGTTGGCGGCGGGATCTCAGGTCAAAGCTCGAATAGGATAGCTTCACCGTTTTTCTTGAGTCGAAAATCACCACCGAATTCCAGGAGCTGGATTAGAAATAATCGAGCTTGTAGAGGAAAAGTAGGTGGGGTAACCGGTAAGAGTTGTGATGAATATCCGTTCGCATCATCTCGGCAAGGCGGGCGGAGAAATTCGCCCAGGGTTTCCCTTATGCCAGTTCCAGTTTTGGAACAACGTAGGCAAGGCGGATTGTTGAGTGCGTTCTATCGAGTTTGTAAAATTTCAAAAACTCGAACAAGTGCGAACCCACTAAACGATAAGAATAGATTTTTGGTCGTGCCTACGCCTAGTAGTATCGGTTTCCCTCTTTGCCTCCGCTGAATATTGAGTATTTGAAAATAAAGTTATGCGTAGAAGCTTTACAAAATGGATCGCGGAGCAGGAGCTGGTGTTCGAGGGATCCTCGAATAAAGAGCGAAGGGTAACTATACGAATTAGCGAACCGAACTTGGTCACATACGAAGATGGTGAGCAAGCTTGGGAATGCTATCTAGTGTTAGACGGATTGATCGAAATTGATCAACCCGTGCGGGAGACAACAAGTTTTAGAGCATTAGTCACTGCGCTAATGGATGCGAGGATACTGATCAAGGAAGAATCCAAGCGGTCGAGGCTGTTTATGGTTGATTCACTAAATAACAATGAATTGTATCCAGATGACGGTGCTACACTTAAGGAAATTTTCGAAACGCTTGATTAGCTAATGCATACTTTCCGGAAGGACACTTCTTCAAAATACCCAAGTAGAATGTGTAGGGTACCTAGGGCCCATATTTTGAACTCGTTGGTATCGCACCCTGAAATTGACATCAATCTGTAACGACGCGGTCCGACGGGATCATTGTAATCGTGGAGAGTTGAGTGTTGGCAAAAATTACAGACAGCGAGGAGATTATAATTGTCTGGCGAGAGATCGAGGCTGTTAGGTTAAAACAGAAACCGGCGGGTTTGAAATACAATAGAGGTCCGGCGTCACTGCAAGCTTTCGATACGATTGAGTACGAGACAGGTTTGTCCTGTCCTTATGCATTGAGGGGGGTGCTATCTATTCGGAACGGCGAAGAATACCCCTTAATGTTCGATGATGGGTTCAGGCTCCTATCCGCCGGGGAAATAGTAGATTATTGGAAGGAACATGTATACCTACTAAAACATTTACCGACCAATGTAATTCAAGCCGAGTTGGATCCCGATATTGACGAAGAGTGTTCTGGGCCAGTTAGACCTCTAATTGCAAATACGCAATGGCTACCCTTCGCGGACGATAATGGAGATCGGACTCGGTATTTCGATTTCGATCCAGCACCTGGGGGAGTATTGGGACAAATAATTGAAGTTCATCCGGAGGCAACAATTTGGAGGGTATTGGCACCAAGTTTTTTAGTATATCTTTTGATGTACCTGGACAAAATATTGAGCACGGACAGGGTGTAGTGGCATAGTTAACTTGGCCGCATAAGGATGGGCGGATAAGCGGGGACAGGCGGGGACAGGGGACACTGATAAGTTAATCAACTAAGCGATCCCCACAAAATTGACTTGCTTTTCGGCTATCAGAGGAAATCGCCTAAACGCGGTAGTGATTTGTCGTTTGCTACAGCGTAATTGGCGATTGAATAATAATCGTTGGCCCAAAAAGAATGTTGATAATACGCCGCCGCTCGGGTCAGTGTTCGCTTGAAAATGTCGTGCCCACTGGTTTGTCTTCACTAATATCCCGTTGAGCCATACGATGAACATGCCGAGCGTGCCAATGAGCAGCAATTTCTTTAAACGAGCTGCGTGATAGCTGCGTGCATATTCTAAACCGAGCCCCCATCGACGAGACTGTCCCATCTGATGTGTAAGTGGCCATGATTTTAAATATGCTAGTAAAGGAGCAAAATCATGGAAACACCGTAAGCGCCACATTAACCGCACCCTGCCGAACCTAGCCAGGGTCGTGTAATGGTTTTCCGTTTCCTGAAAGGCGGAGAACCAAACAATGACAAGACGAACAGAATCACAATGGCGGGTGTTGATTTGCACGCTGGATTGACCCTACTTTTGCAACCTGTAAATGACCCGTCCCGCGCACGGTGAGGAGTAACCTTTTCAAAGATCTAGGAATTAGCAAATGGATCAGTATTCGATGCAAAAAGTGGGCGTTTTTTGATCATATTTCGATGCAAGTCAACATCGGATGTTAATACTTTTTTTATTATTCCGCGCCTATGATGATTACGATCGTTCCCCACCACCGATTTCAATAAGGCGCTTAGTGAATAAGGCTCCACAAGCGTTAATATTTGAGATGGAATTCGCAATAGCGAACTCCGCAGTGGACAAGACGGCCGTGACCAAGTGAGTCTGCGCATCCAACTTCTCGAGAGAGTCTTTGAATTGAAGAACTCGCTCAATTTGGGTATCGGGAGATCTGGAGTTTGAAACATCTTTTTCTGGCCGTGACGCTACGGCCGCGTTGGCAGCGCATAGTAACTCAGAGCCAAAATTAAAAGTCGCCGCATCGATTGACGCATCAGCGCGTGCCTCAAATAAGGCATTAATGGCGTCCGAAACGCCGATTCTCTTGCCTGGATTTTCCCTCAAAAAGGCCAAATTCAGATCTCTGTAGGATCCAAGCACATGGCATAGTGAGAGGCTCGGCAGGGCAGCAAAATACTGCCATGTGGGATCGCCCGACCGTAGAGCGAAATCGAACCCGGCGCAAATTACTCTACCCTCCGTAGTGAGCCGACTATCCAAACTGACCACCTTGAGGTGGCCACTGTTACTTTCGCCCCATTGCTGAAGACAATCGGAACAGCCGCGGGCGTCTTCGGCCAAAGCGCCGATCCGATGATGGAAATCGACGAATTGCTCTCAAATTTTCGCCATTATTTTCGACAGTTGAAAATAGAGTTTCTTGAGCTCGTCACTGTCGGTTCGTATCGCCAGGCGGGCTAAATATTCAGAAACGTCCTCTCGAATAGTTACTGTATCGCCAATCAGATCCAAGATTTTAGGGTGAACTTTTGCGTAGTCGCTGAGCAGCGGCGTCGTTAGTTCATTGAATCGATCGAAAATATCCATGTCGTCCATCATCTGTCTCTTAAAAATGGGGTCGGAGTAAATACACATGAGGTCGAAGAAGATTATGAGTCCCGGAATTCGCGTTAAGACGTCTCGGGCTTTCCGTTTTGGGTAAGGAGCAAGCGGTCGTCCTGGTTTTCTAAAAATAACCCCCGAGTACGGTGTGTTTATTGCAAGCCTAGCCTGTGCGCGTGGAGCGTAATTGACTTCGACCCCATTATTAAAGTAGCTATAGCGAGGCAAGTCGATAACTTGTGCTTCGGCCGCCACCGGGATTCTTAATGATTAAACCGTGGTTGAGTAGGACGCGTATGTCTCGAAGTGCGGTATCCGATGAGCACTTCGAAAGTTTGGCGTACTTAGACGTATTGAGGTGTCCATTGAAACCGTTAAGCATTCGATTAATCACGTTTCGTTGCCGGTCGTTTAATGAAAACTGGCTGGCGTATTCCCAGAATCGAGCTTTGGCTATTACTGTTTCCAGCGAAATCTCGGCACGTTCCAGCGCACGGCCAAGACAATCTAAGAACCATGATAGCCAACGCGTAATATCGACGCTGCTGCGTTGTTGGCGTTCTAATTCGGCGTAATAAGTCTTTCGTTCGAATTCAATTTGGGTGGACATGCTGTAGTAGCGTTCGCGAACACCGTCCGCACGCGCCAAGGCCATATCGGCTATTGCGCGCGCGATCCGACCATTGCCATCTTCGAACGGATGGATGGTGACAAACCACAGATGAGCGATGGCGGATTTAATGACAGGATCTTTATCCTGCTGGCGTTCGAACCATTGTAGAAAGTTTTCCATTTCTCCGTCTAAGCCAGTGGCTGAAGGCGCTTCGAAGTGAACCTTTTCGCACCCGAAGGCGCCAGATACGACCCGCATCGGTTCGGCACTTTCCGGTCGCCATGCCCCGACCGTGATAGCAACCATGCCGCTACGCCCAGTAGGGAAGAGCGCCGCGTGCCAATCAAACAGCCGTGCGGTTGTTAGCGGCGCCTTAAAGCGCCGGGTGGCGTCGAGCATCATCTCGACGATACCTTCGACGTCTCGTCCAGCTGCGACTAAGCCGGCAACGTCAAGCCCGAGCCGCCGAGCAATCGACGATCGAACTTCGTCTGGATTAAGGAGTTCGCCTTCGATCGCTGCCGATTTGAGGACGTCGGCCGTGAGGGTATTGAGCGTGGCTTCTTGTTTGAGGTCGAAGCCAAGGGCTTCCATGCGCCCTAGGAGCTTGCCTTGACTATGACGAACCTGTGCTAGCTTGGGTATGAGCTTTTCACTATCCCAAGAGAAATTAGGCCAATGGTCGTCTTCGTATATCCAGCTCATAATTACCGCATTTTTCGCGGTGATTATAGGGGTTAATTACAGCATGAACAAGATTAATCGACTTATAAGCTGCGGTGAATAGGGGCTGTAATCACCGCAAATCTTTCTAGTACACTGTATTTGCTATATTAATTAAGACCCCAGCAGGTTGAGTTTCACTGGGAGTCTAATGACCCAGCGTATCCTTATTCCTTGGTTCAATCGATTACCTTATCGGTTAAAAATGGGGTCGGAGTAATTAAATACGAGGTCGGAGAAGATTATGAGTCCCGGAAGTCCCCTTCATGCGTCACCTAACTTGTGCGTTATCCAAGGAACGACCTGTCGTCCGGTTATTCTAAATGCAACAATCGAGTACAGTGTGTTTCCTGTAAGCCTCGGTCGTCAGTGCGAAGCGTAATTGACTCCGACCCCATTATTTTATTATTTTGCTAGCGCCGCAGCTCCACGGCCAACGCGAGATAACGCCGATCACCCTCTAGTGGTACCACCGCGTAGCCTTCTTCAAAACCCACACGACGGTCGAGTCGGATCGTCAGCACCTGCTCGGTATCGGAGCCATCGGCAAACCGTTGTGCCACCACGAAGCGCACGCGGCCCGGGAGGCTGCCGTCGCGCGGCCGGATCTCAATGCCGCCACCTTCTGGGAGCGTTAGGTGCTTTGCGTCAAAGTATCTGGCTCGGCCATGGAAGGAGTCGAGTTTTTTAGCCCAGCCGTTGTCGGTGCCAGCTGTCAGTGTCTTGCGAAAATTGATGAGGGAGGCCAACGCGCGTTCGTGTCCCGGTTGCAATTCGACGGCGACGGCTTGGAGTACCAATTGGACGGGTTTTTGCTGGCCGATCATTGGGCCGTAGAAGGCACCGCTAGGGGTGGCGAACCCCAACGCTAGTGCAATAAAGAGCGGCGCGATAAGGAGGAACATAGGGTCATAGTGCTACTAGCTTGGGCGGGTTTCAATCAGATCAGACGCACCACGAATGGATATTGCTGCATATTCGACGTTGCTGCTTGAGATACCACCAAGACAAGCAACAGACAGGATTTTGTAATGCTGACGGTTCTCGAACCCTCAAGATTCCCCCAAAAGTGCCGATAAGCCGCGTGCGTCCATGCGTGCGCCGCCGTCTACGGACTTCAACGGGAGCTTTAAGGAGGCAAGATGAGCACTCAAATACGCGATCGAGGATTTACCTTGGTCGAAATGATCGGTGTGCTAGCAGTCATCGCAATCTTGGGCTCGGTTGCTACACCGAAGATATTTGCCGCGATCGAAGACGCCAAAGTGTCGGCCTATGTACAACAAGTCAACACGCTCACCAGTGCCGTCGCCAAGTATCATGTCGACACGGGACTATGGCCGCGCCACGTGCCATCCCACGCGCAACAACGTTATCACCAACTGATGGTCAATGATCTTGACGGCACCAATCCGATCCCGGGTTGGCAGGGGCCGTATCTTGAAAAAGAAATGACCCATCACTTGAGCCAAAGCGCTTACCAGGATCTATTTTTGGCCAACAACAATGATCCGAACTGGGCTTGCGATCTAGACGGCGACGGTACGCTTGACGGACAGTTCGTGATTTACCGCAGCGATACAGTGAGCGACAAATTAGCAGAGAAGATCAGCAATATTATCGATGGGGACGGCGGTGTCACGGGAGGTACTAAGGATTGGAAAAAGGCCGGAAAGGTGCGGCGTTATCAAGGTACGAGCAGCTCTATCTTGGAGGTTTGCCTCGCCAGTATTTAAGCGCAAATTAGGCTGCGATATTCTAATGTCAGCAGCGAAGGCCGAAGCCCGCGAGCACAACTCCAGTGACTCGATGCAAGGTCAGCAAAGATTTCAGTCTATGCCTGTCCTGTAAATAACCTAACGAATCCTCAATTATTTGCTACTTCATTAACGTAACAACGTCCCTAGCTGCGTAGTTCCACGGTCAAAGCTAGGTAACGTCGATCACCTTCCGGTGGGTCCACCGCGTAGCCTTCTTCGAATCCTACTCGGCGTTCCGTCGGGTCGTCAGCACCTCCTAAGCATCGGAACGGTCACCAAAACGCTGGGCTATCACTAAGACCACGCGGCCGGGGAGATGGTCATCGCGTGGACGAATTGCGATGCCGTCGCCTTCTGGCAAGCTTAGGCGCTTAGCGCCAAAGTACCCGGCTCGGTTCATGCAAGGGCTAGCGTTCTCTTGCCCAGCCACTGTCGGTGCCGGTCGACGGCGCCTCTCGGGAATCGTTGAGGGAGGCCAATGCGCTTTCGTGCCCAGGCTGCAACTCGACGACGATGGCTTGGGACTCCTGTCGGGCGGATTTTGTTGGCCGAACATCGGACCATAGAACGCCCCGCTAGGGGCTGATAAGCCCAGCGCTAGCCCTACTAGATACGGCGCGATTCGGTGGAGCATTGGGACAAAGTGCTACGAGTTTGCGGAGTTTCAATCGCATGAAACACGGTACAACCGGATTCTGCCGCACCAAACAACACTGCGGTAAGCAATGGTCAACGTTCCGCAAAACCGCCAGATTTAGAATATTACCCAATTGTCCCCGCAGGCGTGCTTCTCCTAGACCTATTGGTCTAATATGCACCCCTGGACGAAGTGTCCATGGTGATATTGGGGCAAGGGGCGAATGAAAGTACAGCTATCGGTAAACGGGCGTGAGGTCGAAGCAGAGGCTGAGACACGTACGCTATTGGTCGATCTTCTACGCGACGAATTACGGCTTACGGGTACCCATGTCGGGTGCGACACGAGTCAATGCGGGGCCTGTGTCGTGCACGTCGATGGTCGCTCGGTTAAGAGCTGTACGCTCTTGGCAGCGCAGGCAAACGGTTGTGAGGTGACAACCATCGAAGGTCTTGCCGACGGTGATCAGCTTCATCCACTGCAAGCGGCGTTCAAAGAAGAACACGGCCTGCAATGCGGATTCTGTACGCCGGGGATGATCATGAGTTCGGCGGATTTGTTAAGTCGCAACACCGATCCGAGTGAAAAAGAAATACGCGATTGGCTGGAAGGCAATATTTGCCGTTGCACCGGATACCACAACATTGTGAAAGCGGTGCAAACCGCAGCCAAGCAGATGCGCGACTGAGCCGCAACCGGCGGGATCTAAGGAACTCCTATGTACAAATTCAATTATCAGCAACCGAGCAGCGTCGAAGAAGCGATAGCGCTGTTTAAGTCTAGTGAGGATCCAAAATTCATTTCTGGTGGCATGACCTTGCTGCCAACGATGAAGCTGCGCTTGGCGCAACCAAGTGATCTTATTGATCTCAATGCGGTGGCGGATTTTGCCGGGATAACGGCATCTGAGAACACGCTGACCATCGGTGCTGGCACGCGCCATGCCGACGTCGCAGGCTCCGACGTCGTCGGTCGAATGATCCCCGCATTAGCACATCTGGCAGATAGCATTGGCGACCCACAAGTACGTAACCGCGGTACCATTGGCGGTTCGATCGCCAATAACGATCCCGCGGCGGATTATCCCGCGGGGGTTCTAGGTCTAAATGCAACGGTTGTAACAGACCGTCGCGAGATCGCGGCCGATGATTTTTTTGCCGGCATGTTCGAGACAGTTCTTGAGGATGACGAAATTGTCATCGCGGTGCGTTTCCCGGTACCAAAACGTGCGGCTTATGTGAAATTTCCGAATCCAGCGTCGCGTTACGCAGTGGTCGGGGTCATGGTTGCCGAATGTGCCGGTGCGATCCGTGTCGCGGTTACTGGTGCCGGACCCTGCGTGTATCGTTTTACGGCAATGGAAGCAGCACTGAGTAAGGACTTCAGTTCCGATGCAATCAAGGGAATACCTTGTGAGCAGGATGGGTTGAACGAAGATATCCATGCGAGTGCCGAGTACCGCGCACACCTGGTAGGTGTGATCGCGCAACGCGCAGTCGCGGCTGCTGGTTAATTCAGCGGACCCTACGAAATTCCGGGGTCTTACCAGCGACCGCTGGTATCCAACATGATTGCTTGCAATGGCATGTCAAACTCGGATGTCTGGATCTCGGGCGGAACTCGCCTACCGGAACGACGACAGCGCGCAAAAACTGATGGAATAATCTAGACCCGGTATCTAGCGAATAGTTGATCGAGATCCGATGACCCTTGCCTGTGCAAGCTAGCATCCCAAAGTAGTCATCCGAAGGCCATATCAATGGAACAACATAGCTGTTCACACCACCACCATGAACAGGCAACGCCAAAGGCTTCGAATGCCTTGAGCGGACAGTACACCTGCCCGATGCACCCCGAGGTGCTCGAAGACCAGGCCGGTGATTGCCCGAGTTGCGGCATGGCCTTGGAGCCCTTATCGCTCGATCGCGATTTACTTAAAGACGACACGGAACTGCGTGAGATGTTGCGGTTATTGTGGATCAGCGTGCCGTTCACTGTCGGTGTCTTGGTGCTGGCGATGGGCGAAATGATCCCTGGAATCGAATTTCGTCGGTGGCTTGGCGACGCCGTGTTTGCATGGGGTCAAGCGGCACTGACCACGCCGGTATTACTGTGGTGTGGCCGTTTGTTCTTTGTCCGAGGTTGGCGTTCGATCATCAACCGTGCACCGAACATGTGGACGCTGATATCGATCGGCACACTAACGGCTTACGGTTTCTCGCTTATCGGACTGCTATTTCCGCAGCTGTTACCCGATGCAATCAGGGGCGAGGGGGGCATGGTGCCGATTTATTTTGAGGCGGCGGCCGTCATTATCACGCTCGTGTTGCTCGGACAGGTGCTCGAACTGCGGGCGCGCGGGCAAACGTCTAAGGCGCTACTGGGTTTGTTGGATCTGGCGCCACCAAATGCGCGGATCGTTGCCCCCGACGGCGCAGAGCGTGACATTCCCGTGTTGGACGTCGCGGTATCTGATCGTCTGCGCGTACGCCCCGGTGAAAAGATCCCGGTCGACGGTGAAGTCATTGAAGGTACGACAAGCGTGGATGAGTCGATGCTGACCGGCGAGCCGTTGCCGCAGCAAAAGCGCTCTGGTGATAGCTTGAGCGGCGGCACCTTAAACCAAACTGGCAGCGTGATCATGCGCGCAACCCGAGTTGGTCAGGAAACGCTACTTGCGCGCATTATCGAAATGGTTGCCAGCGCGCAACGCTCACGTGCGCCGATCCAAAGTATGGCGGACGTGGTGGCTGGCTGGTTCGTGCCATTGGTTGTGGTCGCCTCGGTGATTGCATTTGTCGCGTGGATGATGCTGGGCCCACCGCCGGCAATGGCCTATGCCTTAGTTGCATCCGTCTCTGTGTTGATCGTCGCGTGCCCCTGTGCGCTGGGTTTGGCGACGCCGATGTCGGTCATGGTCGGGATAGGCCGGGGCGCGCGCGAGGGTGTACTGGTTCGCGACGCCGAGGTGCTTGAAATACTCGAAACGGTTGATGTGCTGCTTTGCGATAAAACGGGAACGCTAACCACAGGCCGTCCGATCGTATCGGCGATCGAATCATTCGGCGATTGTACCGAAGACCAAATTCTATCCACCGCAGCAGGGATTGAACGTGCCAGCGAACATCCGCTGGCCCATGCGTTGATCCAGGCTACGATTACTCGTGAATTAACGCCGCCTCAAGTCGACGGCTTTGAATCGGTGACTGGTCAAGGCGTCGTTGGAGACATCGATGGTCAGAAAATCGCAGTTGGCAACAGCGCGCTCATGGGATCCTACGGTGTTGATACGGCTTCCTTTTTACAACGTGCTGAAGTGCATCGTGAGCAGGGTGCAACGGTGATCTGGATCGCCATCGATGAAAACCTCCAAGGCTTGATCGCGATCGCCGATCCAATCAAAGACTCGACCCCGACGGCCATCGAAACCTTGCGCGCCGCGGGGATCTCGATTGTCATGGTTAGTGGCGACAATCGTACGACCGCGACGGCGATCGCTAAACGTCTCGGCATCAAGGAAGTTCATGCGGACATGCTGCCGGAACAAAAGCACGCGTTGGTCAAATCGTTGCAAAGCGACGGTAAGGTAGTGGCCGTGGCGGGCGACGGGATCAACGATGCCCCGGCGCTGGCACAAGCGGATGTGGGGATTGCGATGGGCACGGGTACCGACATCGCGATGGAAAGTGCGCGTGTGACTTTGGTGAAAGGCGATCTGCGCGGTATTGCCAAAGCGCATCATTTGTCGACCTACACGATGCGAAACATTCGCCAGAACCTCTTTTTCGCCTTCATTTACAACGGCATCGGCGTGCCAGTTGCAGCCGGGGTCTTATATCCGTTTTTCGGGATCCTAATGTCGCCAATGATCGCCGCGGCCGCAATGAGCCTGAGCTCCGTGTCGGTGATTGGCAACGCACTGCGGCTTCGTAACGTTACTATCTAGGTCACCCTAGGTTCGCGGTTTACGGGTAGGCGAGCCCCAATCGCCATTCTGACTAATTCTGCGCGCTACACTATTCGGCGGGTTCTTGAACCAGCCGGGATCGCGAAAATCGCCGGTTGCGATTTCGTCGCGTACCTTGACCATGGTAAACATGCCGCCCATTTCGAGATCGCCGTGTGGGCCCTTGCCCATCATCATTGGCAGCGTATTTTCCGGGCCCTTATGGTGTCCCATTTGTGCATGCCGTTGATGCTCCGCCATGCCGGTTTCACCCATCGCTTGGTAGCCGGGCAACATTTTCTGCATCTGTTTTTCAATGGCAGATTGATCGACACCCACCGGGCTTGGCAAATCGTGCGCCATCGCATTCATGGTGTGATGCGCCATATGACAATGGAAAATCCAATCGCCTGGAACAGCTACGAATTCAAGATCGCGCGTTTGACCAACTCCGATTATTTCTGTTGACTCCGTGCGCCAAGCTGTTCCCGGCCAGCGACCGCCATCCGAACCGGTCACCGCAAACTGCGTGCCGTGCATATGCACAGGATGGTTCCACATTGACAAATTACCGACCCGGATCCGTACTCTTTCGCCGCTTCCCGCAACCATAGGTGAGATCGCGGGAAAGACCTTGCTGTTCATCGTCCACAGGTCGAACTCAACCATTACGGCCGGGTTGGGGCGATAGGTACCAGGATGTAATGCCCAATTGTGTAACAACAGACAATAATCGCGGTCTATGCGGTGCGCCTCACCGTCCTTGGGATGAATGATGAACATACCCATCATGCCAAGCGCCATCTGCACCATTTCGTCCGCGTGTGGGTGGTACATATGAGTGCCGTGTTGGCGCAAAGTGAATTCATAGGCGTAGGTCTCACCTGGTTTGATCTGCGGTTGGGATAATCCACCGACGCCGTCCATGCCGCTCGGCAATAGGATCCCATGCCAGTGAATCGAGGTATGCTCCGGTAGGCGGTTGGTGACATAAATGCGTACCCGATCGCCTTCAACGGCCTCGATCGTCGGCCCTGGCGTGGTGCCGTTGTAGCCCCAACATTTCGCGGTTGAACCGGGCGCGAATTCATGCTCGATCTCTTCAGCTACCAGATGAAACTCCTTCACCCCTTGGTTCATACGGTACGGCAAAGTCCAGCCGTCCAGCGTATGCACTGGCGTAAATGGGCCCGTCGAATCAGCATCATTGGGATCTTCATCCGATTGATCGACGGCCGCTGCATTAGCGTTTGGGATCCTAAATACGTTGGCAGTGTTCGCAAGGGCACCGATGCCGGCAAGCTTTAATAGTTGTCTACGGATATTCATTGTCGGACTCCTGTGCGAGGTGCTGAATCAATTTCTGCTGAATATTTCGTTGATAGATCGGTGACCGATCGCTGCGCTTGTGAATTGAAATCGAAGCGACCTTGCACCGCGTTGGTAGAACTCGGCAGCTTGGCGCCGACCGCGCGCGACAGGTCTGCACGGGCTAGCCAGTAATCTGTTAGGGACTGTAGCGCTGTTACGTAGGCTTCGTACTCGGTGCGCTTCGCGTCCAGCAATTCGAATGGGCTCGCAAGCATGTAGTTTTGCAGCTCAAAGGTGAACGCTACGATGCGTTGACGAGCCGGCAGCAAACGTTGTTGATGGACCTCGTAGCGTTTCCGCGCTGCTGCAACTGCATTGTGGGCGCGGGCAACATCGCTGTTGATTGCAATCTGCAGCGACGCCAAGGCTGCTTGTTGTTGTTCCAGTGTTGCTTGGGCGCGTAGCAATCGACCATCCCCACGATTAAAAATCGGTAGCTCGAATGCGACGGTGGGTCCTAGCAGGCGCGAGCGATCAGTCTCACGTTCGTACTCGACGCCGGCTACAACCTCGCCGAGAAAACGGTAACGCCGTGTCATTGAGTACGCCCGCTCGTTCAGCGCGACAGCGCTCGACGCTGCCTGTAAATCGAGTCGCTGGGTAATTGCGAGTTCCTGAAGGACAGCTAGCGGGTCTTCCTCGACTACCGGCAGTGGTAAGCCGGTTGGCGTCCGCCACTGTGCGTCACTGGTGAGGCCGAGTAGCCGATTTAGTTCAATGCGGGAAGCCGCGAGATCCGCGGCGGCAGTTACGGCGGCCACTTCCATCTCGCCAGCCAGTACCTCGGCCTCGTTTAGCGCGAGTTGGTTAATGTTTCCGCTTGCGAAGTACTGTGCCGCAAGCGACGCGACAAATGCGCTGGCTTGTGCGGCGAGTGCGCGCGCGGCGGCGGTTTGTTCGGCGCCGAGATAGCCGAAATAGGCAGCAACGACGTCCACGGCGAAGTTGAATAATTCTGATCCTACGACGTATTTCATACGTTCCGCTTCAGCGGTAGCGAGACGCCGACGCGGATTTAATAAGATCAGGTCGGTGATATTTTGCGCGAATCCTAGGGTGAGCTGAGCGACAGTACCGATAGCGCTGCTATCGAGTGCCGCAAACGACACGCGGGGGTTTGACAGGCGCCCGGCGTCATATACCGCAGCTGCTGCGATCCCAAGCTCGGCATAGGCGGCCCGCAATTGCGGATTGTTGACCAAGCCGATGCGCACGGCTGTCTCGGGACCAAGTTTCTCGTCCAACCACAATGAAACCCTGTTAGTCGAGTCCATTGGCAACGCTTTTATTTCGACAAACGCGTCGCCGGCGCGCGCTCTCAAAAGCGTACTGACGTCATTGATCCCACGGTCTGGCGGGATCCCAGTGCAACCACTTGCAAGGAGCACCATCACCGGCGCCCATTTCTGTAGAACAGACATATCTCCACTCCTAACTGACGATCTGGCGACGCAGTACGCCGCACCTGTAGATGCTCAGATCAGAGCGCGATGGGTGGTCTCAGATGTGGGGAGATTGGCGGTTCCGGTGGTGTGCCAACGGCCAGCAAGGAAAAACTGGTAGCCGTCCGGTGATTGCTAGGAACATCGGCCGTCATGACAACGGGTGCGGTGCAATGTGTCGAGCAATTTGTGTCGCATGCGCGTTCACAGTCGCACGCACTGCTTTCAGCTAAATTTTGACCGGCGGACGGTGCAGATGCCGGCCCGTGATGATGTGAGGCGTGGCTATTGGTGTGATCGGAAACAGCGTGTTCATGTACGCGGTCGTTTTGGACCGTCGTATCATGATGCGAGCACGGTTGCGATACCGCCAACACAGCGCCGCATTGCGCCATCAAGGCCACTGCGAGCAATCGAGCTATATGGCCATGCCATCGTGTCATCTATTCATTTTGGTAGAAGTATCCGAGATCCGCAACCGCGGGCCAACAATTGGACTCGCATTGGCCCTGGCAAAATACGCGAGTGTCGTTGATTGATAATTCTGGTCAAGCACCCTCATCGTGGCCGATTTGCTTGGGGCGACAAAATCACAAGCTGCTAGAATTTGGCCTCCAGACCAAACTAGCACAGGATCCTAGATACCAATGATCGAAGCGAATAATACTAACAATAGGCGTGTCGCCACCTGGTTACTGCTGTGCTGCGCTTTAGTTTTTGCAATGGTCGTGCTTGGCGGCGTCACTCGCCTCACGGGCTCGGGGCTATCGATGGTCGACTGGCGTCCAATCATGGGTGTGCTGCCGCCAATGAGCGATACGGAATGGGCTGCTACGTTCGCGCAATACCGAGAATCCCCAGAGTTTCAGAAGATTAATTACGACATGGAAGTACACGATTTCAAAAGGATATTTTGGTACGAATATTTGCATCGCCTACTCGGGCGTGCAATCGGCCTCGCCTTTTTGATCCCGTTTCTATTCTTTAGTGCGCGCGGTTATATCCGCGGTCACGAGTGGCCTAAGTACCTGTTGATGTTTGTGCTCGGTGGCATGCAAGGGGTCTTGGGTTGGTACATGGTCAAAAGTGGATTGGTCGACAACCCGCATGTGAGCCAGTATCGCTTGACCGCGCACTTGGTCGCCGCGTTCATCATTTATGCGTACATGTTTTGGGTTGCGATGAGCCTACTGTTTCGGCACGCGGACGGTGATAGACACCACTGGTACACCAAGACGCTTGGATTAACGACGCTCGTCACGATTACGGTGATATCCGGCGGTTTTGTCGCAGGCTTAAAGGCGGGTCTTGTCTACAATACTTTTCCGCTGATGGGTGGACAGTTGATACCACCCGGGTTGTTTGCGCTGGACCCCGCATGGCGCAATATGTTTGAAAACGTGGTCACAGTGCAATTCAACCACCGTGTGCTGGCCATCACGACTTTTTTCGTGGTCGTTTTATATTGGTACTTCGCTCGGGCGCACGCGTTGCCGCCTCGCGCCAGAATCGGGCTGCATATCGTGCTCGTACTTGCGCTCGCCCAGGTGACCCTAGGAATATCGACCTTAGTTATGCATGTGCCCGTGCCACTGGCGGCGACGCATCAGGCAACGGCATTGCTGTTATTCACCGCCGCGCTCTATCTTTGTCATGCCTTGCGTGGCACGAAACGTTAGCGGCACTTAACGCATTGGCGGTGAAGCGCTGCTTGGCCAACGCGTATTAGCTCGGGTCTTAACCCGCGACGACGGACCGCCTGAGCCGTGGTTGAGTTTAACGATTATCGCTTGCGTGTCGCCGCCAGCAGCCCGATCCCGAATAAGCCTAGCAGTAGGCTGCTTGGTTCCGGGATGTGGCGCACTTCAAAGTCCGTGTGGTACTCGATTGTGGTGCCTGGATCCGGCGGCGTTACCGGGTCATAACGGATATGGATGCTGTTGCCCGTGAACGTCGTTGAGAAGGGCGGCATCGTCGGTACTAGGATATCGGTGATTCTGCCTGGGACCCCCCAACTGAGATCTTCAAGCCAGATCTCCCACGGTAACGCACCTGGCTCGAGCTGGGTTTGGGTGATCCAAAGCGTATGGTCGATGATGTCCACGGAGACCGAGAAGATGGTGTCTTCATAAGAAAACTCGGGCCCCGTGCCGAGGAAAACGGGCGCGGCATCGAACGAATTCGTCGTAGCGCCGTTTATGTGCAAGGTCCCGAGTATGCCGTCAGGGTCGTCGATAAGGTCGGCGTGAGCGGAATTTAACGATACAAAAAAGAGAAACAAGTTGATGTAGGTGCGGAACATGATGATTACCTCCGCTACTTCTATTCTCATGTGCGCGTTACGCGCTACACAGAGCGTTGGTTATGTACCTGGGATACATCACGCTACGCCCAAATTGCTACCTTTGCGACCGCGAAAAGGTGGTCGTTAACGTTATTTAAGATCTTACGTGCATCGAACAGTCGGTGTTGCTGGCGACTGGATTAATAAAAGGGGCGAACAGCGAGGCGGCCGCAACCGCGTTGTAGTATGGCGGGGGGACTCGAAACGAATAGGCCGGGTCGTCCTGACCGAATTAGCGCGAAAATGGTGCGCGACAAGCTCTTGAGCGCAAAGTCCCGGCAATAGGTCTAGGCACCAAAATGTCTATTGAAAAAAGACGACATTCTCGTAATGGCCCTTCGTCCTTCCGGTATCTGATACGCGAATATCGGCCAAATATGGGGCATATCGGGCGCTACTTCGATGGTTGTATTGACGCCCGCCCGGCTGGCATTCATAAATAATGCGCGCGCGTCATCGAGGAGTATCTCGGTGCTGCCAACGAGGATATAGATTGGCGGTAGGCCGCTGAGGTCGCCGTTAATCGGAGAGGCGAGCGGGTTTTGCAAATTGTCGCCATTAACATAGGCGCTCGCAAACATGTCTAGCACACTCGGTCCAATCATCGGATCGGCTTGTTCATTGAATTGATGCGAGGCACCGCCGTTCGTTAAATCAACCCACGGAGAGATCGCAACGGCCGCCGCAGGTAGCGGTAGCTGTGCGTCGCGTGCGGCCAGCAAGGTGGCGAATACCAAACCCCCGCCTGCCGACTCACCGGTGAACGCTATTTGCTCGGCCTGATACCCTTGGTTTAAGGCCCATTGGTATACGCCTAAGCAATCCTCGACGGCTGCCGGGAACGGATGTTCGGGTGCGAGCCGATAGTCGACCGCAAGGACACGCGCATTGAGTGCTTCTGACATGCGCGAATTGTAGTTACGGTACCCGTTTGGATGACCAATGACGTAACCACCGCCGTGGAAATGGAATAGAACTTTGTTTTCCATCGCGGCCGGCGCAATGACCCATTCACACGGCACACCGCCGCAGTCGACCGGCGCGATCGACACATCGGTAGCGTATTGTGGAATTGAATCTCCGAACGCATCCCAATTGCTGCGTTGTTCAGCAAAGGGGAGGGTGAACATTCCGGAGTCTTTGATGTCGACGCGGAACGACGCATTGAGCTCGGTAGCTTCAGGACTAATCATGGATTATTGCTCCTCGATTAACAGCGAAAAAGGCCAATCGTCGCGATTTCATTTAGGTCGCGGCGTCTATTTTGGACCTGCCAGCGGCTAAATAACAGCGCACGCTGAACTCGATTCATCGCAGCGATCCGTGCGGCCTCGGGATGGACACTCCCGTCGACTAAATAGCGTCTAAGACTTCATCCATGTTGTCGATAAGGATATCCGCGTGTGCGGCTGTGAAAGGCAGGGGCGGGCGTATTTTTAGTACGTTATTAAATTCCCCAATGCGGTTAAGGAGGATGCCGCGTCCTTTCATATGATCGACGATGGTGTGGGTTTCTTCACTCGCGGGTTCCTTGCTGGTCTGGTCGCGGACAAGTTCGACACCGACCCACAAGCCATGCCCGCGAATGTCACCGATGATCGTGTGCCGTTTGGCCAGCGCACCGAAACGCTGACGCACGTAATCACCGGTTGTGCTTGCGTGCTCTATTAAGTTATCGCGTGCCATCACGTCGAGTACCGCATTGCCGACAGCACAGGCGACTGGGTTGCCACCAAAGGTATTGAATTACATCACCTCACCACGAAAGCGCTCGACTAA
>JAJFJQ010000044.1 GCA_021773835.1 Gammaproteobacteria bacterium
GTGGGACGTTCACGGGCAGTGGGATGTTCACGGTGAATGACACGTTCAATTGGACGGGTGGAACTCAAGCGGGGAGTGGTGAGACCTTGGTGCCGGTGGGTGGAGAGTTATTGCTGAGTGGTGGTTCTCACTGGTTGAGTGCCCGGACCTTGCGTCATCAATCGACCACAGGAACGAGTGAGTGGGACAACGGTTGGTGGTACCTCTATGACGATGGGACGTTCATTAATGAGGCTGGTGCGTTATGGCGGATTGATGCGACGGGTACGGAGACCTTAGGCAACTCCCGTTGGACGAGCATCAACGGGCACATCGATAACTTTGGGACGATCACGAAGATCGGTACGGGTGAATGGGAAGTCAATGAATCCGTTAGCTTTGATAGTAGTGGACTGGTCGCGGTCGATGGCGGGTTTTTTGACTACCGTGGTGGCGGATTACTCACCGGCACGATTGACGTAGCCAGTGCAGCAAGCACGGATTTTCGAGGCGGTACGGTAAAAAATCTCGGCGACGGTGCATTGCTAACAGGCCTCGGCGGTATCGCCTACACGGGCAGTAACCTGAACGCGGTTGGCACGGGAACGGGCGCCACTATTGACGCTGGGGTGAGCTTTCTGCTGTCCAGTCGCGCTATCGGCGGTAGCGGGATCCTGATCAACGACGGGAATTTCACTGTCGAACGGACGAGCTCCATCGGCGGCACCTTTGTCAATAACAATAACCTCACTATTCAAGGGGTCCCGGCAGGGCATACCGTATTCACGGTCGGCGACGATCTTGTCAATAACGGTGTCGTGGTGATGACCAATATCGAGCCGGTGGCCACCCGTAATGTGACGCTTGTCGTCTCCTCTGGATCGCTCGTCAACGCTGGCACTATCGATCCGCTGATGGGGACAACGGGGGGACTGCGCACGATAACCGCCCAAATCGACAATCGTGCCACTGGTGTCATCAATATCAATGCAGGCGCGCCGCTGGTAGTTAACAAGGTCGCCGCCGACCACCTCAATGCTGGTGACATCAACGTGACTGGTGACGATCTACTGTTCACCGGACAAACGAGCTTCACCCACAACAGCGGCAATGTGACGATCGTCTCGCCTCACACATTTACATTTGACGGTGGCGATTATTTTTGGAACGGCGGCACGATCGCCGGCGGCGGCACATTCGATTTCTCGAGTGGTAGCGATCTCATTGTTGGTGGTTCCGCAGTGAAGACGTTGAACGATATCGATCTTAACCCGGCCAACCTCGAGGTCGGCGGCACCGGCGTACTTGAGATTCAATCCGGCGCTAATCTCACGACTGCCGGTACGACGACGGTGCTACCGGACGCCACTATTGACCTCTTAGGCGGTGACTTTATTCCAACCGGTACCTCACTCAATATCGACGGTGAGCTGATCGTGCGCAGTGGTACGTCTTACACCTTAAGTCTTGGCGGTGTCCATACCGGTGTGTTCACTGTCGAGCTCGGTGCGGACCTCGATTTCGTCGGCGGCGTACACGATTTTGCCGACGGTGCGATCATCGGCGGACCCGGTAATTACACGTTCTCCGGCGGCGCGGTGAATTTTACCGGTACCGGATCGGGTACGACGATCGCGTTTGATACCGCTTTGACGTTTGTCGATGAAACCATCGGCGGCGCTGGTAACTTGTTCAACGACGGCGGCCTGATCATCGAAGGTGTCACCGATATGGGTGGCGTAATGTTGACCAATAACCCAGGGGCGTTATTAACGATCCAAGGCACGACTGGTAGCGACGTCGATTTTACCGTCGGGACACTGGATAATTTCGGTACCGCGGTGCTGACAAATATCGGCACGGGTCCGCAGGCTGCGAGTTTTACCGGGCCGGTGAACAACGCCGGTATATTCAATGTCGTTGCCGGCGCCGGTGGCACCCGGAGTATCGATACCGTGGGTGGAAATCTGACGAATGCTATCGGCGGAGCGATAACGATCGGCGCGGCAACGACGATCAACACTCGCGGTGGCGCGTTAGTGAATAATAGCGCAATGACCCTAAACGCCGCGACCACGATTGCAACCGCCGGTGGCGCGATAACCAATAGCGGCACCGGTGCCATTAATGTCAATGCTGCATCGATCATCGATGCAGGTGACCCGGCGGGAGATGGGAGCTTGACGAATGCCGGCAGCATCGTCCTCGGCGCCAATCTAACCGTGCAAAACGTGATCGATGTCACCCACACGGGGATCCTCAATGTCGGTGCTAATTCTTTTAGCCAATCTAGCGGTGACTTTAACTACAACGACGGAAGTATTAGTGGCACTAGCGGTAGTTTCGGCGTGCTCGGCGCACTCAATATTGGTGGCGCCGGAATTAAAGACCTCGGGATAGCAGGCAGCAGCGATTCACTGGACATACTCAGCGGCAGTGGCTTACAGATTGGTAATGTGTTTACCAATAGCGGTGGGACGACGGTCGCGGCCGGCGCTGTATTGAATGTCACCGGTGGCGCGGCTGACTATAGCACCACAGACGTTGCCACGAGCGGCACCGTAACAATTGGTGCAGGTGCAGACCTTACCTGCGGCACGGATTACACGCAGACCGGCGCCGGTTCGCAGACGATGGTCTTCGGTAACCTCACGACGACAACGGGATCGGTGACGATCAGCGATGGGGTGCTCGGGGGCACAGGGACAATTAACGGAAACGTCGTTAGTGACGCCATTATCCGTGCCGGCGCTTCACCGGGGACTTTAACGATTACCGGTGATCTATTCCTCGGTTCTACAAGTTTGCTCGATATTGAACTCGGTGGAACGGGTACGGGAATGTTTGACTTGATCGATGTCTCAGGTAGCGGGTCCTTTGCCGGCGCGATCAGCGCGCTTCGATTCGGCAGCTACTCTCCGTTTGACGGTGATAGTTTTGGGGTGATCACGTGCGGAGCCGGATGTTTTGGTACCTTCGCGAGTGGCATCACACCCAGTGGATTCGCCCCCGGTGATATCGATACACTGACAGGTGCCATCGTCCCGGGAATTCCCGACGTATTCAGTTTGAGCATCGCAAGCGGTTCAGCGCCGCCGCCGCCTCCCGTGACAGCGCTTCCACCCACTGCCCCAGTACCGACGGCGCCTCCGGCAGACGTCCTCGATGTTTTGGACGACAGCACCGTGACCGAAATCACGGAGTCGACGACCGATCCATTGATTGTGCTTGAAACCGGCGGTTTAACCTTCGTGACGCTTATTCCGGGCGAAACGCTTGAAACGCCAATCGAAGACGACATCGCCAGCAGTGCGCGCATTTCCTGTAATTAAGATAGGTTTTATTATTATTTATTAAACACTTATAGGCTCTTTTTGATAATTCACTATAATGGTATTCTTAAGTGCTGATTAGGCCATCAAAGTTTGTTTCCGTGCTTGCCGGGTTAGGGATCGCCGGTTTGTGGCAAGTCGCATCCGTGGCAGCTCCAATCGGTGAAGTGAAATTTGCCCATGGGGCCGCGACGGCGAAACAGGCTGTGGGTGAAATCCGATTTTTGGGTAAAGGGATGAAGATCGAACAGGGTGACACTTTAACGACCGGCCAACGTGGTTTTGTCGTCCTTAACATGGATGATGAGGGCCGTATGACTCTACGTCCTAACTCCGAATTCGTGATCGAGCGATACGCCGAGCAAGCACAAGGTGAGAGTGTCGTGGTGAATTTAGTACGCGGCGGCCTACGATCCTTATCGGGCTTGTTCGCCAAACGCCGCCCTTCAAGCTACCGACTGAGGGCCGGGGTTGCCACAATTGGAATTCGGGGTACTGAGTTCGATGTGCGGATCTGTACAGATGATTGCCAAACCGAAGTTGCTAATAACGATGAGAAAAATCGCCGATCGCTACAACCACTTGTCGGGCGGGTCGTCTTATCCCGAGGTGAGGCGATTGCCGAAACAATTGATGGTGCCACGCGGCGGCTTGCGAAGGGTGGTCGGATCTATATGGGCGATGCTATCGTGACGCAAAAAGGCGCTTTCGTAGCCGTCGCACTCAGGGATGATACCCGTACCGTCATTCGGCCGAGCAGCCGCTTCGTGATCGATCAGTATTATTTTGAGCCAGAGATGGAACAGCCGAGCGCGATTTTTCGATTGGTAAATGGTGGATTGCGTGCGCTAACAGGCGCCTTGGCTAAAAGGAATCCGCGCGGGTTTCGTGTATCTACCAAGGTGGCGACGATCGGGATACGCGGTACCGGTTTCGACCTATATGCCGATGAGCATTGCGCTGAAGGTGTGGAATTAACCGGCGGAGAGGCGCCAGCGGACGAGGAATGCTCGTTTGTTAACGTATGGGACGGTGCGGTGGATATGAATGGCATGCCGGTCGAAAGCGGTGATACGGGTTTCGTTACCGGTGACAAAACTGAGATGCTTGACGAGACACCGGACTTTTTCAGTGACACCGATGCGCCGCGGCCAGATCAGCTCGAAGTCGACCTTAATGAACTATTTGGTACGGAACCTGCGGACTCCGGCGAGCCTGGAATCTATGTCTCGGTTTATGACGGCGAGACCTTTGTCGATACGCCCGATGGTCCAGTCGACATAGCGGTTGGGGAGGCTGTTCGGATCGATCCCGATACGGGCGATGTGACAAGGCTTACCGGACCGCCGCCGTTCATGATAAACGACCGTTATCCGCTACCCTCGGAATTTGATGATCGCATTGAAAACGCATTTGAATTCTTCGGGGACGATATCGATGGATTTGATAATCGCGACTCGATGGAATGCAGGATAAATTAAAATGTAACCAATATGCCTAACTGACAAGACCTCAAATCAGCTCGCAATAACTAATTATTTACGACGCGAGTTTGCCCACGGAGCAAACGGGGCCACCAGCGCAACATTGTGTTCACTGGCGAGCCCATCTGATTAGGGAGTCTGGAACGCGCTATTGTCGATTGATGGGATCGGCCCGCGCGGATCCGGGCCTCCGTGGGAGGGGTAGGTAATTTCTAAGCGGCATTGCCTTTGGCGGTCGATAAATACCATAGCGGTGTTGCTGGTCGGCCTATGCGCGCCAGTTGCGGCAGCGTTGTTTACCATCGACCGTTTCGAGGTTGTTGGTGAGCACCCGCTGTCGGAGTCAGAGACCAACGCGATCCTGGAACCGTTTCTTGGCCCTCAAGAGACCATATCGGGCGTTGAAAACGCTGCTGCTGCACTTGAAAAACGGATCAAAGCGAGCGGTAGTTATTTTCACCGGGTGATTGTGCCACCCCAGCGGGCCACGGAGGGGATCTTCAAGCTTGAAGTTATCTCTTTCGCAGTTGAAGAGATAAGCATTGAAGGTAACGAGCACTTCGACGAAACAAATATTTTGCGAAGCCTCTCTGCCCTGCAGCAAGGTCAAGCACCGAACAGTCTTGAGATTGCGCGCTCACTGCAACTTTCCAATCTTCATTCCGCGCGTCGTGTTGCGGTGTTCATGCGCGAGGGGGAGGGCGGTGGCCACCTAGCGGCCCAAGTCAAAGTCCGCGATTCGAAACCGAGCGTATTTTTCGGTTCGATGTCGAATACCGGTGACGAACGCACGGGCTATTCACGGGTATCGATGGGGTTTCAGCACAGCAATCTGTTTAATCGTGACCACGCACTTACCTTGAGTTACACGACCTCGCCGGAAAACCTAAGCGGGGTAAAACAATACGGGTTGTTCTATCGTTTACCGATATATCGTATCGGTGGAGAGCTGAGCGGTTATTACACCCATTCCGATGTGGACCAAGGTCGTATCGCTGACGCATTTGACGTCAGTGGAGCGGGCGACTTCGGTGGCCTGTCCTACAAGCATATTCTGCGTCCACGTGGTAACTACAGCCATACGATCTCGATGTCGATCGATGATCGATTATTCGAGAACAATACACTGTTTGCCGGGCAGCCCCTTGGGGTCGATGTGCGTAGCCGCCCGCTGGCCTTCCAATACAGCGGACGCTTTGAGTCAGGTGCCAATCGCGGCAGTTTCTATATCCAGCGCTCGATGAATCTCCGCTCCGGCAAGCACAATAACGATCTCGCCTATTCCGCCAATCGATTTGGTGCAGACGAGCGTTGGGCGACCTTGCGATTTGGGGGAGACGTCAACTACGCGCTACCCCGAGATTGGGTATTCAAGGGGCGATTCAGGGGCCAGTACAGTTCCGACTTGTTGATATCGGGTGAACAGTTTGGACTCGGCGGGTCACAGTCGATCCGCGGCTTTGAAGAGCGCGAACTCTCTTCTGACAAGGGGGTTCAAGCGAGCGCCGAAATTTATACGCCGCCACTGATCTTCAACACACAACTATTGGCGTTTCTCGACGCCGGGTTGCTCACCCCGTCAGGGGGAGATACCAGTGGGGAGGGAGGCGAGGCCTTGGCAAGTATTGGCGCGGGTATGCGCTGGTTTTGGCGCGGCCACATTGGGGTCAGTTTCGATGCTGCCTATGTACTTGAAGGCAACAATCGGCGTTTTGGCGACGACAGGACACGCGCGAATACGTTTGATTTTCATGGCAATATATTCCTTAGATACTAAGTTTGGCATAACGATGACGACTTCCAGCCCCCCCCTTTTTTTTTCCTGGCCGAGCCGCTTACATCACCTCGTCGAGAAGCGAAAACCATCTCATCAATTGGACCAGCATTCCCCTCATAGGTAAATATTGCGAGAACACTCGGGCCCGTTTGTGCAACGCGTAATGTCGTTTCATGTTATCCAATAGGAATATGACCGACGTTCAGCTACCGTTTAACTTCGAGCTAATAGTATTCCGGGCGATTCGTAGCGATTACGCTATAGTTAGTTAAGAAACAGGTGGATCCGGCCGATACTGCCGGGGAATCGTGACGATCATCACAGACGTGGGGACACAGCTAAAGGCTCTATTGTACCGGCGCATAACTTGTGTACGATCGCGTACTGGTTAACGAGAAATTTGTAAAACAGCAAGAGGAGAGAGGAACCATGAAGCAATTTTTTATCGCTCTAGTCGTCAGTGGGGTAGTTGCACTACTACCGATCCAGGCCATGGCCGAAGACGCGACTAAGCTCAATCGCGTGGGTGAAGGCACGGTTGATGCAGTAACTTCGCCGGGCAAAATCGTCGAAGGCATTGCTGAAGACGCCGAAGAGCACGGTCCTGTTGTGGGCACCGTTACCGGTACCGTCAAAGGAACTGCTAAGGCTGCTGGACAAGCCGTCACAGGTGCCGCGAAAGTCGGCGTTGGTGCGGTCGAAACTATTCTGAGCCCAGTAACAGGCGAATAGTCCTAACGACGGGTGGTTCCCCTCTACTAGGAATTGCCAGCTCGAAGTTTTCGGGGCCCGGCCGTAAGGTTTGGCCCCGTTTTCGTTTGGGCGGAGGAAATCCCCTACGCTGCTATTCGACACCCAACCGCATTTGAATGAGCCGGTTTTTGTTTAACTAGATCTGGCGGTCTGACGCCTTCGGCCGCGACCGAAAAGTCCGAGTGAGCCAATGGCGGTGAAACAAAGGATCAATGCGCTTGGGATTGGAACTACGACCGGGATATCGGTAATGAGGATCGGCGTGATGCTGACGAAACGCTGCGATCCGTCAAACTGGATAAGTGGTGACATCAGGATCGCATCGACTTGCGCGGGCAGTAAGTCAGTGTGATTGCTATTAGTAACGGTCGAGTGCATTAGGTTGTTCGGGTTACCCATTTCATCCACGCTGGTGTTGTCGTGTGCGGTTACGCCCAAATTATGCGCAAGCTCATGTGAATTTATGACCTTCCCATAACCAGTATTCGCGGCGCGGACCGAATTTACGAATATGTTGTTGCCAGGGTTATCTGCACAACCCGCGAATCCCCCCTTTCCACCGCAAAACGTAATAGTGTCAACAAAAAACATTCGAACGATGTTCGCTGGAAACAAACCTTGATAAAACGTGGATAGTGACGAGAATTTACTACTGGAATCGATATTAAGCAGCGTTCCGGTGCTGTCGTAATGTGTAACGGACGGATTAAATCGAATATCGATGGTATCGGTACCGAAATCCGGATCGGCGAATATCGAATCCATACCGACTTCATTCGTTGTGATAAACGCCGCCCAACTTGGCATCGCGATAAAACCCGCGACGACGATGAGAGCGCTAAGCACTAGTTTTGACCGTGATTTCACGGCTACCCTGAGTTTGGCCTTGGGCGAAACATCCATATCTGATTCCTTTGTTGTATTTCTAACTGCCTGAGCGGTCGTGTGTTTTTTGCCGGCTCTTGGGCGCCAGTATATTGGTGCGCCGGTGGGAATTCACCGATCAGACCGCCCGAAAGGTTAAAAAATGTGGCATACCTCTCATAGATTGCCTGATTCTCCGATGGGCGAGTCGGTGATCGAATAGCGAAATCGCTCGCCATCAAGCGATCTGGATAGATCTCGTTGGCGGTCCTGTGGTCAGGCGAGCAGCAAGCCGGTGGTGTTGAGGGCGCAAAGTCGATGGCGCGTGCTTGACCTATTTGCGGCCCCGCGCCGTCGCGTTATTATGCGCCGCGCCGGCTACCTACAAGCCTGGCGCATGCGGTCCGGATTGCTCCGCCAGATCGATCCCGTCTTAGTCAATGGAATTCGGGATAGCTTGAGGGTGCAGACAATACGAACGTTGCTTACGTTTAGGAGGGTAGCAGGATGAAACTCGGAGTGTTTAGCTTCAATACGGAATACTCCATCCGGCCCGATGATCTTGCAGTCGCGTGCGAGGAGCGCGGCTTCGAGTCGGTGTGGTTCCCTGAACACACGCATATTCCGGCCAGCCGCGAGACCCCGTGGCCAGCCGGCGACGAGCTGCCAAAAGAGTATGTACATATGTCCGATCCGTTCGTGAGTTGTACGGCTGCGGCAATTGCGACGACGACTTTGAAAGTCGGGACAGGCATCTCGCTCGTCATCGAACACGATCCGATCGCGTTGGCTAAAACCGTTGCTACGGTCGATCGCTTGTCCAATGGCCGATTTCTTTTTGGCGTTGGCGCAGGTTGGAACCGGGAAGAGATGGAAAACCATGGCACCCCGTACGACAAGCGATGGAAAGTGCTCGAAGAAAGAGTAAAGGCAATGAAAGAGTTGTGGACCACTGAGGAGTCGACCTTTCATGGTGACTACGTCAACTTTGATCGGATCTGGTCCTACCCTAAGCCACTGCAAAAACCACATCCGCCGGTCATCCTCGGCACGTTCGGATCAAAATGGGGGCGGCAACGGGTAGCGGACTTCGGTGACGGTTGGATCCCGATCGACGTTTTTCATGGCGACCTTGCGGCCGATATTGCCGATCTAAATGAGCGCTTGGTGGCCGCCGGACGTGATCCTGGAGCGGTTTCAATCTCGATGTTTGACGTCTTCGAAACGTCGGCGGAGGACCTTAAACGCTTCGCCGATATGGGATGTATAGAGCGTGCTATCCCACGCTGTCCCACCGAGGACCATGACACGGTGCTGCGGTGGCTCGACAAATACGCCGAGATTGGCCGCCAAATCGGAGCGATCTGAAGGCGACCTTCGGTGTACTATATCGGGCCTGATGCGATTAGGCGCCAAGGCATAGCGGCCACATTATGAGCGCCGGGATCCCTTATCAAGACGTGTTCTAGCTCATCGAGTCAGCAAAACAAGAAATTCGAACTATTAGTCTAGGAGAGTAACCATGCCAGAAGCCTATATCATCGACGCCGTGCGTAGTCCCACTGGAAGACGCAAGGGCGGACTGGCCGATGTACACCCCGCCGATCTCGGCGCCCATGTCATTCGAGCGATTGTCGAACGCAACAACATACCGGACGACGATTACGATGATGTCATCTTCGGCACCATTGACGCGCTCGGTCCGCTCGCCGGAGATGTAGCGCGGACGTGTTGGTTGACAGCCGGATTGAGTGAGGCGGTGCCTGGCGTCACGATCGATCGCCAATGTGGGTCTTCGCAACAGTCCGTGCACTTTGCGGCACAAGCGGTCATGTCCGGCGTGAACGACGTTGTCGTTGCTGGCGGTGTGCAAACGATGTCGAAGATACCGATCGGCTCGGCCCCCGCCGCTGGCGGTGCGTTTGGCTTCGACGACCCTTTCACCGGTTCGGAAGATTGGGTGAAGCGCTATGGCGAAGATCCACCGACCCAATTCAAGGGCGCGCAGATGATGGCAGATAGATGGGATATGTCGCGCGAAGATCTGGAAGTCTATTCGCTCGAATCACACCGGCGTGCATTAGTAGCGATAGAAGAGGGCCGCTTTGACAAAGAAATCATCCCCTACAACGGCGTGGCAATGGATGAGACACCACGCCAGACATCGTTAGAGAAGATGGCTGAGCTCGATCCGATTTTCGGCTTGAGCAAAATAACCGCTGGTGTTGCAAGTCAGACTTGTGACGGTTCCTCAGCAATGCTGATCGCTTCGGAAGCGGCAGTGAAACGCTACGATCTGAAACCACGTGCGCGTGTCCATCATATGAGTGTACGTGCGGAAGATCCGATGATTATGTTGACCGCGCCAATCTCGACGACGCGCTACGCGCTTGAGAAGAGCGGTATGAAACTCGAAGACATCGACCTCATTGAGGTTAACGAGGCCTTCGCACCGGTGCCGATCGCGTGGTTAAAGGAGATCGACTATCCGCACGAGAAACTCAATGTTAACGGCGGCGCAATTGCACTTGGCCATCCGATCGGGGCGACGGGGACGAAGCTCATGACGACCTTGCTGCACGAACTCGAACGCACCGGTGGCCGTTACGGCCTGCAAACAATGTGCGAGGGTGGCGGCCAGGCCAACGTGACGATTATCGAGCGTCTTTAGCTTGAGCCTTTAATTCATCTGTTGCCGAGGAGTATCGCACAATGGATAGCCTTGTCGATGTCGCTTGGTTGCAAGCACATCTGGAGGATCCGGATCTCCGGATCCTCGATTGCACGGTCGCCTTCGAACTCAGCGAGGCAGGCAAACTGTCATTTATTTCCGGCCGGCCGGATTATGACAACGCGCATATCCCGGGTAGCGCCTTCGCCGACATATTGAATGATCTATCGAATACCGATAGCCCGCATCAATTTACCCTACCGAGTGCGGACAGTTTCGCCGCCGCGATGGGGGCACTTGGTATCGGTGAAGGCACTCGGGTCGTGCTCTACGACACAACCTATACCATGTGGGCGACGCGTGTTTGGTGGATGTTGCAGGCATTCGGCTTTGATAATGCGGCGGTGCTGGATGGGGGCTTCACCGCATGGCAGGCAGCCGGCGGACCAGTATCAGATACGTCGATCGCGCCCGAGCCAGCAATATTCAATGCTGTACTGCAGGACGGCTGGTTTGTCGGTACCGAAGACGTGGAAGACGCAATTACCGACCCCGGCTCGAGTTGTATTATCGACGCGCTAATGTTCGAGATGTATACGGGCGTGCAGTCGCCATACAGTAGGCCTGGGCATATTCCCGGAGCCATCAATGTACCGGCGGTTGCCGTTGTTGACCCGGATACTCGCCTGTTTATCAGCGAAGAAAAACAACGCGAGCATTTTGCGCCGGCACTCAGCGACCCAGGGCAAGCCGTGATCACCTATTGTGGCGGCGGTATCGCGGCCACCGCCGATGGATTTCTGCTGCGGCGACTCGGCAAGACCGATGTCGCGGTCTACGATGGATCGATGGCGCAACGGTCATCAGACCCGGATCTCCCCTTGGTTGTAGGTGATGCGCCGCGCTAAAGCTCGGGCGATAAAACTTTAAGGGAATTACCAAGAGGATTAGGACATGATCGTCGAGCAAATTTGGACCGGCAACGCCTATCGCAATTTCAATTATCTGATCGTTTGTCCAGAGACCGGCGATGCCATGGCGGTCGATCCGCTTGACCACGAAAAATGCCTCGGGACAGCCAAACGCAAAGGATGGCAAATCACCCATGTGATCAATACGCACGAGCACTTCGATCACACCGGTGGCAATGAAGCCGTTGTCGCTGCGACCGGCGCACAGTTACTTGCGCATGCCAATGCGAAAAATGCGATCCCCGGGATGGATCGCGGTCTCAATGCCGGCGACCTGATCAAGATCGGCAAAACCGTCGAGCTAGAAGCGCTCGATACCCCAGGGCATACGATGAGCCACGTGTGCCTGCGCTCGCACACCGATACCCCGGCGCTGTTCTCGGGCGACACCTTGTTTAATGCCGGCGCCGGGAATTGCCATAACGGTGGTCACCCTGCCGAGCTGTACGATACATTTGCGACGCAACTCGCGAACTTGCCGGATAGCACGATGATTTATCCGGGCCACGATTACATGACAAATAACCTTGAGTTCACGCTTGATCGCGAGCCGGATAACGACAGGGCTAAAAAACTATTGGACGAGCTTACAGGGCAAGATCCCAATGACGCACTCGTTTCGACTTTAGCGATGGAAAAGGAAATCAATACGTTTTTTCGATTGTCTAACCCGGGTGTGATTGCACGCCTGCGCGAAGCGTTTTCAGACCTACCTGATGAACCAGATCCGAAAACCGTGTTTTTGAAGCTAAGAGAATTGCGTAACAGTTGGTAGCAGCGGTCACCCGACATTGTCGTCATCCCGGCGAATGCCGGGATCCAGCAACGTAACACCTCTTAGATTGAATTAAGGTCGAATGCATACCGGCGTTCGCCGGTATGACGAGTCGTAAGTGCACCGGCATGATGAGTCGTTAATGCACCGGGATAACGGCATTCGCCGGTTTGCCGAGCGTCACTAGTCCAACTCATCCACCCGCGCTAAATCCGCTGCCAAATGATTACCCCCAGCATAAAAATGGTAGCCAACCCACAGGCCTAGCGCGCTAAAAATCATCAAGCTCCAGCGTAGCGAGTCTGCACCATAATATGGCGCCAGCAGGTCGCTCAATATCCCGATCATCCACGGGCCGGCGCCAAGCCCAATAATGTTGATGACGAATAATAGGATCGCGCAGGCCACCCCGCGCATCCGTAACTGCACTAGGCTTTGGGTTTGTGCAAATACGGTAGCCTGCCAGAAGTTGGATAACAGGATTGGGATGGAAAATACGGCAAGCGCCCAGTAAGGGTTCGATAACAGATAGGTAGCGGCACCGAACGGCAAGGCCACGATCGATGCCACGGCGGCGGTCCACAAATACCAGCGCGGGTCGGCTGCGCCAAATTTATCCGCTAGATAACCGCCAAGAAAGATACCTACACCGCCTGGTATTCCCATGATCAGCCCAAACCACAAACCGATTTCGGTTGTCTTCATCGCGTGCGATCGGATAAGAAAGGTCGGAAACCAACTGATCACGCCGTAGCCAACGAACGCAGCCAAGGCTCCACCAAATGCGATATGTAAAAACGCGGGTCGTCGTACGAGAAATCTAACCGTTTCAATAAATGCAGGCGCGGCGTCCTCGGCGCTGCGATTCTCAGAGAGACCGCGTGGCGGTTCCTGCAAGGTGAGCCGCACGAGCGCAGCCAGCACCAGGCCCGGTACCCCGACAACAAAGAATGCATAGCGCCAGCCAAAAGCCTCGTTGATCCAGCCGCCGACGAATAGACCAAACATGACACCCAGCGGGATGCCGATTGAGTAAATCCCCAGCGCTGTGGCGCGTTGATCAGGCGGATAGTAATCCGATATCAGCGAATGAGCTGGTGGACTGCAGCCGGCCTCACCAATACCGACACCGATCCGGGCTAAGGCGAGGTGCGTGAAATTCTGCGCTAATCCTGACAGCGCCGTCATCACGCTCCAGATCGCGAGCGCCAGGCTGATCAAATTGCGTCGGTTACCACGATCGGCCCACAACGCGATCGGCATGCCCAATACGGCGTAGAACGCGGCGAAAGCGAAACCGGCGAGAAACCCGAGCGCCTGGTCTGATAACCCGAGTTCAAGTTTGATCGACTCCATCAGGATCGACAGGATCTGCCGATCGATGAAATTAAAGGTGTAGACGACGACTAGGACACCGAGCGCGTAGTGGCGAACCGCGTAGACTTTGTTTTGGCTAGCGGCCGCCTCTGCTTCGCTCACGTGACCCTCCTTGGTTCTCAGTACTCACGTGGATGCCGTCAATTTATCTACCGCGTCTTCGCGCAGTGCCACCTTCCGTATCTTGCCGGAGGCGGTCATCGGAAATTCATCAATAAAGATGACATGACGCGGGATCTTGAACGTCGCTACCTTTCCGCGACAGTATTCGATCACATCATCTTCAGACAAAGACTTGTCCGGTTTACGCTGCACGAACGCGACCGCCACCTCACTCAAGCGTTGATCGGGGTATCCGACGACTGCGACCTGTTGTACGCCGTCGAACTGTAACAGCAGTGCTTCGACTTCCATCGGGTCGACGTTCTCGCCGCCGACCTTGAGCATATCTTTGTAGCGCCCCAAAAAGCGCAGGTAACCGTCCTCACGTAGAAAACCGGTGTCGCCGGTATGAAACCAGCCGTGTTCGTCGTAGCAGGCGGCGGTCTCCTGTGGCTTTTTGTAGTAACCCATCATCAGGCAATAGCCGCGAACGAGGATCTCGCCGGGCTCTCCTATCGCGGTTTCCTCGCCGGTAGCAGGATCGATAATTTTGCATTCGTAACCAGGTGCGATATAGCCCGAGGTCTCGGCACGCTGTTCGATGCTGTCGCCAAGCGAGCCCACCATTGTGGCGGGACCGATTTCGCTCATACCGTAGCCGGTTATGGTGACCATTGGCGCCAACACCTCGGCCGCGCGGCGTACGATCGGTACGGAATTTTTCATCCCACTGACAAAAATTCCCATGCGCAGACTCGAAATATCGCCGCCGTGCCGTTCGTGCGCTTCGGTCAAGTCCTTAAGATGGGTATCGAAGCCGTGCATGATGCTTACCCGCTCTAGCTCGGTCATGACCATGCATTCATCCGCATCGAACGTCTCGGTCACTATTTGCCGTGCACCGGTGAGCATTGAAGTCAGCGCGGCTTCGGAATAGGCAAACAGATGGAACATGGGTAAGTAGTTTAAGATCGTATCCGATTCCGTTATGCCGAGGCGGAAAGCACGTTCCTCTACCAACCTCAGCATGATGTGGCTTTGCACCACGCCCTTTGGAAACCCAGTGGTGCCGGAGGTATACATAATGAATACCGCGTCATCGGGGTCGACGGCGGCAGCACGGGTCGCAAGTTCACTGTCGTCTACGGCGGTAGCGCCGGCGATCATCTCGTCCCAACCGATACATCCGCGGTGCCCGGGTTCACCGAAAATGACTACCTTATGCAGTTCGGGGAAGTTCGGATCCGTAATCACATCGCCTGCGCTGGGTAAATCTACAACCTCTCGAATCATGTCGAGATAGTTAATCGGCCCAGAGACATCGTGCGAAATTAAATAACGCGTATCTGACTGTCTGAGTAAGTATTCGAGATCGCGGGTACGGAAGCGCGTGTTGATTGGCACGATCACCGCACCAATCTTGGCAATGGCGAACATCGTGAAGATCCACTCTGCACGGTTCATCATCCACAAGGCGACGTGTTCACCTGGTTGTACACCGAGCTGGATCAGACCCTTCGCGACTTCATCTACCTTGCGTAGGACTTCGGCGAAGGTGTAACGTTCTTCTTGGAAGACTAACGCTTCGCGCGAACCGAATCGATCGGCCATCGTTTGGGCGAGTGACCCAAAGGTCTTCTTTTGATACCAATCCCCCATACCGGACTCCGTTAGCGCCAACGGCCGATAATAGCCGACTGGCTCAGTAAAATTAACTCTATCGGTGTAAACCGAGCCGCTGACGTGGTCTTGCTCAACCGTGTTGCTAGTTAGGATAAACTGCCGCCGTAATGTTTTGGAGAACGCCATGTCATCACCATTGATTCAGACCTTTGATCCGGCACTGATTGAGGGTTATCACGCGCATGTCTACTACGCCGGTCCAGCCGATCGAGAGATCGCGGCCGCCATCCGGGAGGCAGCGGAAACATCGTTTGAGGTGGTTATGGGTCGTTGGCGCGATGAACCGGTTGGCCCTCACCCGTTGCCGATGTACCAAATTGCGTTTGACCGTGCGCTATTTCCGGATTTCATCCCATGGTTGCAGTCTGTACATGGACCACTATCGATCCTGGTGCACACTCGCACTGGGGTTAGTGACCTGATGGACCACAGCGACGGGGCAATGTGGATCGGACGATCGCTAGAGTTGAAGCTCGATTTTTTCGATCGAGACGGTAAGAGCGCCTAGCCAAAAGACCCAATTGTCGATCCTAAAACGTAATTGGCACCTTTGCGTTATTACGCCGACACGTATCAAAAACCGTAACCGTTGATTAACCGAGACACGGTTAGCATTTTGAAATGCCATTCAGCTTTGGTTTAGCCGATCGATTTATGCTGGCGCGAACGGCGGGCCGGCGACGGAGCGTCATCGAGTAACTGAGCCAATCGAAGGGAAGACTATGCAAACGGGTACAAACAACACCAAATGGAGAACTGTGATCGGCAGCGTGCTGATACTGCAAATGACGGCATGCGCGAATGACCCCCATCAACGAACCAAGATAGGGGCCGCGGTTGGTGCAGCAGCAGGCGCCGCCGCAGGCTACGCCATTGACGACGGTGCGAAGGGTGCCCTACTAGGCGCGGCCGTGGGTGCACTCGCCGGCGGCGCGGTCGGTAACTATATGGACAGACAACAACAAGAGTTCGAGCGTGTGCTGGCCGAGGAGCAAGCACGTCACGACATTGAAATAGAGCGTCTTAAAGACGATGTGCTCAAGCTTGATCTCTCAAGCGAAGTATCATTCGACCATAACAGTGCAGATTTAAAGCCTGCATTCTATCCAACGCTTGAAAAGCTTGCCGCGGTGATCGTGAAGTACGATCGCACGGTCGTACACGTTGTCGGTCATACGGATAGCACCGGATCTGCTGAGTACAACCAAGATCTTTCGGTGCGACGTGCACAAAGCGTCGTTAGCTACATGCGCAACGGCGGGGTACCGACCAATCGTACCCGCGCGGAGGGTCGGGGCGAATATCAACCACGTGCGACGAACGACACGGAAGCCGGCCGGCAATTGAATCGCCGCGTTGAAATCTATCTCAAACCCATCGTTGACGGTCAGGAGCAGCGAGCCTACGAGTCGCCGGCTACCTATTGAACTATACACCGTGCGTATTTAGCAATGTGAGGTAGAATTCGGCCGAGCATGTCTAAGCAAGCGACACCATTAATACTCCCAGTCGAAAATCAGGTGCGCGAGCTAGACGCCAAGCTCTTGCTGGCCGCAGCGGCCGCTGAGAAAGGCTTTCCGGTTATTATCGGCTCACGGTTTTTCATCCATTTTGCTTTGCCGTTTTTGCCGCGTGGCGTCGTTATCGCGAAAAGCATGCGCAGCGTCAGTGCCGTTACCTTGGACCTCACGCGCCGATTGGGGCACGACGTCGTCGCCTGGGATGAAGAAGGTCTCGTGCGCTTCACGTCGCCGGAATATTATGCGTGGCGCTACTCAAAACGCGCTTTCGCGACGGCCAAGTGCCTATTTTGCTGGGGCCAAGACGACGCTGAGTTCTTTAGATCTTATTCTGGCTATACCGGCGCACCGATACACGTCACAGGAAATCCGCGAATGGACTTGCTCCGACCAGACGTTCGCGGTTTCTATGCGGATGAGGTGGCTGCCTTACGTGAAAAATTTGGCACCTATATCCTCGTGAATACAAACTTTTCTTTCGCCAATAACTTTGTTGAAGATCTGAACCTTGTGCAGTCAGATCCAGACGGCGATAGCTTCAAAATCAGCCGAACCGGACGCGGCTTGAGTCGTTCCTTTGCTAAAGGCATGGGCGACCATCAGCAGAATATTTTCGCGGCGTTTCGTGAGTTAGTGCCAATGTTGAGCGCGCGTTTCCCCGAAAAAACGATCGTGATCCGTCCGCACCCATCGGAAAACCATCAAGTCTGGCGCGACATCGTAAGCGATCAAAAAAACGTGCAAGTGCTGCATGAAGGTAACGTTGTACCGTGGTTAATGGCCTGCGATGTGTTGCTACACAATGGCTGTACGACAGCCGTGGAGGCGGCAGTATTAGAGAGACCGGCAATTTCTTATCTCCCGGTACGATCCGAGACTTACGACTACGCATTGCCAAATTCTCTCAGCCATCAAGCAGAAACGACCGAAGAGACGATCAGCCTACTGGATGAGGTTGTCGGCGGGCGCCTTGGTTTGATCCCGTCAGCGGACCGAGAACGATTATTCGGGCGTCACTTGGCATCAACGAGCGGCGATCTTGCCTGCGATCGGGTGGTCGATACCTTGATCGATTCCGGATATCTCGATAATTCAATCCCACGGCCGGCTATTGGTGATCTCTTGGTTGGCTGGCTCGGCATGAATGGAAGAACGCTACTACAGCGGTTGAATATGCAGCGACCCAACTCACGACATTCACGCGCGCACCATGCGCACCGCTTTCCGAACATTACGGCGGCAGAATTAAACACCCGTATTGCGCGCATGGGCGGATTGCTTAATCGATTCGATCGGGTTCGTGCCGAACCCATGTCGGAACACATATTCTGCGTGAGTTCGGTTGCCTAGTACGGTGGCCTGTGGAGACACTGTTATGTTCACGATGAGTCGACCGTCGCAACGCCAGCATTCTGCCTAAGCGATGGCGACTCTGCGGTGTACATCGTCGATCCTTGGGTTGCTTGAGCGACCGGCACGCGATCATGAAATTCAGAGCGTGCCAGGTATTGTCGAGGGTCAGTTGTTTTCTACTGTACCCCGCACGGGCGGACAACAATCGAGCTGGAAGCAGCGGCCGTTGCGGGCTGATATCGAACGCGGGATCGCGTCGCTCGCCGATGGGTTTTGTAATCGTTACGGCGACGTCTTTGATCAACAAGGGCGGCGGCTAAATAACGTTTCACATAAATTAAGGGCGCGCCGTTCGCACGGATGGCTCAAAAGTACGGTAAAGGCACGGCGAAGCCCTTTTGTCCGCCCTCACGAGATCGACGCCCCGGTGCTTAATCTTACGGCATCCACCGCCCACATGTACTTTCATTGGCTGTTCGACGTTCTGCCTCGGATCCATATTGCGCGAGAAGCTGGGGTCGAGCGCGGCAGGAGCTTATATGTTTCGACCGTGAAGCCTTTCCAAAAAGAATCACTAGAAGCGTTAGGTCTATTAGATCGTACGATCGACCCGGACGAAAGTGCAATTATTCATGCCCATGACATCGCTACGCCGGTTCACCAGATCGCTATCGGCCATCTTCCACCGGCCTGGACGGTGAATTACCTGCGGACCGAGTTGCTCAGTAATTTGGCCATCACAGAGTCACGTTTTGGTGGCCGACTGTATGTGTCCCGGAACGATGCCGATAGACGCAATATTATCGACGAAGAAGCATTAATTAATGCGGTATCTCCGCTAGGGTTCGAAAAGATCGTACCGGGCGAGCTCAATATGGGTGAACAGGCTGCCGCGTTCGCAAACGCTGAGGTGATTATTGGCGCCCATGGTAGTAGCCTGGCTAATCTAGTGTTTTGTCGGCCGAAGACAACAGTCGTCGAGCTTTTCCCGCACAACTATTTCGACGAAGGGCCTTACCGAGTGGCGCAAGCGGTTGAATTAGATTATTACTTTGTCCGCGCGCGTCAGGTTCATCGGAAAGATCTACCAATCGAAGCGGATTACGGCATTGCCGTGGAGGACGTGATCGCGACGCTTAATTTGGCAGGAATAACACGCTAAACCACCGACGTTTAGGCCACAACCGTGATCAGATTAGTTTTGTTGCTGCATCCGGCCGCTGCAATACGCAATCGCTTTCAATAATAGCGAACGATTCCTTGTCGCGGGTTAGCGGATAAAACCCAGTGACTTCAAAACCATGATCACGAAACTCGGTGAGCGTTTCGATCAAGTCAGGCGTGCCATCGTAAATAGGCTTCAGGGAAATTTCGGCTTGCAGGCCGCAAACGTATTTGAGTACATCGCCCGCGCCGCGAAAGATTTCTAGGTCGTAGCCTTGCGTGTCCATCTTCAAGAAAACTCTCGGCTCGGTGATGTCAGCAACAAGGTCAGGCCATATCTGGTTCAGCGTCGTAACAGCAACTTCCTCAGTACCACGTACTCTGATAACCGTACTGAAGCGTTCCGATCCGTATTCATTCGGTCGATGAAACGACGAGAATGCCGAGGATGCCATTTGGTTTAGCACTTTTGATTCCGCTTTCGCACCGAGCCCGATCGGCATCGTTTGCCATTCAGGATCGTCTTCGCTGGCCTTTTCGAGCAGGGCGAATGGTTCCGCGGCGGGCTCGAAGGATACGATGCGACCATGATAACCGCCGTTGCGAAGCAGCGTACCGTAGCGTCCCACGTTCGCACCGACATCGAGCACGCAATTGATACGGCAGCGCTTAAACAGTTCTATTAGATGCTGCGCCAGCGACTGGTCAAGCTTTCGTTTCTTAATTAGCTTGTAGCCAAACAGATCTGCGACAAAGTGGTGTGGTTTCATTATGTGGCGAGATCAGGCACTTGGCCAACCAAACATCCTTTTAAGATCTTACGAAATTTGAACGTTGGCAAAAATCGATCACGACCGCCGGGGTGCTGTGCAGACCAACCGAAATATTGGACGCCATTCTTTTGTGTGTAGTCGGTATTGACCTCATGTGCGCCCTCCCAATCCGCTTCGCATGGCTGCAACTCGATCGAAGGCGTGTGATTACTTGTGATCACTGGTGCTTAGCCGTGCGCCGCGCAACTAATAGGTCAATCTCTTCTCAATCGAGAGAGCGACCGTCGCCAAAAGGCTGGCGATCCGGGTACCGGCACCGACGTCCCCGTATACGTGATCCGGATCCAGTCGGCCATGACTTACCTGCGCTGATATTGCCGCGGCGATGTTGTCGCAATCGTAGTTGCAATCGACGACATTTTGTCCGCGGTCACGCCCGGCCTGACGCGACCCAATGTTCACCGCGGGTATACCCATATAGGCGCATTCGCGGATCCCAACGCTTGAATTTCCGACGATACAATCGCTTTTGTCGAGCGTTCTAATAAAGTCTTCCGGGGACATGCTCTTAAAAAAATGTATATTCTGCGGTGCGTGGATTTCGCGAAATGAACGAATACCGGTCGAGGTGCCATCGGCGCCCGCATCGACGTTGGGCCAAAACCAGAGAGTGGGGTGCTCGAGTTTTGTGATGGCGTTGAGGGTCTGCTCAATATGCAATCTGGCCTCACGATACTCTGTGGTTACCGGGTGCTGGATCGCCACGATGTAGCCATTAGAGAGATCGAAGACTGGGCCGACACCGGTATACCTTTCAAACACGTCGAAACCACTGGAACCGCTTGCCAGTGCTGCTTGCACGACGTCGATAGAAGGGCAGCCGGTGGTAAAAACAGTATCGGGGCGTTCACCCATCTTTATGACACGCTCCGCCGCATTCTTCGTTGCAACGAAATGCATGTCGGCGAGTTTGGTGACAGCGTGACGCACCTTCTCGTCGATTGACCCGGTTACTTCGCCGCCTTGAATGTGGGCTAGCGGGATATTCATATAACTTGCTGCGATGGCGGTCGCGATCGTCTCGAAGCGGTCAGCCACTGTGACGACGACATCGGGAGCCAAATCGTAAAATGCCGTGGCAAGTTCGGATAAGCCGATGCCGGTTGATTTTGCGGAAGTCAGTAAATTCTCACCCTCCATGATCGTGTAGACACTACGATCAACGTGAAAGCCTTCTTCCTCGATAGTTTTAACGGTGGATCCATAACGGCTTAATAGGGCGGAGGCGGCAACGACGATCTGCAAATCAAGTCCGGGATGTTCACGGATCGCATGCAATAGTGAGCGGACCCGCGAATAGCTCGGTCTTGCAGTGATAACAACACAGATTTTGCGCACGACTCTACGACCTATTCAAAATCGTTATCGGTAAGCACATCATCGGCTGACAGTGCACGCGTCAGTCGTCGTCCGATAAGCGTCGGCAATTCATTAGCAGGGATCCCGGTTCCGGGCTTTTTAACCGCCAGGTGTTCTTGTTGGAGTACGGTGCCTGCTGGGAGCGCCGCGGCGGCAACGACACTCTTAGTAAATATCCTTCTCAAGCTGTGAACCTCTTCCGACACCTGGCTTTTGTCTACTGGATTGTTGTTCATCGTCTCGATGAAGCGGATCCCTTGGACGAGGTCACGCAGTTGATCTGGAGTCACGGAGGCTGGCACATCGGGGCCGAACATTGCACGGCTTAAGGTGAGATGAACTTCGAGCACGCTTATTCCGAGGGTCGCGGCTGCGAGACCTGGATAGATTGTTGCCGAATGGTCGGACAAGCCGACGGCACATCCGTAACGCTCGCGAAATTCATCGATGACATTCAAGCCGACCAATTCAGGAGCGCAAGGGTAGGCGGTGGTACATTGCAGCAGCGCAACCGCAGAGTTGGCCGCCTCGATACGATTAATGGTTTCATCTATCTCGACGATGGTACTCATGCCAGTCGACAAGATGATCGGTAACCGCGTTGCCAACATTGCATCAAGGATATCGTGACTTGATATTTCGCCGGAGGCGATCTTCCAACCCGCGACCCCAACGCGTTCGAGCAGTCGCATCGCTTCGAGCGAAAACGGGGAACTCAAAAACAGTAAGCCGCGCTCGCTAGCGTGCGCTTTTAGTTCGACCCATTCGGTCTCTTTGAACTCCATGCGGCGCCAGTAGTCGAGACGCGTTTTGTCTTGTGAACTGAAGGCCTTGCGCCACGGTTCGTGGACCGTGCTTTCGGCGGCAGCGATATGTGTTTGGAATTTAATCGCGTCTGCACCGCACGCGGCGGCCTCGTCGATGAAGGCATGCGCCATCCCGACACTGCCATCATGCGCTTGGGCGACTTCGGCAATGACCGTGCACGGGGCGCCGTTTCGCGGATTATGTAGCCAAGTATTTTCCATTAGGGATCCGCCGTCGCCTGCACCCCTTGAGTCGGCGCATTTGCATTCTGGCGTTCCGACTTCGCGTAGAGCATTTGTGCGATTTCAAGTTCTATCGGTTCATCGATATTGACGATATAGCCGTCTACGATCACGGCCGCACAATCTGCCTCGACAATATTACCGTCGTCGACTAGTGAGCGGCGAGTTGCGGCGTAACAAACGCCATTTCGATAATAGCTATTTTCGATCATTTGCCGGGAGGTATAGCTCGCGCCTTGCTTGTCTAAAAACTCTAGCACCCCGTGCTCATCTATCGTTAGCATCTTTTGCGGCGAAAAATGACCTGGTATCGAGCTAACCGTCGCCGCAGCGCGGTGGCCGCCATCGGCCATCGCAGAGACAGTGCGTTCCACGTCCGCGGGCTGACGCAATGGAGTCGTTGGCTGTAGCAACACCGATAGATCGAAACGCTGATCGTAGGTTTTTTCACATTCGAGCCATGCGTGGCGCCACATCTCAGCCGCGGCTGCAGTGTCGGTGCTTAGGTCCCGCGGTCTGATAAAGGGTACCTCCAGACCGTGGTCTAGCCCCTCTTGCGCCATCTCACGATCATCTGTCGAAAGTATGGCGCGATCGATCCAGGGTAGCTCGCTGGCGGTGCGCGCCGTCCATCCAATGAGTGATAAGGGACCAACACGGCACAGATTTTTGCGTGGGATCCCCTTACTACCCCCACGAGCCGGAACCACGGCAAGAACGCTCAAGCCTTTCCAGCTCATGGTAACGAGTCTCGCCGAGCCACAGTTGCTGAATAAATCACAGCCCTCACCCTACCTCTGGTTGATCTCGAAGAGATCCGGCTCACGTGCGCTTACAACCAGTGCATGTTTACCGTTTATCAGTTTTGTTAGGCGATCGGCTTTATCTTGCATCTTACTAAGCGATATTTCGGGAAACCGTTGGCGCACAAAACCACGGCTATAACGCGCGACCCCTGCCAAAGATTGGATCCGCTTCGTCGCAGATCGAAATTCAGCGCGGGCAATTCCAAGCAATCGGTTTGGCGCGCGGGCCGACCGTGAAAGTTGTGTTCGTTCAGATATGACGTCCACAATTTTGTGCGCCGCCAAGGTCTCGTCCATTGGGCGGATAAAACGCGATAGGAGATCCTGCGCTTGTTGCGGTGTACATCGCGACTGCGGGTTATCGTAGGCCGCGCGAATGTACTCGGTCACCGTATCCGCGCTCGCCGCATGCTCACCTAGTTTATTCGGTAGTTCGAATTCGTAGCGTGGATCGTCAATCGGAACGAATGAAATGATCGGGGTGCCGAGTAGCGAACCTTCCACCGCCGTCGTACACCCGTTATGCACGAGGCATCGGGCAGCAAGGAGCCACGGAATGACATTCCCTTCAGCGACGATATGAACATTCGCGATATCAGCAAACTTATTGCGCCATAGCGCGTGGTTCTCGGCCGGGTGCGGTCGCAAGATGATGTTTTTGTCGGGAAACGCTCGCGCAAGCTTAGGGATCAGATCCACAAACGCCTGCATGACTCGGCGGCGGTAGGCAAAAAGACCTCGCGCGTAGTCCGGCGGCATACCGCTAGCGCCCCGACCTAATGGATATTCGCCATCGTTACCGCCGACATTACGCACAAGGTTTAGTCTATCCGCATAACCATTCACCGATCCGAAGTTCGTATTCACGAGGATGAAATCGCCATGATCGCGGGCGATAGTCTGCGCATCTTGGTCGAAATATGAACACATGTCTCGACGCAATAAATCCGCTCTTGGATTGCCCAATACGCGAATATCCTCGGAGTCAAAGTTCGGGTGTGCTTGCAGCAATTCGCGATTGTCTTCCCCCCAGGCAATAAAGACGTCAATCAACTTGATGGCTTCAGTGCCGATCCGCCGTGCGTAGTAAATCTGTGCCGGGTAATGCACTACTGCTTCTTCATCCCAGGCAATTACGGTATGCCCGAGTTTCTGGTTAATTCGAAACATTTTCGTATTTTCGCGAGACATCGACTTCGCCAAATAGACGCTCGGGGGGAAGCGCCCAACGCGGGCGTCGATCAGGCCTCGCCATCCGATTATGCTCGAAAACCCCCGCTGCGCAGCGACACACGCCAGAAGTATTTTTGCGTCCAATTCGCGAACTTGGTTCTCGACCGGGAGGATCAGGTATGGCCTGGGCATCGGCTCATTTGTATCAGGAGGTCGGTAAGAATTCAGTTAATATCATTAACAGCGTATTATCGCATTAATTGCCAAATCTTAATGTAAGGAAAGATAAGTTGTCACCCCAACTCCGCAATCCGCAAGCTCGGTTCGAGACTCTATGTACCCACGTCTAACAGCCCCGCGCTGTTCACTCCATTTTAATAGCTTACCGGACGCGGGTATCCAAGTCCGGATGTTCCGTGAATGCAGCCGGCAGCTCAACTCCGAGAGGGCTTAAGCTTGGACCGTCCATTAATCGTCGCTGAAGTAGGCTGTAACCATAAGGGCGACATGGCTATCGCGCGGGAGATGATCCAATCTGCCGCGCAATTTGCCAACGCCGATTACGTGAAGTTCCAAAAACGCTGTAACGTCGAGCTATTAACGGACGAGGAGTACAAGGCACCGCACCCTAACCCCGATAATAGTTACGGCGACAACTACGGTGCGCACCGGGAATTCCTTGAGTTCGATGTCGATCAGCACCGCGAACTGATGGCGATCTGCCGCGAATTCGATATCGGCTATTCGTCATCGGTTTGGGATATGACTTCAGCCGCAGAGATCGCTAGCTTGAAGCCGGATTTCATCAAGGTTCCTTCGGCCTGCAATCTGAATATTCGCCTACTGGAATACTTGGCGCAGCATTACGATGGCGGCATCCATGTCTCACTCGGCATGACGACCCTCGAGGAGCAAACGTCGATCGCAGCCCTGTTCCGGGCACTTGGCGTCGCCGAAAGAGTGGTTTTTTATTCCTGCACTTCGGGGTACCCGGTTCCTCATGACGACATTTGCTTGCTGGAAATTCCGCGTCTTCAACAATGCTACGGCGATGAAATTCAGGCGGTTGGGTTCTCGGGTCACCACCTTGGTATCGCGGTCGATATGGCGGCCATCGCGCTCGGCGCAACCTGGGTTGAGCGTCACTTTACCCTCGATCGAACTTGGAAGGGCACCGACCATGCGGCCTCGCTTGAGCCCGATGGCCTCAGACGATTGGTGCGAGATGCGGCGGTTGTAACAAAGGCGCTAGCACTAAAAAGTAGCCCGGTGTTGGAGATCGAATCCGAGCAACGAGGAAAATTAAAGCGCCTACCAGGGGTGCACTTTCCCGGATGAATTGGATTGCCTTGATGCCGCTGAGGGGCGGTTCGAAGTCGATCCCGCATAAGAACATCCGTAGCATCGCGGGCCGGCCCTTATATGAATGGAGCCTTGAGCAAGCGCTAGCGTCGAAGTGCTTCGATGAAGTCTATGTTGCGTCCGACTCTCAAGTGATCCGAAATACCGTCATCGAACGATTTTCCGATCGCGTGATCGTGGTCGATCGCTCGGCCGAATCCGCAAGCGATACAGCGTCTAGCGAAGTTATAATGTTAGAACTCGCCCGCCAGGCTAACTTCGATGTCATGTGCCTTATCCAGGCGACCTCACCGTTAACCCAAGCGGAAGATTTCGTGCAGGCCAAGCATAAGTTCATTTCCGGGTCTTACGACTCGCTCCTTAGTGCGGTACCGTTTAAGCGATTTTTATGGAGCGCCGACGAGAAACCGATCAACTACGATCCCGCCCGACGGCCGCGACGACAAGATGCCGCCGTTCAGTATTTGGAAAACGGCGCCTTTTATTTCACCACCGCTGAGGTGCTAGAAAAAAACCAGTGCCGCCTCGGTACACGCGTTGCGATCCATGTTATGTCGCCGGATACTGCTTGTGAGATTGACGAACCGCGCGACTGGGCCGCTTGCGAGCAATTGTTGTTGGGTCGAGGCGCAACACGCATACAAGACACGCTCGGCGCGATCGAGACGCTGGTGGTGGATGTCGATGGCACATTGACCGATGGCGGGATGTACTACGGTGCGGACGGCGAGGCGCTAAAAAAATTCCATACGCGTGACGGTAAAGGTTTGGAGCTTCTCGCGAAATGCGGCGTTCGCATCTGTGTGGTTAGTGCCGAAGACAGCCCTGCGATGGCTGCCCGGATCCGAAAACTCGGCATTTCCGAATATCACGCGGGGATCCAAGATAAATTCAAACTGCTAACGGATAAAGCCGCATCATGGGGCACTTCACTACAGCGGATCGCGGTGATAGGCGACGATCTGGGCGATCTCGAATTGATTGAACAGGCCGGATTTTCGTTTTGTCCGGCCGATGCAGTCACCGAGGTTAGGACACGCGTTGATTACATCTGTCGTGCGAACGGCGGCAGCGGTGCGGTGCGGGAGGCCAGCGACCTGATTTGCGCGGCTAAATCCGGGACAACTGGGCGCGGTGACTAGGCCTCACCAACAATGGCGGTTGGCTAGATGAGTACGCTGCTTGAATTCTTGCGCATCTACCCTACGCGCAGCGCCGTAATGCTCATTTGCCTGATTGTGGCCGGTACCGCCGAAGGCCTTAGCCTAACAGCGCTATTACCAATGCTGTCGGTTGCCGCCGGGGAGGGCGCAACGGGCGAGATGGGCGAACTCGTCTTAAAGGGTTTGGCTTGGGCACACATTCAGCCAACGATTGGCGTACTGCTGCTCATTATTGTTGCTGGGATAATTATCAAAAGTGGCCTATTGCTGATCGCGAATCGCCAGGTCGGCTATACCGTCGCGCGGGTTGCCACTGATTTTCGAATAACGCTGATCAACGCCTTGCTTGCCTGCGAGTGGCAGTACTTTGCCAGGCAGCGCGCCGGCCAACTGGCGAATTCTGTCGCAACGGAAGCCAACCGAGCAGCTGCAGGATTCGAATACGGTGCCCGCGGCATTTCGTTTTTCTTTCAAATCATTGTCTATGCGGTGGTCGCGTTCATGATCTCGTGGCAGGCAACCTTGGTATCGATTGGGCTCGGGATACTGTCTGCCGCGTTGATGCATTCACTGATGCGCGCTGCACGCCGGGCCGGTGCCGGCCAGACCGAGCTCATGCGAGAGTTACTGTCCTACCTAACCGATGTGCTGCGGTCGGTTAAACCGCTCAAAGCGATGTCGCGTGATTCGATGGCGCAGGCGTCGCTGCAGCAACAAACAGACGATCTCGAAGACGCCATACGACGCGAAGTAATGAGTCGGGAATCATTACGTGCGCTGCAAGATCCACTACTAGCAGCGCTTGCGGCTTTCGCTTTGTACGTTGCGCTGAGTTGGTGGGGCTTGAGCCTTCCTGAAGTTATGGTGCTCGTTTTTTTACACGTGCGCTTACTTGGCCTGCTCAACAAAGCGCAACGTGAATACCAAAAGGTGATGGTCCAAGAAAGTGCCTATAAGGCGTTGAAAAAAACGATTGCTGAGGCCCAAAGCGAGGTCGAACGCGGGGGTGGGACGACAATGCCGACGCTTGAGCGTTCGGTCGAGGTCCGGGATCTGCATTTTAGTTACGGACAAGACCGTGTTTTCGATGGTTTGAGCGTGACAATACCGGCGCGCTCTTTCGTGGCAATAACAGCAGCCTCCGGCACCGGCAAAAGTACGTTTCTCGATTTATTATGCGGATTACTTAAACCGCACGGTGGCAATATCCACGTCGACGGCGTGGCGCTGGATGATCTGGATTTGCGTCAGTGGCGTCGATTGATCGGTTACGTGCCACAGGAAACCGTACTCCTGCACGATACGATCTTAAATAACGTTCTGATCGGAGAAGGGGAACTCACTGAAGCCGATGCGCGCACGGCGTTGACCCAAGCCGGGTTGTGGAATTTCGTTGTGAACTTACCGGACGGCGTGAATACCATCGTAGGGGAGCGCGGCGGTAGGCTTTCCGGCGGGCAAGCGCAACGTGTGGCGATCGCGAGGGCGCTTGCACATCAGCCGAAAATTCTAATCCTAGATGAACCAACGAGTTCACTTGATCGGATAAATGCCCAATTGATCTGCGACACGCTGGCGGAACTGTCGAAACACCTGACCGTCGTCGTAGCCTCCCACCAAGATTTCATCGTCGAGCAGGCGGATATCGAAATAAAACTTGATCCAGACGCGGCACAAGCCGCGTCGAGTCGTAACGGTGACACCCAATACGCCTAGACATCGCTAGCGTCGTGCGAGGTAGATCGTATTATGGCCGTCGATGCCGGTGAGTGGGTTTTGGATCGGGATAATATGGGCCGTAGTCGTAGGAAATATAGTGCTTAATAGCGTGGTAAATATTTCCTCCGGCGGGTCATTCGACCACAAGGCAAACACCCCTGAATCGGCCAGGCAATCATGCAACTGTGTCAGCCCACGGGTGCTGTAGAAGCCTTGATTACGCTCGTGCAACACGTCGCTCGGAGAATGGTCGATGTCCAGCAAAATGGCTTCGTAACGGCCCGAGTGGTTTGTCGATTGAAGCGTGGCGAACTGGTTGGCCACCAAGTCAAAAAAATCAGCAGCGTGGTAGTTGCAACGCGGATCGTTGGTAAGGCTTTTACTTACAGGTAGGAGACCTCGTCGATGCCACGATATCACGACCGGTAAGGCCTCTATAACGGTCATGCTCTGAACGCGCTGATCTTCTAATGCGGACGCGGCGGTGTAGCCGAGACCAAGGCCGCCGACGAGAATATTGAGTTCTTCAGCGTCACATAAAGCTAATCCCAGTTCGGCAAGTGCGATTTCACCTGCGGTGAATAAACTCGACATCAGAAATTCGTCGTTCAATATGACTTCGAACACATCCGTCTCGCCAGTCGCGGGAAAACGGCGTCGACGCAATATCAACTCTCCGATAGACGTCTGCTGATAATCGAGCTCTTCGATATTAACGCTCATGCAGAACGGCTGGGCAAAGGGGCTGCACGCATACGCTCGGCAAACGACGCAATATTATCAAGTTCGACCATAACGTCTTTGGTCTCCGGTGGCATAAAAAAAACGAATCCTTGCGCGCCGCGTAGGGTGAAGTCCTCAATGATACGCTCTTCGCGTGGTGCGCCGAATAAATACAGACCTAGCTCGTTGAAGTCGCGCTCGGCTTCGGTACAGGCGATTTTGAGATCGGCGATCGGATCACCCGCATAGCGATCGTAGATTGGCATCCACCCGTCGGCGTAGGCGGCGACCCGAGCGGGAACCTTGGCAGAGTTTGATCCGATATACATCGGTGGTCCGCCGGCTTGGATTGGTTTTGGCAGCGACCAGACTGGATCGAAATCGACATACTCTCCGTGGAATTCAGCCGGGTCATTGTTCCAAAGGGTACGAATCGCAAGCGCTCGCTCTCGGACCACTGCCCATCGGTGCTTAAATGAGCTGCCATGGTTTTCGATTGCTTCACGGATAAAACCGCCGGCTATGCCAAAAATCACTCGTCCATTGGAGATCCTATCGAGCGAAGCAATAGACTTCGCAGTAATGATCGGGTCGCGCTCCGTGAGAAGACAGACCCCTGTGCCAAGCTTTATACGGGTCGTCACCGCGGCGCACGCACCAAGCGCCGTAATCGAATCGTACATGCGCGCGAACGGTTTCACGGCGTCCGAACTACTGTAGGAATTTTGTGTATGTTTAACCGGCACGTGACTACCTTCAGCAAAAAACAGCATGTCGAGGTCACGTTCTTCTACAGCGCGCGCGAGCTTAACGGGACTATCCCCGAGATCGGTCGGAATTAAGCACACGCCGAATTGCGTCATCAGTTCAGATTCTCACGATGACGTGGGAGCGGTGATACCGATCTGCAATCTTGCTTCTTTATTCGGACGGATCGGAGCAATTTGACCGCCTGAAGGTAGACAGACTGTATCGTTTGTTAGAACGATCACGAGCAAGTCCGCAGATGACTTCCGACGCCACGTGGTACGCTCCGTCGTGTGAACTGTCGATCAAAAACGTGTAGCGGGGGCTACAGTTCGATGCACACAATTGATAGAGCTGTTTGCCCTCAGGTCCCTTACCGCGCGAAAAATCCATGATCCATTCATTGAGATCATCGACGCTGGCGAAACGTTTTTTCGGGAAGTGTAATGGCTTCTTGATGGTTCTGCGTTCGAATCCCAAGCAGATCTGCCGTTGCTTGGTTTCGCTGAGAAATGCAGTCGGTTGGACTTTATAGACGATTGTTGCAGGACCGGGCTCACATCCGACGGGACACGTAGTGTCATCTTGAGGGGACGCGTTCAAGGCCTCCGTCAACAATTGCGCGGCAACGGCGCGAATCGAACCTGGCTGACCGCGTAAATTGGCAAATACACCTACCGATCCGAATGTTTCGGTTAGTTGCTGGTCAACTGATTGGGTATCGCATTGGTTGGGAACCGTTGCCGCTTCAGTTACTTCGCCAGCAGCCGATGTTGGGCTTGCGAGTTGTACAAAGCCCCATATTAATAACGTATTAGCTATTTCTCGGTGATGCATGTTCTTCGTTGGTACGAGACTATTCCTCATAGACTAGCATGCCTACATTCCTATGGTGCAAGTCGAATCGGCGAGAATTGTGCCGTACAACCGACCTATGACTGCTGGAATAATTGCGCGGCCGAGCCCCGCATTTCGGTTTATCAATCGACCCAAATTTCGAAAATCGTCAACTCGGGAGTGATGTGCGGTCCATCCGTACAATGGAAGTGTCGCGCAAGATCGCTCGACCCCTGTTGACGATTCATGCGCAGTTAAAACGAAAAATTTATTTGCCCGCGCACCGTTAGCGGCATGCCCGGCATTAAGTGCAAACCGTCGGATTGACTGCCTTGAATGTATTGTTCGTTAGTGAAGTTTTCAATCCCGAACTCCAAGCCGAGTCGTTCCGACAAGCGCCACATCATGAAGATGTCACCGCGAAAGTAGCCGGGTAGCTTGAGGGATAATTCGTCCGGCTCCAGACTTCCCTGACGATCGCTGAGGTAGTTCATCGACAATCCAATAGAAACATCGTTTGGCTTTCGGATCGAGCCACGCACGAGGCTGACCGCCCGGGCCTGATGTTTGGCCACATTTAACGGAGTCGTACCGTTTCTCACTGCCGCATCATTTAGGATCTGCGCGTCAACGAATGTGTAGCGCGCGATTAGCGATAACCAAGATGCCGGTTCGGAGCGAAGTTCAAAATCTACCCCGATGCTTTCTTGCTCGCCGTTTTGTACTTCAAAACCCGGATTTCCCGGTGCGTCTGTGGTGACGTTGGTTTGTTGGATTGCAAACACCGACGCATCGATCGACAAAGGGTAGTTGTCGGCTTGCCACTTTACGCCCGCCTCAACAGCTTCGCTTGTGGTAGGCGCCAGACCGCTGCCGTCCGGCCGCAGGCCTTCATTGGGATCAACCGACCCGCTGTAACTCGCAAACCAAGACCACTGTTGCGTTGGTTTGAAAACGATCCCGATCCGCGGACTGACTTCATTCGACTTACGATCAAAACGCGACATCGCCGCGCCATCGCTACCGGACTGGTCGATATGGTCGAAACGCAATCCTAGCATGAGCCGCCATTTTTCACTTAAGAGCAGTAGGTCCTGGGCATAAACTGAGAGTTGCCGAGTTTGTTCCCGCGAATCGCGCTCGATATTGGGGATCGGTGTGGCGCGTCCATAGTTTGGAGCGAATGGGTTGATCGAAAACGGATCGACGTCAGGATCGGAGGCGAGAAAAATATTATTCTCGTTAACGCCGGTCGCTGAAAAACCGAACAGCAAGTGGTGCGGGATACCCCAATGAGTTTCGATGCCGCTCGCTTCGGCTTGCGCGATCAATACCTGAGATCGTTCATCGCGCAAGGTCTCCGATCGATTGAGGACGACCTGACGGGTCTCGAACAGGAGTGCATTAGGCTCGACCGCTCTACCCTTTAGCAAAGTTTTTTGACCGTTTAAGGAGACATCAAGCTCCCATCCCCGAGCCATCTGATATTGCGTAGATAATTGGAACGTATAGCCGTCGGCGTTCGCGGGACGACGAGAGGGTTCACCGAGGAAACGGTGCTGTGCAATAGGTAGTTCATTTGCAATTGCGGTAACGCCGGTGTCGAGCAAACGCTCATCGTGCACGTATTCAAATGCCGCATCGAAACGCAGTTCGGGACTTACTCGCCAAGAAAGCATCGGGTTCATGAATAGCCGGTCGCGTTTTGCGAAGTCACGAAAGGAATCGGATTGTTCACGTCGGGCGATCAAGCGGTAGTCCACTCGCGCGTTCGGCACGAGCGGCCCTGTCGAATCTACCTGAGCAGTGAATTCGCCGAAGCTGCCAAACCCCATTGCAAGGTCGGTTGCTGCCTCTGATTTGGGTCGTTTAGTCACGAAATTGATGGTGCCGCCAGGCTCGCCTGGACCATATAGCGCACCGTAGGGGCCCTTTAGTACTTCAATGCGCTCGATATTGGCCAAACTACGTGTGGGTAGTTGCCCTTTGGAATCGTTAATACCGTTGCGATAAATGGGCGCGTCGGCGAAGCCTCGCAACAGGATTTCATTAAACGCGCCGCCACTCGTACGATAGGCTGTAGCCGAGGTCGCTGCTTGCAGCAGGGGACCGAGCGAAGTGAAACCGATACGCGCGATTGCGTCTGCACCGAGTCGCTCTGCGCTAAGCGGTAGATCGTTCGCGGGTAAATTTATTTTGCTGCTAAGCACTTCATCTTGATGCTCGGCTCGCCTGTCCGTTACGAGTATGTTGGGAACATCGCGTTTATCGTCAATTTCCGCCGCGGATGTGGTCGCCGAGCGCACGATAACAACGCCCACGATTAGACCGATCGCAACTACCGGGATGGACGGTATTAGGCGAACCGAATCCAGTTGATTTGCTCGTTTATTAGTTTCGAGTCCATAACGATCATCAAGTATTCGCAATAACGTCGTGTCATTCACCGAAATTTAACCTAGATTTAACCTTGCTGGTCCTCGATCGGCATTAGGGTCGCAATATGCCCGAACTGCGCGACGATGACACGACAATAATTAAGCTTGGAACCGAACATGAATATTTTATTAGTTGAAGATGATTTTGATGTTGCGCAAAACATCTGCGAATACTTTGAGGCGTCCGGTAACACGGTCGAATGGGCACCAGATGGGTTGATCGGTCTTGAACGTGGAACAAGTGAAGCGCGCGACGTCATTATTCTCGATATTTCATTGCCGCGGCTTTCAGGAATAGATCTGTGCCATCGTTTCCGCGAACTGGGTTTTACTAAAGTCCCTATTCTTATGTTGACCGCGCGCAGCGATCTGCCTGATAAGGTCAAGGCGTTTCAATATGGCGCCGATGACTACGTTGTAAAACCGTTCGCGCTGGAAGAGCTCGAAGGTCGGATCGGCGCACTCGTGCGACGCGCCAATGGCTTTGAGTCATCGTCGGTACTAAGGGTGGGGGATCTCGAATTCGACATTGCGACACAATCGGTTAAGCGAGCGGACGTCGTATTGTCGATAACGGCGACGGGTCGCAAGATCCTCGAGGCATTGATGCGAAACTCGAACCGAGTAATGTCGCGTGCGGAGATAGAGCATCTGGTCTGGGGCGACAACCCGCCACAATCAGACTCGTTAAAGATTCACATCCATGCACTGCGCGAGCTAATCGATAAACCTTTCGAAGTGGCACTGATCACCACAATTCGCGGTTCCGGCTACAGGATTACGAACGATCATGACAAGAGTTAGAAGCATTCGTGGCCGGCTTGTGCTGGCTGCGTTCACTTTGGCGACCGTCGTTGCCAGTATATTTGGCGGTGGTTTGTACTTAGCTTTTGAAACCGCCGAAGATAAATTGTACGACGATCACATTATTGCGGATGTGGACGCGTTTATGACGACGTATGACTACGACGCAGGGATCATTGAACTGCCGAGGCGCAATTTTTCCGTCTATGTGGTGGAGGGATCCGATACAAGCAATTTGCCAGATTATCTCCATGGTCTGGAACCCGGCACCGACGAAGTCTTTATTGACGGTGTGGAATTTGAGTTACAAACCCGTGCGCATGGCACGCAGACATTTTACTTCGTGATTGATGAAAGCGAGTTTGAAGAGTTCGAAAATGCGTTGATGATCGCGATGTTCACAATAATATTCATTGTAATCGCCGGCTCCACCTGGGCCGGTTACGTCGTCGCAGATCGGATCATTCTACCGTTGACAAACCTTTCTCGACAGGTCGGCGAAATGGGACTCGGGGGTAGTAATAGCATTGACTTAGATCCGGAAGGTGGTCCCGACGATGAAATCACAAATTTGGCGACGGCCATCAATGGCTATCACGGTCGCATCACAGAACTTCTGCGGCGTGAACATGAGTTCTCGGCCGACGTAAGCCATGAACTACGTACGCCAATCATGGTTGTCCAAGGCGCGACCGAGTTGTTAGCCAAGCAGCTGGGGTCCGATGGTACCAATGAACTGGTTATGCGGATTAAGCGGGGTTGTTTCCATATGACCACGTTAACCGAGGCCTTACTTTATCTGGCGCGTGATCCTGAGAGCTTTAAGGATATGGTCGAGCCCGTTAGCGTCAAGCGGGTTATCGAGACACAGATCGCTGCCGTTAGCGACGTGGTCGATAAAAAAGGTATCACAGTGAACGTTGAGGAGTCTGCTGATACGACGATCCATACGATCCCCGCAGTGATTGAAATAGTGATCGGTAATATTCTCAAGAATGCGGTGAAATATACGGATCAAAACGTTATTAATATTTTTGTCGAGGAGGATGAAGTCGTGATCCAGGACTATGGGCCGGGTATCGACAACACGGTGCAAGCTGCTTTATTCGACCGCTTCAACCGTGGCCAAAACCGTAACTCCGACGGCAGCGGCATTGGGCTCGCACTGGTCAGGCGGTTTTGTGAACAATACGGGTGGGTCATCGACTTCCGGTCCGATAGGGAAACCGGGACGCGCGTAGCTGTCGCGTTTTAGTCTCCGTGGCATTGTCATTCGGGACTCGCATAGCGAGATCCGGGATCCATTCGGCTACCGTGGCCCCGCAGTGGTACCAGCGCGATCAACAATGAGACAGGTCTGTATGGATTCCGGCGTTCGCCGGAATGACGGCGTTGGCGGTAGTCTCCGACGCATGTCGGTTTGACAAGGCTAGCCGCAAATCTACCGATCCCCTTACAATGAGCGCCATTGCTGAGGACTGAACCCATGAATTCGTACACCATCATTGACGTAGATACGCATGTGACAGAAGTGCCGGAGCTGTGGAGCGAGCGCTTGCCGGCGCACATGCGCGATGCCGGGCCCCGAATTGAGACGGATAAGCGGGGTCGCCAATGGTGGATGATCGGTGACCAGCGTACGGTGCCGGTCGGAATGACTGCAACCGCGGGTGCCGGTGATATGAAGGACCCACCGCTCGGCTATGACGGGATGCACCGCGGCGCGTTTGACGCCGATGCCCGCCTCAAATACATGGATGAAATGGGGATCTGGGCGATGGTCTTGTATCCGAATGTTGGCGGCTTTGGCGCGCAAGAATTTCTCCGCTTGGACGACCGCGAGCTCATGCTGGCGTGCGTTACCGCATATAACGACTGGCAAACAGAATGGGCTTCCGCCGACAGCAGACGTCTGTTGCCGATTACGTCGACCCCATTCTGGGATGTAGACGCCGCAGTTGCTGAAGTACGACGGTGCGCCGCGATGGGGCACAAGGGGATCTTGTTCACCGGTGAACCCCAATCCTACGGCCAGCCGATCCTCGGCGATCCGCATTGGGACCCGTTGTGGGCGGTAGCAGTGGAATGCGATCTACCTGTGAGTTTTCACATTGGCTCGGGCAACATGGAAGGCGGTTTGAGCCGGGAAAAGCTGAAGGCCTATGGCCGTATGGCGACGTTCGCGGAATTATCGGTCAATCTATTTATGAATAATGGTTCGCAACTGTGCGACCTATTGATGTCGGGCGTCCTTGCGCGCTTCCCGGAAATAAAATTCGTGTCCGTAGAGAGCGGGATCGGCTGGATCCCGTTCGTACTAGAGGCGCTGGACTATCAATTCCACGGCAATCGGGTTCGCGAAGAGCGACCGGATCTCGACTTGCTACCCTCTGAGTACTTCGCCCGAAATGTCTACGCGTGTTATTGGTTCGAACAAACGGCGCCGCGACATCTACTCGACGTAGTCGGAGTCGACAACATCCTATTTGAAACAGATTTCCCCCATCCCACCTCACTCTACGGGGATGAAGTGCATAGCCGGATCGCGACTGGACTCGCTGAGTGCAACGATGAGGTTAGACGTAAAATTTTATGGGGGAACGCGCAGAAGCTCTATGGCATAGAAGAGCCGAACGCCAACTCTGACGGCGGTTCCTAGGTATAACGTCGTTCGCATGACGGCTTGGTTTATGACCTAGACGTTAAAGTCTGTTGTAGAACTTACCATAAGCGCCCACCGGCCGGTCGCGCGACCCTTAAGGCTAAGGAGCCAGAGGTCGCCGCATAGCCCGATGACGTCGGCAACCGGAGGATATCGTTGTTGATCACATGACATCGATCCTGCCGCCTCCCCAGCATAAAGTAGTCGGATTTAGGTCCAACAGTCCACAATATTCCGACTATATACCTCATATAGACTAACGCTAACGGGCGAAAGGTGACGCAGGGCGTCACTTTTTCGAGACACCCTTGGCGCTGACCCCGCGTCAATAAATTGTCACTCTGAAGTTCAGACACGCGGGAGTATGACCGCCGTCACATCGTGTCACCTGTAATTGCCAACTTCGTCATTGTTTCCGCCAGACCCGCCACTGTCCGACAAAGCTGGAACACTCCTTGCTCTATATAACGCCAACGGACCCGAGATTGCGGCCATAGCGCCGCGCAAAATAATAAAGAGTGGTCCAGTCGTTGCCGCTAAGGATGGTAGTGGCAAATAGGACCGTGACGGTCTTTAGGATACGGCGTTTTCGGGGTTGTAAGCCGGGATCGAGTATTCGGACCGGCACCATGCGAGGAGGAATAGCTCGACGAAGTGCGCAGGTGAGGGCGCGCGATGTCGACCGGAACAAAATGACCAATCTAGTGCCCATGGTAGAGACACTGGCGAGCTCTTGGCTCGCCTTGCAGTGTCAGATGATCCCACAGGTTCACCGTGGCGCCGTTTATCTCGGGATCGGTGACAAAGAAGACCCAACCGCAACCGCGTGCTGGCCTGAAGGTAGCGACGGTAGCGCGGCGCTGAGCGCGGCAACGCGTTTGGTGATAGATCGTAAATGCCCGGTACTTTGCGGAGAAGACGAAACCACCGATTTCGTCGGCAGCGGAAGCCTTAACATCGCCTGCCCAATCATGGTCGAGGGACACTTTGCCGGCGTTGTCGCGGTTGAAGTCGCAAGCCCCAATGAGCAACAGCAGCGGGCGATCATGCAGCTGCTGCAGTGGGGTTCGACGTGGTTAGAATTTCTCGTGCGTCGCGAGAGTTCCAGCGTCACCAATTCGTTGATGACAGCGACCCGCATCGTCGCTACCTGCCTCGAACATGAAGAATTTCAAGCTGCCTCTACCGGTACCGCGACCGAGCTCGCAACACAGTTGAACTGCGAACGGGTCAGCATCGGATTTTGCGAGCGCAACCATTCGCGCCTGCGGGCGATATCGCATAGCGCGAAATTCAACCCGAAGACCAACCTCGTACGCGATCTTGAAGCGGTGATGGATGAGGCGATCTCGCAGGGCGATGCGATCGTCTACCCAGCCGTTGATGGTATGCCGCTACGGGTAACCGCCGAACATGCTTCTTTTGCCAAGCATCATGAAGTGGGCAGTGTGTGTACGATGCCCCTGGGCGACGATGGCCAACTATTTGGTGCGCTGGTATTCGAACGGCCCGCTGGCCAACCGTTCGACGACGCTGCGCTAGAGCTGTGCGAGGTCGTCGCCTCGCTACTAGGTCCCATCTTGGAACTCAAGCGCAAAGACGATCGTTGGCTCGGTGCGACGATACGCGACGAATTGATCGCCTTCTACGGGCGTGTTTTTGGGCACGGGTATCTTGGCTTAAAACTCGGACTGCTCATGGGTGCAGCACTTGTCGGGTATCTCAGTGTTGCAACTGGCGAGTATCGAATCACAAGTAAAGCCACCCTCGAAGGTACAGTGCAACAAGTTGTGGTCGCTCCGATGGACGGCTTCATCGCGAATGCCACGACGCGCGCCGGTGACCTTGTTCGCAAGGGAGAAGTTCTTGGCCGCCTTGAGGATCGAGATCTACAGCTCGAACACGCACAATGGTCCGGCCAGCGAGAACAACTCAAAACGGAATATCGCCAAGCCCTAGCGCAACGCGACCGGGCGCAGACTCGCGTATTGCAGGCGCAGGCAGCTCAAGCGGAAGCGCAGCTTAATCTCATCAACGAGAAACTGGTGCGCACAGATCTCACCGCACCGTTCGACGGGTTTATCGTCGCTGGGGACTTGAGTCAGCAATACGGATCGCCGGTAGAGCGCGGTCAGGTGCTGTTCGAGGTCGCACCGCTCGATTCGTACCGGGTTGTGTTACAGGTGGACGAACGTGAGATATCCAATATTCGCGAAGGCCAAATGGGACAGATCGCGATGTCTGCTTTGTCGGGAGAGGCAATGGATATCGTGGTCGAGAAGATCACACCCGTCGCGACTGCCGAGGAAGGCCATAATTTCTTTCGCGTTGAAGCACGGCTTGAAGAGCCGCTCGCCGGACTGCGTCCTGGCATGCATGGGATCGGTAAGGTTGATATCGGTGAACGAAAACGGATCGCGATCTGGACCTACAAGCTGGTCAATTGGTGGCGCCTTTGGACCTGGTCGTGGTGGGCTTAGGCCAAGGTTAAGCAGATGCCGCAGTCGACCTTCAGTCAATCTTGGTATCGCGTCGCGGCGTTAACACCGCGATTGCGTCCCCACGTGCGGGTGAGTCGTCATCGCTATCGTGGCCAACCATGGTATGTGTTGCAGGATTCAGTCACGGCGCGATATCACCGGTTTACACCGTCGGCGTATTTTGTCATCGGCCTAATGGATGGCCGACGCAAGCTCGATACGATCTGGGAGGCGGCGAATACCGAATTTGGCGATGACGCGCCAACCCAAGATGAAGTTATTCAGCTACTTGGTCAGTTACACGCCGGCGATGTGCTCCAATGCGAGATCCCGCCAGACAGCATGGAACTGTTCCGTCGCTACGAACAAGATCGCCTGAGTAAATTGAAGCAGCGCCTGATAAGTCCACTTGCAATTCGGATCCCCTTGTTCGATCCCGAGCGCATGCTCCAGTTTCTAATTCCTTTAGTACGTCCGTTGTTTAGTTGGTTCGGCTTCATCATTTGGACGTTAGTTGTTGGGGTCGGAATTGCGCTAGTGGTCTCACATTGGACCGACCTAACCCACAATATCTCGGACCGGGTGCTTAACACCGACAACTTATTGCTCATGTGGCTGAGTTTTCCCTTTATAAAATTATTACATGAGCTCGGCCACGCACTGGCAACCAAGCATTGGGGCGGCGAGGTTCACGAGATGGGGGTCTCGCTACTGGTATTGACACCGGTCCCATATGTCGACGCTTCTGCGTCGTCGGCCTTCCCCGACAAGCGTAAACGAATTTTCGTCGCGGCGGCCGGCATGATGGTGGAGCTTTTTATCGCGACTCTTGCTTTATTCGTGTGGTTGAATGTTGAGAGCGGACTTGTTAGCGCCGCGATGTTTAACATCATGCTCATCGGTGGGGTCTCGACACTTTTCTTTAACGGTAATCCCTTACTACGTTTCGACGGATATTTCATGCTCGCCGACGCGATTGAGATCCCCAATCTCGGTGGTCGTGCCCAGCAATATATCGGTTATCTGTGTCAGCGCTATCTGTTCGATGTGCAATCCGCAGAATCGCCAGTGACGGCAGATGGCGAGCGCCGCTGGTTCGTGCTCTACGGCGTCGCCGCATTTATTTATCGGATCATCATTACATTCGTTATCGTTTTATTCGTTTCGACGAAGTTCTTCATCATCGGGATCCTCCTCGCCGAGTGGGCGGTGATCACGCAGATCCTGTTTCCACTCGGCAAGCAGCTGAGATTCTTATTCGTCAGTCCGAAGATCCGGCGCCGCCGATTTCGTGCCCTAGGCTTGACAGCGATTGCACTGACGACCGTCGCGGTCACGGTGTTTTATTTGCCGGTACCGTACTGGACGCGAGTGGAAGGTGTGGTGTGGCTGCCCGAACAATCACAGGTCCGCGCAGGTAGCGATGGCCTAGTGCGTGAACTTGCGGCCGCGCCAGATAGCATTGTGGCGCCTGGGGCAGCACTAATTAAACTGGAAGACGCGTTCCTTAAAGCCGATTTAGAAGTGCTTGAAGCACGGCTAACCGAACTCACCGCACGTTACGACGCCGTCGCTAGTTCCGATCGCGTTGAAGCGGAATTGATTGAGCAGGAGGCCGAGTCCGTTCGCGCAGAACTCGCATTAGTTCGAGAAAAGTCGAACAAGTTGCTCGTGCGCAGCCCAGGTTCAGGCCAGTTTATTGTACCGAAACCACAAAACTTACCTGGTCTATTCGTACGTAAAGGCGATTTGATCGGCTATGTTGCGGCTAGAAGCGACCCGAATGTTCGCGTGGTGGTTTCTCAATCGGACATTTTGCTCATTCGCCAACGCACCGTTGGGGTTGAAGTCAAGCTCTCAAGCCGTCCGCAGCTGACCTTTGATGCGGTGGTCGAACGTGAGGTTCCGGCAGCGAATTACATACTGCCGAGCAAGGCGCTCGGTACCGCCGGCGGTGGTCGCATTGCCGTCGATCCGGGCGACGAACAAGGTACCAAGGCCTTGGAGAAGGTTTTCCAACTCGACTTAGCGTTGCTGGAACAGGCACCGCATGCACAATTTGGCGAGCGTGTTTACGTACGTTTTTCACACGGCGAACTACCGCTGGGTAAACAGTGGTATTGGATGGGGCGTCAACTGTTCCTGAGGCATTTCGGTGTATAGCGTATCGCTACGCCCTGGTATTGCGCTTGGTCGTTACCCGGAGCGTAATGAATTGCGCCCGGGCTGGCTAGAGCGCACCTCATCGGTCGTGGCAGCGCTGCTGGTTCGAAAGCACCGGTCGCGCAGTGCGTATTTTAATGAGGTGTGTGCGCTCGTTCATCAGCACAGCGCGCGGCTGGTGAATGAAAGTGAGGCGGATCTCGATGCTGCCGTTACAGCGATCCGCGCACAGCTTGTTTCTGATCAACACACCGATGAGCTGATCGCGCGCGCGTTCGCCATCATTCGTGAAAAATCGGGGCGTACTTTAGGGATGCGCCACTTCGACTGCCAGCTAATGGGCGGTTGGGTGATCTTTCACGGCATGTTGGCCGAGATGAACACTGGTGAAGGGAAGACACTGACAGCAGCGCTACCGGCCGCGACCGCGGCATTGGCAGGGATCCCAGTGCACGTAATTACGGTTAATGACTACCTTGCCGCACGAGATGCCGAATTGATGCGGCCGCTCTATGAGTCGCTGGGTTTAACCGTCGGCATCATTGCCGAGGCTTCCACATCCGAACAGCGCCAAGCGGCCTACGCTTGTGACATTACTTATTGCACCAACAAACAGCTCACCTTTGACTATCTGAAAGATCGGCTAGTGTTGGGCCGTGGCACCGGGCGCATTCAGCTCCAGGTTGACCGGCTCGACCATCAGCATTCACGTCATTCAGGATTATTGCTGCGTGGATTGTGTTTTGCGATTGTCGACGAGGCCGACAGTGTGTTGATCGATGAGGCACGAACACCGTTGATTTTATCCCGTCCAGCGGATACCAAAGAAGACACGCGGATCTTTAACGACGCTCTCATGTTGGCGGCACATTTGCGTCCTGGCGAAGATTTTCTGGTCGATACGCGTGAACACAGCATCACGCTGACCGAACGCGGCGAAGAGCGTCTTGAACATCTTGCCGAGTCGCTTGAAGGTGTGTGGTGCGCTAAACGCCGGCGTGAAGAGTTGATCGTGCAGGCATTGAGCGCGCGTCATTTATTCCTTCGTGACAAGCAATACCTCGTGCGCGACGAGCAGGTGCAAATAATCGACGAGTACACGGGACGTTTGATGCCTGATCGATCGTGGGAGCGAGGCTTACATCAAATGGTGCAGGCCAAAGAAGGCGTCGAAATATCTGCGCGAAACGAAACGCTTGCCAAGATCAGTTATCAACGTTTCTTCCGTCGTTACCTACGGCTCGGTGGCATGTCGGGTACGGCCCAGGAAGTAGCGAGCGAACTCAGCTCGGTCTACGGACTGAACTGCGTGCGGATCCCAACGAACAAACCGTCGCGGCGCAAAGTGTTACCGGATCAGGTTTTCGGTACTCGCGATGAGAAATGGCAAGCGGTGATCGATGATATTCGCAAGCGGCACGCCGCAGGCCAGCCAGTGCTGGTTGGTACACGTACGGTCGAAGAGTCTGAATATCTCGGAGCCTTGTTAAAAAATGCGGGCTTACAACACGAAGTTTTAAACGCGCGGCAAGACCAACGCGAAGCGGAGATCGTTGCGGGAGCCGGTGAGTGCGGTCGCATCACGGTGGCAACAAATATTGCCGGACGCGGGACCGATATTTCTCTGGGTCCGGGTGCCGAGGCGCGCGGTGGTCTACATGTGATCGTGACTGAGCGACATGAAGCTGGCCGGATCGATCGTCAGTTGATTGGGCGTTGTGCACGGCAGGGCGATCCAGGCAGCGCGGTGTCAATATTGTCGATCGAAGACGAGCTTGTAGCGATGTACTACCCGAAGGCAATGCGTTGGTCGGTCGACCAGGCAAGTTCGCGCGGAGAACCATTACCGGTTTGGACTGGCGCGATCCCGGTGCGCTTCACCCAATGGCTTTTGGAGCGCCGCCACCAACGTATCCGCGCCGAACTTTTTAAAGCCGATCAACAACTCAGCGATCAAATGGCGTTCGCTGGACGGCCCGAATAGTAACGATTTCAACACCAAGCATATGCAACAAAGAGGTCTAGGCATGAGTAGTTATGCAACAGCCATTCACCGTCAACCCTGGCGCTTAGGGGTGATCGCGGCGTTGACGATTGCGTGTGTTCACTCCGCTCGCGCCGCGGAGCTGCCGACGCTTGATTGCGTCATTGAACCATACGAGGTCGTGGAGGTTAGCAGTGCGGCGGAGGGCGTTATCGAGAAGATCCATGTCGAACGCAACGAACTGGTAACTAAGGATCAGGTACTGGCGGAACTCGAATCCGATGTCGAGAAGGCATCGCTCGCATTCGCGCACCTCAACGCTTCATTGGATACCGATATCGGACTACGTCGAGCGAGCCTTGACTTCGACGAGCGCAACAGCACGCGGATTAAGGAGCTGTACGCTAAGAAGGCAATCCCACTGCACCACAAAGATGAGGCAGACACCGACGCCGCGAAGTCGAAGTGGTTATTGACCAAAGCAGAAGACGATAAGCGACTGGCTGCGCTTGAACTCGTTCGCGCGAAGGCTGTAGTGCGACGTAAAACTGTGCGCAGCCCCATAGATGGTGTCGTTACTGCGCGCCACCGATCGACTGGAGAATATATTGAAGACCAAGCAATTGTGACTGTAGCGCAATTACATCCTCTACGCGTTGAGGTTATCGCACCGGTTGAACTGTTCGGGACGATTGAGAGCGGTATGTCTGCGAAAATTTTCCCTGAGCTTGTCAGCAGTGGGATCCATCGCGCGACCGTCGTCTCGGTTGACCGGTTCATCGACGGGGCCAGCGGAACCTTCGATGTACGACTCGAATTGCCGAATCCAGAATACAAAATCCCAAGTGGCTTGAAATGTCAGGTTGAATTTGACGATGCAGCCGTCGAGCCGGTGCTAGAAACGGCAGCCGGGCCTGCCCCGCCTGCGTCATCCGAGGCAACGGATTCGAACGTAGCGTTGTCCATTGCCGATATACAGCCGGATGAACTGGCGGCTCAAGACGTTACCTGTAATGCGGTTGGCCCACTCGCGAACGAGGCCGAAGTGGAACGGGTAACGAAAGCGCTGCGTCCGCTTGCTACACGCATCAAGCCAGCCCAGCAGCTTGAAACAGTGATCGAGAGTTATCTAGTCGCTGCTCCATTACAGGCAACAACCGCAGGCACGGTCGCAATCCAAGGGCAGATCTTGGGACATAACATCAGCGGCACCGAACTTATCACCGACGGCGAATTCCAAGGTCAGATCTCGTTTGGTAGTTACCCGGACAAGACGCTCGCCGAGCGTCGACGCTTGGACCTGCAAAAGCTTGGATTCCAGGTTGACCTGAAGCCGCGCTTGCACCAGCAGCCACGGATCTGGCTTCACGTTGAAACAGCTGATCGAGAGTTGTCGGAAATACACCTATTGCAAGCGGTAGCCAGCGTACACCCAGCGAAGGATATCGACATTGCGCCTTGTGGATATCCAAGTGCCGGGGATGGCCTCGCGCTAAAAAAATAAATAACTAGAACGAGATAAGGCGACCTCCGTATAGAGAGCATATTCGATGAAATGGCGACAAGCTAAGAAGAAACGCATGGTGCGCAAGCGCCGCGATGCAATTAAGAAGCGCAAGATGCTGTTCCAGGAACTGGAACCGCGGGTACTTTATTCCGCTGACGGTATCGGCGGAGCAGATGCCGTACTTGAGACAGAGAATGTCGTCGAACTCGTCGTCGAACAACCGGCTCTGACAGAAAATGAAGTCGCCACGGTTGAAAATGCGAGTGAAGCACCGCCGCCGGTCGACCTTAGTGCGTTCAGCGCCGAAGTAAAAGATGAGCTGACACGTGAAGTCGTCTTTGTCGACACCGATACCCCGGACTATCAACTACTCGTCGATGACCTCTTGAGCAACGCCAGCGAAGGCCGCCAACTAGACGTTTTCATCCTTGACAATACCCGCGACGGTATCGAACAAATCAGCGAGATCCTTGCCGGCTATGAGTCCCTCGATGCCATGCACGTCATTTCGCACGGTGACGACGGCACGATCGATCTCGGCAATACACAACTCGATATAAAAGCGCTGAACGACAATGCAGCAGGTATCCAAAGTTGGGCTGGTGCGTTCACGGAGACTGCTGATTTATTGATCTATGGTTGTAATCTTGCTGCAACAGCAGATGGCGAATCGTTCGTTAATTCGCTGGCTCAGTTAACCGAGACCGATGTTGCGGCGTCAGACGACTTAACGGGAAGCCTCTTACTTGGTGGCGACTGGGAGCTGGAATACACCTCAGGTGTAATTGAAAGCAACGTAGCGTTGAGTGCCGCAGCGCAAGCGACGTTCGACAGTATCCTCGCGGTTAACGAATTCTTCGTCACGACTACTGCGGACTCAGGCGCAGGTTCGTTGCGTCAGGCGATCATCGATGCCAATGCGACCGCAAATAACGGCGGTGCCGATGTCATCACCTTCAATATTGGGGCCGACGGCACCCAGCAGACGATCAATTTGTTAAGCGCGCTAGATCCGATTTCGGAGACTGTAACGATCGACGGATTTTCACAGTACGGTGCGCTAAGCCCAAGCACTCCACTCATCGAGCTCAACGGTGTCGGCACCTCCGGCGCAGACGGGGTTCGATTGGCCGCTGGTAGCGATGGGAGCACGATTACGGGGTTGATTATCAACCGATTCGACGGCGACGGTATTCAAGTCAATTCAGATAACAATACGATCGCTGGCAACTACATTGGGCTCGATAGCTCAGGGTCTAGCGATATCGGTAACGGCGGCTACGGCATTTTCGTTAACGGATCGAACAACAATACGATCGGCGGATCCAGCGCACTTGATCGAAATGTGATCGCCGGTAATGACGACCAAGGTCAGATCCGACTGAATGATTCAAATGCCAACGTAATTATCGGCAACTACATCGGTACCAACGCCGACGGGGACGCGGGCTTTTCCGGACAAGGCACCGGCGTCTACATCTATCAGGGTTCGAATCACATAATTGGGGGCAGCACCGCTGGGGAGCGCAATGTGCTCTCCGCGACCGACGACAGAGGCATCGAAGTCAATGGTGCCGATGGGGTCATCATCCAAGGCAATTATATCGGCACCGACGTGACCGGCAGTGTTGATCTCGGTAACGCTGCTGAGGGTATCTATCTCTGGAACGCGACGAATACAGTCGTTGGTGGTGGCGGAACTGGCGAGGGTAATCTGATTGCGTTCAGTGGCGATCAGGGGATTGCCACCGGCACCAATGGGTCGGGTAATCAACTTATTGGAAATACGGTTACGCAAAACGTTAAATCGGGGATCTTCAGCTATTCCGATGGCATGCAAATCATCGGTAACGTGGTCTACGGCAACAGTACCGGATTTCCCTACGATGAGGTTGTCATCGGCAACAACCATGAGCTCTATCACAATACCATCCATGGTGCGCAAGACGACGGCATTTCAGTCGAGGGCTTTAATGCTGTCATCAGAAACAATGTCATCACCGGCAACAACGGGTTCGGCATCAGAATTGATGGCGGATCGATTGCCCAGGAATCGCACAATCTAATCACCGATGCGGTGACCGGACCCGCCAATCTCGGCGGCCGCGCAAACTTCGCACTCGACAGCACAGATATTAATGGAGACCCACTCTATATTGATTCAGCGAGTGGAAACTTCCAGGTATCCAGCTTTAGCCCTGTTATCGACGCGGGTATCGACATTGGGGTAGCGCAACCCGATCGCAATGGATCGCTCGCCGGCCTTTATTCAGGTGCAGCCCCCGACATAGGGGCGTTCGAAGTAACAGTTGCGCCCGACGTTACGACAGATTTGACGGGCCACTGGACCTTCGATGCGAATGCGAACGACGGTAGTGGAAACGAGCATCACGGAACCCTAATAGGGGATTCCGCCATTGATACCGCTGCAATTACGAATCAAATCGGTACCGGTAAACTTGCGCTTGATGGGTCCGGTGACTACGTCAATCTGAACGCACACATCCCAACATTTAGCGGATTCACTGAAGGAACAATCACAGCTTGGATAAAGCTGACGGACCTTGGCGAAAGTACAATCTTTGGGGTGTCCGATAAGGATGAAGCAAACGAACTGATTAAGTTTGGCGTCGAAGGTGGCCAATTAAAGTGGCTAAACATTAATGACAACGGCGGTAATGTCATTGGCTATAGCGACGACCTTATCAATGATGGTGCGTGGCACCACGTCGCCGTTACCGTAGGAACAAACGGCAACACTTTATATATTGACGGAAAGGTTGCCGGCGCATCGTATCTCAGCGGCGGTGCAGCGGATGCGGATTTCTTTGACGAAGTCACGGATGTCGATGCGATCGATATAGGACGCTCCGTCAGAGGCAGCCTAACCGAGGCCGAATACGACGGTCTCTTAGATGACGTGCGCCTATACAGCCGAGCGTTGTCAACGGTGGACATCGCTGCCCTTGCGACGGCGGCGCCGTTTGATCTGCATTTAACCACAAGCGCAGACGGCGGCCTCAGTATGAATGTCGACGACGGCGATGACATCGTGCTGTTTGCCGACGATGGTGATGCGATTTTTGGCGGCCTTTCACAGTTCACAGCAGAAGTGCGCTTTTCGATGGAGTCCTTCGAAAATAGCAGCTCGTTTATCTCTTATGCGACCGGCGGCGACGACAATACCATTAAATTTAATATTCGTGATAACGGGAACCTGTCGCTAACGATCAACGGTAGCAAGGTTGAATCCTCGGCGATGGATTATCGAACTTTGGCCGATGGCGCTGAGCACACGCTTTCCGTGAATTGGGATAATACCGTTGGCGCGTGGCGCATGTTTGTTGACGGTACGCAGACCGATAACGGTACCGGTCTGGCAAACGGAGAGACCGTGACGGCCGGCGGTACCTTAGTCCTTGGCAACGATCAAGACACCGTCGGCGGTGGCTTTCAATCGACAGGCGAGTTCGCAGGCACGCTGTACGACGTTAGAATTTTTGACGATATCCGCACCTTGATCGAAGTCCAGAACAACTACGATGCGGTTTTGGATCACGACGAACCAAATTTAGTGGCGAACTGGCAATTCAACGAGGTTTCCAGCAATGGCGTTATCACCGATATTGTTAATGGGAACAATCTTACCGTTGAACATGCGATTGATCCTGGGTTTACCAGAAGTACCGCAACGCTCACATTACGAATTGACGAGAACGCACCCAACGGCACCGTCGTCGGTGCCGTTCAAGGCGCAGATATCGAACGGGATGCGCTGATTGCGACGCTACTCAGCAATGATGCAGACCTTAGCTATAGCGCGGAAACTGGCAAATTCTATAAGGCCGTCAACGTTGGTGCTACCTGGTCGACGGCACAATCTGCAGCACTAGCAGCAAATCTAAATGGTGTTGGTGGTCAACTCGCAACGATTCGTTCTGCGCACGAATTCGATCTAGTACGCTCGGCCGGTTCGGACGGTGGCCTATCGGGCGCCTGGCTTGGTGGTTCCGACCAGAGCGCTGAAGGCGTTTGGCGATGGTACGAGGGTGTTGCTCTTGCCGATCAATTCGCAGACGCAAGCGGCGACAGTCTAGCCGGCGCATTCGCTGCTTTCGGCGCTTTAGAGCCCAGTGGCGGTGGCAGCGAAAATCACCTCGAGTTCGATATCGCTGCCGGACAATGGAATGATTTATCAGGTGCTGCGCTTAGATCGTACGTGATCGAATGGGATGCGGATACCGTGCTTGACGGCACGGGCGCTACAGACGAGCAACTGCTTACCTATTCGATTGAATCGCAAAGTGTTACTGGCGCCTTTGCGATCGATGTCGATTCGGGAGACATAACGATCGCCGATAGCACTGCTATCGATTACGAGGGCCAATCCTCCCACGTGCTTACGGTTAGAGTGACTGACGTCGACGGTCTTACCTATGATGAAAATTTCGTAGTTAAGATCAACAACGTAAACGAAGCACCGACGGCGACTAACGATCCCGGTGACTTTGCAGCCAAAACGACGGCATTAAATCCAGTGAGCTATTGGCGCCTGGGTGAAACAAGCGGTAATGCGGCAGATCTCGGTTCTGGTTCAAACGATGGGACGTATAACGGTGGCACGCTAGGCGAGACGGGTGCGCTAACCGGTGATAGTGACAACGCAGTTCGGTTCGATGGCCTAACTGATTACGTCGAGATTCCCCACTCGAACGATTATTTGCTCGACTCGGGGACAGTACAGCTCTGGTTTAATGCCGACGTGCCTGCAAACGGCGATCTCCAACATTTGTTTTCTAAAGATTCAAATGGACTAGATTCCGGCGGACATCTCAGTATCTACCTCACAGCAAGCGGACACCTCGAGGCCCGACTGCAAAGCACGACGGGAGATAATTTGGTCACGTCTAGTTCGGCTGTGACGGCCGGGCAATGGCACCACCTGGCATTTACGTTTGGCGCCGATGGGATGGTGCTGTTCGTGGACGGCAACGAAGTCGATACGAATACCTACACCGGCGGATTAGCCACGACATCCGGTGGCGTTGGGAACTACGAGCCAATTGCGATCGGTGCCGGCACGCGGCAGAGCGGCGATCTTGTCATTACGCCGGTCAATGAAATGTTCACCGGCCTGATCGATGAAGTCGCGATCATCGGCAATCAGCTCGATGCTGGAACGGTTCAAGAGCTTTTTGCCGCTGGACTACAGGACTACAGCGTAGCGGAGGAAGGCGCCTTAATCGTTTCAGCTGCTGCGGGAGTTCTGTCGAACGACTTTGATGAAGAAGGCGATCCGCTTACGGCGGTCCTTGCGAGCGGGCCGTCGAACGCTGCGTCATTCAATCTCAACGCGGATGGATCATTTAGTTACACACCGAATACTGATTTTAGCGGGGTAGATACGTTTACCTATTACGCTAACGACGGTACCGGCAACTCGAATCTCGCGACCGTGACGATCACCGTTCAGGACGTCAATGATGCCGGTTTAATTACAACAAGCGCAGGGATGACGACTTATAACGAACAGGCGACCGCGACCGTCATCGACGGGTCGCTTACCCTGGTCGATATCGACGGGCGCGAAGGCGTCGACCCTTCCAATCAGTACACGGCAAACGTACAAATAACCGGTAACTACGAGGCTGCCGACATTCTCGGCTTTACCGACACGGCCAATATTGAAGGTAATCTCGTCGGTAATCAGCTCACCTTGACCGTTGTCAGTGGGCAAACTGCAACCATCGCGGATTTTCAAAACGCGTTGCGATCCGTCACGTTCTACAATGGTAGCGACACGCCGAGTGAGCTGAACCGGACCATTTCATTCAGCTTTGACGACGGTATTGATAGTTCCAATGTCGACACGAAAACGGTGCAAGTCACTGCGCTCAACGACGATCCTTACGATGCCGGATCGCTGCCAAGCGACGTCATCGTCATCGAAGATACATTTGGATTCATCGATCTCTCCTCGATCAATATTGCCGACCCAGATGCTGGAAACGCGATTATTCAGGTAACGTTATCGACGAGTAACGCTGGTGTGTTGACCGCGTCCTCCGATTTCGACGTTACAGTGTTCGGTAGTGGCTTTAGCACGATGACCTTGCAGGGCGCCGTGTCGGATCTCAATAATTTTTTCGACTCCGCATTTCGATTTATATACACGAACCCGACGACCCATTTAGCGGGCGACAACGCCGACACCATCACTATCACTATCAACGATCTCGGCAACACCGGCAGTGGTGGTGGTGGGAATGTTTTGTTGGCGGTTGTTAATATTGACCTCACTCCGGTCAACGACGCGCCTGTATTGACCGCCGGCACCGTTAGCAATCTGACGGTGCTCGAAGATTCTGGGCTGACCTCGCTTGGTCTTGGCGGCGTGGCTTACGGGCCCGGTGGTGGGGCTGACGAGAGCACGCAAACATTGACCTATGCCGTCACCGTTATCCCGGCACCGGTTAACGGTGATGTGTTCTTAGCCGACGGTACGACCCGGGTCACCACTGGGGTTTACACCTTGGCACAAATCCAAGGCATGCAGTTCAAACCAACCGACGATTGGAACGGTGTTACCGCCTTTCAGTTTAATGTCACGGATTCGGGTGGCACGCCAAATGGCGGTACCGATAGCCTCAGCCAATTTATTTCGATCACGGTCGATCCGGATAATGACGCGCCCGACGTCGACCTTAGCGGCACGAATGATGCCGGCAACGGCTTCGCCGCGACATTTACCGAAGATGCTGGCCCGATTTTGATCGCCGACACTGATGCCATCATCAGCGACGTCGATTCGTCAAGCTACCTTGGCTTAAGCATAAACGTCTTTAATGCGCTCGACGGTGCGAGCGAAATGATCACCGTTGGTGGTTACACGTTTACTTATGGCACGGCGGACGTGGTGACCCGCACCGTGGGCGGCACGACTTTCGATCTCGATTTCGATGGCACGGGTTTCTCTATCAGCCGAGATGGTGGCGGGCCTATCCCACAAGCGGATATGGATCTGTTGATCCGGGGTGTCACTTACGAAAACACCTCACAAAATCCGACGATTGGTAACCGCAGCTTCGATTTTTCCGGGACGGACGCCGCCGGCGCCACTGGGTCTGTCTCGACAAGTGTCATTTCGATCAATCCGCAGAACGACGACCCCGTTGCCGTTGGCGAAAGCTTCATGGCGGTCGAGGGCGTACCGTACGTGGCCGGCCTCGGTTTCGACGACCTCCTATTGAACGATACCGATATCGACAGCGGCAGTCTTACGGTTAATACCACGCCGGTGTCCGGTCCAGCGAACGGTTCTTTGGTATTGAACGCCGACGGCACTTTTACTTACACACCGAATTCCGGCTTCAACGGCGCCGATTCATTCACTTACGAAGTGCTCGATGGTAGCGGTGGGTCGGCGCAGGCGGTTGCCTCGTTTACGGTCCAGCCGCGCGAAGTACGGATCCTTTTTTCAACGGATAAAGACGTCAATAACAGTAAAGTGCCCGGTATCGACTCATGGGAGACCGGGGATATCCTCGGGATCGGCGATCCGAATCTTTCGTTCGAACCCGCAGGTTCCGACGGCAGCATATCGCTCCTTTTTGATCTTGAATCGTTTGCTGCCGACACCGAGATGCACATCAACGGATTGCACTATGTCGGCAGCAGTGTGATCACGGTTGGCAGTACGAACAGTGTCGACTTGTTCCACGGCGATCTGCTGTTCGTCGCCGATGAAGACGAGACGATGACGAGTACGAACAGTCTGGCGATCAACAAGGGTGATGTGATTGTATTCCGGCCAGACGTGGCGGATGACTACAGCGCCGGTATATTCATTCACTTGATGGATCAACCGGGTGGTGATTTAACCACCGGTATTACTCTAGTGGAGCAAGACGTTCTTGTTGGGGATGTCGTGCTTAGCGCCGGCACGTTCTTATTTACCGACGAAGGCGGCAGCGCTGAAAACAGTATCTATCATTTTACTGCCGACGACGTTGGTGCCGGTACGACGACCGGTACGGTCTCGACGTTAATAAGCAGCCTCGATATCGGCGTCGCTGGTAACGCATTCTCCGGGATCATGATCGTCAGTGATGATCTTTATCTCGACGGCGCAATGGTGCCAGCCGGATCGATCGTCACGACCTTGACCGATAAGGAGTGGAACGTCGGCGACAACAATACAGATATCGACCCCGACGAAATGTTCTATCTCACCGTCAATACTACAACCATGGGATCGGGGACGACCAGCGCTGATGCGACCGTTTTGTTCGATGGCGGTGACATTGGGCTCAACAGTGCTAAAAAGATCCGTGCGTTGACGCTAATTGAGAACATACTCCCGCCGAATATCGATCCGGTCATAACCTTACCGAGTGCCGCGGTGTCCTATGCGGAATTGGACCCGCCAACGATCATCGATCCGGGTGCGACCTTGGTGGATCCCGATTCGACCAATTTTGACGGCGGCGTGTTGGTCGTTGACCTCGAGTTGACCGGATCGGCAGACGACCGTTTGGCGATAAACCATGTCGGCAACGGAGCCGGGGAGGTCGGTATCAGCGGCTCGACAGTCTCCTACGGCGGGATCGCGATCGGCACGGTCGCAGGTGGTACCGATGGCAGCGTGCCACTGACCGTTACCTTTAATGCGAACGCAACCGTCGCCGCCGTCGAGGCGGTAATGCAAAACGTCACTTTCGAGAATGTTTCGAGTAATCCGTCCACTACGCAGCGTTACGTCAATTTTGCGATATCCGACGGCGACGGCGGGAGCAGCGCTTCGGTCGAGCAGTCGATCATCGTCAACAATTCCAACGTCGCGCCGACGATTACTGGATCGAATGACCTTTCAGCGATCGAACAAGACGACTTTGATAGCGCCGGCACCCTGGTATCGGATCTGATCTCGACCTGGGTTACAGATCCCGATCCGGGCGCCACGCAGGGTATTGCGGTTATCGGCGTGGATAATTCGAATGGCACTTGGGAATATTCGACGGCAGGTGGCGCGCAGTGGTACGCATTTAGTTCTCCATCGACGAATGCGGCCGTCCTACTCGCCGCCGATGCCAACACTTTGGTGCGTTTCGTGCCGAACCCCGGATGGAACGGCACTGTTACGAACGGCATCACGTTTCATGCCTGGGATCAAACTTCCGGGGTCAATGGAGAGACCGTCGATTTCACCTTATCAGAGAATTTACGCGATCAATTCGATGCCGTGTCTTACGCTAACGACGACGGCAGCGCGGTGTGGACTTCGGATTGGATAGAGTTTGACGATGATGGATCTGCTGTGACCGGTAACATTCGAGTTGAGAGCGGACAGTTACATCTCGACAACCAAGATGGCGGCGTTACCGAGTACATCTATCGATCAGCGGATTTGTCTAGTGCGACAAGCGCGACCCTAACCATCGATTTTTCCGGCTACGGTGCGGGGACCGTCGATATGATTTCCGTCGATGTCTCCAGCGACAGTGGTAACACATGGACTACCTTGCGCGCCGGCTCCATTGTCGGCAATGTTTCCGGCACGCGGGTCATGAATATCGATAGCAATACCTCGCTGACAGCCGACATGCAGTTCCGTTTCGGCATTACGAGCGGCATGGACGGTGCTGGTGAGCACATCTATTTCGATAATATTGATATCGCCTATAGCGGTCCGGGTACGGGTGGCTCCTCGTCGGTTAGTGGCGTTGCCGTAAGCAGCAGTATCACAGTGTCACCAAACATCAACGTCGCGCCCCAAGCGAATGACGACAGCTTCACGACGGACGAAGATTCCGTGCTCTTGTCCAACGACGCCTGGGCCGACGCGGATTGGCAATACCGCCGCATTATTAGTTTCGACAATTCGACACGGGGCGAAAATCTGACCGAATTTCCAGTCTTGATCGCGCTCGATAGCACCAACATTAACTATGGTGACACGCAGGACCAAGGGCAGGATCTGCGCTTCTACGATGGTGATGGCACTTTGCTCTCACACGAAATCGAGACCTGGAACGAGGCCGGTACTTCGTATGTGTGGGTGAACGTACCGCAGATCGATGCGAACTCGAGCACCGATTACATCCATATGTATTTCGGTAATGCGGGTGCAGCGGACGGGCAGAATGCGGCTGGGGTGTGGTCCGACTATAGCGCGGTCTATCACTTAGACGGTGATCCCGGCGCCGGCGGGACGGTCGTTGATTCCGGCGGAACCTACGACGGGACGAATGTCGGCAGCAGCGATACCGGCGGGAAAATTGGTAATGCGCAGGATTTCGATGGTAGCTCACAGTACGTCGATCTAGGCGACGACCGCGACTGGATCAACAACGCCAGCGCTGCGACCTTATCGATCTGGATGAACGCGGACACGATCAGCGGCAGCGGCGATATGCTTGGTGTGACCCGTAACCTGGCGGGATCCGGTGCGTCGCGTATCGCGCTGATCCGAAGCGGCGACGACATTACCCTCATCGCGCGCACGATGGATGACAGCAGTGATGCGGTCACGGTGACAACAAGCTCGAATCCGTTGTTGGTCAACGAATGGCAGCATATTACTGGGACCGTCGACTACGCGAGCGATGTCGACAATATAAAAATCTATGTTGACGGTAAGCTCGAAGGAACCTTCAGCCACGATTTCACGTTGGATGCGATCCCGAATACGGATTCTTCCCATGCCACGATCGGCACGGACGAAGATGGCGGTGCACCGTACTTCGATGGCCAGCTCGACGAGGCGCGCATCGCCTCAGAACTTCGTTCGGAAGATTGGGTCTCGGCGCAGTATGCGGCGATGACGGGCAAGTTGGCGACCGTCGGCGTGCAGCAAACGCTGGCCGGCGTACTGGGTAACGATATCGATCTGGATCTCGATAACTTAATCGTCACCGAGGTGAACGGCAGCGCGGCTGCTGTGGGCACTGAGATCACCCTTGGCTCTGGTGCCTTGCTCACAGTGAATGCTAGCGGTGTCTTCTTCTACGATCCAAATGGTCTTTACGAAAATCTCGATCTAGGCGATCAGGCGTTCGACACGTTTACTTATACGGTATCGGACGGGAACGGTGGCACGGACACGGCGACGGTGACGATAACGATCGAAGGTCGAGACGATGCAGCGCAAGTCTCCGGCACGGTCAGCGGTGCGGTCGCGGAAGGTAATATCGGTGATGCGCCCGTGACGGCAACGGGATCGATCGCTATCTCGGATGTCGACGATGACGACAATCCAGTCTTTAACGACGTTGGCAGCACCGTTGGTGACAATGGCTACGGTTCATTTGTGCTCACCGGTGGGACTTGGGTGTACACCCTGGATCAAAGTGCGGTTCAAGACCTCGACGCCCTGGACGTCGTTAACGACACGATTACTTACACGGCGTCGGATCTCACGACGCAAGTGATCACGGTGACGATCACGGGAACGGATGATACGGCGGTGATCAGCGGTACGGTCACGGGTGCGGTGATCGAAGGCAACATCGGTGACGCGCCGGTGACGGCGACGGGCTCGATCAGCATCGCGGATGTGGATGCGGACGACAGCCCGACGATCGCGGATGTCGGTTCGACCATGGGTGACAACGGCTACGGTTCATTCGTCCTAACGGGTGGTACCTGGGTCTACACCCTGGACCAGAGCGCGGTTCAAGACCTCGACGCGCTGGACGTCGTTAACGACACGATCACCTACACGGCGTCGGATCTCACGACGCAGGTGATCACGGTGACGATCATGGGTACGGACGATGCGGCGGTGATTTCGGGTACGGTCACAGGTGCGGTGAATGAAGGCAACATCGGTGATGCCCCGGTCACGGCGACGGGTTCGATCAGTATTGCGGATGTGGATGCGGACGACAGCCCGACCATTGCCGACGTCGGTTTAACCGTGGGTGATAACGGTTACGGTTCATTTGTACTCACCGGTGGCACGTGGGTCTACACCCTGGATCAGAGTGCGGTTCAAGACCTCGACGCGCTTGACGTCGTTAACGACACGATCACGTACACGGCTTCCGACCTAACGACGCAAGTGATCACGGTGACGATCACGGGTACGAACGATAACGCCGTCATTACAGGAACGGTCACGGGCGCAGTGACAGAAGGCGACATCGGTGATGCTCCGGTGACGGCGACCGGTACGATCAGTATTGCGGATGTGGATGCAGACGACAGCCCGACGATCGCGGATGTGGGTAGTACGGTTGGCGATAACGGCTACGGCAGTTTCGTCCTCACGGGCGGCACCTGGGTCTACACCCTGGATCAAAGTGCGGTTCAAGACCTCGATGCCCTCGACGTCGTTAACGATACGATCACCTATACCGCCTCAGATCTGACCACCCAGGTGATCACGGTGACGATCACCGGCACGGACGATGCGGCGGTGATCAGTGGTACGGTCACGGGCGCGGTGAACGAAGGCAACATCGGTGATGCCCCGGTGACGGCGACGGGTTCGATCAGTATTGCGGATGTGGATGCGGACGACACCCCGACGATAGCGGATGTGGGTAGTACGGTTGGCGATAACGGTTACGGTTCATTTGTCCTCACGGGTGGCACCTGGGTCTACACCTTGGACCAAAGTGCGGTTCAAGACCTCGACGCCCTCGACGTCGTTAACGACACGATCACGTACACGGCTTCCGACTTAACGACGCAAGTGATCACGGTGACGATCACGGGTACGGACGATGCAGCGGTGATCAGTGGCACGGTCACAGGCGCGGTGAACGAAGGGAATATCGGTGATGCACCGGTGACAGCGACGGGCTCTATCAGTATCGCTGATGTGGATGTGGATGACAGCCCGACGATAGCGGATGTGGGTTCGACCGTGGGTGACAACGGCTACGGTTCATTTGTGTTGACGGGCGGTACCTGGGTTTACACCCTGGACCAAAGTGCGGTTCAAGACCTCGACGCGCTGGATGTGGTGAATGACACGATCACGTACACGGCCTCCGACTTAACGACGCAAGTGGTCACGGTGACGATCACCGGCACGGACGATGCAGCGGTGATCAGTGGCACGGTCACGGGTGCGGTGAACGAAGGGAATATCGGTGACGCCCCGGTGACGGCGACGGGCTCTATCAGTATCGCTGATGTGGACGCGGACGACAGCCCGACGATTGCGGATGTGGGTTCGACCGTTGGTGACAATGGCTACGGTTCATTCGTCCTCACGGGTGGCACGTGGGTCTACACCCTAGACCAAAGTGCGGTACAAGACCTCGACGCGCTGGATGTGGTGAATGACACGATCACGTACACGGCCTCCGACTTAACGACGCAAGTGATCACGGTGACGATCACCGGCACGGACGATAATGCCGTCATTACAGGCACGGTCACGGGCGCAGTGACAGAAGGCGACATCGGTGACGCCCCGGTGACGGCAACGGGTTCGATCGCGATCATCGATGCCGACGCAGACGACAGCCCGACGATCGCGGACGTGGGTAGTACGGTCGGCGATAACGGCTACGGTTCGTTCGTATTGACCGGCGGCACCTGGGTGTACACCTTGGATCAAAGTGCCGTTCAAGATCTGGATGCGCTGGACGTCGTGAATGACACGATCACGTACACGGCGTCGGATCTGACAACGCAGGTGATC
>JAJFJQ010000045.1 GCA_021773835.1 Gammaproteobacteria bacterium
TTATATGGCGAAGAAGAAATTTATCTCAGTGCAGAAGCCAAACGGATCGCAATTTCTTTCATCCGAAGAATAAGGGACGCAATTTCGTTAAGGTGGTTGCAATGATGGTGCTACGGATCAATAAGGACTCGAACGTTCAACATTGTGCAGGGATGGATATGTCGAAACAGGTGGAAGAATGCAAAGACATGAAAGAAATCGCTGAGGATGCCGAAAGGAACACGACCGATGATGACCCCGCCATATAACAAGGCAATGAACCTGACGCCGACTAGGGTTACGGGCGCTACGCGGTTAGGTGGTAGTCGGCGCAGGTTATCGCGACGTTAGGTGGATTGAGTTTGAATCGAACGCAGCAGGTGACAATAACGGGAAGCTGCATTTGCGGACACGTGCGTTACGAAATAAAGGAAGAATTACGTAATGCGCGCAGTTGTCACTGTTCGAAGTGTCGAAAAGCATTTAGTGGTTCGGGTTCCGCCTACGCAGAAATCCAACCCGGATCATTTTCTTGGGTATCGGGAAAAGAATTCGTTAGTAGCTACCTTGCAACAGAAAAATGGGGTTTAAGCTTTTGTAGTTGTTGTGGCTCCACATTGTGCGGACACTACCTCGGTGAAATTCACGGTGTTACTTTGGGTTGCCTAGACGGAGATCCCGGTGTAGAAATAGAGATGCACTTATTCGTAGGGTCGAAAGCGCCTTGGGATCACATAGGCGGAGAAGCAATTCAATTCGAAGAATTTCCGACCGAGGGAAATGGAACCGAGAGATCCACCTAACCAGGAGATGAACCTGACAGCTTACAGAATGCTTTTCTTACGCAGCATGTGCATTATCGCTCCAGAAAAGCATTCTGTAATCTGCAGGTTATCCCAACGTTAGATTGCTTCGAAACGAATGAGTCAAAGTAAGCATCCTATACGCATTTACCTCCAATATGACGGCTATCTTCGGTCCTTCTATTGGGTCGATATCGGTTACGATGGAAGCATCTACTTTGGTACATCGGTACGAGAGTTTCGACGCTCCGGATTTAGTAGTTCCGATGTATATTCGGACGGAAGCGGAACCGAGATCGAAATGGATTTCGATCAACTAGTCGAATGCGAAGTCGGTGGGAAGCATTCGATACACAACTCTGGGTCAGTTTTAGGATTCAAGATCAAAAACGGAAGACGAACTGAACGGCAAACGCTTGAACTCGACAACTACGAAAGATGCATTCCAATCGTTGGTGTTCTGCCCATGGTGCCGCTAGCTTACCCTCGTACACAAAAATCAATTCGGCAGACCGATATGGTTCTCGATACGTCGCCGGTCCATGCGAATCCATTTGCTTTTTTGCTTTATATTCAGCCAAATGGTGTTAGAGATGCTCCAGATCTAGACAGATATCGGATCAAAGGAAAATGTGTTGAGAGCGAGAGCGAGTTGTGCGGCATTACGATTCGCTGCGCCTTATATACCGATCCCGCTCGCTTTAAGCGGTGGCCATCGAAACAAGTTGAAGCAATAGCGAGGGGAGTCGGTGATTCTCCACCGTTACAATTTCCAATGTTTACAACGGCGCAAGTATGAAAGCGCAATCTAACAAAGCAATGAACCTGACCCATTACAGAATGCTTTTTAACGCTCGTATGAATATGGTCGCTTATAAAAAGCATTCTATAACGGGCAGGTTATCGCGACGTTAGGCGAATTGGTTAGGCAATGGCGAGATCGATACTTATTGCGTCATATTTCTTGTCAGCTATTTTGCTTTGGCGTCTTTGGAGATCTGAAGCGGAGAGGCGAGACAAGATTTTATACACGATACTGCTGTTAATTCCCGTTGTCGGCCCTATGGGATACTTCTGGCTCCGAACTTGGCCGCCATCCTTGTCGCCAGAGCTGCAACAAAGGTACGGAACGATGGGTCGGAAATTCCTAGATCAAGAACTATCGGCGAAAAGCGGAACACGAAGCGTCGACGACGAAACATCAGAAAGGGTTGCGTCCAATGAAAGGCACCGAGAAGAAAAACGTGTGCGGAAAGAACGAGCGAAACGTTTCCGATACAAAAGGGACATCGAATAGGCACCATCAATAGAAGGTTTCCATGATCGGTATGCAAAATTCGCCTAACAACGGGATCAACCTGACAGCTTACAGCGCACTTTTCCGATGTGCCGGTATTTTCACATCTCCAAAGTGCACTGTAATCTGCAGGTTATCCCAACGTTATATGGCGATGGAGAAATATATCTCAGTGCGGAAACCAAACGATTCGCAATTTCTTTCATACGAAGAAAAAAGGTCACAAGCTCGTTAAGGTGTTTGCAATGATGGCGCTACGCGTTAAAAACAGTTTGGATGTTAAACGCAACGCAGGGATGGACATGCCGAAAAGGAAGGGATCATACAAAAAGATGAAAGAAATCGCTGAGGATGCAGAAAGCGCAACGACCGATGATGATCCCGCCATATAACACCTATGAGGCCCCCTTTCGTCAAGAACAATGAACGCCCGTCGAACGAAGTTCGATAAACATATTCAGTTGAACGTCGGTCTGTCTTTGATTCCAAGTCATTGTCAGGACGTCGCCTGCAATAAACACC
>JAJFJQ010000046.1 GCA_021773835.1 Gammaproteobacteria bacterium
TCAGCTTCAGTTTTGATGCCTTTTGCGATCTCTTCGGCTAATGCACGGACCTTTGATTTGTCCATCGTTGCTTCCATGATTGTTCTCCTCTGATAGGATATTTAAAATCATGGCCGCTTACACAATTTCGTGGACAGTCTCGATCTGAGCCATCATAAACGTTGATTTGAGACTACTGTGAGTGTCCGCAAAGGATGGTTTCCAACTAGACTGACACTGTCCGTCAAGTCAAGTCTGAGCTATTACACGTAAGAAAACACTAAGCCTCTACGAGACCAACCCCTCACGTAACCCCCTCTTTGCGCGATTCAAAGCCCGGTAATACGAACTCGTGGGCATATCCGCCGCAGCCGTCTTAGCCCGCACGTCACCGCCTATCACGAACTCTGTAATAAGCACTCGCTTTAACTTGTCAGGCAAGGCAGCTATTCGCCTGTCCGTGTCTATGAACATATCGTTGACACAGAAACCCTCGGGCCGCCATGGAATACTCAAGCGTACCTTTCCGGCCATGGCTCGGTATAAAGTCGTCTCGCGAGACAGAGAAAGCCCCGAATGCTGGTTGCGACGCCATTCGCCCCAACGCACGAGCCAATAATTCAGGTCCGCGTCGTCCACTTACGCCATTCCGCCATAGTGCGTGCTGCAGTCTGTAGGCATTCAAAACTTGTTTCGCCTAACGCTACGCCTTCAATGTCGGAGTCTGTTAATTCGGCCCGAAACTCGTCTGCCGTCAACGTCGTGCCTTCGACGGCTTTTTCCAACATGACATGTAGGGGCGGACTTAGTGGAGCGTTGCACGCTATGCAGTGAAGCCAATTGGCGTTAACGGTAGCGTTGCAGCCGGAACATTTCATAGTAGTGTTTCCTTTGCTCATGGGTTGGGAAACTCGTCGGAAACTCAGGCGAGAGTTTCCATTTTCGCGGGTGGAAATTTCCTGCTCTTGTTTTTGGAAACTCTTACCGGAGAGACGCGTCATTACTGTCGTTAGGTGTTTCCTAGCGTGGAAACTCGCAGGGTAATGTTTCCATAGGTGGAAACTGTTTCCTAGGAAACTTACTGGAAACTTCATGGCAACTTCAACTCTGGCCCCTGCCCAAGCCTGCCTTCGTCGCGGAGCTTTTTGGCGGCTTTGGAGACCGCGCCCTTGCTTACACCCAACTCCTCGGCGGCTTCTGTAACGTGCGCAATACCTTCCTCAACAAGGGCGAATAATCTTTCCTTGGTGCCCTCGACAATGGGCAGACACTCCCACGTCGGCGGACTGTCCTGCGTTAGGCGTGCTTCAAAGGGCGCTACATTGTCGCCGTACATGCCTCGGGACTTCGTGAAGTGAACGCTAAAGTGTGCGCCCTCGGTATCCTCGCCAATACGTTGCAATCGTAGCTCGGTATCGAGCGCGTCACGTCGGCTGGACGTGCCACGCTGTACTGTCGCATCCTTCCCTGAGTGGTGCACCATGACAGTGGCTAACTGGCGACGCCGAAGCCACAACAAAAATGGCATGACACGCTGCGCCCACTCGTCACGCTTGTCTTCGCGTACTGTAGGGAGCAGGCAACTCAAGTTGTCCATAATGACGCAGCCTATGTCGCGGCGACTTTCAAGGAAGGCTTGCACGCGGCTCTGCATATAAGGGTCACACAGCACCAAGTCCGTTTCTTGTTTCTGAAAGAAGTACTCATGGCTGAGTAACTCCAGCGGCGCAGAGGGCTTGCCCGGTAAAAGCGACGCCACGCGTTCCTTCATGAGCGCAAGCGGCATTTCGCCGTCAATGTACAACACACCAGTAGGGGGCGGCGCGTCCCACTTCATGAAAGGAGTACCGCACGTTAGAGAGACGGCCAGACTTAACGTGAAGTACGTTTTCCCGTGACCAGGCGGCCCGAAGATCATGGAGTTACTGGCTTGTGGCAGGAAGGGGAAAAGCAGTTTTCTCTCAGGTATGTCGAGTGCCATTAGCTCACTGGCGCTGAGTACGCTGTTGCCTATATCAGGCAGTGCGTCCAACTCGGCTGCCGTCTCGTCTACCTTTTTTGCGTCCGCTATTGCGTCTTCGACTAGAGTCACGTCACAGCCTCCATAGCGCGGGAAATGCGCCTGGAGGCTGTTTCTAACGCCTTCCTATCGTCCTCAGTAAGCGTGCGGCCCTCTGCTATGTCGTGGGCTGCAATGGCGACTTTTGTTGCTTCATGCTTCAGCATCAGGAGCAGTGCGCGGGCGTCGAAACGTGGCCGCTTCAGTAAAAGTCGCCTGTCGTCGAGTGGCCTTTCGTACAAGTCAGCGAGCGACAGTCCAACGGCTGCCGTTACGTCGCCAGCACTGCACCCCGCGAAACAATATAAAAGTATCCTGTCGTCAGTTTCCTTAATGCTAAGGCTCGGACTTTTATCTTCGTGAGCAGGACAGAGTGCAGAGTATTGTCCGCCTCCCCGGTCTATGACTTTTTCTAGCCTACCCAATAGCAAGGTGGCGGGCGACGATGTATTATTTGGGATGGGAAAAGCATTTGAGGCCGCTTGAGAAAACTCAGCGGCCTTTTTATTTGCTTCCATACGTCACCCCCTTTGTCCTGCTTCTATGCGGGACGTTATCCAGTGCTCAACTGCGTCCGCGTCCCAAGCGACAGAGCGACCGTTCTCGGTAAGTGGGACCGGGCGCGGAAAAGCGTTTTTTGCAATGAGTGCGTATAGTCCGCTGCGGCTAAGTCCGGTGGCGGCTTGCACGTCGGGACGTCTAAGTAGTTTCTTCATTTCAATACCTCATACATAGAAACGCCCGCGAAATGCGGGCGAAAAAAAAGCCGCGTTAAGCGACTTGGGATATGGCAGCGTCGCATAGTGCGACTCAGACAGGCGAAAAAAAAGCCGCGTTAAGCAGCTTGGTGGTTCGATCCTCTCCGTTGTTTAGACGAAGTAACCAAACCTAGTGAGAAATATACAAAAAACGTTCACTTTTGTAAACGCCTTTGGACCCTATTGAATTGAACTGGCCGCCATTCGCACGCACCGATGGCAAAATCGTCTACGGCGACCCGGACTGGTCAGAACTACCGAGGACAATTCTGCGCTAGTAGGTTTCCTACAATTGGCGCACGTCATTTTAGCCCCGCGTTTCTTCGGTCGCTTATTTAAAGCCTCGCATTGCTCAGTCAGTTGCTGTATTTGGTAACGACCTATATGCCCAGCACGACGGGCCGCAGGTGCCCAATAGCCGACACATTCAACGTGAAAGGCATATTCGACTGTCGGCCCGTCCCGAAACTCAGACTTTCCGTTGACGCACCACGCACGCTTGCCCTCCTCGTCCAGAACCTCAACCTTTTCTGTTACGTCTCGAACGTAATCTCCATGCTCAATACGGAGCGCTACGGGCGCCCCTTCAATTTCCTTGTCGCAAAAGTCACAAACGATGGTTGTCATTAACTCGCCGCCGCTCGAAGTGCTACTACTTCCGCGCCGCTGCGCAGCCCATCCAAGTAGTCGGCCCATGCCTGCAACATGCGCTGCCTTTCTTCCAAATGCTCGGCATAGTTATACGCAGCCCTCACCGCGTTGCCTTCAACGTGTGCCAACTGTCTTTCAATAGCGTCCCTATTCCAGCCCATTTCATTGAGTCGGGTAGACGCCATGCTTCTAAAGCCGTGCGCCACCATGTCGTTACCTGAATAGCCCATGTTGCCGAGCGCATTGTTGAGCGTGTTTTCGCTCATGGGCCTATGGCGAGTGCGAACGCTCGGGAACACATAGCGCCAGGCACCTGTTAAGGGCTGCAGCTCTTTCAAAATTTCGAGGGCTTGTATAGACAACGGCACAACGTGCGGTCTGTCCATTTTCATTTTGTCGGCGGGTATCCGCCACTCGGCGCTGTCTAAGTCTATTTCCTCCCACTCAGCTTTCCGTAGCTCTCCAGGTCGGACAAACACCAGCGGCGCAAACTTGAGTGCGCAGCGGGTGACTATGTTGCCTTTATACCTGTCTATGGCGCGGAGTAACTCGCCTATTTTCTTCGGGTCTGTAATGCTGGCGAAATGGCGCGTCTTCACGGGTGTTAATGCACCCTTCAAATCTTGCGACGGGTCACGGTCGGCACGGCCAGTAACAATAGCGTAACGAAATATTTGCCCGCAGTGGCGCCGCAGCTTGTGCGCGGTCTCAAGTGCGCCCTTGTCCTCAACTCGTCGCAGAACGCGTAATAAGTCGGACGGTGTAATGGCGTCTACTGTGTTATTACCCAACCAGGGGTAGACGTATTTCGACAGACGAGCGTATATGTCCTCAGCATACGTTGGTGTCCATTTGGGTGAATACTTCTTGCGCCATTCTTCGGCAACAGTCTTGAAGGTGTCCGCGTCCTCATGGGCTGCTTTCTTTTCCTTTCGGGCTTTTGACGGGTCGAGGCCGTCTGCTATTTGATCGCGTGCTTCGTCGCGTCGTTTGCGGGCCTTTTTCAGCTTCACGTCGGGGTAGACGCCGAGACTCAGCGTTTTCCGCTTCCCATTCAGCCGGTAGTCGAGACGCCACCATTTCTGGCCTTTCGTGGTGACTAGCAGGTACATGCCGCCGCCGTCGGCTAGCTTGTACGGCTTTTCCTTCGACTTTGCGTTTTTAACGGAAACGTCAGCAAGTTTACCCTGCATGTGACGGTAACTCCCGAGTCAAAAAGGACTCAAATAGGCTGTTACCGTCAAAATTACCGTCATTAAGTCATGGCTGTCAAGGGACATACTTGGAAGAAATGAGCCCATAACATGCTGTAAAACAATGGTATTGTGGAGCACTCAGGAACTCGTGGGAACTTGTGGGAAGGGCATATGGTGCCGGCTGGAGGAGTCGAACCCCCGACCTGATGCTTACAAGGCAACTGCTCTACCAACTGAGCTAAGCCGGCAATGGTGTGGCGGTAAGCCAGATGACTCACGCATATAAACGGATTACTGGGAGAAGCGCTCGCTGGGCGAGCCGTTCGGTGCGTATTCTAACCGGATTGGGGATCGCTTGAACATGGTGTTTGCTGGTGATCGACTTGGCTGCAAACACTGGTTTGTTATTTCTTGCGGCTATGGCACGAGCAATGCTTCGTCGCTCTCGCTGATAGCCGCAGCGGCCGCGATACGGCTGCATTCGATCTGCTCGACTGTTACGTCACCGGTGAGCGCACCGGACACGGTTCCTGTATCTTCCGAGCCAAGTGCCATTGTTGCGCGGACGAAATAGTTTTCGGTCGATTCGAATTTTGGTACGACTACGGGCTTGTAGCCCTGCCGATTCATTTCTGCGAGTCGTCGATTCACGGAATCTTGCGAACTAAAAAGTCCCAAGGAGATCGCGTTTTTCAAACCGCCACGTCGAACTAGCATGTAGTCTTTGACGCCACGGCGTTCGAGGTCGTTGAGGCTTCTTTTTGCGTCGGCGTCGGATACTGCCTCTAGGTAGACCCAAAAGAATTGGCGTTCGCTAACCGTCTCAACGCGTGAATGCACGGTTGTCGCACGCGAGCGGAGCCAATTTCTGAAACGATCAAGTTGCTGCTTTTCAGCGAAGGGGCCGACCTCGATACAGGTGTCTGAGGGCTCCCCAAAGCTATTTAGTTCGGTAGTAAAATCTACTACTTCGGTGGTGCTAGTCGTTTCCGATTCACGATTGGTCTTCTCCGCGGAGGCCCTCAGTGGTGGCAGTTCGGACAATTCCGAGACCAACTTCAGGCTCGGTGTGCCCGGCGGCAACGGTGGTATTCCCGCGGCGGCGGCGGTCTCATCGTTAAGGTGCTTGTTGAATTGCCAGGCGAAAAAAATAACGTTACCGAGCAGCAAGCCAATCGTGATCCATCTCATGGCGACTCACCGATTGTGAGCGCAAGGCCTTGTAGTACCAGATCTGGGAAATGCCGAAACTCTGTTGAGCACACCGCCATTACCTGCGGTGCTTCACCACCGGTAATGACCCAATGGTGGTCTGCACCAAACAATTCGTTGACCTTTCGCTGCATTCGTTCGATTCCGCCCGCCAGCGCGTCAATGCAACCCATCGATATTGCCGTCGCCGTATTCGTCGCAACGCTATCAGTGTGCGCGATCGAATCCAAGCGCAATCGCGCGGTATTACGTGTGAGACCCTCGACCATCAGCGCTAAACCCGGCGCGATGGTGCCACCAAGATGCGCACCGCTGCTATCAACGAGGTCGATAGTTATCGCCGTACCGGCATCGACCACCGCGACCGCACCGCCGAGCGCGTGATAACCGCCGATCGCCGCGAGCCAGCGGTCGACACCAAGTTGAGCCGGGTTGTCGTAGCGCGTCGCAACGCCGGCGGCCATTGGTTGAACTGAAGCGTAGATCGGCTCAAGCGACCAGGCGGCAGCAACCCAGGCATTAAGTTTAGCCTCCACGTCTGCGCCGGCGACATTGGAAATTGCTACACGAGTTGGGTTCACGATTGTCTGCCAGTCGCTGGGCGGCGCATCCGAGAGCGTCGCGATAGGGTTCAGATTGGAGAGCGTTTTACCATCCCACAGCGCCGACTTGATGCGCGAATTACCTGCGTCGATCAACAACATCACGGGTTTGCTTCCAGCACGATATGTCCAGCCAGGAAGGCTTCGGTGGTGCCGTCGTGCTCTATCAGCAATGTGCCATCGACAGCGACCCCGCGTGCAATCCCATGGACGACGCGCTCGGGCATTTCGAGTCGAATTTGGCGGCCGGCCAAGTAATCATGTTGCTGCCATTGTGCGCGATACGGATCAAATCCAGAAATGGAGAAGTCCTGCAGGATCAAGACCAGCTCATCGAGTATGGCTGCCGCGGCAAGGTTACGTGACGGCGTGGCACCGCTTGCCGCACTCACGTCGGTCACGCGCTCGTTGATACGTGCATGTGCGTCCGGAGATAGCCCAAGGTTCAGACCGATCCCAATCGCAACGACACACGGCCCACCGAATTCAGACCGCATCTCGATCAAGATCCCGGCGAGTTTTCGATCGGCGTGATAGATATCGTTCGGCCATTTCAAGGCAAGGTTTGATGCACCGAGTCGCGCTAAGGCTCGAACGACCGCAATACCGACCACCAAGCTCAATGCCGACATGGTCGACGGTGGCGCGTCGAAGCGCCACCCGAATGACAAACATAGTCCGCTACCAGGCGGCGCCAACCAACTACCACCGCGGCGGCCTCGTCCTTGTGTTTGATACTCCGCGAGCCAGGCAACACCGTGAATGCTCGTTCCGCCGTTCAGATCGAGCAAGCGTTGATTCGTAGAATCGGTCACTCGCTCGAGGTGTATGGCGGCGATTGCGCGTCTACTCGCATCACTCAACGCCACTTCGATTGCAGTTTGATTTAGAAACTCGTAGCCGCCCGGTATGCGATAACCTTTGCCCGGTATCGCGTGGATCGCAACACCTTCCGCTTGCAGGCGTTTCACCTGATTCCAAACGGCGGTCCGGGTGACTCCTAGTTGCTTGGCGATCTCCTCGCCGGAATGGGCGCAGCCGTCCTGCAGATGTTCCAATAACGCGAAGGCCTTTTGCACTGGCTAGCTAACGGAAGATCGCGTTGGGATCGCTACCTCAACACGGTCGGGTCTTCAGATTCGTCATCGTCGTCATCATCCGCTTCCTTCTTATGCAGCGGACTACTCGGCAATACGACCGTGTCGCCGGGCGGCAGATCGCCGGCGTCTTTCGGATCGTCGGGTACGTGCTCCGGCAGAACGGTCTCATCTTCGTTGGTGATTTCGAACATCGAGGTGCTCATAAAATCATCCAAGCTCACGCCATCGTCCGCCGCGGCCTTAGGATTAGCCGGTGGAATTGTCTCGGGCGCATCGAATGAATCCGTTTCAATGAATTCATCCAATGTTAGATCGTTCGGGTCGTCCGGCTCGCTAAGATTCGATCTCGCCATCGTCTCCATCTCACCGAAATCATCGTCCGCCGCATCCGCTCCAGCGTCGGCGCTACCATCGATAATAGCGGTCGCCTGCTCGAGTTTCTCATCCAACGACATCTGGTCGTCGTCGCTGGGCGTCGGATCATCATACAAATCATCATCCGGTGTCGGTCCAACGGTGATGTCTTCGAAGAACGCTGATGCATCAGCGTCAAATTCTTCAGCCGTTTGGACAAGTGGCTCATTGAGTATCAGGCTTGAGTGCCCCTCCTCGCCAACCGTATCGAGATTGATTTCAACACCTAAGTCCTCTTCGTCCTCGTCGGATTCATCTTCGCTGCCGTCTCCTACCGTATCGAGGTTGATTTCAACACCCAAGTCCTCTTCGTCCTCTTTCGGGTGCTCCGCATCGTCGCCGCCAACGGAATCGAGATTAATTTCAACCCCTAAGTCTTCTTCATCATCGGGCTCAAAGTCCGGCGACACGTCGCTTTCCCCTAATGGCGCCTCAAATATAGCTGTCGCGTGTTCCTCAAGCGTATCGTCGCCGCTCGATTCGGCGGCAGGATCTTCGGCTGCCGCGGACATTTCCGTTTCACCCGTAATATCGAAAACGTCGGCGTCTGCAAAGGCCGCCGAATCCGCGAAGGCGGCCGACGGGCTATCACCGGTTGCCGCAAGATCGGCCGCATCCTGTTCCGATCCGAATAAATCATCGGCATCGTCCACCGCTGGCGCCGATTCAAAGTCGCCCTTGCCACTTTGCTCGTCAATGCTCGCAGCCAACTCCATCGCCGAGGTTGCCGCCATGGTTGCGGCGCCGGCTACGATCGTCGCATCGGCCGCATTGGGATCGGCGAATACCGTGTGGGCGCCATCATCCATCTCAGGTTGAGAAAAATCGAAATCGTATTTGTGGAATCTGATCTTGTCGCCATGCTTGAGTTGTCGCTCGCCGCTGAGACGTTCACCGTTGACGAAGGTGCCGTTAACGCTTCCCTGATCGACGATCCAAAACGAAAAGTCCTTGTACTTAATTACCGCATGACGCCGCCCGACAGTGCCCTTACTCACAACAAGGTAGTCCAAGTGTTGCGTATCTGTTCCCGCGACCCGGCCGACCATTAACGGCTTTTCGCCGAGTTGAATCGCCGGGTCATTCGTATAGCCATGCACATCGTTGATAAACGCTTCCGGTATCAAAGGCGCATCATCGGCCGCCACCGCTGGCGTCGCCGCACGATCTGCGGGCGACGCTTTATTTCTCCGCCGAATGAACCAAACGACGAGTCCGACCAGTATCAATAAACCGGCTGCCGCCGCGGCCAAGACGGCAACGCCAATGCGTTCGTCTTCCGCCGTTATCTCGTCTTCGGGGTAGGTTATGACCACACCACCATCATCTGGTGGGATGACCGTGACCCCAGTTTCAGGGCCAACAAGTTCTAGAACTAACTGGTCCATCGGTATCCCGGTTTGTTCCGAGATCTCCTCCAAGGCCTGACGTTCGTCTGGCGATAAACCGGCGAGTAATTCCGCTGGGTCCACCGGCGGCGCCAATGGCTCAGTGGTCACCGTATCGTCCGGTATCGGTGTAATTACGGAACCACTTGGCGTTGTTACCGGCGCTGCGATCGGCGTCTCGACAACCGACGTTGGCGGCGCCGGCGCATTTAGAATGCCCAGCACAGTGTCGAAAACGCCTGAAAGATCTGCCGGCGTCAGGGCGCGAAAATACTCACCATTCGTCTTTTTCGCGAGCGATTGAATGAGGAAAAAATCGGCATGCTCAGTGAAGGCGATCGCAAATACTTTAATCGCGTTATCGGCGGCATCGACCGCTAGCTCTTCACGCAACCATTTCGTCTTCTCGATATCCGCTTCAGGTTTGCCGGTATCGACAATTCCGTCGGTCATAAAAACGATGTAACGCTCGGCACCATCGCGCGCATTCGTTTTCAATTCGTATATCGCCCGCTCTACGGCCGCCGGGCTATCGGTTAGCTGGCCGCGATAATTAATATTAGTCAGACTCTCGATCAACGCGGCCCGGCCGTCGTCGTCAATCGTCGTTAGTGGGACGGCTTGTTTAACCCCGTGGTCAAAGATAAGGACGCCTGCGCGCGAATCCGCATCGAGGTTGTTGATGAATGCCTCAACCGCACCGCGAGCAAGGAAGTTCGGATCGTTCTTCTTCATGCTGCCGGAATTGTCGAGGACGAGCAGCACATCTTTTTCTGTCGCGCTCGCGATCGCGGCCATCAGCATCATCGCGATACCGACAATGGCGCATAGAATGTTCGCCGACAAATTATTCATCGCGATTTTTTCTCCAGCGTGTGTCAGTCATTGAATATCTCGTCGCCCACGGCGGCGGGCCGGTCAGGATCCGCACACCACTCACTCCAAGAGCCGCAATACAGGCGCGGCTCGTCCAATCCGGCATGCATCTGCGCGAGGACATTGTGGCAGGCAGACACCCCAGAGCCGCAGTAGTGCACGCTTTCGTATCCGGGTAGTGTACCTAAACTTCCTTGGAATGCCTGTTTCAACTCGGCCGGGGCACGGAAAAATCCGTCGCCGTCTAGGTTGTCCCGGAAGAAATGATTCTTCGCTCCCGGGATATGTCCGGCACGCGGGTCCAATGGTTCGACCTCGCCACGGTAGCGTTTCGGGTCGCGCGCATCGATGAGTTGCTCAGGTCGACTGATTTGGTCGATCGTCACGAGATATGGCGATCGCGGGGATCCGCTAAATTCGGTGCGCGCTAGCGTGTTCTCACCCACCTCGCTCGCTGCTCCAGATGCTTGCCAAGCACCCCAACCGCCGTCTAATAGCGCGGTCCCGTCATGACCCAAATAACGCAGCATCCACCATGCCCGCGCCGCGATCATGCCACCCGTATCGTCATAGACCACCACCTGCTGTGTCGCCGAGATACCCAGGCGGGAAAAGGTTTCGCACATTGCCTCAAGTGATGGTAGCGGGTGACGACCGCGGTCAGAATCGACCGGGCCACTCAAATCCTCGGCAAGGTCGGCGTAAACCGCCCCTGGAATGTGTCCCAATCGGTAGGCATTACGTCCCGCGGATGGCGCACCAAGATCGTAGCGGCAATCGATGACCCGCACCGCGTCAGCGTCAATCAGTCGGCGAAGCTCAACGACGGCGATCAAGGTTGAGTGCATAGCGGCGCCACCATGTTTGTTTATCATATTCTACCCTATCAATATCGGCCCGGCTGTAGCACTGTCTGGGTGATAGACAATGCAATATAGACTCACTTTGTTATGCCGGTGTGCGCAAAAAAATACCCGTTAACTCGATACCGCAAGAGCTGCTTACTCGCGGTATTCGTTTTCGCATCAGCCCTAAGCGGCTGCTCGACGCTCGGCTACTATCGACAAGCGATTAGCGGGCACCTGGAGGTTATGCAGCGACGCGTTCCTGTCGATGATCTGATTGCCGCGTCCGATACGCCTGTAGCGCTCAAACGGAAGCTCAAACTTGTCGTCGCAGCGCGACGATTCGCAACACGAGAATTGAAACTTCCAGACAATGACAGCTACCTAAGCTACGCAGACCTCAAACGACCTTACGTGGTGTGGAACGTATTCGCCGCGCCCGAGCTTTCGATCGAACCGGTTTCGTCGTGTTTTCTCTTCGTCGGATGCTTAAGCTACCGCGGATTTTTCGACGAGGACCAGGCGCGCGGCTTCGCCACATCCTTAGCGGCACAGGGGAACGATATTTTCGTCGGTGGGGTCGCTGCCTACTCGACGCTCGGTTGGTTCGACGATCCAGTCTTAAATACGATGTTGGTATGGGACGATGTACGCATCGTTGAGGTCATCTTTCACGAACTCGCGCATCAATTGCTTTATGCCGACGGCGATACGGTATTCAACGAGAGTTTTGCCAGCGCGGTGGCGGAGATCGGTATCGAACGCTGGCTTGCCGCAAACGACCAGCTCGACACGGGACAACGCCAAGACACCGAGCGACAACAACAATTCTACGAACTCCTCCTCGAGTATCGAGAAAAACTAGGAGCGCTTTATGCCGGGGTGGAGGACGATGACAGCAAACGCGCGCAGAAAAAGCAGATATTCAACGAACTAGCGGCTGCCTATCTCGTGCTTAAACAGCGCTGGGGCGGGTACGACGGCTATGATGATTGGATGGCGGAAGATATGAATAACGCCAAGTTGACCTCAATCGCGACTTACCACAATTACGTTCAGCCCATCAGGTCTATACTTGAAAGTGTGGATAACGATTTGAGCCGATTTTACGCGGCGATGATGGTTCTTGAATCATGGTCGAACGAGCAGCGCGAGCGCTGTCTCGATCCGTCAAATGATGAAATTCGGTGTCTGGACGAAATAATTGATGCGGACTAGACCGCAATTGCATTCACGTGGATCCGCTGCGGCGTTATTTTTCTGTTGTGCTGTAGCCGTTTGGCTTTCGTTATCTGCAACCGCGCTCGCCGGTAACCCGGACACCCTGCCGAAAATCGTGCGCGAGCCGGCTCGGGGTATTTTCCTGGTTGCCGCAAAATCGCTCGCGGATCCAAACTTCTCCCGCTCGGTCGTGTTACTCACCGAACACGGGCTCCAAGGTAGCGTCGGTCTCATCATTAATAAGGCAACCACCGTGTCCGTGGTCAGCATGCTTCCAGAGCTCGTGGGCCTTGAGGATGCGGACACCAAACTTCGCTTCGGCGGTCCGGTCCAAATCCGATCCGTGCGCTTGCTGGTTAACGCCACCGAAGACATTCCGTCGGCCCAACGGTTATTACCCGGGGTCTATTTCGTGAATAGCACCATAACCCTGCATTCGCTGCTGGCGGATAAAGTTGCGGCTGCCGCGCGTCCGATAAATTACTATGCGGGCTTCGCTGGGTGGTCCCCAGGGCAATTGCACGCCGAAATTGCACGCGGGGATTGGCATTTGATCGAGGCCGACGAGGCGACAATCTTTGCCGATGAGGGTGCCAGCCTATGGCTCGATTTGATGAAAACACTAGAGGGTAGGTGGGTTCTTATGGAAAATAGCGCGCCTGCCGATACCCCTTTATAGACAACGGTTTGTGAATACAGTCACGAATCGACCTAATGACCGTAGGCGGTTACAAGCCGATGTCTATAATGGCCAAGTTAGGGGGCAAGGATGTCTAGAGATCTATCCGGAACTAGTTTGGACCGGCGTCTGTCATCGTTGAATCGGGGTCGAAAGCTACATTGAACGTGTTAAATAAACTATTTACGAAGGCCTTGTCGCTCGAGGTCGGCGGTCAAACGATATCGTTCAGCACGCTAGCCGAAGTCGAATTCGCGCTCTCGGGCCGGACCGACGTGCCGGCAAAAAAAATCGCAGAAATGGTTGGCCTATCCCTGCAAGAACTACGCACCGAAGCCAAGGCGATCAAAAACGTCGAACAACAATTCGTCGAAGTCCTTTCAAAGTCGATCGAAGAACCCGGTAGCATCACCAAATACCTGGAAAAACTGGACACCCACGTCTTTTCTCAGGACCACAACTGGCGAGACATCATGCGTTCGCTCAGTGACAAAGACAAAAGCTACGACGAACTACGTCGGGTCGCGCTCGTAAAATACATGCAGTATCTACGCTCCCGTCAGGACGTGATTAAGCAGACCTATAAGGTCAAGAAGCGAGAACGCCAGCTGGTAGAAAACCAAGGCGTGGAGAGCAACACTGGCGAGGGCAGCGTAGCCGATAGCGAACGCGAAGATTCACCCAATCCGAGTCTTAAAGAAACGATAATCTTCGACTCTGTGATCATCGAGCAGCAGGCCGACAAAACCAGCGAGTTCAGCCGCCTCCCGAAAGGCGAGTTGGTCAACGTCAGTCTCGGTGCCGGTCAACGGGTCAGCCTGCGATTCTCCAAGCACGACTTCCAGCTTGCCAACGACAGCGGTAATTTTCGAATAATCGACGACCAATCGCGCGATTATCCGCTGCAGGATGGCAAAAATATTATTGGCCGCGACAGCGTGTGTAATGTTGTCATCGATAACGTCTATCGCGATGTATCGCGTATCCATCTGATCATCGAACCATTAGACGAACAAAAAGTAAGGTTCACTGATCTGTCCTCACACGGCACCTTCCTACCACACCGATTCCTGGGCGCAACCGTAGCCTAAGCGAGCAGCCGCAACATTCGCCGGTTCGTTCACCGCCGATCCATCGGTGCGGGTCGTCGAGGCAATTACAATTATTCGTTTTTCTTATAAAAATAGATAAATATATTCTTTTTCCTAATATACTAAGATTGCTAGCATCCGCTTCCCGTATCGTTAATTACTCAGGGTGGCGACTATGCACATCACGTTTGTTAAGAAACTAACCGAGTCCGGCGACGCTTGTGCAAAATGCGGGCAGGTCGAACAACATCTACGTGAAAACGGCTATTGGCATTTCATCGATAGCGTGTTGGTTGCCGATGAACCTATCGGCAGCAACGCCGGCACCCGATTGGCCACGCGGTATGGTATCGATACAGCGCCATTTTTCGTCGTCACCGACGAACACGCACAAACCCGGGTCTACACGATCTATTTGAAATTTGTCGAGGAAATCCTCGAGCCGTTGGAGCATGAGCAACCGGCCGATGAGCTGGCCTGCGCTTAAGGCCCTAGTGGCTCGGCAGGCGTGCCGCCGGGATCAGTAGGTCAATCTCTTCTTTGGAGCGCAGCTCGATCGCTTGTTCGATGATGTCCCGCTCAAGATGCGGGGCGAATAAGGTGATGAAATCGGTCATGTAGGCGCGTAGAAAAGATCCTCGGCGAAAGCCGATCTTGGTAACGCTGTATTCAAATAGATGGCTAGCATCGAGCGCCTTCAAGCCGCTGTCGGCGCTCTCCTCAAAGGCGAGGCTGGCAATGATCCCGATGCCTAAACCGAGTTTCACATAGGTCTTGATCACATCTGCGTCCACCGCTGTGAACACCACCTTCGGCGTCAACCCACGTTCGTAGAACGCATTGTCGAGCTGTGAGCGACCGGTAAAGCCAAACACATAGGTCACTATCGGATATTCGGCAACCGCCTCCAGGCTTAACTTGTCCAATGCCGCCAACGGATGGCCGTCCGGTACGATGATGCTGCGATTCCAGCGGTAGCACGGCAACATGATTAAGTCGTCGAATAACTCGAGCGCCTCGGTCGCAATGGCGAAATCTACGTTGCGATTGGCGGCCAGCTCTGAGATCTGCATCGGCGTCCCTTGATGCATATGGAGCGACACTTCGGGATAGTCCTTGATGAACTTCTCGATTATCGGTGGCAACACATAACGTGCTTGGGTATGGGTGGTTGCGATGGACAGACTGCCGCGGGTGTCATCGCAATGCTCGGCGGCAATGCGTTTGATGTTTTCGACTTCCCCAAGGATATGACCCGCAACCTGAATGATGGCCTGCCCTGCTGCGGTAATCTCGGTTAAATGTTTACCACTGCGCTGAAATATTTGGACCCCAAGTTCATCCTCCAATAGGCGTATTTGCTTACTCACCCCAGGCTGCGAGGTAAATAGGCTTTCCGCTGTCGCCGACACATTGAGTTCGTGCTTCGAAACCTCCCATATGTAGCGCAGTTGCTGCAGTTTCATGCCAAGGTACCCATCCAACAATATTCTAAAAATCGAACTACTTATTACATCGAAGTATAGATGAAATTGACCCCGAGATTTGCCGTGACGCCCCAGGTGCGCTTTCGCAAACCGACACCCGGGTCTCTAGAATGTCCGTCCAACATACAATATGGTTGCGCATCCACCGGACCATCCGGCACCCAAAGAATCATCACGGAGATCGAAAATGCTCAACGCCACGGCTAATAAACCGCTGACTACTGCGATGGTTGGCTCATTTCCAAAGCCATCATGGTTTACGGAAAATCTCCATGGGCGACCGTTCACCGTCGCCATGGGCGATTCGCAATATCGCGAACAATATCTCGACTCAGTGGCCTGCTATATCAGTGAACAAGAGCGTGCGGGGCTCGACGTCATTGTTGATGGCGATACACGCTTCGATCTCGAAGTCGGCGGCCGCTCATGGTTTTTCTACACGATCGAGCGCCTCAACGGTATCACCGGATTTCGCGATTCGTCTCATTTCCTCGATTACGGCGGCATGAAGCCGGGACACATTTTGTACGAGGTACAAGAATCTTGGACCCCGCCGATGGTGACCGACAAAATCACCCGTGGTTCGCTAGATTTTGTTGAGGTCTGGAAGACCGCACAGAAAATGACCGACCGGCCGGTGAAGTTCGGATCTATTTGCGCAACCTGTATTCCGATGATGTTGTGGAACGAACACTACGCCAACGACCACGCTATGATCATGGACATTGCCACGGCCCTGAATGAGGAATACCGCGAACTGTCGGACGCCGGCTGCCCTATCATTCAAATCGAAGAACCGGTGCATCACTTTAACTGCAATACCGAGCCGCCGTGTTCCGACAAGGACCTCCAGTTCTACACGGAGGCCTTCAATCGCCAGGTAGAGGGTGTAGAAAGTGAGGTGTGGGCGCATACCTGTTGGGGCAATCCAAATCAACAAAGTTTCTACTGGGAGCGCCCGAGCTATGAACGGCCGCTTGAGCACTTTCTAGAAATGAATTGCGACGTCCTAATGTTGGAGTGCGGTAGCAATCAAGCACGCGATATTAAACTGCTCGAGAAATATAAAACGGACAAGAAGATCGGGATCGGTGTGGTCGACCACACGCGTACTACCGTTGAAACCCCAGAGATGGTAGCCGACACGATCCGGCATGCACTGGAATACGTGCCAGCCGAGCGTTTAATCATCACGGCAGACTGTGGTTTTGGACGCGAGGGTTTGTCGCGTCGTATCGCGCATTTTAAATGCGTGTCGCTAGTACTCGGTACGAATATCGTGCGGCGTGAATTAGGTCTTGAAGAAGCGCGTTGCCGTGTTGCCGATCCGACCTACGCTTTTCATAAAGCCTAGGCGTTAGCACAAAAAAAAGGCCGGGCCCGTTAGGGGGACGGGACCGGCCTGTGGTGTTGCATTACTTCTTATGGTTGCGTTGAATCGTTAGGCGTGAGCCGAATGGTAATTTTTAATCATTTCGGCCATTTGGTCTTTCAACGAAAGTTTTTCTTTTTTCAGTTCCTCGAGGGCTAGTTGCTCCATGCTTATTGCCCCGCCATTTGCATCCTGCACTTGGGACTTTAAAGCGATGTGTTTATCGTATAAACGACGAAAGGTGTCGCTTTCTGACAGAAGCACATCGACGGTATCCTGGTCTTGTTCGAACATAGGATCCCCCTTTCAGATTGACCAACATTCTATCGCTTCACACCTAAACCCTAGGATACTGACGGTCGCTCGGCAAGTGTTCCCGGAAACTTTTTGACCGGCTGTTCGATAACTGCCTGAAAACTCGACGGATTGTTTTAAATACCTTGGCTATATCGACAATTACATCATAACCATTTGATATGTTTGACAATTTACCTCTGGGGCTGCCCTAGCATGGCTGAACGTATTCTATTCATTACCGGCAAACTCGCGGAAAAGAGCTTACTGCGAACGCTCTCCGGAATGTCCGCGCCGGCCTTTGAGTATGAGGTTCGAGTGCTCGGCGTCGCGGTCGCCGCGCTAATGACCGGCGAGCTGATCAAAAAACGTTTAGACGATGTCGCGGCCTTCGATCGGATCCTGCTCCCGGGTCGTTGTCGCGGCGACCTCGCGACCCTGAGCAACCATTTCGGCGTACGAGTGGAACGCGGACCAGAAGAACTAAAAGATCTCCCGCGCTTTTTTGGCGTCGATGGCAAGGCGCACGATCTGCGACAACACGACATGCAAATTTTCGCCGAATTGGTCGACGCGCCGCATTGCTCAATCGCCTCAATCCTCGGCCGTGCCACCGAGTATCGCGACGATGGGGCAGATGTGATCGACATCGGCTGTCTGCCGGACACGCCCTTTCCGCACCTTGAACAAGCGGTGTCTACGCTCAAAGCCGCGGGCTTCACGGTAAGCGTGGATTCACTGCTGGACGACGAGCTACTGCGCGGCGGCAAAGCAGGCGCGGATTATCTGTTTAGTCTTAGCTCAAGCACGCTTTGGATCGCCGACGAAGTCGCCTCCATCCCAATCTTGATCGGCGACGAACCTGCCGATATCGCATCCTTGTTCCGCACGATCGAGGCGTTTAAAGGGCGGGAGCGACCTTTTTACGCCGATGCGATCCTCGATCCGATCCACTACGGCTTAACCGACTCGATCGTTCGTTATCACGCCTTACGTCAGCGCTACCCAGATGTCGACATCATGATGGGGATCGGCAATCTAACGGAATTAACCCACGCCGATACGCTCGGCACCAACACGCTATTGCTCGGTCTAGCATCGGAGCTAAAGGTAACCGGGCTGCTCACCACCCAGGTGAGCAAACATTGTCGAAGCGTGCTTAAAGAGCTCGATCACGCACGGCGGGTGATGTTCGCCGCGCGTGAAGATGCCAGCCCACCGCGTCATATCGATGAAGGCTTGATGGCGTTACACGACCGCCACCCCTATCCCTACGACGCCGCTGAAATCGAAGACTTCGCGCGGCAAATAAAAGATCCCAATTTTCGTATTCAAGTGTCGGCCGATGGGATCAGTATCTACAATCGAGACGGACTTCAATTGGCCACCGATCCTTACGAACTCTTTGCAGCGCTCAAGGTGGACGATGATGGTCCCCACGCGTTCTACCTTGGCCTCGAGCTGGCGCGCGCGCAGATCGCCTGGCAGCTTGGCAAACGCTTTGAGCAGGATGAAGAGTTGCAATGGGGGGCTGTCTACCGGCGCGGCGAAGATAAAAAGGCGCACTTTGCGAGCGAAAAATCAACGCTCAAGGCGCGTAAGGCTCGGCGCGCAAACAAACGCGACCCTTCCCGCTCATAAGCCTAGAGTGACTGCGCCTAAGCTGCTGGGCCGGGATCGGTATCGCGTCTCACGCATCCGAGCGCGATGGCGATCCAAACCAGGCTGGACCAGTACGAACCATAGAATGCGAGATGTGCGTTCAGCGGGAACAGCGCGACTAGCGCGATCATCAGATAGATTGCCGCTTGGGGCTCAACGATTCGTTGGCGCCACATTTCACGGCCCAAAATAATCAGCAACAAGACATATCCAATAAGTCCGATCACCCCGGTCTCGATCAATACTTCAAGGCCCATGAGATGGGGGTGGGTCTGGCCTTTAGTACCAAGTTTGATCCAAAAATCATCTGGGCCCGCAAACTCTCGATACACGGTTCGAAATCCCCGCGGGCCGATGCCGTTAAGCCAATTGGCGCGCACCATAGACAGTCCGGTATGCCATAAACTTAGGCGACGCGACGTTGCCAGGTCGACCCGCTCGAAGTCTGCTGAGAATAAGCCCATCGTGTCGGTTATCTGTGTGCGCAAATTCGGGACGGATACAATCGCGATCGCAAGCGCCACTGCAGCTGCACCACCGAAACCAATAACAACGCGGAGATTCAATCTGCGCAGCCGAACAAAACACACGATATAGGCCCCGATTGCCGCGAGTCCCATGACCCAGGCGGTACGTTTCAACGAGAATAAGACGCTGACAGCTAAAGGCAGTAATAACAGCCACGCCCAAATAGAGCGCGCGGCAAGACGTTGGACAATGTGGAGATATAACGGCGCGAACACCGCGAGGATCAGGCCGAAGCGCTGTTTCGGATAAAATACGCCTTTAAGTATCGAACCGTCATACGGGTAGCCGAAGAGATCCCGGCCGAAGACCAACTGAATCACGCCGTCGATGCACCAAAAAGCAATAACTATCGCGAAGCCGCTCCACACGATGCGTCGAACGAGATGGTCGCGTAACATATAAACGACGTAGAGTCCGGCGGGCAAAAAATGAACATAGAGAAACGTCGTTTTCATCGCGCGCGCTGGATTCACTGCGTCCGGTAATGCCAAGAGCATTGGGACCCAGACACAGGCGAACATCGCTATTAGTAGCCGCGCGTTACTTGATCTAACGACACCTGCATAATCGCGCCACGCCAGATACAGGCCAAGCAAGCACATTATGCCAATCGGATAATGCGAGAGGTTTTCACTCGCGAGTCCGGCGATCGACAGCACAATCAACGCGGCAGGTAGGTAACAGTTAGCGAACATCGAAAATCCAACGAACCTTGTTGACTCTTTATGACCGGCGGGTCTGTTGCGGTGTTATTTTGACACAAGGAACTTCGGCTGACTCAGCGCTTCAGAATTCCGGTGATTATTAGAACGAACCAACAATGAGTAAACTGACAACACAATTACGCATTTGGCGAACCAACCTCGGGCGCGAAAGTTCAAAACTCGTGCGCAAAGCGCTCGCGCCGCCGGGTGTGCGCGAACTTCCACCGAAATATCCACAGGACTTTTCACCGTTCACCCGCAGCCTGTGGGACAAGGTCTGCCCGTATACCATGACCTCGCAAGCGCGGATCGCCAATCTCGAGCGCGCCGTACGCTACATCATCGCCAACAACATTCGTGGCGATTTCGTTGAGTGCGGCGTCGGTGCCGGCGGCAGCATGATGGCCGTTGCCTATACCTTGAACGACCTTCAGATCAGCGACCGCCGTCTCCTGCTATACGACACATTTGCCGGGATGGCGCGCCCTACTGACGAAGACATCAGCATTCTTGGTAAACCGGCGACCAGAAAATACGAACGCAAGACGAAAGACGGGGAGTGCACCTGGCATAACTTCCCGCTCGACGATGTCCGCGCGAATATGGCTCGCACCGCATACCCAAGCGACTGCACGTTGTTCTACAAGGGATTAGTGCAGGACACACTGCCAGCCAACGACAGCCCTGAGATCGCCTTGCTCCGTCTGGATACCAACTTATATGAATCAACCGTCGTCGAATGTGCACAGCTGATGCCGAAAATTCAAACCGGTGGGGTCCTGATCATCGACGACTATTTCCGATGGCTAGGACAGCAAAAAGCGATCGACGAATATCTCGATAGCGCGGGCTTGCACATGCTTTTGACGCGCATCGACGACCATTGCGCGATGGGGGTGCTAGGTACCAAGCCGAGGTAATAGCCAAAAAAAAACCCCGCTCTAGGCGGGGCAAATTATACTGCCGTGCGTTAGCACGACATAGGCACTACCCGGAATTAACGGACAAGACGCGGTCGTAAACCGACCATCATGCTTCGCGCGCTAGCTCTTTGGCCGCGACTGGGTCTCCCCCTCCTCCGGAATCGACAATCGCGAACGACTGTCAGCGTTTCATATGCAAGGATTCGGCCAAGTCTTATCGATGCGTTCTATTACAGAAGCTTAAAGGCGCCTTCGACAAATGAACTCGAAGCGGTTTGTTAAATTCATTGACACCGATCGCGGCGAAAATCAGCTTCGGATGCTCGGCCCGCGCCTAGAGAAGCTAAATATTCACAACGTTATGAAGGGCTTATACCAATTCAACGTCGTCTCACCGGGTGTTAAATTTCTTGACACGAAAACGGCCACGTTCAAGTTGCAGAAAACACCTTGGCGCGAACGGTCTTGCGATAATCCGCCGGATTCACCGTGTGAGCGCGCGCAAACAAGCGCGCAAAATGCCCCTGATCTTGATAACCAACCCGATACGCAACTTCTCCTATCGTGAGGTTCGTTGATTCGAGTAACTCCTTGGCCGTGCGCATGCGCTGCTCCTGCAAATAAGATAGTGGCGAGCAACCAATCGCGGCGCGAAAGCGGCGTCCTAATGTGCGTGCGCTGAGACCAAATTTTGCCGCAACCCCTGGGATCTCAATCGCTTGATTGAGATGGCGCTGCATCCACAACTGAATCTCGATAATCAATTCATCGGTGTGTTGGAGATCGTCTCCTTCCAAGTATCGATATTTTTCGTACGGCCGGCGGATCTCATGTGAAAAATTTCGCTCCACATGACTCGCTACGTCGCGCCCGTAGAAGTGCTCTATTAAATGAACGGTGACATCGGCCAGTGCGTTAACACTCGCGGCACAAAATATCGACCCAGCCTGGGTGATAAAGAAATCCCGTTTCAACATCACCTTTGGGTAATCGCTTGCGAAACGCTCAAAGTAGTGCCAGTGGGTCGTGGCGGATTTACCGTCGAGCAAGCCGGTTTCGGCCAGGAAGCAGCATCCCGTACCGACCGCGGCAAGCATGGCGCCGTTTTCGAATTGGTGGACCAACCAATCGAACATGGGCGCGTTGCGCCGGATCACCGGTCGCGGATTTCGCCACAGTGCAGGCAGATAGACGACGTCCATTACTTGCGGATCATCAAAGCTCACGTCAGGCGCGATGGCGATCCGGGCCTGTGTCGAAACCGGCGCCGGACTGGCGGCTAATAGGGTCGTTTTCAGCGGAGATTCAGACCCGCCCCGTCCGCGCGCCGTTGATTCCGCCGCGCGCCACATCTCCAGTGGTAAAAAGGTGCCCGCGGCGAGCATGTTCTCGGCCAAAACAAATCCCAATTGCATTCCGTGTTGCTCCACTCATTAAGGGGATAAGTGGCTATTTTAGCTAATATGGCCAATGAAATGGCTTATTTGGCCAAAATACTTTGTTCTCCGACGATTACACTTCCTGCACGCGCATCGCGTTAACCGGTACCCAAGTAAATCATGACAAGACTACCCGTGATCGTAGGCTTCGGCGGCGTTGGACCGGCCGGACGGTCATCGTTTCATCACGCCTATCGACGGACGATCATAGACTCCACCACTGGGCACGAACGTGCCCAGACGTTCATGGCGCTCGCGAGCATGATGCAGCTGATCCGCTTTGACGAAGGCCGTTGCCTCACCCGCGACGGTGAAGAGATTGAGCCTGGGGCGATCGAAGCCCGTTTTGGTCAACAAATTTTGGATGGCACCCTGATCCGCCGCATCGAGCCAGGTATGTTCGATCCAGACCGAGTTTCTGGAAACAACACGATGCCGGTCTGCAACCTGAGCGCTGCACCCGGCACCTTTCTCGTCAATAAACGGAATGTCCCGGATCCCCTACCGCCAGGCTGCGAAGCCAGGTCGATTGACGACAACTTGGTCGAATTTCGAATGGACGATACGGTAACGCTAAGTCTCGCGGGCTTTCGAAAACTGACCGTACAGGCAGCAGGACAGCTACCCAGCGGTTTCGACCCGGCGGTGTTGTACAACTCGCGTTTTCACCCCCGTGGACTCCAACTCACCATCATTGCGGCATCCGACGCTGTTCGCTCTGTCGGTATCGACTGGGACGTGATTGCGCAACAGGTGCGGCCGGATGAAATTTGCGTGTACGCAGCCAGTGCAATGGGGCAGCTCGATGTCCACGGCACCGGCGGCATGACCCAAGCACGCCTGCGCGGTAACCGTGTGAGTTCGAAGCAGCTACCGCTGGGCCTGAACCAAATGCCGGCAGACTTCGTCAATGCCTATGTGCTGGGCAATATTGGCGCTACCGGTGCGGCGGTCGGCGCCTGCGCGACATTCTTATACAACTTGCGTATGGCGAGCGACGATATCCAATCTGGGCGACGCCGCGTCGCGGTCGTTGGTAACGCCGAAGCGCCACTGCTGCCGGAGGTGATTGAAGGCTATGCCGCTATGAGTGCGTTGGCGACCGACGACAACCTATGCCGCCTCGACCAGTCAGAAACGCCAGACTACCGCCGGGCGAGCCGCCCGTTTGGTGAAAATTGCGGCTTCGTCTTATCCGAATCAGGACAATACGTGGTCTTGTTCGACGACGAGCTGGCGCTGGAGATGGGCGCCCAGATCCATGGCGCTGTCGCCGGCGTTTATGTCAACGCAGATGGGTTCAAGAAATCTATTTCTGCACCGGGGCCCGGAAACTATGTAACCTTGGCCAAGGCCGTGGGCGCGGCACGTTCGATTCTCGGCGACGAGGCCATACGGCAACGCAGTTTTATTCAAGCGCACGGCTCCAGCACGCCGCAAAATCGAACGACCGAGTCACGCGTGTTCGATCAAATCGCTCGCGCCTTCGGCATTAACGAATGGCCGGTGACCGCGATGAAGAGTTTTGTCGGCCACTCCCTCGCTCCGGCAAGCGCCGATCAGATGATAAGCTCGCTCGGCATTTTTCACGATGAAATTTTGCCCGGAATTAAGACCTTGGATGCGGTCGCTGATGATGTCTACGACGAAAGGCTCAATATCCCGATTCAAGACCTCGATCTCAGCGGTCGCGCAGACGTCGCTTTCTTGAACTCCAAGGGGTTTGGCGGCAACAACGCGACAGCGGCAGTGCTATCGAACAGAGTTGCCGAAGCAATGGTCAATAAACGCTTCACCAGCGCGCAAATTTCAGCCTACCGTGACAAGCGAGAAGCAGTACTTGAAGCTGCAAATGCCTATGATGAGCAATGTATGCAGGGTCCGATGAAACCGATCTATCGCTTCGGCGAGGACATGATCGACGAAGAAAAAATCGAGATCGGTGCCAAGGAACTACGCCTCCCGGGCTATGCTCACGCTATCGACTTAGACATGACGAATCCATTTGAGGATATGGTGTGACCACAGACAGCACTAACGATGGCGCACGCACGGATGCCGACTATTGCTTTGTGTGCGGTCCCAAAAACCCGATCGGCCTGCGCATCCCTTTTGTTTTAGAAAATGGCGTGTGTCGTGGAGAATTCGTGCCTCACAATGACCACGCAGGTTTCGACGGGGTTACTCATGGCGGTATTATTTTCAGCGTCCTCGATGACCTGATGGCCAATTGGCTGTACCTGCAAAACGGCCGCGGCTTTACCGCCAAATGCGACATCCGATTTCGTGATCCCCTGCCGGTCGGCGAAAAGATTGCGGTTGAATGCCATCTTAAGCGGCGCAAGGGCCGATTGTTGCAGCTGGAATCGAAAGCGCTCGGCCAGGACGGCCGAATTGTTGCCGAGGCCGAAGCAAGTTTCATGATAGACGACTATGGTGATTTACTTGACCCGGCGTGAGTTCGGTTAGGCTACCGGTCGAAACCATGACTGAACAGCAATCACCCGGCGGTACAGCGCAACGTTGTGCGCGCTGCAATAGTTCATTTGAATGCGGAATTGCGGCCGAAACCTGCTGGTGCACCGAATTACCGCCACTTGAGCTCAATCGGATTGATGCCACCTTGCAATGCCTCTGTCCAGCCTGTCTACGCAACACAATTGAGCTGCAAACTCACAACAAGCGCGCATTATCGGAAGATTAATAGCCGAAATCGGGTCTTAGTAAGCCCAAGTCCGCTAGAATCACCGTATTAGACAACCCCGACGAAGCCGGAACATTGGCGCTCATTGCTGGTCGAACCTTGACCAGCGGCGGACCACTGTGCGATGGCTAAGAAGCGGCAGTGCACTAGCGACTCCTAGCTTCGGCGCATGCGCGAGCTAGCGGGGAGCACTATGACGCGGATGGCACCATTGATACGGACTAGATACAAATTCGAGTAATGCGTGTAAACCCGGACATTGTCTTCCGACCGCTACTCGGGCCATTGCTCGTTGGCCTATGCTGGACTGCCCACGCGGCCGACGAAGCCCCCAACGGCGTCCCGCCCAATGTTGATGTCACGCCGTATCGCCAAAATATCACCGCGATCGAAAGCGAGCACGGGGCGCTCGACTACCGCTTGGCAGAGCATTTCTTAAGTCTTGGTCTAGCCTATCGAGCCAATGACGAACCCGAACAGGCGGTGGCTGCGTTACGCCAGGCACTCCACGTCAATCGGATCAATAAAGGGCTGCATCATCTCATGCATGTTCCGATTGTCGACTTGTTAATCGAAACCAACGCTGGGCTTTCTGACTGGCCGGCCGTTGAGCAGCAACATCGATATCGTTATTGGATCCATCGTCGTGAAGTCGATGCGAATTCAGATGACTTTGTCGACGCAGCGATCGTTTTTTCTGCTTGGGAAACCTACGCCTACGATCTTGATACTGGAGTACCCGCTTTCCAGCAGCTCCGTGACGCACAAGATGCACTCAAAGCCGCGGCGAACACGGTTGTTGCCAAAAATGGCGACGCCGATCCCAGGATGGTAAGGATCCTAAACCTGCAAGCAATGGCAAATCTCAATCTCGCCATCCACGTCACCAATACAGAAGTGGATCCGGTCACCGGCGGGCCGGTATCGGGAGAGACGGTTACCGACGTCATCGCGCGTAGAAATCTTATTCTTGAGTGCTTCGTTAACGGCAAGCAAGCATTGGAACAAGTCGTGAATTTAAGCGAAGGTGAAGATACGCCAATCCAGCATGGTTTAGCATTGGCCAACCTTGCGGACTGGGAACTCATATTCGACCGACCACAATCTTCTACTCGAAACTACCGTCGCGCCTACTCATTGTTAAAATCCGCCGGTCTGTCCGAACAAGAACTGGCGCTTGAGTTCGCCGAACCGCGCAAGATGTCCCAGTTCACGGTCAAGCGACGACAAGCTGATGCTGATACCGAAGCGGTACCGGATCCCAAGGTCGCCTACGTCAAGGCGACGTTCAAAGTTACGAGCACCGGCCATGCGCGAAACGTCAAGGTCGTCGAGGCGAAGCCGGCCGGTAATTCACGCATCATCCGTCGGGCACGCGCAGCATTACGTGACGCGCGCTTCCGCCCACGGATAAACGATCAGGGACCGGTCGAGGCCGCGTCTACGATCCGGTATATTTTCCCAGATGAAGCGATTTAAGCGCGGGAGTCTCGTGCAGTGAAATACCTAACTTTATACTTGCGGCTGATTTCGCTGGCGATAATGGTCGTGACCCTATCGGCGTGCCAAACGGCACCGCAAAAACCATATCAGCCACAGCAGCCGCCCCGTACTCAACCACCGCCGCCGCCACCCGCTGCGCCAAGCCAGTCGCAACAAAGTCAGCAGCAACAGCCTGCGCAATCGAGTGCCCAGTCGCAGGATGCGCAACAGCCACAATCTGAGCCTAGTGCGACCCCGCCGCCGCCATCGGAGCAAGCGCAAAGTACGCCACCACCACCAAGCACCGACACGGCCGACGTCCAGATAACCGACATACCGGTTGATGAACATGGCAACCCGATCATCGATCCGAACCCAACTCCTTCAAGCACCGCCGAAAGTCAGGATCCATCGCGCCAATCGACCAGTAGCGGTGCACCGCCGCCGCCCAGTGGCGATAGTGGTGGTTCGAATCCGCGCGGCTCACAAATGGCCGGCGCAGAAGGTGGGCCGAACATCAACATCGGTGCCAGAACGGAGGCCGAGCGAGTCGCCGCATTAGAACAAAACCTTGATGACAAACTGGCTAAATTCGATGAGCTAATGCGCCGCGCCCGCGAGGACGCAGAGCGCGATCGAGCGGCGGCTGGTGGTGGCGCGAGTGCAAGCGGTGGTCGATATGCCGGCGCACCAGCCGGCGCGCCAGATGGACAAGGTGGGCGTCAGACCCCACCGCAAAATGGGCGCGGTGCGGGCGGTCAGGCAGACACCAACTCCGGTCGCGGTCACACACCGGATCTCGCCGGCAACAGTGGTAAGGGCGAGTTCAAATACGCCGGTGGCACAGTGCCCAACGATATTCAAAACGCGCGCGACGATGACATCGTCGCGAGGCAGTTACGCGAAGCCGCAACCCGCGAATCCGATCCGGTCTTGCGCGAAAAGCTTTGGGATGAATATCGGAAGTACAAAAAAGGAATCGGTGGTTAATGAACCGTTGCAGCATAATTCTTAGTATCGCGTTAATTGCGGCCCTACTCCCGCTCGCTGGATGTAATTCGCAAACCGTACGTACCGCTGCGGTGGAAACGCCGAATGCCGCATTAGAGCCAATCCCGGAGCATTTGTTGCTCGATGCAGGGGTCGACATATTCGATCCCGGTATCGAATATCTTGAAGAAGGAAAATCGCTGACGACGCCGAGCGTGCGTAAAGCCGAAGGCGTGCATGCGGCGCACAACCTCACGCAAACCCTACAACGCACCGGCAACTGGGGCGCCGTGCGCATCGTCCCGGCCGGGCAAAGCGAGACAGATGTTTATGTCAGTGGCCAGATCGTTAAATCCGACGGTGAAACGCTCACCCTAAAAGTTACGGTAACGGATGCGGCCGGGAACAAATGGTATACACGCACCTATAGCGATAAGTTAAGTCAGTACGCCTACGATCGTACACTGCGCCAGGAGCAAGAACCGTTTCAGCGACTGTACAACGACATCGCGAACGACATGGAACAGTATATGCGTCGCCTACAACCCAGCGAACGTGAAAAACTGCGCGTCGTCTCGAAGCTTCGATTTGCGCAACGCTTTGCGCCTGACGATTACAACGATTTTATGGAAGTCGATGGCAGAGGCAAATACACGCTCAAGCGCACACCGGCCGATGGCGATCCGGTGATGGCGCATATCGATTCGATCCGCATCCGCGACCAGATGTTTATCGATCGCCTCCAAGATTACTACGCAAACTTTAACCAACGTATGCAAGCGCCCTACGACCAATGGCGTGAGGCGAGCTATCACGACACCAAAGAGCTAAGGAAAATAAAGGGCGAATCTACGGCTCGCAAGATCGGTGGCGCACTCGCGGTCATCGCTGGGATCCTCGCGCAGGGCAGCAGCAGTAGCGCCGCGCGCACCGCTGGTGTCCTGGGGATCGGCGGCGGCGCCTATATGTTCAAAAGCGGCCTCGACCGCGGTGCAGAAGCCCGGCTCCACGAGGAAGGCTTGAAAGAAATGGCCGATTCTTTAGGCGCAGAGATCGCACCCCACACGATCGCGCTCGAAGATAAGACTGTCACTTTGACGGGAACCGTGGACGAGCAATACGCACAGTGGCGCGAAATATTAAACGAGATCTACCTCACCGAAATTGGCCAACTACCGGCCCCGGATTATGCCGATCCGCAACAATAACGCCTTCTAAATTGTACATCCTCGTCAAGTAATGAGTGATAATGCTGGAAGTGGTCTCAACGGTATCCGCGGATAGTACTGAGGCCGCTTCTAACAGCCGCAATAAAAATGACCCTGTATGAGCGGAACAGAGAACAACGAACAACCCGATCTGGAAACGCATATCGTTCCTGTTCAGTTTACTGGTACGTCAGCGAGCCACGAAGCGCTAGATGTTGAGCCCTCATCGAAACTGAAACGCACGGGCATCGTAGCCCTGTCGATCGTCTTATTTTTTACCGTCCTAATCGTTGTTTTCGTTCTACCTCGCTATGTCCAAACAACGCCCGAGCCTGAGGTCGTCACCGCGTCAGATGAAAAAGGCATAGAGCGAGTCGCCGAAGACGAGTCACCGCCATCGCCGGCCGAGACCTTCGAACCCGCCGCGGCAGCCGAATTAAGGCGCGCAAACCAAGCCCAACTCGAACACGCATTGGCGTTAGTTGCGGGACTCGAGGATCGTCACGTCGGTCTATGGGCGGCGGATGAATTTGACCAAGCGCGACGCAATATCGAACTCGGTGAAAAAGCTTATCGTGAGCATCGTTACGATGAAGCGCGGAACTACTACGAACAAGCCACAACGACGCTAACGGCAATCGAGGCGCGTGTGGACACTGTCATCACGGAAGCAGTCGATGACGGATTCCTACAGATCGAATCAAGGGATTCGACGGCAGCAAAAAAGGCATTCGAATTCGCGCTCAATATTGATCCGGATCACGCTCAGGCGACGAAGGGACTCGCGCGCGCGCAGACGCTCGACCAAGTGCTCGCGTTAATCAATGAGGCTGAAGGTTATGAACAACTTAATGATTTACCAGCCGCGCTTACTCGATACCACGAAGCGATAGAACTCGACGCCGAAGCGCCGGGCGCGTCAAGCGCGATTTCGCGGATCAAACGCGTTCAGCTCGATACCGAATTTCGCCGCCGGATGTCGGCTGGATTTGCGGCATTCGAAGCAAATAAGGACACCGCAGCGAAGGCCGCTTTTGAACATGCGAAAAAGCTCAAACCCAACGCAAGCGAGGTCAACGAGGCACTCGCACAAGTCAACAACCGGATCCTTGCGAACAAGATTTCCAACCATTTGAGTGCCGCGATTGCGTTTGAAAAGCAGGAAAAATGGGTCGAGGCAGGAAAAGAATTTCGTGCGGCAGTCGCCTTAGACACCGATTTGAACGGCGCAGCCAATAGCGCAAAAAATGCGGATCGAAGGGCCAAACTCGATCGACAGTTAAATTCCATGATTGGGCGGCCCCATAGACTTAGTACAGATTCGGTCCATACCGAAGCGCAGGCCGTCCTCGCACGCGCACGCGCTATGCCCAACCCTGGGCCCCGCTTACAGCGGCAAATTACATCATTGGATCGTGCAATCGTTATTGCCCGCACACCAATATCGGTTACCTTGATTTCAGACAACGCAACAGACGTTACCTTGTACAAGGTCGGCCAGCTTGGGCAATTCGAACGCCAATCGGTATCGATAATCCCGGGACGTTATGTGGTTGTTGGACGACGCGACGGTTTTCGCGACGTACGCGTTGAGTTCGACGTGTCGCCTGATCATCAAGGCGCGCAGATTACGGTCCAATGTGAACAGAAGCTGGCGTTCGGAAGCTAACATTGTGAACCACCGCGAAAACGACCCGAACACAAGCGAAGGTCAGGCGGACGTCATTGAGCCGATCAAGTTCCGCCCGGCAAGCGCAACGCCGCAATTGCCGCGAGTAAAACTACCTTGGGCCCACGGATTCATCGCGCTCGTAATACTCACCGGGTTGTGGGCCGCCTGGTATGTCGTGACCGCTCGGTCGGTCAGCATACTGACAGAACCGGCAGACGCGAGCGTTTCGGTGGATGAACTAATTGCGCCGAGCATAGGCGGCCACTGGGTCCTGCGCGCCGGCCCGCGCAGTATTGTCGTTGAAGCGGAGGGCTACGTTCCGTTTCGGGATGATTTGGTGATCACCGACGAGCCTTTGCAAACCCACACAGTGAAACTAAACCCTCTACCGGGCCATTTACGCGTCGATGTTTCTCCGGTTCAAACCGCAAAGATTGTAATAGACGGTCTCATCGAAGCCGACGTGCCATCGACCGTAAACAATATTGAGGCCGGTGCGCGGGAAATCACTGTAACTGCGGATCGCTACATTCCGTTTTCAACGGTAATCGAAATACAAGGCCGCGGTATCGAGCAGTTGCTTCAAGTTAATCTCAAGCCTGCATGGGCGGATATTTCGGTGCAATCGCAGCCGACCGGCGCGACGGTTAAATTCGATAAAACGACAGTGGGTACGACGCCGCTCGATAGTGAATTAATCCAGGGCGAGAGAGTGATTGAGATATCACTTGATGGATATAAGCCATGGAAACGGACGCTACGGGTGACGGCCGGGACTCCAGTCGATTTGCCACCTGTGCTCCTAACAAAAGCGGATGGCTATGTTGACGTCACTACGACCCCAAGAGGTGCGTCGATCACCGTCGATTCGAAGTTCAAAGGGCAAAGCCCCATCAAATTTGCCGTATCACCTGACAAGAAACATAAGATCGGCGTGCTCAAGGAAGGCTATCGCGCAGCGACACGAACAATCACGGTAGGGTCAAGCAAGACGGAAAATGTCATCATCGAACTGAAGCCCGAACTCGCCGCAGTGCAGGTGATTTCCACGCCCGCAGACGCACAATTATTCGTTAACGGTAAAGCACGCGGTAGTGCCAACCAAACGATCGACCTGCCGACGCATGCGCACGACATTGAAATTAGATTACCGGGCCACGTTTCATATACCGGTTCGATCACACCGCGCAAAGGGATCAGAAAGCAACTAAAAGTTCGGTTGAAGACGCCAAGCGAAGCCGCTGCAAGCACAGCACAGCGATCGCAGCGCAGCGGTACCGCGCAAGGCACGATAACAACCTTCGTTAATCAGTCTCTAAAACTTTTTCGTGGTGGTAATGTCACCATGGGCTCCTCAAGGCGTGATCCTGGCCGCCGTGCTAACGAAGTGCTGCATGAGGTCAAGCTGATACGTCCGTTTTATTTTGGCGTGAAAGAAGTCACCAACGGAGAATTCCGCCGCTTTCTTGCCAACCACAGTGCGAAGCCGATAAACGGCGTTGATGTTAATGGCGACAAACACCCAGTGGTTAGCGTCGGTTGGGAAAGCGCGGCGTTGTTCTGCAACTGGCTCAGTCGCAAAGATTCATTGAATGTGTTCTATCAGATCCGAAACGGGAAGGTCCTGGGGATAAATCCAGCTGCCCTTGGCTATCGTCTACCGACAGAAGCCGAATGGTCCTGGGTCGCACGCACCGCACCAAAAGGAACAGAAGCTTTTAATTTTCCCTGGGCCGGAAAATTCCCACCACGTGGGCGCTCAGGCAACTACGCCGATCAAAGTGCGAGCAGCATATTGGGTCGGGTCATTGCAGACTATAATGACGGATTCCAAGTTACTGCGCCGGTTGGAAGTTTCTCAGCCAATCTCCGCGGAATTTATGACCTTGGCGGTAACGTGTCTGAATGGATGAACGACTTCTACACCGCGACCCCTGGACGAGGTTCGGAGGTTGAGCAAGATCCTCTGGGGCCAAGGAGCGGCGAATCACGCGTCATTCGTGGTTCCAACTGGGCGCACGCGACGGAGACCGAGTTACGCCTGGCGTATCGCGATTTTGGATTAGATGGGCGTGATGATGTCGGCTTCAGGATTGCACGTTATGCACAATAAGAGTTTCGTCCTTGGCTTCATGCTTTGTCTCCTCGCGTTACCGGTGATTGCCCAAACGGAAGAAGAACGCGAACAAGCTCAGCAGGCGCCAGAATTAGAATCAAAGAACGCTGAGTACACTCGTCGCTCGTTACCAGCAGAATCTTTCAAACCGAGTGAGGAAATTTCCGAAGATTTCCCAGTCCCCTTTCCAGTCGATATCTAGCTCCAGATTTTACTGTTATGAGACATAGCCCGTTTTTCGAATTCTATTTCCAAATCATCGCGCTGATGGTCTCCATCATCGTGGTACACGCGGCCTATATCACGATCGTGCGGCCACAAGCCCAAGCGGAGTTCCGCGAACAACTGGAGCTACAAGCCGCCGGTGAGGTCGCCGAGATCAGTCGTTCTGGGTATGTCGTTATTAAAGATTACGAACAGGAAGCGTGCTTCATTCTCGCCTTGTGGGCAACTGCGATCATTGGCTTTAAAGCACGTCAAAGCATGCAGGAACGGCAGTATCTGAACCGTTCTCTACTAGACGTTGAGATTGGTACGCGGATACTGCCGGAGGACACGCGGAAGTTCTCGCGCGCCATTCAAGCGCTCCCGGCGGCCGAGCGCGAATATCTTGTTCCACGTTCCCTGCTGGCGGCGTTGCAGCGGTTTGGGTCAACTCGAAGTATTCAAGACGTTGCCACGGCAGTTAAAGATGTGTGTGAAACGCAGGCCGATCGCTTGGATTCAGAATTGGCAATGATCCGGTACATTATTTGGGCGATCCCGTCGATCGGGTTTATCGGTACAGTGCGTGGTATCGGCCAAGCATTAGGGCAGGCGCATCGCGCCGTTGAGGGTGATATCGTCGGCGTCACAACCAGCCTTGGCGTCGCGTTCAATTCGACGTTCATCGCACTGGTGATCAGCCTATTCATTATGTTCATCATGCATCAATTACAACTGCTGCAAGAACGGCTGGTGCTCGATACGCAGTCGTATGTTGATGTTAATTTGTTGCGCCAACTGGCGCTGAGATAGACCATGGCAGCCGCGGTCATCGAATTAAACGACCACGAACTGAGGATCGCAAAGGACGGAAAGATTGTCGCGCGCAGCCCCGCATGCGCGATCGTACAGGGCACCGAAATCAAAATCGGGGATGCTGCTTACCGCGAGGCTTACCTACACCCACGTGATCACCACAATCGATTTTGGTATCAATTAGACCAAGCTGCACTGCGCCGGTCGTCACGCGCAGCACGTCACCACGCAGATCTCGCGTTCAAACACCTCGAACATGTGCACAAGGCTGCCGGATCGCCAGCATTAATGGTGTTCGCGCTGCCCGGTGGATATAGCAAGGAGCAACTTGCGCTGCTGCTTGGAATCGCGGAGGCATGCAAAATTCAGGTAGTGGCGTTGGTTGACGCAGCAGTCGCCGCCGCCGCGGATTGCGTCGCACCGGGCAAGTTCCACCACGTTGAGATCCAACAGCATCGCACGGTCATTACGGAACTCTTAGTTGACGACACCGTTACCCGCACCAAGGTCGAGACGATAGACGGGTCCGGGACCGATCACCTCATGACGCGCTTCGTTAGCGTCATCTCAGATCAATTTTTGGCGCAGGCACGCTTTGATCCACTGCATCAAGCAAATACCGAGCAATTGCTATATAACGAATTGTCGAAATGGCTCACGCTCCTGCGTTCGCGTCGTGAAATTAAGGTGCATATTGAATTTCGCGGATCGCGCTTTGAAGCGCGGATCTCAAAGAGCGATATTGTCGCGGTCGCCGAACAAACCTACCGCGACATCCATGATCGGATCCCACCGCATCATCGTTGCCTGATCGGAAACCGCTTGGCGGCAATGCCGGGATTCGCGGAATCACGAGCGAATCAAACCGTATTGCCCGAAAACGCCGTGTTTAATGGCTGCACGGAACTCGCGGAGCGGAGCGTGGATAAAAAACAGGGCGTTAGTCTACTTACCCGGCTCAAAGCATCGTCGCTACCGACGATCGGGACCGAAACCGCGGCAACAACATCACTACCAGCGGCTTCTCGACCAACTGACAATGCGCCGACGCACGTTTTATCGGGGACCAACGCCTACGAAATAACCGCCACGCCACTATATCTTTTTGCAACAGGTGAGGCGTTGCGCACGGCTAGCGAAGAAGCGGTAGCCCACCTCAGGCGTAACGGATCGGCAACGCATCTAGTGGCTGAAAATGGCGCACGGCTGCGTCTCAATGGACGGCCTGCTGGGGCAGAAACACCGCTCTCCCCGGGCGATGAAATCACCGTTGAGGGGGCCGCGTGTATTTATCTACCGATCACCGTCGTATCTTCTGATGCGTAATAGCCGCCGCGGCTTTTCTGCTTTTAGCCTTTCTTTTTTGGACATCATGTCGTGTGGGCTGGGCGCGGTCGTGCTGCTTTTTCTAATCATTAAGCACAATACCGACGTGAAGGATCTCATGCCGGCCTACGATTTAAGCCGAGAAATCGAGATGCTCGATGGGGACATCGGCGAGGCGCGAAGTAAGACCGCGAATGCGAAAAGCCAGGCCGCGACTTTGGACGCCGAGCTCACAACTGCGCAGGGCGAAGCCGATCGGATCCGCAAACAACTCGCAGCCGCTCGAGCGGGCGCGAAAAGCGTTGCCGTATCGGTAAGCGATAAAGAAATCGATAAAATGAAATCCGATGTGAAGCGACTTGAGCAGCAGAAAAAAGCTGTTCAGGCGCAAATAAACGCTCAGTCCAACCAGATCAGAACCTTCACCGGTGCAGGCAACCGAGAATACCTCACCGGACTCAAACTCGACGGAAGGCGGATCCTGATATTGCTCGATGCGTCGGCCAGTATGTTGGATGACACGATTGTCAATATTATCCGTCGCCGTAACATGGACGATGCAGCGAAACGACGCTCATGGAAATGGCAGCAAGCGCTTGCGACCGTGGATTGGATCAGTGCCCGGTTCCCACAGGGAAGCGAGTACCAAATATTAACGTTTAACACCTCGGTGTCACCGGTTCTACCAGCGACTAAATGGAAGTGGCTACAGGTAAACGAAATCGACCAGTTAAATCGCGCTATCGATGAAATGAAGCGTGTGATCCCTAGTGGTGGTTCGAGTTTGGCGAAGGCACTTGCCGCTATTAATCGGATGTCCCCAAAGCCGGACAATATCTATTTGATCACCGACGGGCTACCGACCCAGGGCTTAGCGCCGCCGCGCGGCACAACCGTTACAGGTCGACAACGCGTGGACTTATTCGAAGATGCCATGACTCAACTCCCGCGTGGCATACCGATTAATACGATCCTGCTACCGATGGAAGGTGACCCGCTCGCGGCATGGGCGTACTGGCAGGTAGCGCTACAGACACGTGGCGCATTTTTAACACCGGCGAAGGATTGGCCATGAGCATTCGTCGGCGTGAGAACGAACCCATAAGCATCGCGTTTCTTGATGTGATCACGTGCGGGTTCGGCGCGATCATTCTGTTGCTGATGATCGCGAAATTTGGCGACCCACCAGTAGAAGATGTCGAAGATCCTCGAGCGGCACAAATATCGAATATGCAGCGAGATTTATTTGAACTACGTCGCGATGCTCAAGCTGCGGAACAGGATCAGGTTTCGAAACAGACGCAGCTGGCGACTTGGAAAGAAGAGGCCAAACGCATGCAACGCGCATTGGCCGCACTTCGCGCCAACGAAAAAGATAAAACCGGTCACGCAACAAGGAACGCGATAACCGCCGGTGAACTTAAAACCGCGCAACAAGAACTGACAGAAGAAATGAAACGGCTATATGCCCAGCGAGACCGTAAGCAAAATCGGAACGACTTGATCGGCGGGATCCCGGTAGATAGCGAATACATAATTTTCATCATCGACACGTCAGGCAGCATGTTTCGTTATGCGTGGCCAAAAGTGGTCGACCAGATCGTGCAAACATTGGACGTCTATCCGAGAGTAAAAGGCATCCAGATCTTAAATGACATGGGTAGCTACATGTTCACCAGTTACAGCGGCAAATGGATCCCAGATACCCCAGCTCGACGCCGCGTCGTTATCGATCGGCTATTAACCTGGAATGCGTTTAGCAACAGCAGCCCGGTCGAGGGCATCATGGCCGCAATTAGAACGTTTTACTCACCGGAAAAGAAGATTAGTCTGTTCGTCTATGGGGACGAATTTACTGGTAGATCAATTCGCGAAGTGGTCGATTTTGTCGGCAAGCTCAACCGCAAGGATGCATCCGGAAAACCGCGCGTGCGTATCCATGCGATTGGCTTTCCGGTCCAAGCAGCGAATCCCCCACACCTACAGATAACCGGAATACGCTTCGCCTCGTTGATGCGAGAATTAACTCGACGCAACGGCGGGACGTTCGTCGGCCTAAACCAGTTTCGATAATTGAATGATGCCCTTCCTCAACAAGCTGTCAGTGTTGCGTAGATTCGTCATAACGATGCTCGTGACGCTTGTCGCAGGCTGCGGCCAAAGCCTTACCTTACAGGTGGATAGCGCTGTCCCGGCCGCGCTGATGCAAACCCTACCGCTAACGGCGGCGGTTTACTACGAAGACTCGTTGCGTAATCACAGTTACCGAGAGGATAGCGAAGAGCGGAAAAACTGGGCAATAAATACTGGTAGCTCCCAGATCGCGATGTTTGATCAGGTGCTGGCATCAACGTTTTCCACCGTGGTTCCGCTTGCACAACTCCCGACAGCGGACGCACCTGCTACGGCCGATCTCATCGTCGTGCCCAAGATAATGGAAATGCAATTCGGCACCCCACAGGAGACGTATTTCGACTTTTACGAAGCATGGATCCGCTACGAGATCGCGATGCTAGCGGCGGATGGGACACCGATCGATAATTGGGAGATCGTGACTTACGGAAAGGCAAATCAAAAACGTTTTTCAGGTCGCACTGCGGGATTGAACGATGCTATCGAATTGGCCTTACGCGACGCCGGAGCGAAGCTATCGACTGGAATGTATAAACAACCCGCCGTCCATCGTTTACTCAACAAGCAAAAATGAACAGTCTCGGCTGGGCTCGCTTATGCTGCCGCTCTGGACGGTCGGCCTGGTCGATGATTGCTTGCGCCATCCTTCTCGGCGGTTGTCGAACCACGACGATGGTTGACGAATACCGTGTCGCCGCCACCAACATCGCCACACAAGAATCGATAGTAGTGCTTGGTCGTCGCCACGACATGGACAAAGATACCGAGCACGATTTTATTCAGTGCGTCGGTCGGTCGCTAGGCACCTCGACATCTCAGCTTAATGTAATACCCGAGGCTGACTTTGTCGACGCGCTTTACCCATGGTTCGAGGTTAGTACTGCACCAATGGACGTGGCGAATTTGGGCAGCTTGGTACAAAACCCCGCTGTCGCGGCGAAATTTGAAGAGCTACATATTCGGTACTTCGTTTGGATCGACGGGTTTACCGAAACGACCGATAGCGCTGGGTCTGTCACCTGTGTAGTCGGCCCCGGCGGTGGCGGCTGCCTCGGCTTCAAAACCTGGGACGATGAGGCAAACTACGAAGCATCGATCTGGGATCTAAAGGACATCAGCGTCGCTGGAAAGATCAATACAGAAACTGAAGGGACATCTTTCGTACCGGCGGTAATTATTCCGATCCCCTTACTCGCTCGGGTTAAAGCAACAGCGTGCAACGCGATGGCAGATCAATTGCTGTCCTTTATTACTGGTGGTAGTTAATTGCTGTCGGTTAGGCTCTCAAAATGATTCAAACGTCTGAGGATGTGCTCGAGTTTTGGTTCGGTGATGACCTTGAGGATCGCGACATTGTCACTTCGCGCCTGGAAATCTGGTTCGGATCAGATCCGCTCTACGACAGCCAGATCCGGGATCAATTCGCTGAGACCATTGAACGAGCCGTAGCTGGAGAACTTGATCCCTGGGTTCAATCTGCGCGGGGATCTCTCGCACTAATCATTCTGTTTGATCAATTCCCACGGAATATCTTTCGCGGTGAGGCCCGTGCGTTCGCAACCGATGGGCGTGCGCTCGCGATCGCAAACTCGGGGATCGAACGTGGACTGGATGTGGAGCTTGGTCTTATAGAACGATTATTTTTCTATGTCCCGTTCGAACACGCCGAAGATCTTGATATGCAAGACCGGTGCGCCAGCTTATTTCTCGAATTACACGACCTCGCAACGCCTGCGTTTAAGGAAATCTTCGCGAACAGCGTCAGCCAAAGCAAAAATCATCGCGACGTGATTCGCCGCTTTGGCCGCTTTCCAACTCGTAATAGCGCACTCGGACGTGCATCGAACGATGAAGAGCGAGCCTGGATAGCGGCCAATAAAGGTTGGCCTCAGAATCAGGACGTCGACGCCGATTAGCCCTTGCGCAATTGCGCCTGTATCCGCCGCCAAACGCCAAACCTTAGGCCAATTCACAAAATTGTGCGCCCTGCCCCTTCTCTGGCATCTAGCCAGGTGTCGTCGGTACGTGAAAACGATTGAATCGACTATGCTTGCGGTTCGAGGAATAATTACACTTCATTGTGACGGGTGATTATAGAGCCGCTATGCCACATTCAAAGCGTGGACCCGAGCGCCGTCGCGGGAACGGTGCCGCGGTGACAGATACCGTGGGGACGAACGAACACGAAGAGCGACGCGTCAATAGTGACCGGCGCCGTACCGGCTATATCTCCGATCTTGAACTCTGCCGAGGATTGCCATACGACCAAATCGAAAACATCCTTGAGCGCTGCCCGGTACAAACCCTTGAGCCTGGAGAGGCGCTGCTCGAACCTGGACAGGCGAATCATCATTTATATTTCCTTCTGTCCGGCCGTCTCGACGTGCGTTTAAAATCCAATGATTCTCCAGTCGCCGACGTCATCGAAGCCGGAGACTGCGTCGGCGAAATGTCAATCATCGATGGGCAACCGACTTCGGCCTATGTTGTTGCAACCGAGCTAAGTACAGTCATCGCGGTCCACGAAAGTGTTTTTTGGTCAAAGATCGCGATCAACCCAAAAGCCGTCCGTAATTTGACTCGTGTACTAGTGGAACGTATGCGCAAGCGCAACGCTGCGACGCTTCGCGCCCTAGAGCATGAGATGCGACTGCAGCAGTTAGAAAAAGAACTTCTCGCAGCGCACGAAATTCAAATCGGGATGCTACCGCAAGGGTCTAAGCTGCTCACGGAGATGCCGAGCCTAGATGTGCACGCGCGTATGGATGTCGTTACATCGGTAGGCGGAGACTTTTACGATGCGTTCTCACTCGATGATAGCAACGCCTATATCACCGTCGGCGATGTTTCGGGCAAAGGCATGCCGGCGGCGCTATTTATGGTACGTACATTGACCTTATTGCGCGCGGAACTTGCCAAGTCCGGCGACCTCGCCGCGTGCATGGTTCGCTTCAATAAAATGCTGTGCGACACGAATATTTCACACATGTTCGTCACCTTAATTGTTCTGCGTATCGATTTAACCGACGGTACGGTTGAGTACGTCAACGCAGGGCATCCACCAATGCTGTTGTCGAGGAATAACGCGCCATTTGTCGAGGTCGATGAATCAGCAGGCTTGATCGCCGGGGTAATTGACGACCATGCCTATCAGTCACGAGCGCTACATCTGGACTCCGGCGACCGCTTGCTCATCTATACAGACGGTGTGACCGAAGCTCGCGATCACTTCAAGCGTTTCTATAGTCAGGATCGTTTAATTGATCTCGTCTCGCAGAGCGAATCAAGCGACGCGCAACAATTAGTCTCGACAATTTTCGAAGACGCCCATGGCTATTCAGCCGGTATCCCGCAGTCCGACGATATTACGGTTGTCGCAATCGGATATCGCGATCATATCTCAGGCACCTAATCTGCCTTAAATTTCTAAGCCGCTGCGGATGGGTTTGGGTTTGGCTTCAACTTATTGATCTAAGTGTGTCTTTTTGTCACGGAAGGCGGCGAAATCGTAGACATTGGGGTTTCGGCTGCTCTACTCTGGTCGCAGGCGATCGGCCCCTTTTGGCCGCACTCGTTAGGCCACAAGGCCCATGCAACGACGCCAACAGGAATGGAGACTATGAAAAAGCTACTCTCGTTCGTTACGACCGCGTTGCTCTGCGTGAACATCGTCTCATCCGCCGGCGCGGTCACTGTCGAAGTTACGGTTGAAGGCACCGTTGTCGGCGGCACTTTTGACGGCACGACTGGCTCCGGAACGCTCACTTATGACGATACTGCGTTGAACCCCGTTGGTATTGACGTCCTTTCGTGGCTGGATGGCGGACTAACGCTCGACTTCACGATTTTTGGCCAAACGTTTCATGCAACAGACGATGCAAACTTCCCGACTGGTCCAACGCTGGAGTTCGTCAATGGTGAAATCGATATATTCGATTGGACGGTAGACGAGAATTTTGGGGCGAATTTAACCTCAATTACGATGCCGGGTGTCTTTGGTTTTTTTATGTTCGATGTGCTTGAAAGCACCGGTACCGGCGCTGAAACAATTATCAGTGGCAACATCGTTGTCGATGAGATCGGTACCGTGCCGCTACCAGCGGCTCTGCCACTGTTTATTGCAAGTTTTGGGTTATTGGGCTGGTTCGCTCGAAGATCCCCCTAACGCTGGCCGCGCATGTCGTTGCTCGCTCCTTCCTCGGGGCACGCCCGCGCTTTATCCGCCGCTAGAATACCGATACAGTTAACGGGCAATAGCCGCCCGACCTGTACGAGGTATTCGAATGAAAGCCTTAAAAATATTTGCGATCCTGGTCGTCGTATACGTCGGCGGCGTCGTCGTGTTCGAGTCATATCTTGGCTATGCTCAGCCTGAGAATCAACGCACACTCGTCATCACCACCACAGATGCCACAGGCGCGAGCAACGAGCGCGTCTTAGCGAGCCTTGAAAGTAACGGGCAACTCTATGTCTCGGCCAACCACTGGCCACGGGCTTGGTATAAGCAAGCCTTAGAGAGCCCAAACGTACTGGTCGCACGGGCGGCGGAAGCGCACAAGTACCTGGCCGTGCCTATCTCTGAAGAAGAGGCACGCCGAGTAAACAACGAACACCGACATAGTTTAGGTTTTCGCATCTTGACCGGGTTTCCGCCAAGAGTTTTTCTACGCCTCGATCCTCAATGAAACTGCAGCAGTTGGTAATGTCGTCTCAATGGCTCTCGGTGATAGATCGCTTTTTTGGGATTAACGGGTTAACGGTCTACGCTTGTTAGCACCAAGACCGTTACTTCTGGCGGCACCAAAAACCGCACAGGAAGAATGCTGGTCCCGATCCCGGAACTGACAAACAAGTGCCGTCCATTTTCGATCACGTGTCCGATCGCAAACCGCTCTTTGTATTGTGACGGAACGATGGGTCGGCCAATCGCGGGAATATAAACCTGGCCGCCGTGCGTGTGACCTGCAATCGTTAAGGTCACTCGAGCGGGTAGCTCGGGGAATACATCAGGATTATGTGTGAATAAAATTGTCGGGGCGCCGTCGGGTACCGATTCAAAGGCTTTGTTCACATCATGCGGCCCTTCCCAATAGTCACTCAGCCCTACTATTGAGAAAGCGCATTCGCCGTAGATAACCTGTACGGAACGGTCTTCCAGCACCGCAATATCGGCCGCCTCCAGTGCTGTTTGGACACGTGCGGGATCGAGCCACCAATCATGGTTGCCTAATACTGCATAGACGCCGAGAGCGGCATCTAATTCACCGATCAGTTTTGCGGCCACCTCCGGCGAAACGAAGGTACCGCCAAGCACGCCATCGATAACGAAATCACCGGGCAACAAAATAAGATCTGGCGTTGAGCGCTTGGTTACTTCAATGATATGGCGAAGATTTTCAATATCGTTAAATGGCGATCCCACGTGTAAATCCGCAAGTACCGCAATTCGCAATGGTGAGCATGTTTTAGGCCAATTCGGGATCTGTAGATGGTGCTCCGAGCTCCGGATACTTGCCGGTTCTAACCAGAATGCCCAAGTGCCGAGGAATAGGACCACGGCGAGCACTGCAATGCGGACATACTTCAAAACCGTTTAACGTGATGCATATCAAGTTGTGTTGCTAGTCTCCTGCCCACGGGCGTGGAAAAAGAAAACAACTGCCCCAACGTAGGCGAGGACCATAATGGCGGTTAGCGTTGGGGCAAAGTAGACGAAATTGTCTGGGGGATTTCCGTTAAACATCCAATGTAACCCCGAACCTGGCGTTTTTTGGACCCGCCCAATCTCGAGAGCGAGACTGGTGCCGTCGTGGTATGCACCAATCGTGTGCCACATACACACCATGGTAACCATACTAAAAAGCCCGATGATAATGGCGACCATCGTACTTGTTAGCCTGGGACCCGCGACGTATCCAACGATTAATACCGCCGATAAAGTCGCTATAAACAGCTCGAAATAACTTAGCGCATGATTGTAGAAATCTAGAAATAGCGTAGCCATCTCAAACTCACTCATATCACTGTCCTCTACCGATTAAACGACACGGATCTGCTATGCGAACACCCAGCGACTAGTTATTTTCCTTTATCGGAAACCTATAAGATACTATGGATTAGCTTATCTTTTGCGTCGTTTGTGACCGACGCACAACCGAACTCTTGCGCCTGAATACCGATGTGAACGCCCGTCGCGACAATTACGTAAAATACCACCGTAACTGAAACGACCTGCGGAACATTTTATGGATATTGCGAAAGAACTGATTGGCCGCGCGCATGAGTTGAAACCTGTCGTAGCCGCGAGGGCTGCCGATGCGGAATTGAATCGTGCGCCGCTCGACGAGACGATTGCAGATCTGGATGATGCGGGTTTTCTGCAGATGTTGACGCCGAAACGATACGGCGGGTATGAGTTGCATATTGATACGTTGGTTGAGGTTTCCCGAATTATCTCTTCGGCGTGCGCATCCACCGGCTGGGTAACCGCGTTTTATATAGGCCACAACTGGTTTCACTCGGTGCTGGCTAAAAAATCACAAGACGAGGTGTTCGCGGACCGCCCCTGGCAAAGAAGCTCTGCCCAGATAGCGCCAAATGCGAAAGCCGTTAAAGTAGACGGAGGATACGAAGTCAGCGGCCAGCAATCATGGAGTTCTGGGGCAACGCACGCGACTTACGTTTTCTTTACTGCAGTGCATATGGTCGATAATGCTGAGCCAGAACTTCTGCTTTTGTGTATTCCACGCAGTGAAGTAGAGCTTATCGATAATTGGTATATCGCCGGCATGCGCGGCAGCGGCAGCTGTGACGTGAAAGTTGATGACGTTTTTGTACCCGACTATCACACGGTATCCTTCAAATCGTTCTTAGACGGCACACATTTCGGCGCGACTTTATACGAGAGTTCGCTATACCACATGCCTGCGGCTGCGATTATATTTTTTGAAGGCATGGCCGTACTGTCTGGAATACTGCGAGGTGCGGTGGAGAACTTCCAGGAAATAACGGAAACACGGATCGCCACCTACACCGGCAGCGGCGTGGCCAGCAAGCCGAGTACACAAATGCGTTTAGCACGCGGCTGCGCCACCGCCGACGCAATCGATGACATGCTGGACGCACTGACAGCTCGAACGATAGAGAAAAGTGCACGCGGCGGGCTGACCTTGCAAGACCGAGCGGAAATCCGCATGCGCTGCGGTTTGATCAATAAACTAAGCTCGGATGCGATCAATGACATTATGCATGGCGCCGGTGGCAATTCATTTCGCGATGACGTTGCACTGCAACGATTCTTCCGAGACGCTAACGTCTTGCGAACGCACGCGGCAATGGACTTCGAATCCGCAAGCGAAATGTACGGGCGGGTGTTGTTGGGACTCGATCCGGGGACACCGGTTCTTTAACGTTCCTAGCACGCAGAAAACACCTTGATAGCGCAAGATTACATATGCAGGTGAACTCTCCAAAGCCAATCTCAGGTAGAACTTTAGGGTGCTTGCAATGACAACGATGAGCGCACAACAAACTAGGTTAAAAATTCGCTCCGGAAACCTCGACGGACCAACTGCAAACCTAGCAGCTGGCCATGTCCAAGCAAACCTTGTTGCGTTACCTCGTGAATACGCATTGGATTTTTTGATATTCGCGACAAGAAACCCTAAACCCTGCCCCATCATAGAAATAGTGGATACCGGTACCGAGGCAAAAAGAAGCGCACCCGGCAGTGATCTCCGCACGGACCTTCCGGGATACCGGCTTCATGTATCTGGTAAGCACGTCGATTCAGCTACCGATGCGAGGACTTGGTGGAAAGAGGATTTCGTTTCCTTTCTATTAGGCTGTAGTTTTAGCTTCGAAGCCGCGATGATGCGTGCAGGGATACCTGTTCGGCATCAGCAATCGGGTTGTAACGTTCCGATGTATGTTACGGATTTACCATGCGAGCCTGCGGGAAAGTTTTCAGGACCGCTGGTGGTATCCATGCGTCCAATACCTCGACAACAGGTCAAATTAGCGACCAACATTACGGAAAATTTTAGCCACGCACACGGAGGGCCGATACACATCGGCGATCCTTCTCGGATTGGCATACGTAACTTGACGACACCTGATTTCGGTGACGCAGTACAAATTTACGAAGATGAGATCCCGATGTTTTGGGCTTGCGGCGTAACCCCGCAGATCGCGATAGAAATGGCTGAGCCTGAAATCGCCGTAACACACGAGCCCGGTAAAATGTTCATCACCGACTTCACGGATAAAGATCCCTGAATTTCTAGTGAAATTTTAAGTTAACTCCTCAGAACCGACAGTATTTAGCGGTCCCGAACCCCAACAGTATTGAGTTTATCTAACAACGCCCTATGAATGTTCGAACGCATTCGTTAAATCGCGTCGATTCTTCCCAAAACATAAAATGACTTGCAAAGGTGTAGAGAATAGGTTCGTCAAGAACACGATTTAGATATGTTGTAGCGCTCTCTACTGACGCCGCTGTAACAAAATGGGCTAGCGGTTTTTCGATCCGAGTTAAGACTGACTCATAGTCACTAAACCAACCGTCTGCCAGCAACAACAGTGCAATCTCTTGCGGGGTCTTCCTCGCTTCCGAAACCATCCATTGCAGGGTCTCGTCATCAAGCCCTTTTTCAAAGCACTGACGAATAAAACTTTCGAGAAATTCATCCGGGTTTTCTTTAAAGCCATTGAAAAACCCCGCAAGCCCAATGATGTCCGCAAATACCCAATCATCCTTGCGGGTTTTAATCGCTTTTGGGCCTTGATCAACGAAAATCGCTCCGGCTAGATGATCATCGCCGAACTGATCTATGTAGGAGTACAAGTCATTTACGCCAAGAGACCACGCTACGACGATAACAGGTTCGAGGTCCAACGCATCGATAATTTCAGCAAGGTCTTGTCCCCGCTGTCGAAAATTATTCCGCCCAGTTTTATCTGATTCGCCTTGGCTCCGCGGATCGAGCGTGATGACATCAAACTCGCCGCTCAAGCCAACCAATTGATGATGAAAGAAACCGCAAGTCATTGACCACCCGGGAAGAAAAACAATGGGCTTCCCTATCCCCCGGCGCTTAAAATTGATTCCGGTTCCATCGCGCAGCGTCAGTCGACAGGAGTCTAGATTTGATTTCATTGCGCTGATCAACTGCGTATCCATGGCAATTTTCCGCTACCTAGATTACGAATCCCCACTATTTAAGGACGGGTCAGATGTTACTGGATTTGAAGTTGATGCAGTACAACTCGCCGTTTCGGGGCAACATGCAACGCCAGGCGACGAGGGGACTTCGATACCTCGGCAATGGTAATCTACTTTCCCGCAGTGGCCTTGCCCCAACGCGAAGGTGCCACTCCATAGACTCGCTTGAACGCGCGACTAAAAGCTGCCTCTGAATCGTAGCCGACTTCGTGTGCGATCGCCGCGATGGGCTTGCGGTCGTTTATCAATTTATCCGCTGCTAGATACAGGCGCCACTTGGTTAAATATTGCATAGGCGGTTCGCCTAAGAAGCGTGTGAAACGATCCGCAAGCGCAGCTCGTGACAGACCAATTTCTGCACCTAGCTTTGTCGTTGTCCATTGCTCGGTCACCCGAGCATGAATAATCGAAAGGGCACGGTTCATCATAGGATCGCGTAACCCAGCAAGCCACCCGGTTTCGCTTTCGTCAAGCGATTGGATGTGATCGCGGATGGCTTCGACAAACAGAAGTTCAGCCATACGGGCAAGCACCGCAGTATCGCCTGGGTTTTTTACCGCCTTTTTTTCGGCCGCGAATTCGAGGCAGGCCCTTATCCAACTACCCGCACCGGATCCGCTCTGAAGGACATCGAACTTTACAACCGCAGGTAACGATGCGAACAATGGATTTCCAGAGATGGAATCGCCACCGAGAAAACCACAGACGACCTTAGTTTTATTGCCTGAACCGCCGTAGCGGATAACATCCAGGTTGCCGTCGTTATTAAACGAGGTGACGTCTAATGCTGAAATCGGCGCGCTAGGCTCACGACCGGATAGTGTATGCGGCGGGTTTCTCGGCAAGATCGCGACTTCGCCGCGATGAAAGGTTTCCGACGACGAGTCATCTAATGTGATGATCAGCTCGCCGTCCGCGACGTAATGAAACAGCACAAGATGAGACGCAGGCCCAATTAACGAGGCAAACGAATCCACCGACACCGCCGATTGGAGGCAAAAGGGTTCGGTCATTTCCGCATCTAGGAAAATGCCGCCTGTGAGTCGGATCATCCGTAATACGTCCGAAAGTGCATCCAATTCCGCATCCCCTCTAATTCAAGCGCCTCAGCAAAGTATCCCAGCGCCTAGGTCATTCATTCGCTTCGATGTGCCCCCTATAGTTTTCCTCAACCTGAACAGATTGAGGAAAACCGATGAATATACCGATGAACCAAACTGCAGCAAAGGTCGCAACAACGTACAACGCAGTGGCCGATAACTTTGACGCACAAGCGTTGAGTTTCTGGGATCGTTGCGGTCACCGGACCATTGAGCTACTGAACCCCGTTCGCGATTCGAGGATCCTAGACGTCGGCTGCGGTAGCGGTGCCTCTGCGTTGTGCGCAGCCCGGAGAATTGGACCCAAAGGTTACGTTGAAGCGATCGACGTCGCTGAAAAACTGTTGGGTTTGGGGCGCCGTAAAGCGGAATCAGAGGGGCTATCCAATATCGCGTTTCAATACGGGGACATGACAAACCTGCCATATGCTGACAATTCGTTTGATTATGTTGTTTCAGTTTTCTCAATATTTTTCGCCGACGATATTGTTGCCCAACTCAATGAGTTTCGCCGGGTTTTGCGCCGAGACGGCACCATCGCCGTGACCACTTGGGGTAATGACATGTTTGAACCGGGTTCGAGTTATTTCTGGGAGGCGGTGCAATCGGTTAATCCGGGATCTAAGCCCTCGCACAATCCGTGGGAGCGGCTTACTAACGCGAGAGCCATACGCCGTCTGACAGACGCAGCCAGCCTTCTACCCACAACCATACAATGTGAGCAATCCCAACAAATTCTGAACGACGCCGAGGATTGGTGGACGATTTGCCTAGGCAGCGGCTATCGCGGCGTCGTCGACTCTTTATCGAGATCGGATCGCGAAAAAGTCAAAGGCGAATGTCTTGAATCAATCCGCCACAACCGTGTGGGCGCGATTTCCACTAGTGCAATTTTCACTTTGATGAAAAATGCGCCGGATAAAATGCGCGACCGGTCATGCAACCTACCTCACACTAAACTGGGTGCGAAAGCTAAGCCCGGAATCACAGGGAGAACCATGATGCGTACAAACAAACCAAGCAACATGATCGTAGTCGTGCTGAGCGTCCTGCTAATATCGACGCTGTGGCGATTGAGGTCCGGAGCACGCTTGTGACCGGTCCTCTTGGCCTTGCCGGGAGGCTACGTTGCACCTACTCGGGATAAAAGCCCGCGCCGATGATCCCTGGTGTACCCTCGATGTTAACAGCCGTAACATAGCTCCACTTCTGTGTTGCCTCGGGCTGCCCCGGCTTCGGAAACATGTAACCGACCCAACCGGATCCCTGGGCCTGAACCAATGTTACAAACTCGTCGTGAAATGCTTTGCCGTTGGCGTCTTTTTCACCGCTTGGGTTGGTCCCCACGCGCTCTGGAAATGCGGGATTCAAATACACATTAAGATTCTGGTCATAGATGAATAGATAGGTGCTACCGAACCACCACTCACTGTCGCGCTTGGTGAACTCAGCGAATGCCGCCTTACCATTCTTCTCGACGAGTGCCGCCGCCTTGTTAACCATCGCCTCAATACGTTTCGCCTGTTCGGACTGTGGTGGCGACGCTTGCGATGTGGCGGACGTGGTCATTGTCATCGTGGCCACTGCGACGGATGTTAAGACTTGTTTGATCATGGCTGCCCCTCTTGTGGCGATCGGTGTGCCATCACTATTACACAAAAGGCGTACTTGAACGTATATCAAACCGCGACGGGGCCACACACGACACGGTTGTCTCACCCGAATTGGGATCAATTAACTGTTTCCGGAGGCCAGCAATCCGCCGTCGATCAGTGCCTGCACGCGGGCGCCATCGTAGCCGAGTACACCGCCAAGGATGGCCTCGTTATGCTCGCCGAGCAACGGTGCGATGCCGGCCGAGTAGTCCGTTTGCGAAGAGAATCGGAGTGGAAATCCGGGCAACTTCAGGTCGCCCAGGATTGGGTCATGGACATCGCGTAGCGTTCCACGGGACTCGAAGTACTCGTGCTCCAAAGCATCGAGCGGGCTCAACACGGGACCACTCGGCACGCGATTATGCTCCAACACATCGAGCACCGCCTGGTCACTATCGAAGGTCTGCATCCATTGCTCAATTATCGGGATCAACTCGTCTTGGCGCTCCGCGCGCAAGGAGATGTCCGAATACCGTGCGTCGTGCTCTAGGTCCGGGCGACCCAGCGAGGCGCACATGCCGCCCCACTGACTCTGGGCGCAAAGGATGGCGATATAGCCTTGCGGTCCACGGAAGACACCGCAGGGACACACCAGTTCGTGATGCACACCAAATCGTTTGGGTACAAATTTACCTTCAGTGATCTGATTTACCTGCAGGTTCAGTTCGTGCAGGTGAAAAAGTGAATCAATCATCGAGATGTCCATGTACTGTCCTTCGCCTGTCCGCTCGCGGTGAAATAAAGCGTATCCAATCGCCGAGAACGCATGCACGCCAGTCGAAATATCCGCCATGCCGACACCGACGGGATGCGGCGGAGCGTCGGCCGGGCCGGTCATGTGCATGATTCCGGCGAAGGCTTGAGCAATCCAGTCGAATGCGGTCTTGTGCGCGAGCGGCCCCGTCTGCCCGAATGCAGACACCGACGCCATCACCAACCTGGGATTGATTCCCTTGAGCGATTCATAATCCCAACCACGCTTTTCCATCACGCCAGGCCCGAAGTTCTCGACGACGACGTCACATGCGGCGACGAGTTCGCGCACCACCATATCGCTTTCGCCATGATCCAGATCCAGACACAAGCTTCGCTTGCCGAGGTTTTGCTGGACGAAATAACCACTGCGACCATTCTTGATTGCCGGAAGCAGCCGCGCCGGATCTCCTCCAGGGGCGCGCTCGACCTTAATGATGTCAGCGCCCATGTCTACCATGAGTCGCGTGATTGTCGGTCCTGCCAGATACTGGGTGAAATCGAGAACGCGTATGCCATCGAGAATCATGTGAGTTGATTTCCTTTTTTCTGGACGTTGGAGGGTATGAATCGATGACCGCTCAAGGCCAAATGAACTCGATGTAAAAGCTGATTTCGGATACGTGTTTCGGCTCTGCCTGCTCCTGCCGCCACAGGTCGGAGTATAAGTGACAAATCGCACATCGCCATCGCGCAGTAGGACCCTTTAGATATTAGGCTTCTATATGAGACACTGGTCCAGACATTTTAGACGCTCGACACGCACTTAGAACGAGGAGATCCCATGAGCTACGCCGCACCCCCTAAACGCTGGTTCATTCGCGCCTTTGGCATTATCCACGCGGCCGTCTTTCGGCTGAGCGGTGGCCGGCTGTCAAATAGTTTGCAGGGCGACGAAATCTGCTTTCTCGAAACGACCGGCGCCAAAACTGGCAAAAGTCGAACGGCCCCATTGATGTATGTGCCCTACAAGGACGGCGTACTGATGGTCGCTTCCGTAGGCGGCACGGAAAAGCACCCGTTTTGGTACTGGAACATCTTGAAAAACCCCGAGGTGACTGTGACCCACCGAAATCAGGTATTGCGGCTGCGGGCGCGGCTTGCGACGGCACAAGAGCGACCTGAGTTGTGGCCAATATGCATTGAACACTACTCGCCGTTTGGCGAATACCAAACGCGCACCGAACGAGAGATCCCGATTTTTGTTGGCGAGCCGGTGAGCAGCTAGATGGCTTACGAAACCCTCCTTATTGAAAATACGGGTCACGTCGCGACCGTAACCCTAAACCGGCCGGACAAGCTCAACGCAATCAACATGCAACTGGCCGACGAACTCCACGAAGCGCTCGCCGCCCTCGACCAAGACGATGGGGTACGCGTGATTATAATCACCGGCGCCGGCCGGGCCTTTAGTTCGGGCGCTGACCTACAGGCTGACAGAGACACGACGAGGGGTAACACAGCGCCCAGTCTCGCCGATCGACTCTTCCGCGCCCTCGACATTCAAAAACCGACCATCGCGTCGATCAACGGTGTAGCGGTTGGCGGTGGCTGCACCATGACGCTCCTATGCGACATTCGCATCGCGTCGGATGCGGCGCGCTTTCAACTGCCCTTTGCACGACTGAGCCTCTGCGCTGAGCTCGGATCAACCTACATTTTGCCCCGGCTCATCGGTCTCGGACGGGCAACCGAACTACTGCTCACCGCGCGGATGTTCGATGCGAGCGAGGCGGGTGAGATGGGCCTAGTCAATCACGTGGTGCCGGCGGCGGAACTCGCAACAACCACCTTGGAAATGGCCGAGACCATCGCCAGCTTTCCGCCACAAGCGGTCCTCGTAAATAAGAAGGCGTTGCGCCTTGGCGTTGGGTCCGATCTCGAGAGCCAACGCCAACATGAAGAGCTTGCCTTGTCGCTGTTGGGCAAGACCGAAGACGCGAAGGAGGCAGTCGCTGCTTTTCGGGAGAAAAGAGCAGCGGTTTTTCAAGGGCGCTAACGCGTTACCACGTGTGTTGCGCTTGGGCGTGTACTTCAGTTCTGGTGATACACTTTTAACGTCTAACCATTTTATCTGGAGGAAAGAGCGTGACTGAGAGAAACATAAACGGCATGGGTGTCGGCGTCTTTCAGATCACCGCGGACATACCTTCGGGCGATCCGGCGGTCATAGCAAAGCGTGCAGAGGAACTCGGCTTCGCCTCTTATTGGATGCCGGAGCACTCGGTCTTTCCCGAGGGATACTTTGAAGGCTGCCCGGCCGCAACACCGACGGAACCGTTGCCCGAGTTTCTCTACAAAATGCCCGATCCCTTCGTCGGCTTGTCGCGCGCCTCTGCGGTGACATCAACGATCAAACTAGGCACCGGCATTGCGCTGACGGCGGAGCGCAATCCACTGACGGCGGCCAATGAGATCGCGTCGCTCGACCATTACTCCGGCGGCCGCGTTCTGTACGGCATCGGTGCAGGCTGGAACGAGGCTGTGTGCACGATCATGGGTGGTGATTTCCCGCATCGTATGACCCAAATCAAAGAAGCCGTCCAAGTTATGCGACTTCTGTGGACCGGTGAATTCGTGGAACACCATGGCAAGTACTACGACTTTCCAAAGGTCATGTGTCGGCCGAAGCCGGCACGGCCATCAGGGCCGCCGGTCTTGCTGGCGAGCGTGAACAACGATCGTGCGCATAAACGCGTCGGACAATGGGGTGACGGCTGGGTGCCTTTCGTCGTCGATCCTCAGGAGCTGGCGGACGGGAAGGCGAAGATTGCCGAGTACGCCAAGCAGGCTGGGCGCGACCCCGACAGCTTGGACATGTCGCCGTTTGTACCGACGGGGATGTTTCGCACTCGAGCCGAACTCACGGAGCTCGCTAAAGCCGGCGCAAATAACACAGTGTTGTGGTTACAGGGCCAGGATGAAAATGAAATTCTAGCCGAACTCGAGCAACTGGCAGATGCGATTTTCTAGCAATCGAGCGCGGCGATCTGACGTTCAATTATCCGGTACGAAAGAAAAGTCCTTACCTATTCCGCCAAGCCGCTTTCCGTCACGACCATAATAGCCCCCGCACTCGCCACTTCCGTCGGACTTCTGCGCCATTACAATCACCCGCTCCGGCCCGTCGATAACGGCCTTGGCATAGGCTGACGCCAAGGCGGCGCACCCCGGCGCGTTACGACCGATCGATTTTTCGTTGCCGCTCGATTCCGCGTGGCAAACCAAGACTATCTCGTTCGCCACGTCCTTTGTCGCCTCCACAAAGCTCTTGCTCGTGTCATCAAATTCGCCCTGAAAGTCGAAACCTCCCAGCACGCCGGTTGCTGTGGACGCCATCATGGCGACGGTCATCACCATCGGGCTCTCACAACCGATGCCGCGCATCGCATCCGTACCTGGCGCCTGGTGCGCTTCCATCGCGACATCTAGGGCAGCAAAAAATTCCTGACCTCGATCACTTTTCACGACAAGATACACGGCGACGACCAACGCGACGATAAGGCCAACGACCACCAAGATCGCGATCAGGCATCCAGAGGGTTTTTTCTTCGATTCCGCCATCGTTGTCTCCCCGCGTCGGCTACGTAAAAAGAGTCGCAACTCCCGCCTGGCCGATTTTCGATCCGCTATTAGCGTTAGTTTACCCAGCCTGATCGAGACTTGTAATCACCGCATTGGAAATCCGCCTGCAATTTGCTTGTTCGCATCAGCAATTGCAGTAATCTACAGAAAATGGAAAAGATGACCCTACCTTAGCCTGCCGTCAGTGAAACTCTCGGGCAGCACTGTGACCAATTCTTCCATGAAACGCATTAGATCGATGAACGGTTCGATGCCGCGGATGTGGGCAGTTTTTTCCTTGCGCCCGAATGGAACGTGATACAGACATATTGTGTCCTGATCCATCTCTAGCCAGTTCACCCGCGATTTCGAAAGCAGCAGTTTCATCACATCCGATTGGATTACCGCGCGCGCGACATTCTCTTTTGGGCACCTAACGAAGAAGCGCTTGTTGAACTCTTGCGAGATACCGCCCCCCGTGAATTCGATATCCCTCATCAATTTGTGATGAATCTCCTCCTCTACGATTATCAGCTTAGGGGTTTCGCCGAATGGCAGGCGAAGCAACACATATGGACAGTAATCGGTCTTGTGATGCGCCCGAAAGTATCCGCTCTGTAGCTCGTATGCTTGCCCCGCAATCATCCAGTCCCCGGTTATGGTGTTTTTGGCCGCGGATGAGGTTTGGTGTTTTCTCCCAAATGGGCTAATTATCGCGAAGGCCGTAAATTGATTAAACCGAGAGACGTCGGATAGTGGCTCGGCACGAAAGTCGAAACCTTTGTTTGCGGCGTAGTCGCTTAGCGCCTCAATGCGCTTCTTTTGCATTCGGCGCGAAAGGAACAGGACAAAGATCCCAGCGACAATGCTGACCAGGATGCCGACCGACTCTGGAGAATTGAGTATGTCCACCAGGGGGACGCTATCATGTTGTCAGTCGACGTGACCAGACATTCGAGATGGATGCTTGAGCACTCCCATCGCCACCGCCCGGGTCAGGGTACAGATACTAAATTTTTCGGCCAATTAGTCCGCGAAATAAAACTAGCGCTGAGGCGAAACAAACCCATGCTGCAGGTAACGGTACGGGTGCGCCTTGTTGCCCAAACACCCACGGAACTAACTCTCCAGACACTGAAGCGGTACTAGCAAAGCTCATAAAAGTAGTGCCCCCGTCCAAGCTATAGCTACCCATAATAATGTCTGTTGAGGGATCAACGGTTAGGGACAGGAAAATGTTTCCGGTTGCAGAACCAACTATTGCGCTTTCAATGATCATGTTTTCATTGCCAAGCAACCCTATAACGGCGTTCCCAAGCCCATCGCTAAACACTCCCAACGTCGCTTGATTGAAAATTGCCCCATCCCCCAACCCACCATTGTTGCCTCACTCGGCCTAGCCTTAGCCAGAGTTGGTTGGCGTCGAAGAAAGAATATAAGGCTCTAAATGCCTTTGACAGAAAGCCCGCATCGGTAGTCGGCATTCTTTTGCCTATCGACTATCTCTTGATCGCCGATACCCGTCGTCGTTGGATGCAACACCGAACGTCCGCACTCACGGCAAGCAGACATTCGGCCATGGAAGAACTGTACTATTGTGAGGTGTCTGCGTGATTCAGTGATCAGGCTTGAATGCCTGCACGATGATAGAATCGCCTTATGCCCAAACAGCAACCGAATCAGGTCTTGGTCGTCGGCACGCTCATCTCGATCACGGTTGTCGTACTGGCCGTTGCTGCATTGATGGCGGCCGAGTCCTCGAAAGGCGACACGGGTATCGCTTTCGGACTCGTGTTCATGGTGACCTTCTATTTCGTTTCGCTGCCTCTGCATAGCGTACTCGCCCTCGGCACGGTTTTGCACAGCATACGGGTCGGTCTCAGGCCATTCCGGTGGATCTATGCTTATCTGCTGCTAGCGGTCGTCATTCATCTGTCCATCGCCGCACGGATCGGGGCGTTCGACAAGCTGGAGCAACGGCTGGTCGACTGGCAGCGCGGCCGCGACATGCCGACACAAGTCGCCCTGGAACGCGCCGTGGCCCAACCTACGGACATCGCAGCGGTTCGTGCGGCAATCGCTGCCGGTGCCAATCCCAATGCCATTCTTCCTGGGGTCCCGTTGACGCCACTATTTACCGCCGCCATGCGCGGTGACGCTGCGCTTGTTACGGTACTACTTGAGGGCGGCGCTGATCCGAATCGTCGCGCCGCGGTCAATAGCGGCTTCGGCGGTGTTGCCATCACGAACCCCTATCCCCTGGACGCTGCAGCTTTCAGCGACAGTTCCGAACGCTTCGGAGTTGTCCAACAACTATTGGCTTTCGGCGCGGATGCGCCAGTGAGTCACGCGCGTCTAGGGGCCTGCGCGCACGGTGATCTACCCCTGTACGAACTTGTCGTTTCAGCCGGCGCCCCTGATAAGCCGGACAACAAAGGAAACCGGTGCCTCCATTTTGCAGCGAGACGTGATCAACCGGCGCTCGCCGCCCAAGCATTGATGGACGACGCCGATCCGAATGTTGCGAACCTCGCAAACCAAAGGCCGCTCGACGTCGCGATTATCCGCAAGAGTTTCTCGACCGCATTAGAAATTGCGCAGCGCGGCGGCATTCCCAATGACCCGGAACTCGAAGATCGCGTAGTAGACACAGAGTCGCCAGATCCCGCTCATTCGTCGCTTCGAAAATGGATACTTGAGAACAGGCGATAGCCGTCCCGGCGTTTGGCGCATGACAGGTGCTTTGATGGTGTGGCGGTAGTAGAAGCTTATCGAGCGACCATCATCTAAGTGGATCGTGATAAATGGGGTCGGAGTCAATTACGCGACTTCGACGGTTCGTTCGTGAGCAATATAGAGCTGTGCGACTCACCTTCGTGTCCTTCACACGCGAGCGCTGGACGGCCAAGATGCGCACCATACTTGGCGATAGTGTGTGACCTTGCTCGAAGAGCATTTCCCCGTTGCACAATATGGCCCGGGTTATCTGCAATGTAATTGCGCGGCTTCCTTGCCACAAGGCTTCCTCAACCGAGTCGTTGTCTGCTTACTTAGTCGTCCTTTTTATCTGCCGCAGAACATTCAAACTTTTTAATTTACTCCGACCCCATTTTTACTAATGCGTTTCCGCAGAAACGTTTTAGTTCGCTTTTCGTTTCGGCCGCATAGCGCTTAGGTGCGGTCATTTACATACGAGAACTAGATCGACGCGAATGGCCAAGAACTAGTGGGGAGCCCTCAGGGTCTCCCCAAATCCTTCTTTCGTCGTGCCCAACCCAGCCAGCCGATAGCGGAAACGAAGAGCCACGCCGCTGCGGGAATCGGTACAACGCGCAAAGTTATCGTGTCGCTTGGCAGGCTCCAAACATAAGTCCCAGGCGTGAGACCTCTGCTCGCGAATGTTTCTCCAACGTATGTCGCTGTTCCGTTAAGCGGAGCACCTGGAATATATCCGCTGGGAACAAATATAGAGCCAGTCGCGCCGCCTGCTATGCCGAATATGTCTCCAGTTCCGAAGGTGGCAAAAGCGAGCGGCCCGGAACCAAAGGGTACCGACGATATTGGAGGGGAAGAGTATTGATCGGCGGACTCGAGGTTGCCTACCATGAAAAATCCGCCGGCTGGTTCAATTCTTGCCGAACCGACCATTGCTTGGTCGAAACTCATACCAGTGAGATTGAGGCTACCGCCGGCTTGTGTTGTCAACACAATGTCACCGCCGGATTCGACCGCAACGACAACTACCGCAGCGCGGGAATCCGGCGGAATTGCGCACAACAAGATCAGGCCAACAACGGTTATTGCGGTAGACCACATAGCTGATTGCACCATTTTGTTACCTCCGTTCTTCCTTGCTACTTGGCTAGGTCGCCCGCCGACTTATTCCGGACGTCATACAGTTAATCCGAAATTTTCGAATTGCTCGGTAACCATAAGATCTAATACTCGATATTGACATTGCGGACCTCGATAGCCGAAACGACGTCGCGCTACGGGCGAGTGCTTGCCCCAAAAAAATCGCTGAGTATGTTCGCATCAAGTGCCGCTAGTTACAATCGATTGAGTCTTGACGACCCAACCAATCGACCAGATAGGCGAGGAACGCCCGGGTCTTCGCCGCTTGATGCCGCCGCCCAAGATACATCGCCGAGACTTCCATACTATGCGGCGCGAACTCGGTATCAACGGCGACTAGATCGCCTCGGGCAATGTCGTGACGCACGGCGTAGCAGGGTACGAAGGCAATGCCGAGCCCATCGATCGCTGCTTGAATAACCGCCTCGGTGCTCGGCGAGCGGAAATTACCATCGACGCGGATAACAACTGCTTTATCGCCATCCATAAAGCGCCACAAGTTGTTGGCCTGCACCGAGGTATCTATCAAGCAATTCAGTTTCTGCAAATCGCTATTCGCAATCGGTTGCGTGATCTTCGCGGCGAAGTTGGGAGCGACGCAAGTGACAAAGCGTGCATCGGCGATCTTTTTCGCAACCAATGAGCTGTCTTTTAATTCACCCAAACGAATAATCAAATCCAGGCGCGCACTGATCAGATCCGGCTCGTCGTCCTGCAAGCCAAGTTCGATTTTCATTGCCGGGTTGTGCAAGATGTAATCGCTTAGCATCGGCGTCAACACATGCGTCCCAAACGACGGCGGACAACTGATCCGTAACGAGCCGATCGGATTTGAGTTCAAAGCCGACACCGCATTCTCGGCCTCTTCAACCTGCGCCAAGATCGCTATCGCGTAATCACAATAAACCTGTCCCGGATCCGTTAGAGAAACACCGCGGGTACTGCGTTGCATAAGCTGGACATCGAGGTGGTTTTCAATGTGTTTCACATGCTTGGAGACCATCGCCGTTGACACAGACAGCTCGCGCGCGGCGGCAGAGAAAGATCCCGTGCGCGCCACCGCCACCAATGAACGCATTGTTGTGATCGTATCCATGGCCTTAACGGCGCCTCCTATCGCGTTTCGTTAAAGGTGATTTTCCTCATCGTGCTATTCCGGAACGCCTAGTATCGAATTATTATTGCTGCGTCGCAACAATAAACTTCATTGGTGCGACTTGGAAAACCGTCGGAATTTAACTAACCGACTGTTTCATATAGACATTAACCGCACTATCACAAGAGGGCAATAGACATGCGTAATCGCACAATCGAGACCGCCGCAACGGCAATCGTCGTTGCCAGCTTAGTCTTTGGACTGGTCGTGACGATGCCGACAACGCCGAACTTCGGCGAAATCTATGCGTCGGCTGAAATCGACCATCAATACCCCTTAGGGGCGTTTGGTCTGCCTAAGCAGCCTGAACGGATCTAACCATCCCAACTGGCACCCGGTCGGGCAATTGCCCGACCGGACTGTCAATACGAATCACCCGTTGGCAGGTACACTAACAATCGCCTAGCTAGAGATACGGGACACCCACATTAAACAAGTCATACTTATTCGGCGAGATCTAAAAATGCGCCGCGGTAAAGAGATCGCTCAAGGGTCCCACGCCTCAATGGCATTTCTGATCAACCGCATGCGGGCGTCACCTGCCGTTAGCACAGAGGTAAGCTTGAACTTGAAGCCGGCCGAGCTTCAATGGATCACCAAGGGTATGGCCAAAGTCTGCGTGAAAGTGAATTCCGAAGAGGAACTACTTGAATGCCATGCCAAGGCGCAGGCCGAGGGGCTCGAAAGCCATCTCATTCGAGACAGCGGCAGAACGGAATTCGACGGTGTGCCAACCTTAACCGCCTGCGCCATTGGCCCGGATGAACCGGAACGTATCGACCGGGTGACCGGTGAGCTCACCTTGTACTAAAGTGTGCTGACCGGGATCCGTCGCCTAATGATCGGAAACTGAATTTGAAAACGGTGGTCACAGAGATCGTACCCAGTTATTTACTCTCAAATCGTATTGAATCCGACTCGGCATAAAGAACGTGTTGTTACTGAGCTTGTCACTATGAGACTACCGGCGATTTGCCTACTCATTACTATTATCTCGATCCCCGCCATCGCGGCAGCGCAATCCCGTGATCAGGGCCCGGGTGCCAAGAGCCCGGAGGAAGTATTCGAGACCGCCTCGCAAAGCGTTGTAACGATTGTCGCTATTGGCAAACGCGGTCAAGCAATGGGCTTGGGCAGTGGCGTGGTCGTGCGACCGCAGCTCATCACAACCAACTGCCACGTACTAAAAAACGCCGATGCCGCGGCAGTCATGTATCAAGAGCGGCGATATCCGGCAAAAGTTGTCGACGCTATGGTCGACCGCGACTTATGTTTGCTGTCAGTAGAAGGTTTACCGGCGCAGGTCGTTCAAACCGGATCCACAATCGATGTACGAGTTGGACAAAAAGTTTTCGCACTCGGTGCACCCCATGGCCTCGAATTAACCTTCTCGGAAGGCATGGTGTCCTCGCTGCGAAAAACCCAAGATTCTCCAATCATCCAAACCACCGCTCCCATATCCCCGGGATCAAGCGGCGGTGCATTACTATCGAAGGATGGGGCCTTGATCGGAATAACGACGATGCAAATGATCCAGGGCCAGAATCTTAATTTTGCGATGCCCGTCGATTGGGTATGGGAATTTCGATTTTTTAAGTAAACGACGGCAACAGCATTGTCATCCGATCAAACTAGTACAGTGCCCGAATACCTTCGGTGGTTTGCGTGAAGGTCGCCAGAATATCGTCGTGTAACTCAGTATGGTCGCGCACTAACCGCTGTGTATCGGCCATCTCAATATTACGCGCCGTCTCAGCGAGTTTCTCCGCCCCAATGACAAGACACGCCCCGGCGAAGGCGTGCATGGCATCGCGCGCTGCCTGTACCTTGCTCACCTCATCGCAGTCGATCAACGTAGCAATATAGCTCGAGCCATCCGTAATAAAATCTTCAAAGAAACTCGTACGTTCCGCCTCGTTCATGTAGGAGACGAGTTCTTGTACTGCTGCGATAAGAATTTCCCGATACGCGCTGTAGCAGAAATGGCTCGTAGCGCCATAACTGTTCTCAATTAATGATGGTTGGGTAATCGATAGAGGTAGTCACAACGACCGAATATATGCAGTTCACTTGGTTATCAACATATTGAGCACATGCAACGGCGTTTCTCGTGGTTGCAGTGGTTCGACAATCCTAATTGTTTACGCGGAAAGTGGTAAATGTGGTACGAAGCAGCAAAAAGTACGCATTTGGCTGCGACAATGCGATTCGTGATTCGACCCGAATGGCGTTGAATAGTTCTCGGTAATTTTGTCCCCAACGGAGTGGTATCATTCTAGTGTACGGATAATCGAAATTTCTCGCCGCTGAGTTCACGCGAGGCACCAGTTGGATTAGGCCGGCCACATCCACTCGTCAGCAGCGGGCATTGAGGATATGAGAACTTTAAATGTTGTCCTACTGAAACCATCTAAGTATCTAGAAAGTGGCCACGTCCAGCGTTTTGAATCTGGATTCATGCCTAACGCGACGCTTTCCCATATCGCGTCTTTGACTCCCGATGAAATTAACGGTTTTCAAGTAACGGTTCAATTCGTCGACGAGTATGTTCGTTCCAATCTTGACTATCTAAATTTGATTCGTGGATCGAAAGGCACGGTAACACTATTAGCGGTGATTGGCGTCCAGTCGCATCAATTTCATCGAGCAATTGACCTAGCCGCATTTGCCCGAATGAATGGAGTGGAACATGTAATAATCGGTGGGCCCCACCCGATGACATGCGACACGTCATTGCTTCATGGTCGCGGGGTAAGTTTTTCACTATCAGAAGCCGAAGTCGTTTGGGTTGACGTGTTAGACGACGCGACTCGCGGAGAATTAAAACCTGTATACGGCGCTAATCGACGCTGGGCGGTGTCAATTGACGATACTAGGTTTCGGCCGCCACCACGAGAGGAGGTTGAGCGACACTGGGTGCCAATGGTTGGTTACTACCCCGTTCGAGGCTGTCCATTTGTCTGCAGCTTTTGTTCGGTAATAAAAATAGCGGGTCGACAGGTTAGGAACCCCTCCATTGATTCAATAATTTCTGCGTTAAAAACAATTAAACGTTCTGGTATCGATTTAGTCATGTTTACGTCGGACAACTTCAATAAGTTTCCTCAGGCGACCGAGCTTCTAACTAGAATGATCGACGAGAAAGTTGGTATTCGATTTTTTTTCCAAGCCGATACCCAAATAGTCAAACAGCCGGAATTGGTCGAGCTAATTGGAAGGGCTGGCGGGTTGGAAATGTTTCTTGGTGTGGAATCATTCGATTCAGAGACGCTGAAGAAAATGCGAAAACGACATAATAAGCCAGATACCTATGGCGAAATCGTACGATTATGCAGGCAAGCCGGACTTCGCGCGCACTTTTCAAACATTATCGGTTTTCCGGATCAGACCGAAGAAGGGATCCAAAGTCATGTCGAGGCATTAAAACAGTTGGCTCCGGAATTTGCGTCGTTCTATATTCTTACGCCGATACCTGGAACCGAACAATACAGAGAATTTCTGGATGAAGGGTTAATCTACGAAAAGAATTTAGACCGCTTCGACGCATATACACCGACGTTTTATCACGAGCATATCAGCGCTTCGACACTCCAAGATCTTCTATACGATTCATATGCGGATTTTTACAAAGACGCGATGCAGAAGCACAAATCAAGAATTGATCGTGAGACGAGAAACTATATGGTTTTTTGCCGCTGGAGCGCATCAAATAGAATGCACCCTATGTCCTCAGGTGCTGGCGATGTATTACTTGATAGATCTAGTGACTATCTAGAATTGAGAAACCAGGTGTTTGATGTGGGATCGTTGCTTCCCCTCCCAGACAATCTAAGTTTATCCGCGTCGGACGAGGCAATTAATCGGTCTGTTGATTGGAAGCAATCTGCCGTCGCAGAATAGGTTTACGCTTCGATGACTAACTCGCGCAAAAAAGGCTTCCGCTATTGCGTTTGTTCTGAATTCTCCATTGGGTTTATTGGTCGTTGGTTAGGTATCAATTGTCGGCTGACGATGATTTTTAGAAGTGTGCCAACTTAACGGCGGGGGAAATACCTGTCCAGTTGGGCAGAATCCGTGTGACCGGATTTCGCATAAATGAAAACCGATACTGCGAATATACAAGAGGTAGCAATTTCACCTTCTGACATAGGGCAATCCTATGTGCGTATTGTAGTAGTTACGGGGCTAGGTATCTGGGCCTACGTTAATGAGCTGCCGAAGTCGGCAGCTGACATTTATTCCAACCCAATTTTAAGTAGCCACGCATTGTATTTGGCTTATTGCTTACTATTTCTACTTGTGTCTTATCGAATGGTTAGCGCACCTTTTAGATGGGGTGGATGGTTCCATGTAAAGCGCGTAGTTGGTCTATTCGGAGATCTTATAAGCTGTGGCCTTTACATTTTTTGGGCAGGCGAATACGGCCTAGCCATATACCCAGTCTACGTCACAATAATCGTCGGGTATGGACTTCGTTACGGCTTCAACTATTTATTTCTGGCGATGACTGTTGCGCTTGCTACCTTTACCGCCGCTGCGATTTATAGCCCATTGTTCCAAGAACAACGTAGCCTGATGGGTGGGTTCTATTTGGGATTAATTTTGATACCGGGATACGCGGCGTTACTGTTAAAGAAGTATCAGGATCTTCTCATTCGGCTCTCCGAAGTGAACGCGGCACGTGCGCGATTTATTGCCAACATGAGCCACGAATTGAGAACTCCCCTGCACGCCATTATTGGCAATGCGGAAGTTCTTGGCGAGAAGCTTCGAGGTCTTGAGCGTGCGGATCGAAATGTTTCACAGCTTTCGACGTCGGTCCGTATGGTTTCTGAAGCATCAGAACATTTGCGCGCCCTCGTCGACGGAGTACTTGATATAGCGTCCAGCGACGCCGGTACCTTTGTATTAGGAGATCCCGTTGAATGTGATTTGTACCGAATCATTCAATCGGCCGTCGCCATTACGAAACCAGACGGGCGCAGGAAGGATATTGATTTTAAATTGTACATTGACCCCGATACTCCCCGGCTAGTCGAAACATGGGAGCAGTTAGTAAGGGCGGTATTGATTAACACGATCGGGAATGCAGTTAAGTATACGAACGTCGGATTTATATCTGTTCTCGTTCACCGCTTAGACAGCGAGGAAGCGGGGAGCGATCAGAATATTCGGATTCGAATCGTGGATACGGGAATTGGTATATCACCTTCTCAGCTCCGGATGGTGTATGAGCCATTTATGATCGGTGATGACAGCCGGGCTCGGAGTTATGAGGGAACTGGTCTCGGCTTAACAATTACGAAGCAATACCTGACTGAGATGGGTGGGATAATCGATATTCAATCGGAGGAGATGGTTGGTACGACTGTAACCATCGAGATACCGGTCAGGTCCGTGGTGGCTGAATCAACCGAACTCCCGATGGGCGAGATATTCATAGCAATTGCGTCGCCTACACTAGATCCGACGGGCCTTACAGCGTGGTTGGAGCAACATAATGTCGAGGTTGATACTGCCGAATGGACCGGGACACATCTGATCGCCGATTTTCCGTCGCAGCAACCGGATTTTGTATTAATTAACTCGGTCGAAACTGACGAGATTGAAAGTATCGCTGAATCGGTCAATACGAATTTCGAAGGTACACTGGCCGTACTGGTTGGCCCTTCGACTCCAGATCAAATCGAGCTCCCCGGAAACTTCATTACTCGAATTGAATTGGAAAATGATCACCACCTATACAACCTACAGTCGCTGGTAGATCGTACGCAATCATCTCGGCCTGAATCGCCTGTGGCTGGCTACTCTATTTTGGTCGTTGATGATAACGAGACGAACCTCCAATCAGCAGAGATTGCATTGCAAAGTTATGGCCATTCAGTGCGAACAGCAATCGGTGGGGACGAAGCTTTGCGTGCGATGCGACAGGAGGATTTCGATCTTGTGTTTATGGATATGCACATGCCCGAGTTTAGCGGCATCGATGTTGCGAGGGCCTTCGCCGAAGAGGCCGTGAATCCAGTGCCGGTTGTTATGCTTACAGCAGATGTAACGAAATCCGCAAGCGTTGATGCAGACATCCCGGAAATTGTCGGGTTTCTAACTAAACCCATAAAACCATCCGGACTTCAGCTGGCTGTCGAGCGATTCGTGGACCGAAATCGTAGCCAAATTCTTTCCGGAAAAACGGATATGCAGCATCCACTAATGCGCACCATGCGAGCCGGATTGTTCTCCAAGGATAATTATATCGAGCTGCACCGATCAGGCGTGAGCCAGGTTAGCCTCGACGGATTAATCGGGAAATTTGTGGACGATAGTTTCAATATTATCGATGAATTGAAATCGAATGCAGAATCAGGCGATTTGGATGAATTAAAGCGGTTGTTACATAAGCTCCGTGGATCCGCTGGCGCGATGCACGTTGCTGGTTTGGTAACAATAATCGAACAATATCAAGATCTCAGTAATGAAGATCTCGTTGCTGCATTGCACGCAGACATCGAGATCTTGAAACGATCTATTACGTTTGTTTCTGGTGAAATCAGACGATTTATTCGCGAACTCGATCAATAATCCCTGTCTAAGTTTCGACTCGACTAGTACTCCGGGGTTCGTGGAAGCGCATGAGAACGCACAAATGGATTATGTAGGATATGAACTACCCGCCACTTAAACCACCTTATCGAGTGATGATTGTGGACGACCACAAGTTCGTCGTGGAGCTCCTTGCTCAGCGTCTATCGGTTGAATCGAAGGTCGAAGTCGTTGGCATGGCGAATCGTGGCTCATCCGCACTGCATATCGCTGAAAGTGAGAAAGTCGACATTGTTCTGTTAGACATGGAGTTGCATCAAGAGGATGGAATTCACGTTGCGCGTGGTCTTCTTCAAATTGATCCAAAAATAAGAATTATCGGTTTATCCATGCATGACGCTGACCACCACCCGATATCGCTACTCGAACTTGGTGGTCTCGGGTTTATCTCTAAGTCCGCAACTGGCCGGGAAATTATTGATGGGGTTAATCGAGTCGCCGCTGGGGATATGGCAATTAGCCCTAAAATTGCAGTGTACTTAGCAACCCAATGCTCGAACCAAAACCCGATCGGCCAAATCCGGTCTTTGTCTCCGAAAGAACTGGGCGTACTGAAATTTATTGCGCAAGGATATAGCATTAACGAAATCGCGAAAAAACTGGACGTCGGTGGTAAAACGGTCTCAGGGCACCGTGCTCAGTTGCGGAAAAAGCTACAGGTGGCAACGGACGTCGAGTTATGCCTGCTAGCGATCAAATCGGGGCTTATAGGCATCCATCAAGATCTCTAATCATCGTGTACAATGCGGCTTCTGTAACGGAAACTCGCATTTTTGACCACAACTAACGCTCCGGCACTGCGCATCTCCATCCATTTTGAGGCACCTAGGCAGTGACGGGCAAATGGTCCAAGCTCAGGGGATAGCTCGAACAATATAATCGGCGTGACTACTCGTGATTGAAAGAGCCCAACCACCCGAGGTCAACCACCCGGCCACCGAAACCTCGCAAGCGAAAACCCTACGCCAAGCCCTGCGCCCCTACACCGTGCGCTCGAACGTCAAAGCGCTGGCAATATTTTCCGTCTTCTATGGCAATCTCCTCGCGTTGGTAGCGCTTGCTCTGTACGTCGACAACATTTGGTTACGCATGCTGTGCGCCGTGTCTGCCGGTGGCAGTATTTCTGCGTTGTTTGTTATTGGTCACGATGCGGCGCACAGTTGTTACTCCAGTAATAAATCCTTGGATGCATTGCTCGGGCGTTTGGCATTACTGCCGGCACTGCACAACTTCACCTTATGGCGCATTGTGCACAATCGTATGCATCACTTTGAGTTGTGCGTGCAGGGGTTGAATAGCTGGAGCCCGTTGTCGAAAGATGAGTTCGATCGATTGCCGGCGTGGCGCCGTGCGGTGGAGAAACTCTATCGCTCCCCGCTTGGTCTTGGACCTTACTATTTCGTCGAGCGCTGGCTGAAAGACAAGTTTCTACCCACAGCCCGAATGCGCGATACGCGGCCGCTACAGCAATGGTTCGATTTCTTTGGGATCCTGGCGTTTCTTGGGGTGCTGGGAGTCATTTTTTGGTTTGCTGCGCAGTCCCTGGAGCATCTGTCCTATGGTGAAGCTTGGCTGTGGGGGTTTGTCGTGCCGTTCCTGGTTTGGAATTACTTAATGGGTTTCACCGTATATGTGCAGCACACCCACCCCTTGGTGCCGTGGTTCAGAACGAAGCAAGACGAGGACCAAGCGGGGGTCGGCCAGCACCAATTGTCAGTACAGCTTGTGTTTCCCAAAGGCTTCGGCTTGATCTCTAATAACATCATGGAGCATCCCGCCCATCACGTGAATACTAAAATCCCGCTGTACAATCTTGCGAAAGCTCAACGTCATCTCAATGAATTGATTGGACCGGCTGCGGTGATCGAACGTTTTACCCTGCCGACGTTTCTGCGCATCATGAAACACTGCAAGCTATTTGATTACGACAACCGGCGATGGCTTGGCTTCGATGGTTCCCCGAGTGTGTATCCCGATCCGGCGGCGGGTTACGGCGATACTGCACGCACAGCGTAACATACTCTTTGCGCCGTTAACTTCTAATTGATTATTCTCGTTAAGCGAGTGCACGAATTGAAACGATCGCGCGCTTGCCTATCAACGTTAGATCTCTAGCGCTGCATCAACACTTCCCATGAACACTCCAATGAGCGATGACACGGCAGCAGTAGCGGCTGCTATCAAGCGTGCCGAGCGCGTCGCGATATTTACCGGCGCCGGGATCTCAGCCGAATCGGGCTTACCGACCTATCGTGGCGTGGGCGGCTTGTACAACGACATGACCGTCGATGAAGGATTACCCATCGAGGAGGTACTCTCAGGCGGTATGTTCGCCCGATCGCCTGAAATCACCTGGAAATATATCGCCGAGATAGAGCGCGCTTGCCGTGGCGCGGCTGCCAACGATGCCCATCGCGCGATTTTGGCACTCGAGGCCGTTGCTGAAGTGTGGGTGATCACGCAAAACGTCGATGGTTTTCACCGCGATGCCGGTAGCGCCAATGTGATCGAGTTGCACGGTAACTTAGCCGATCTTGCTTGCACGCAGTGCGACGCGAACTTTACCGTGCGTGACTATGCTGAGTTAAGCATTCCACCGATATGCGATCGCTGCGCTGGCATGATGCGACCGAGCGTTGTGTTATTTGGCGAGATGCTACCGGACGCCGCAGTTACCGAATACGATCGGATCTTTCGCGCGGGCTTCGATCTTATTTTCGCGATCGGAACGACCGCCGGCTTTCCCTATATCTACGAACCAATTGCCCAAGCCTCTCGACAAGGCGTTACCACTGTAGAAATAAATCCCGATGAAACACCCTTGTCTAACGTCGTAACGCATCGCTTTACCAGCGGTGCGGGCGTCGCACTAAAATCGATCTTGGATGCAATGTAGACGTTCGAAGGTATCGGTGTGGGATCGCTTTTATCTGGCGCTTAAGTTTTACGCCTTGAACTTGGATACCACCGTGCACTCGAAGTCAAGACCGAATACTCGGAATTTTATCGCGACGATCTTCGAAGGTAGAAAGTGCAACGACGTGGGTAAACGGTTGATATTGGTGCGTGAGATAAAAAAAAAGCAAAAATATCCTAAAAAAAGGCTGTTTTTTGTCTGTCAAGACTTCCAAAAAATTTCCATCGGACTATATTAGCGGCTGTCGCGTAAGCGGGGTAAACACCGCTACTTAATACCGATAAGACGTCTGTCGAAACGCAAGTTTTTTCAGTAGTCGTTTGGACGCTGACTAAACGGGGATTCAAATTAAATTTTCGCATTAGCAATTTAGATAGAGCCGGGAGGAAGTATGTCGAGTTCGAAAAAGGGTGCAATAAAAGATAAACAAACCAAGAGTCAAATCTTGTCGACGCTGGCAGAAGAAACAGGACTTTCAAAAAAAGATATTCAAGCGGTCTTCGCAGCAACGAAAGATCTTGCTGCACGTCACTTAGCGTCACGTGGTTCAGGTGAGTTAACCATTCCAGAGGTTGGAGTGAAACTTCGCCGCGTGAAAAAGGCGGCACGTAAAGCAGGTATGGCACGCAACCCGTTCACCGGTGAAATGGTGCACGTTGATGCCAAACCAGCGAGTCTTTCCGTGCGCGCGTCTGCAATGAAGGCGATCAAGGACGTCGTGGCCTAACACGAATTCGTTCATCGCGGGCCGGAACGCTTCGCTCCGGCCCGCGATGATTCTCTTAGCCGACGTTCCTGTCGGTTGACGCAAAATCCTACGCACGTTAGTCTCCTCCACGATTTCGTTTCGGTGCCCAGAAGCCATTCGGCCAATGGGGTAAACGGGAAGCCGGTGAGTGAGGTGAGACCCTCTACGATTCCGGCGCTGCCCCCGCAACGGTAAGCGAGTTAGCTGAGCCCTCTCAAGCCACTTTGCACGTAGGAGTGCATGGGAAGGCGGGCTCAGTTGGTGTGACACCACTCGCAAGCCCGGATACCGGCCTGAACGATTGTTACCGTATCGCGGTGGGCGATTTAAACGGGGCGATCGGTGTTGGCTATCTGGTCCGCGGGAAACATTCCCAACCTCAGTTAAAACCCTCCGCATTTATTTGCGCGTCGCTCGGGTGTGAGTGGCGCTGAGGGGTTCACAATGCGTTTTATATTTTTCTTTTTGTTAATTTCGTCCATTTTGTCGCCGCTGCCATCGGCCATAGCAGCCGACACCAATCCACTTGAGCATATGACTGTTACCGCGTCGCGCAATCCAGTACCACTATGGGAAGCGGGGAGCGCGCTCACGGTCATCGATAGCGTTGAAATCGAACGTCGGCAAACGCCATACGTTGTGGATCTTTTACGCAGCGTGCCCGGCCTGTCCGTGAGCCAACAAGGCGGTGCGGGAAAGTTTGCTCAGATCCGCGTACGCGGCGCAGAGGCGAATCACGTGTTGGTGATAATCGACGGGGTTGAAGTCAACGATACGACCCGAGGCGATGACTTTGATTTTTCCACGCTCACCACCTCCGATATTGAACGGATCGAAGTCGTTCGTGGGCCGCAAAGTTCGCTGTGGGGGAGCGATGCATTGGCCGGGGTTATCAATATCATCACCAAGCGGGCGAGCCGACCAATTGAAGCGGCTGCATCGGCTGAAGGTGGTTCTTTTGGAACTAGGCAGTTCAGCGGCACGCTAGGCCATCAAGGCGATGGCTATACGTTTCGCCTCGGCGCCAATCACCTCAGTACTGGCGGGACTAATATCGCCACCACCGGAGACGAGGACGATGCCTATCGCAGCACTAGCGTTAACGCCAAGGCCGACTGGCAGGCGCACGAGTCCGTGCGCTTCGACGCCAATGCGCGGGTGACCGACATTCGCAATGAGACCGATACCGGCGCATTTACCGGGATCCCTGCCGACAGTGACGGTCGAACCGATACTTTTCTTGCCTATGCCGCAGCGAATGCAAGAGCGTCGCTCTACGATGGCCACTGGACGCATTGGCTCGGTGGCGCGTGGACTCGCACCGATAATAAAGACAGAGATTTACTCGACGGCAGTAGCGGACGCGTGCAGGGCGATAAATACTCCGTCGACTACCAAACGACGCTTCGCTTCGCCACACCGCAATTATTAGACGCCCAACATTCGTTAACCTTTGCACTGGACTATGAAGAGCGGTTTTTTAAGCAGCGAGGTCCGATAAGTTTTGGCGCAGATCCAAATCAAGACCGAAAGATCGATACGCTTGGGTACATTGGTGAATACCGTCTGCGTTTGTTTGAGGACACAACGATATCCGCTAGTGTGCGGCATGATGACAACAGCGACTTCGACAACGTCACCACCTTCCGTGTCTCGTTGAGCCAACGACTGACGCAATGGGGCACAGTGATATCTGGCGCCTATGGCACCGGCCAAAAAGATCCTACGTTTTTCGATCGCTTCGGTTTCTCCGCTGGCGGGTTTTTTCCTTTTGTTGGCAATAGCAACATAACGCCAGAGAAATCGAAGGGCTGGGAGGTGAGCGTGCAGCAACCCGTATTCGACGAGCGTGTCCTCCTCGGTGCAACGGTGTTCAGCGAACGGCTCGAAGACGAGATCAATGGCTTCGTAGTAGATCTCGCCACCGGGACGTCCACAGCCGAGAACGTAGACGGCAAAAGCCATCGCGACGGTTTCGAATTGTTCGCGAACGCGTCATTAACTCCGGCATTGTCGGCGTCGGCCTCCTACACTTATCTCGATGCCAACCAGATCGACCGGACCACGGGTATCCGATCCGACGAGGTGCGGCGGGCGCGGCATCAGGGCGCGGCATCGATCAACTATTCATTCCACAATGGTCGGGGCAACGTCAATTTACACCTCACTCATACCGGCGACCAAGACGACGACACTTTTTTACCGCCGATCTTTGCACGGCAACGGGTCAGCTTAAACAACTTCACCTTGCTTGGACTCTCCGGATCATGGCAATTGCTCGAGCAGCTTTCTGTTTTTGCTCGCGCGGAGAATATACTTGACGACAACTACCAAGAAGTTTTTGGGTTCCAAGGGGTAGGCGCCTCAGCCTATGTCGGTATCCGGTATACGACGGCACGCTAGCTCCAGCACCTTGCAACGCAGGGGGGTAACGCAAGGGCGCCGCTACGGCGGTTCGATGCGGCTGTTTCATCGCCCGCGTCGCCACACTGGTTGATGCTAAACTAGCGCGCTCTTAATTTCGGCAATACCCGCGGCAGCGTGTGCGGCAGCTGGGTCTGTCGTTGGGGTATTTATGCGCGTCGTCATCGTTGGAAGCGGTCTAATGGGCCTGGTAACGGCCTATTTTCTGCGCAAGTCCGGTGCAGATGTTTGCGTGATCGACCGTCAGGACTCAGCGGCGCGCGAGACCAGCTTCGCTAATGGCGGCATGCTGCATGCCAGTCAGGCGAGTCCGTGGAATGCACCGGGGATTTTGTGGACCGCACTACGCATGCTCGGTCGCGAGGACTCGGCACTGCTGATCCGAAAGCACGCACTGCCGCGCATGTTGCGTTGGGGTTTTGGCTTTGTCCGCAATTCGAATCCAGAGCGCTTCGCAGCGAACATCGAACGCAATACACGCCTGGCGCAATATTCGCTGTCGGTCATGGGTGAGCTGCGCGCGAGCGAAACACTCGACTACGACTATTCTCCACGTGGCACGCTAACGATTTTTCGTGGCCAACGCGAACTCGACGCCGCAGGAAATTTGTCAACGCAGTTTGCTGGCGGTGATTTGCGCTTTGAATTGATCGATCAAGCCGGCGCTGTGGCATTGGAACCGGCCTTAGCGCCGATTGCCGATAAGATTGTCGGTGCTATGTACTACCCCTCAGATGAGTCGGGTGATGCGTTTAAATTCTGTCAGGCGCTGCAGCGTGTGTGTGAACGTGAAGGGGTTGAGTTTCAGTTTGGCGTCCGGGTCAATAAGTTGGTGCGCGAAGGCGGTGTAATCGGCTCAGCGGATACCGATAGCCGGCGCTTTCGCGCGGACAAATTTGTGCTTGCCGCGGGCAGCTTTACCCCGTTGCTATCGCGCACCGCCGGGCTACGAGTACCGGTGCAGCCGGTGAAGGGCTATTCCCTTACAGCACCGATGGGACACTGGGCAGAGCCACCGACGATGCCGGTCATCGACGAACAACTCCATGCCGCCGTTTGTCCCTTGGGCGATCGCCTTCGGGTCGCGGGCACCGCAGAATTTACGGGCTACAATTCCGTGTTAACGAAAAGCCGGATCGACAATTTATTTAAATTGTTGTTGTCGATGTATCCAGAGTTCGAACCGCATTTGGATCAGGCAACCACCGATCGCTGGACCGGCCTACGCCCGGTTACGCCCGCGGGTGTGGGGATCATGGGTAAGACCGATATCGCTAATCTGTATTTAAATACCGGCCATGGTCATTTGGGGTGGACCATGGCGGCAGGTGCAGGCAAGGCGGTGGCCATGGAGATATTGGAAACGGAATCCGAATTTGATCTGTCGAATTACCGGCTTGCCAAAGCGTAGTCGGCGTTGGTGAACCGACGATTTCCGGGATCAGAGTAGACTATTTGGTGAAGTAGATCGGGGAGTAGCCGATGAGCGGCATCGAAGCGAGCTGTTGGAAATGCGGCGGCATTCAAAAAGATATTCTGCTGCCGCTATCGCGTACCGAGGAATGCCAGCATTGCGGCACCGACTTACACGTCTGCCGGATGTGCCGGTTCTACGATACAAGCGTGAACAACGCGTGCCGCGAACCGGTGGCGGAATTGGTGTCCGATAAGACACGTGCCAATTTTTGCGGTTATTTGGAACTACGAACGGACGCGGGACAGGGGGGTGCGAATGACAGTTCCGCCGCCACCGAGGGCTTGAATGATTTGTTTGGGCTCGATGGCACGCCAGGCGATGAACCGAAGTCGCTCGATGATTTGTTCGGATCGAAGGACTAGAACGCGATTAGATTGCACGCCCGGTCGTCGCATATCGCATTCATCCTGCCGAATAAACCGCCGTGTTTCGATTCAATTTACGACATGACTAGCCCAAGCTACACACTATATGGCGTTGAGGGCTCCTATTACGCGGCGAAGATCCGTTGTTACCTGCTGCGCAAAGCTATTCCGTTCCAAGAGATCCAAAGCGATCGCCGGGCATACGCCGATGTGATCGTGCCACGTGTCGGTTATCCCATCGTACCTATCGTCGTGACACCTGAAGACGAAACGCTGCAGGACACCGCCGAGATCATCGACATCCTCGAACAACGTCACCCAACACCATCAATGATTCCAACGATGCCGCGACGGCGCTTCGCTGCTTATTTGATGGAGCTCTATGCCGACGAGTGGCTCAAGGTCCCGGCGCTGTATTATCGTTGGCACTACGATTACGAGTTCGCCTCAAACATGATGGGGTATAACAACGATCCGGATGCGAGCCCAGAAGAACAGCGCAGGGTTGGCGCGAAGATTGCCGCACGATTTAAAGATTGGCCCGAACATCTTGGCGCGACCGAGTCGACGCGAGAGGCGGTCGAGGCGAGCTTCATCGATTGTTTGTCGTTGTTGGATGCGCATTTTACCGAGCATCGGTTCGCATTTGGCGACCGGCCGTGCCTCGCGGATTGCGCGATGATGGGCCCCCTATATGCGCACTTGTATCGCGACCCGTATCCGGGAGCCATCATGCGAGATAAAGCGCCGATGCTTTGCGCGTGGATCAATCGTATGCGCGCTCCAGCGGCGAGCTCAGAATCTGTTCCGGAAACGTCGGATACCGTACCGGAGACAATGCTCGCGGTGTTACGCCATTTGAGCCGCGATTATGTGCCGGTCTTAGCCACTGCTATGCCACTATTGCAAGCCTGGATCGGCAATCGCCATGTAGAAGAAATACCGCGTTACGCCGGCAAACACCGTATTACGATTGGTCGCGGAAAAGCTTATGCAGCGCAGGGCCTGCGCTCCATACATCCTTTCGAGCAATGGAAGCTGCAACGCGTATTAGACGTCTTCTACTCGTATAGCGATAACATCCAAAATGATTTAACGCGTTTCTGCGATGAGACAGAAGCTTTGGACTTACTCGACCTCAATCTCCTGAATCGGCTCGAACGTAAAGAATTTAGGTTGGTGCGGATGGCCGGCTGCCAATAGCAATTTAGATTCGGGTTAAAGGGGACGCACTTATTTATTTCTGGAAACCCGCTCTCGTAGCGAATTTTATTTTTCTTCTCGACTGGCAAATTATGGCCGCTCGGGTCAATCAGGAAACATAGCGAACGGCTGCTTTCCCACAAGCCGACATTCAACATTGGGTTTTTCAACAGAATCGGCCGTTAGCCGCCGTTCAGAACCGAGTTAAGGCCGGTAGCTTTGTGTCCAGAGCCCCCATTCGACACGTTCGTTGACGGAGGTTTGCGCTGATCTCGGATCGAAAATAACAGCGATTTCCCCATTATGAATTTCTGAGCTTGCAGAAGGATCCACGCTAGAAGCGCTTTAATGAGACTATTCCTGCGTCACCTCTGAGAGCTGGTCGATGTTGAAACGTTCACGTTTACGCGGGCCGCGACCTAATGCAAGCTCAGGGACGAGCGGATCGAATTCGCCCGGTGGGGCTTCGGGATCCGAAAAATAGCCGAGCCCGTACGTCGCTTGCGTGTAACCCAAAAGCTCCTGTAATTCTTCGTCGAGATCTTTTGCGATGTGGGGTGGGCAGGAGAGATACTGATTTTCCTGCTGACGGATCCATGCGAGACAATATGTAATGATAAGACCCAAGCGCGGAATGCTCGATTTGTTTTCACCACCGCCGTGCAATACCGTTCCGGTATAGAGCAAGACCGATCCCTTAGGCATTTCCGCTTTGAGAATTTGTTCAGGTTTGGCTTCACGATCCCATGCCCACTTTTGCGATCCGGGCGCAATATGCGTAGCACCGTTTTCCGCGGTGAAATCCGTAATTGCCCACAAAGTATTGAACTGAGGTTCTACGGTCGGCGGAATATTTGTGCCCCAGGCTTCACGATCCCGGTGCAGCATTTGTGCGCCCTCCCCCGGATGGATCGAGACAGCCTGTGTCAAATTCAGGGTCAATTTTTCGGTGTGAGGCCCGAGAAATTCGTTCGCTAAGGCGAGGATACGCCCGTCCATTACGAACTGACGACACATCGGCGTTCTAGCAATCAATGCCCCGGTGCGTTGCGTCTTTTTCCCGGTGAAATCGTCACGGCCTTTCGGTGCTGCACTTAGGTACGGTTCGAGCTCGTGCGTAAAAGCGTCTAGAGCCTCGTTTCCCAAAACGTTCGTCATCACCGCGCAACCGTCTTCTTGGATAGCCTGAAGAATCTCTTGCAAAGGCGAATCGGAGTCGTAGTACTTCAAGGACATCGTTTTCCTCAATCTGATAACTATTACGATAACGCTAGTTTACTTCAACCAATATCCTGCTGTGGAGCCGACCTGAATATCTGCTCATGGCCGTTAGGCATCCTCGTGGTCGCGGAGCTGTCGGTCCGTTATCGAAGCGTGAACAGCCGCCCATGCGGCACCGCATTAGCAAATCACCAACCCACATAGCTAATGCCGATTCAGACCACCGTAGCGACATCGCCACGTCGCCGACTTAATTAATTGCGTGTCGCTTGCGGTCAATATTGCGGAACTAATTTTCGCCAATCAGCAAGTTCGAAATTCGTTTCTTGTTGCTTCTCCGCAAATGCAATGAATTCCGGCGGAAGGTATTCTTTCATCGAAAGCAAAACCCCGCGGTAACCGGGGGTGTTGTAAGCTAACGAGATATCGGTCCTTAGCCACCGCTCATGATGTGTATCGAGGCCATCTTTAGTCAGTAGCGTCCACACGGACTTATGGTGATTGACGTATTGTACGACCAGATACCAGAATCTCGCGGCCTCTTGGTCGGTGAGCGAACCAGGATCACTCGCACCCCTAAAAAATAAATCACCTGTCACTTCATCCTGCGTCATTTGTGCATTTATATCCTGCCAGCCCTTATCTAAAGCGGTGAGCAACGACAGCCTGTTTTGTCGGCGATTAGCGCGCAGTTCGATCGCAACAATAATCAACGTTATAACAGTAGCCGTCGCGGCTAACAGTTCACCTACATTCGCAAGATTATCGAGATTCATGGTTGACTCCGCTCACCGTTGGGTTGTACGCGGGAGCATATCCGAACACAGCGAACGTCGCTTCTTGGCCGTTAGCGTCTATCTCGTGATGCTCAGTAGACGGCCGCTCTAGCCTCGATAGCGGTCGTTCAGTAATCTGTGTCCAAGCACTGGTAGGAAAAATCTACGCTTCCCATGATTCTGTGAAGGGACGCTGTGCACATAAAGTAGTGGAGAGACGTTCTAGATTAACTGCGGTGCGTCATGCCATGAACCGTTGCACTCCAATAATTAGTTTTGGGAAAAAGGGGGCTCCTAGGCGTAAGCAACGCGCTATGGCTTAAACGGTGGGGGGCCATCCCGCGATTAAAGTTTTGCCTGGCGTTGCCGATTGCGGGGTTACATAGGTCTGTAATTAAAAAAAGGTCCTGCATGTTTGAAATAACCCTTGAGATGTCGTCCGAACGTTTGCGTATGGCACTACCGTTGATGGCCAAATACAAAATTCCGGTAACTCCGGAAAATTACTGGGTTTGGTACCAGTACGTTTCCGGAGACTTAGTACCGATCCGGGAATCCATCGATCGTCTGATCGACGCTGGGGGTCATATCGACGAGACGGCGACGCAGGCGCTCTATCAACGCTATGTGGCGTCTCAGGACCAACAACACGTCGCCAGTGCAGGGGACACGATCCGTCGCCTGATCGAGTCGATGACCAGTTCACTGAATACCGCCGATTCCGAAGTGACTCGTTACGAGGCATCGCTAGGTGAATGCGCCGAAGCATTGGACACTGATATTTCATCGGAGCAGCTCAAAGCTCTGATCGATGCGCTAACGAAAAGCACCCAACGTATGCATGAGGGCAGCACCAGCTTGCATGCCAATCTCGATGAAAGCCGCGAGGAAGTTAAAGCGCTGAAAGAAGAGCTAAAGCTTGCAAAAGCGGCAGCCAAGACGGATCCCATGACGCGACTCGCAAACCGGAGTGGCTTTGAAGCACAACTAGATTCGCTACGCACAGATCCGATTGCAAAAGACGCCACGCATTCCTTACTCATCGCCGACATCGATAAATTCAAATTAGTGAACGATACCTACGGTCACATTTTCGGAGATAAGATCATTAAAGTGGTGGCCAAAGCGCTAGACAACCTAACCAAAGGTAAAGACATTGCCGCCCGCTTCGGCGGTGAGGAATTCGTTGTGGTCTTACCGGGAACTAGCATTGACGGTGCCGTCGCGGTATCCGAGTCAATCCGTCAGAACATTGCCAACGGACGTATCTTCAATCCAAAAACAAAAGAAGAAATCCAACGCATCACTATCTCTATTGGGGTCACGACGTTCGACTTGGGCGAAGATATCAACGCCGTTATCGAGCGCGCCGATGGTGCGCTTTATCTAGCCAAGGAAGGTGGGCGTAATCGCGTTGAAGTTGCAGACGCGACGGCGCCCGTTGCAGCGATGACTGCCTGATGTGAGACTTCGCCATACCAGCAGCTAGTCTAGAACTCACGCCCTCGCCCATCGATCCTGTTCGACGTACGCATGCTCAACAGTTTAGCGTTCGCGCGACCGTTTAACCGTGTACATTCGAGCGTCGGCTGAAGCCATCAGGTCGGACAAATTTTTGCCGTCATCGGGGTAGATCGCAAGCCCAATACTAGCGCCAACCTGTATATTAATGTTTTTCAAATGCATCGGTTCTTCGATTAAGTCGGTCAGCTTTCCTGCCACTATGTCGGTCATCTTACTGGCGTCGTCCTCCAGTTTAATCAGCGCAACAAACTCATCGCCACCAATGCGCGCCACGAAATCCCCCTGACGCATTCCATGGCCCAAGCGTCGGGCTAGTAACATAAGAACTTCATCGCCAACAATATGCCCATACTTATCGTTGATAGCCTTGAAACCATCGAGATCGATGAATAAAAGGGCCATCCGCGCTGCTCTGGCCGGTTCCTGCTTACTCACCTCTGAGAATCTAGATTCTAGGGCTGTGCGGTTAGGTAGTTGTGTCAGCTTGTCATGTTGCGCTTCGAATTCGCTGCGACGCCGTTCACGTTCTTCATGTTCCAAATCGAGAGCTCTAATGCTCGTCGCAAACGCGCATTGTCGATCAGGTAGCGATTGCGTAAGGCGAAACTCATATAACCGATGAGCGCGCTCCCAAAAATAAAGAGCATTTGGGTACAGAAAATCGCCATGTTTTGAGGCGCGAGAGAATCGTGCCGCAAGATCATTAGCGCAGCGTAACTACACACTATCGTCGTCGCTAAGGCGACAACGCCACGGGCGGTAAAGTGGACCCAAGTAAAGAGCCCCATATTGATTAATATGAAGGCAGAAAAATAAATATCACGTGAAAAATCAGACGGCCCTGAAAGAAAGATCAGCGCGTTGACAGCGGCTGCGATACCAAGATAGGTCGCGAGAATGACAGCGGCATAGTGCCGTTCGAAGAATGCGCTATTAGCCACAATGAATACGACTAGGAGGCCACCGGCGGCTATTAGCCGAATAGCCCAAGCGATGATGAACTCGGACGGAAAAGCCCAAATATCAGTGATCGCAAAAACGAACATGAGGGAGATGGCGAGAACGCAGGTAACGCGGGTGTCGCGAACACGCGCCAGAGCTTCAACGGCATCGCGCTCAACTCGTTGTTCCGGTTCGTTGATTGCGCACGACCGATTGTCCAGGCTGGTCATGTCGCAGATATTATTTTGAATTGGCCTTCTAGGACTAAAACGACCAAGCGCTTTAGTGCTCAGTAGCCTCTTCCGCCCCGATCCCGGTATGGGCCCTGACCAACAGGTTGTCGAACGATGCCCGCGCGCGTCCTGCGGCAGCACTGTTGTCAAGGAGCGAGACCACCACGATTGTCACTATCGATACCGTCATCGAAAACAGTGCCGGATAACTATACGGAAATATCGCACGCTCAAAGCCGAGCGTCTGTACCCATACTGTCGGACCCAAAACCATTAATGTGACTGCAGTGACTAAGCCGATCCCACCACCGATAACTGCACCACGCGGTGTAAGTCCACGCCAATACATCGACAAGAACAATAGTGGAAAATTTACGCTCGAGGCAATCGTAAACGCGAGTGCAACCATATAGGCGACATTCTGTTGTTCGAATGCGATCCCGAGCGCTACCGCCAGCACACCTAAGACTAAAGTCGCGATGCGCGAAAGGCGCACGATATCGGCATCAGACGCCGTCCCGTCGCGCATGACGTTGACGTAAATATCGTGAGAGATCGCCGAGGCACCAGATAAGGTTAGCCCAGCCACCACCGCTAAAATCGTCGCGAACGCAACGGCCGACAGAAAACCGAGAAATAGATCGCCGGCGGCGGCCTGGGCGAGATGGATAGCCGCCATGTTGCTGCCGCCGATCAACTTCCCTGTCGCACTGTCGAAATAGTTTGGGTTGCCGGCGACGAACACAATCGCACCGAAGCCGAGCACGAATATTAAGATATAAAAATAGCCAATGAACCCGGTGGCGAATAATACTGAGCGACGCGCTGAGGGCGCATCTGGCACCGTGAAAAAGCGCATCAAGATATGCGGTAAGCCTGCCGTGCCAAAGACTAGCGCGGTGCCAAGCGAGATCGCAGAAATGGGATCTGAGAAAAGACCGCCCGGTTGCATAATGGCAGTGCCTTGTTCATGCACTAGCGTCGCTTCGCGGAATAATGCCTCGACTGAAAAATCGAGATGCACCATCACCATAATCGACAACACAGTGCCGCCGAACAGTAGCAACATGGCCTTTATGATCTGAACCCAGGTAGTCGCGATCATGCCGCCGAAAGTCACATAGATGATCATCAATACACCGACCGTCATGACGGCCCAGGTATAGGGGATCCCGAACAGAACTTCGACGAGCTTCCCGGCGCCGACCATTTGGGCGATCAAATACAAAACCACCGCAATTAAGGTACCGCAAGCAGAAAGAACACGGACCGATGCGGTATCGAGGCGCATCGCAACCGCGTCGGTGAACGTGTATTTCCCTAAGTTGCGTAAGCGCTCTGCAAGTAAAAACATGACTATCGGCCAACCTGCAATACCGGCAACGGCAAAGATCAAGCCGTCGAAACCACCGATAAAGATCAAACCCGTAACGCCTAATAGTGATGCGGCGGACATAAAATCGCCGGCGATCGCTAGTCCATTTTGCAAACCAGTGACGCGTCTCCCAGCGGCATAAAAGTCCTGTGATGTTCGTGTTCGTTGTGCCGCCCAATAGGTGATGCCGAGGGTTATGCAGACGAATACCAGGAACATGGCAATCGCGACCTTATTGACAGATCCGTCTGGCGTTCCGCTGGCAGCGGCAACCATCGGGAAAGCCATGGCAATACCAAACAACACGGATTTCACCGAACTGTGCACAGGGGCGCGGCGATTAGATCGGCAACATGAGGTAGTCACATTAATTAGGCGAATTTTTTCTGTGTCACGACGGATGCTGGGGAGCTATAGAGACGACGACCGCCTGTCTGATGAGGTCTACATAAGAGGTGTTGGAAATACTGGTAGTCAGCTGCACCGGCCGTGATTGCTGAACGCTTGCTATTGTCCATTGGGGGCGGTCGATGTTGCCGCCGTCGCGTGGCCGATAATTGATTTAGCAGCAGGATCGAATTCACGGTTCGAGCGGATGACATAAATCGCAGTGAGAAGTTGGGCCATGGCCATCACTGTGAGTGCGCCCACGATCCCCCAGGTAATCACGGAATTTTCATGCAATGGGATCGCGAACAGTTCTGGTTTAAACGCGACAACGAACAAAAACGCGTAGAACGTACCCAGCATGACCAACGCCAAGGTCCAACTAAATCGACTGCGACGCTTCTGCAGCGCTTGAAACGCCGGGTCGGCGTCGATATGCCGACGCAGCGCCTCCACTGCTACCAGAGCTTCTTGCTTGCCAGGCGTGCGCCTTCGGCCAGTGATTCAAATTTCTTCCACACCACCGACGCGGCAACCATCTCCCAACCGGCGAATGTGCCAAAGCCACAATCGGCGCCCGCGATCACGCGCTCCTTGTCTCCCACGGCGTCGACGGCCTCAAGGATGCGATTACAGATCACCTGTGGATGCTCGATATAGTTCACCGTGGAGTCGATCACGCCGGGGATCAACAAGGCATCTTTCGGGATAGGATTTTGCTTCAAGGAGACGTATTCATGCTGATGGCGCGGGTTAGCAAACTCGAGTGAAAAAGCACCAACGTTAGCCTCAGAGATAACCGGCAAGATGTCAGCCATCGGCACATCATGGTCATGCGGCCCATCGTAGTTACCCCAGCACACATGCAACCGGATCCGATCTTTGGGAATGTTGACACACGCCTCGTTGATGGCATCGATATGGATCGCGATGGCATCTTGGAAATCTTTCAACGTGCCGTTTTGGAACATGCCGTGCCATTCCATTGCCAAGTCCGGACAGTCGAGCTGCAACAAATAGCCACGGCTATGGATCAATTCATATTCTTGGCGCAATTCGCGTGCAACCGCACGCACATAACTCTCGTGTGAATCGTAATGGCCGGCGTTACGCATGGTCGTGCAGACAATACCGGGCGAGGCGGCGGTCATGAATGTCTCGGTGTACTTACCAGCGTTATCGGCAAGCGCGGCGTCGAACATATCGCACTCGCGGATAGCGGGATCGAGCGATTTATATTTAACCTCACGATCTGCCGCCGGGGCGTCGAACACCTTCGACATAATCATCCCGCGTCCTTCCCAAATTGCACCGAAATCTGGATGATCGGCAAAGTCGCGGAACGGTTCGCGCTCGCTTACCCCATCGAAGCCACTAAGGCGTTGGGCGACGTAGGTCTGAAAGCCAACCCGGGGTTGCTCGCCATCGTTAATAACGTCGACCCCAGAATCGATTTCCATCTTCACGCAGTGGCGAACCCCGCTTTCGGCGAGTTTGTCCATGCGATCGCGATCAACGCTTTCGCGTGCCTCTTCGGCGATGAGCAGGTCAGAAAGTTCTCGATCACGTGGCAGGCTACCGACGTGCGTGGTCAGGATCCGGTCTTGGCTGTTTTTCATTATTCCCCCTAGTGGTGCACCGCAGCAGGGCGCCGCTGTCACAATTCGGCGGAGAGTTTACACTGAAGCGGGAAGATGCGGTTAGCGTTGGCTTGGCCCGAGGAAAGGACATCATGCAAAATCGGAATGCGGGCCTAGGTTGCTCGCAGTCCGTCAACAACCGATCCGCGCAACCCGCGTCGTCGAAAGCCCCGCGGTCACATTTCTAGAGCGAGTCAGAGGCACTAAGTGCGCTCCGCACGACTAAAACGTAGCCGGCCATTATTGGTAGAATTTCGCCCACAACATCGAAGACGACGCGGGTGGCCTAAAATCGTATCGAACAGAATTCTGGCCGCCGGACGGTGCAATATATGAAAGTCACTCACTACAGCATTAGAAATCTTTAAACGGGCGCAGCTTCGCGCAATGGCAACTTTTCAACAATAACTAGTAACTTCAAGGACCAACCCATGCCCTATCGAATCTCCGTCGACACCGGCGGTACCTTTACTGATGTCGTTGTAACCGATAGCGACGGCCGTTTCACGGTCGGCAAAGCACTTACCGATAAGCAACGCGCGTTTGCGAGTATCGAAGCCGCGATTAAGGTGGCGGCGGAAGAACTGGGCATTACCAGTAGCGACTTGATCGCCGATTCCTCCATGTTCGTCTACGGCACAACCCGCGCGACGAACGGCATCATTGAACGCAAAATAGCACGAACCGCATTTCTGTCGACCCACGGTTTTCCAGACATTTTGCTATTGAAGGAAGGCGGTAAATCCGAACCGCATAACCTCCAAGTCGAATATCCAGATCCGTATATCCCGCGCCGTTTGACCTTTGAGATCCCGGAGCGCGTCAACGCCGAAGGCGGAGTGGAATCACCACTCGACGAACAAGCCGTGCGTGCCTTACTCGCAAGCTTTCCGGCTAAAAACATCGAAGCCATTGCGGTATGTCTGCTGTGGTCGATCGCCAATCCAGCGCACGAGTTGCGACTCGGCGAATTGATCAGCGAAATACTCCCGGAGGTGCCGTTCACACTGTCGCATAAACTCAATCCGATCTTGCGTGAATATCGACGTGCGTCATCCACCTCGATCGACGCATCGTTAAAACCGATGATGCAAGCTTATCTAACGACCTTGGAATCCGACCTGCGCAATGCCGGATATCAAAACGACGTATTGGTCAGTACCTCCTTCGGCGGCGTAATGCATCTACGCGACGTCGTCGAACGTCCAATTTTTCTGGTGAAGTCTGGTCCCGCGATGGCACCCGTGGCCGGACTGGCGTACGTGAACGCAGAAGATCTAGCGACCGACGTGATCATTTGCGATGCGGGCGGCACCACATTCGATGTGAGCTTAGTACGCGATGGTTTAGTTGAATTTTCACGCGATACCTGGCTTGGGCCGCAATGGGTCGGGGACAATCTCGGCATGGCATCGGTCGCGGTACACAGCATCGGTGCCGGCGGTGGCTCGATTGCGTGGGTTGATTCCGGTGGTCTATTGCGCGTTGGCCCACATTCTGCCGGCTCCGAACCTGGTCCTGCTTGCTACGGCGGTGGCGGCGATCAACCGACGGTTACCGACGCCGCGGTAACGCTCGGGTATATCGATCCCGCGCATTTTCTCGGCGGCCGCATGAAACTCGACGAAGACGCAGCGCGGGCGACCATCGCTACACTCGCAGAGAAGCTTGGCGAATCGGTCGAACGTGCGGCGTTCGCGGTCATGGCGGTTGCCAACGAGAACATGATCCAAGCGATAAAAGAATTGACCATTAACGAGGGCATCGATCCGAGCGAATCGGTGCTTGTTGCAGGCGGCGGCGCCGGGGGATTGAACATCGTTCCAATCGCCGCCGAGCTCGGTTGCAAGACCGTGCTCGTTCCGCGCACCGCCGGTGCACTTAGCGCATCGGGCATGCAATTCTCCGACATCATTACCGAAGCCGGCGCGAGCCGTCTCACCCACTCCGAAGAATTCGATTTCGATGGCGTCAATGCGGCGCTCAGGTCCATCGATGAGAGCCTCGACGAATTTGCCGGTCGGCTACGCCAACGCGGCTTCACCGATATCGAGAAACGCTATTTCGTCGAGGCGCGCTACCGCTTTCAGGTTTGGGAACTTGAAATCCCAGTGGCCAAAAGTAGTTTCGATGGACCCGCGGACGTTGATGCATTAGTGGCCGAATTCCATCGCGTGCATGAGCGCGTTTTCGCCATCCAAGATTTGGGGCAGGCAGTCGAATGCCTCAACTGGCGCGGCCGCCTCATTGCAGGAGTCAACCAGCCGTCACTAGAACCGGCACATACACCGACCGGCTCGGCGGCGTCGGCCGAGCGTCACCGCCAAGCTTATTTCGCGGGGGGCTTTCTTGATACGGCAATCTATGTCGGCAACCAACTCGATGTCGGCGCGGTGATAGAAGGCCCAGCGATCGTCGAAGAACCAACTTCAACGTTGGTGGTGTATCCGGGGTCAGTGGCGCGGGTTAGCGCGGGCGGCCGCTATATTCTCACGCCACCAGCGGAGGCAGAGCTATGAACAAACCCGAGAGCAATCCGTCGAAATCCGAAATCGATCCGATCTTAATGGCGGTGTTAGGTAATCGCCTCAACGCGATCGTGCGTGAAATGTCGAACACTTTGCTGCGCACAGCGCGCTCAGCGGTGTTGGCCGTTGTGCGCGATTTCTCGTGTTCGATCGTCACCGGCGACAATCAGATGCTATGCCCAGGCGAGGGTTTGCCGGTGCATATCTTTGGCAGTTCACTGCAAACCCAAGCAATGTGTGACTTGCATGACGACCTAACCCCAGGCGATGCCTTTCTGCACAACGATCCCTATCTGGGTAACACGCATCCGGCCGACCATATGATCATGGCGCCGGTGATCATCGATGGGGTGCATCTGTTTACGACCTGTGCGAAGGCACACCAGGCCGATTGCGGCAATTCGATCCCGAGCACCTACCATGCCTATGCAAAGGACGTATACGATGAAGGATCGTTGATCTTTCCATGTGTGCGCGTGCAAAAAAACTATGAAAACGTCGACGACATAATTCGCATGTGTCGGCGACGCATTCGGGTGCCGGAACAATGGTACGGCGACTACTTAGCGACAGTCGGTGCTGCTCGCATTGGAGAGCGGCGCTTGGTCGAATTAGTCAACCGTTACGGTATCGATACGATGCAACAATTCATCGGCGAATGGTTTTCCTACTCAGAACGACGCATGGCGGAGGCGATTAAGAAGCTGCCGAGCGGCACGCTGAAAAATGTTGGTCACTACGATCCCTTCCCACCCGTGTTGCCCGATGGACTCGATGTGCGCGTCGACGTGGCGGTCGATGCGGAGGAAGGTCGCATCGAGGTTGATTTAACGCACAACGAAGACAACAAAGCTTTTGGTCTTAATCAATCCGTAGCCTGTGCCACGAGCAACGCCATGGCGGGCGTGTTCAATTGCCTCGACCACGACGTTCCGCACAATGCCGGAAGCTTTTCGAGAGTAACCGTCAAGCTACGTGAAGGATGCATCACCGGGATCCCCAAGTTCCCACATAGCTGTTCAATGGCCACGACCAATATCGCCGATCGGATCGTTAATACGACGCAATCGGCATTCGCCGCCATTGGCGATGGCCACGGCCTGGCCGAGGGTGCGATGGGCATGGGTGCCGGTGCCGGCGTTATCTCAGGACATGACTGGCGGCGCGACGGGCCCTACATCAATCAAGAATGGGTGATTGCCAACGGCGGTCCCGGTACACCGACAACCGATGGATGGCTCAATTATGGTTTGCCGGTCGTCGGCGGTCTGATGTATCGCGGTAGTGTCGAGGTGGACGAGTCGAAATATCCGATGATGTTCAAATCCATGCGCGTCGTTACCGGTGGTGGCGGGGCCGGACGTTTTCGCGGATCACCGGGCGCTGAAGTTATCTACGGCCCACGCAAAGACCCGATGACGGTCGTGATCTCCTGTGATGGCCAGGTCAATCCGCCGCAAGGGGTCCGTGGTGGGCATCCCGGTCCCGCAGCGTCAACATTTAAGGTCGATACCGCGGGTAAAGAACAAAAATTGCCCGGGGTTGTCGAATGCCGGCTCGAGCCCGGCGAGTGGGTGCGAGGCGTCGATGCCGGCGGCGGCGGTTACGGCACGCCGCTTGAACGGGATCCAGAAAGAGTGCTGAAGGATGTGCTGGAACGCTGGGAAACCACCGAGCGCGCGAGCGACGTCTACGGCGTGATCTTTACCGGTTCAATCGACGACGATTCGCTCGCGGTCGACCTTAACGCAACCAGCACTCGGCGGGCTGAGCTCGCATCGAACTCATAGATTGCTCGGGAGTAGGAACATACCAACCGAGGTTACCGCGAAGCATGCCATTGCAACGAGGAAGGTATAGCCAACGACATCTCCAAATTTCATCCGTGTGACGGCGAGGATCGGGATCGCAAAAAACGGTTGGATCAAATTCGTTAATGAATCGCCATACGCATACGCCAAGGTGATCGTGACGACTGAAACGTCCAGTGTTTGGCCCGCTGGGATCAGAAACGGCGCCTCGATCATCCACTTTGATCCAGCCGACGGAACAAACAGATTCATGAAGCCCGAATAGACATAGACGATAAATGGATAAGTCGTTTGCGTCGCAATCTCTGCAAACAGACTACCCAACCATTTGCCGAGGCCGGTGAACTGCAGCAAGCCGAAAATTCCGGCGTAAAACGGAAACTGAACGATGATGCCCCACGCCGAATCAACGCCGGCTCGGCACGCCCGCAAGAACGGTAGCGGTTTTCCATGCAAGATCAGCGCGAGTACAAGGAAGGTAATGTTGTAGGCGTTGATCGTCCAACTAACCCCGAAGCCCTTGGTCGCGATCGCATAACCCAATGGGTAGGTCAGGAGAAGCACGGCCAACCAGGTCCAACCACGAAATTGGTCAATGTAATCTGCGGGCGTGCTTGGTGGTGGATCTTCCGGCGGCGGCGTAGGCAAGATGCGATCGATTTGTTCTGCAGTCAGAGTGCGCGGGTTCTTACGCGGATGTATTAAACACACCGCGATCAATCCGACCAAACCAATGACGGAAATATAGGCAATGTTGTAGCCATTAAATAAGGTCTCGGTTACGGGATAGATCCGATCGACCACGGGTTCCATGTCGGTTGGATTGAGTAATGGGTTGCCTGGGGTTGCCAATATCAATGGCGCAGAGCCAGACAAACCGCCATGCCATACGGTGCCAACGCCTAGATAAGCCGCAGCGATCAACACTCGAACGTCCGTTTTCGGATTACGTTTTAAGACAAACGGGGTAAACAACGCACATGCGATCAGGCACACGGCCCAATTCAAGTAACCGGTAATTAGGGAAAAAACGCCCATCACGAGCAAGGCTTGCACTGGCTTGTCCGGATTCGGCAGTGAAGCCATCCAGTCGAACAATCGATAGGCCGGGCGTGAGGCGACCACCGCGCTCGCGGCCACCATCGCGATGGTGAACTGCATTGCTAAGGTCAGGAGTTTCCAGTTGCCCTGGCCCCAAGCGAGGATCGTCTCTTCGGCCGTTGCGCCCGCGCCGAATAGACACAGCACAATGGCGAGCGCAGTCAGCATCATGCAGATAACCCACGAATCCGGCACCCATCGCTCGGTGAATTCCGACAGGCTCGCACCAAAGTCGCGCATTACATTCAAGATGACCATATGACTCCTCAATCCGAAAAATATTAGGTGTTCGCTGAGCGGATCGTAGCGATAATGCTATGGATCCCGCACCCAGACCGATAGCACCGCATGATAAACGCTCGCTGTTGTGAAAGCCCCTGTGGCGATCGGTACTGCCTCGTCGACGTTGTGCATGGTGTCTTCGATAACGCAGGTGGCTACTAATGCGCCCATCCTCAGTAGCGGTATTTGCAACGCATCTGTGGATAGCCGCCACACTATCTTATTGTTGCGAAAATGCAACTTTATCGTGGACCATCGGCGGTGATATGATGCCGGGACTAGAGAACGTATTACTTTGAACGTTATAGAAATAACGCGTTCAAGCATCATACATAAATCGGGTGAGATTAATGAAAATAACGTTTGGTAAATTTGCAACGATCATCATGCTCAGTGCGGCGAGCCAAGTGGCACCCGGTACCACGCTAGTCGACGATCTAGAGAGTGTCAGTGGTACGGATGCGCAGCGAGCGATGGCGACCCCCATAGGGACGGCCTGCCCAACAGGACTCGCCCCAGGCGTCCCTGGTGCAAGCCCCAGTAGTATGGGGGTTCTGCTAAGTCGTGATTTCAGAGATCGTTGTACGGAAGTCGTCGTTGCGACACTTAGCTCCTCGCCATCGGGTCCATCGGGTCCTTCGTCACCCTCGAGTAGTTCATTAGCCTCCGAGGCACAGGCGGGGTTACAAGGGATGGCGCCCGAAGAAGGCGCGGTGTTGGCCACATCGCAGGTCGATGCGGGCGAGACGCAGATGAATAACATCGGCGATCGCTTATCTTCATTCCATGGCGGCGGCGGTGCTACAGGATTGGTCTATCGGAACAATAGCGGCTTCAATTGGTCTTCCGGCGCTGCGGGTGACGGTGCCTCACCGTGGGGCTTTTTCATTAACGGTCTATACGTCACCTCGGACCGTGATTCGACCTCGCGCGAGTCGGGCTTCGAGGCAGACGATTTCGGCGTGACTGGCGGTATCGATTACACTTTTTCCGACAAGTTCATCTTCGGCGTTGCCTTCGGCTACAAAAATTCCGATGCCGACATCGACGCGAACGGCGGCACCCTCGAGACCGATTCGAATAGTTACTTCGCCTATTGGTCTCTATATCCGGACGACCGATGGTATGTCGATGCGATGGTGGGATATACCGACAACGACCATGATCAAGACCGTGGTATCAACTACACGATAGCCGGTGCTGGAGCGACCGCTGGAACAACCGTTGTCGTAAGCAATACGGCGGTATCTGAAACAGACAGCGACGAGATTTCGGTTAGCGTCGCCGCTGGTTATAACTTCTATTCGGGCACCTGGACGCTGAGCCCTTATGGTCGCATCGAGTATGCCGATATTGATGTTGACGGCTTCACAGAGCAAATGGCCCTGACCGGGGCAAATGGGTCTGGTTTGGCACTGCAGATCGACGACCAAGATTTTGAATCGCTGATGCTGACGTTCGGTGGGCGCGCCACCGCACAATGGGGCGAGCGCTTTTTTCCAGAGGTGAGTGTTGAGTACGTGCACGAATTTAAGAACAGCAATTCGCCGACCACCGGCCGATTCGTCGACGACGCCTCAGGTACCACCTTCGTCCTATTGACGGACCCACCGGATCGAAACTTCGTCAACATTGGCGCCGGTATGAGTGCCGTTGTTTCAGACCAGCTCAGTGGATTTTTCCGGTATCAGGGCTTGGTGGGTTACAAAGACTTAAGCGTGCATGCGTTTGAAGTAGGACTACGTCTCTCGTTCTAATCGACTACGGTTGTAATTAGACGACCGATTCGCTCGATGTGCGCTGGCCAGATCTCTGGCCAGCAGCATCGATGCCCAAACCCCGCTACAACCTCGACGAGTGCGCTTTCCTGCCGCTCAATGACATGCCGAGCAACTTCCACTGGAACGTTCTTGTCATGCTCACCAAAAAAATGAAATTGTCGGATCTTCGGAGACAACGGTGGTTCGTTCGCCGGGTTTAGCGATCCGAGTAATGGACTATAGCCGTGCAACTCTAGCCAGGCCTCGGTATCGAGATTCGCGGCGATCGTAACCAAGGCGTCGAGACGGTGTAAGGCTGGTGCCACTAACATCGCCAGGGTTCCGCCACCGCTATATCCAATCAGAATTATTTTAGAGTTCGGAAAGCGGGGAATGAGTTCGTTGATTGCGGAGGCGATCTGTTTCACGACTGCGGCGGAATAACGTGCTGTGGTCCATTGCGACGGATGGCATTTGGCGGTACTACCGTAATAACACGGACGTCCGACAAGGATGCTCGAGGCGGGATCGGCATTAATTAAATCGAGAATAATTCGGTCGCGTGAGGTTGGATCACGGGCAATCCGGCCGCGACCGAGTGTCGGTGTCCCGTCACCGTCGAGATAAACGTGGATTGGGTCGCCGTCAACGAAATGACCTTTGGTGTAGGTGATCAACGCCGCCGCTTGCGTTTGACGCTGAAGCCCGTGTTTGGCTGCCGATTTATGAAATCGCGAGGCAGGCGTGGTGCAGCCAACCAACACATGCACGGCAGCCGCTACGGTAATTATTCTCAGCCACTGTGATTGGGATATCATAAGCTTGGAACGGCCAAATGCCGACAATTTGGTCATCGGCAATTATCGCAGTGATTGGATCGGGAGCGACAGTATGAAACTGATGACGATGTTTGGATCGCGGCAGCTGACGGTTGCGGCCATTTGTTTGTGCTTGATGGCTGGCACCCCCGCCCTAGCGGCAACAACGGCAGCGAATGTAACTAAACTCGACGGCAAGGCATTCGCGGCATCGTCCACTAGTGGCACCCGTAAACTTCGCAAAAATGACCGCTTATACGAACAAGAGCGAATCATCACCGGGAAGGGCAGCTCGCTCGAAATAACGTTTACCGACGGTACCAATTTGACCCTTGGTGCGAGCGCCATCGTCACCGTGGATTCCTACGCATATCAGAAAAAAGAAACCAACGACGCAGATCGGTCCAAAAGCAGATTCTCTTTGTCCATATTGACCGGCGCTGTGCGTGCTGTAACAGGACTGTTGGCAAAACGAAGACCACTTAGCGTTAGATTTAAGACCAAAGTCGCGACAATTGGTATCCGCGGTACCCATTTCGCCGCCGAAGTGGAGGGCGATAGTGCGACCATTATCTTACTCGCTCAGCAAGACCCGAGCGCATCTAATGCAATCGAGGTGTCTAACGCGTTCGGAAAGGTCGAAATCGACAAGGCTGGTTGGGGTACGGAAGTTCCTGATGCCAAGAGCCCACCGTCGCCACCTCGCCCGATGCGTACGACGAATTCGATGAATCGGATCGTGCGCTCAATCCAAACCAACCGGCGCGTTATGGTGCCTCGCGTACGCATGCGTTAAATCGGGCAATCAGTTCAGCGCTGCATATGGTGCTTCGGATCTACCGGACGCATGAAGGCATTGGCCAGCAGCGCAACAAACAATAAAACGGCCATCAGATACATCGTCTGATTATACAAACTCGGGGTTGGATCGACCGTACCGACCGGCGCAATCTCCATAAGCTTCGCTATCGTGACGGTCTTAGCCTCAACCAACACATCAAGTTGATCTATTTCCGCACCGAATGTCGCAGCAAATCGGCCCGGATCGGTGGCATCCGCGAGACGCTTGATTGCTCCGGCGACCGCATTTTCACGCAACGTCGTGATCGCCAGTGGTCCCAACACCCCGGCCGTACTCCAGGCGGTTAACAAGCGACCGTGGATTCCACCAACATAGCGAGTACCGAAAATGTCCGCCAAATAGGCGGGAATCGTCGCGAACCCGCCACCGTACATTGTAAAGATAAGCATCGTAGCCGCGTAGAATCCGACCAACCAAACGGCCACTGGATCGGCGTTTACCCGTTGTGCGAAAAATGGGATGGAGCAATACAATAAAATGCCGAGCACAAAAAATATGTGATAGGTATTTTTGCGCCCAATATAGTCCGAAGTACTGGCCCAAAAAAAGCGCCCGACCATATTGAACAAGCTGATCATCAATACATAGGTAGCGGCAAATTTAACGTCGACAATCGCGGGCAAGGTGGTACCGAATATCTCGGTCATCATTGTCTTGGCAACCGCCAATACGCCGATTCCCGCCGTTACGTTAAAACACAAAACGATCCATAGTTGGTAGAACTGCGGGGTTTTTAGCGCCTCATCAATGTCCACATCGTGGTGAGTAATCATCGCGCCGCCTTCATTTTCTGCGGGCGGTTCCCAACCCGCCGGCTTCCATCCGTCGGCTGGTAGGCGATAGGCAAAGGCCGCGATCATCATTACGATGAAATAAATCGCGCCAAGTGTAAAAAAAGTCTGCGCGGCACCAACAGATCCCGTTCCAGCGAGATAAACGCCCTCAGGTCCAGGCACGACCATGGCTGCGACATCATTTGGTCCAACAACGACGACCTCGCGCATTCGGCCTGCAACATCTACGACGCGACGACCACCCTCGGTTACTAACTTAACCGCATCAGAGCTTCCAAGATATTCCGGGGCCCGGTAGTAGAATTCCAAGAATCCATCGATCATCGGTTTGCCGAGCATCGCGCCACCGCCGAAGCCCATGATCGCGATGCCGGTCGCCATGCCGCGCCGGTCCGGAAACCAACGTATTAGGGTACTCACCGGCGAGACGTAGCCAAGACCAAGGCCACAACCGCCAATGACGCCATACCCTAGGTAGAGCAACCATAACTGCCCGCTCGTGATTCCGAGACCACCGACAATGAACCCGCCACCCCAACACGCCGCCGCGACCACCCCAACGGCGCGTGGCCCGACATCCTCAAGCCACTTGCCCGCCAGCGCCGCAGCAAGGCCCAAAAATACGATCGCGACGGTGAAAATCCACACAACACCTTTTAACGACCAGTCATCCGCAGCACTTGTGACGACCCCGATCCGCTTGATCAAGGCTGGATTGAACAAACTCCAAGCGTAGACAGAGCCGATACACAGATGAATACCAAGTGCCGCGGGCGCAATTAGCCAACGATTGAAGCTTGATTTGGCTACTATTCGGTGTTTGGACAGTAGCCCACCCATAGGCTTGTTCCTCTGCTGTTGCAGTTACGGTTTTGCTTTTATGTCACGACCCTCCTGACACCAAGGGCGGCACAATGGAGGCTCGCGAATGGCACAGTGTAAGTCAAGCTTCCACAAACGGAACCCTTGGCCGCTCAAGCGTCTATTCAACGTTCCTAGATGCCGATTTATCTCTAGAACGCAGTAGAAAAAATCGCTCGCGTTGGTGCCATTTAGACGCCCAGAGTCGAATTGGCGCGACGTTGTTCCATATCCCAATTTTTTGTATTGAACCTCGCGGGCCGGATTGGGAACCAACTCACAAAATAGAAATAATTCGTTTGCGAACGACAAACAACATCAACGGATGTCCGCATCTGATGGTGTAACCACTGGGAAATCTTGCACCTTGAGCGCAGCGTGGCAGACCACGTCGTGCCCAAGGTACAACCAAAGCGGAGGAAATTCATGAGCCCGCAGAAAATATTAATGCACATAGGCGCGGCGCTCAGCCTCGCCGCAGCCGTTGGCAATACCGGCGCGGTTGACTTTGATCCCGCAAATCCGATTCCAGACCCTATTGTTAAGAGTTCGGTCGCTCAGCCCGGCATTACCATCGAACTGGAAACCATCGCTATGGGTCTGAACGCGCCAAACTTATTGACGCATGCGGGCGACGGTACGGACCGATTATTTGTAGTACAACAATTAGGCCAGATTGGGCTCATCGATGGCGGTGTCTTAAGCCCTACCCCATTCCTAGATCTTTCTGGCGTGCTGGTGGATCCTCGACCGGGATTTGACGAACGCGGCCTACTCGGTCTCGCGTTTCACCCAGACTTTTCTACGAACGGCAAACTCTACACCTTCACTAGCGAGCCAATCAGCGCGCCGGCAGATTTCGGCCAACCACCCGTCGACCCACTAACCCACCAGACGGTCATCTCCGAGTGGATGGTAGATCCAACCGACGCCAACAAAGTGCTGGTAGATCCCGATCCGGCGAAATTAAGTGAATCGCGACGAGAAATCTTGCGTATTGATAACCCACAATTCAATCACAACGGCGGATCAATTGACTTTGGGCCGGATGGAAAATTATACGTTGCCATTGGCGACGGTGGGTCTAGCAACGACAACGCACCCGGCCACGGCCCGGAAATAGCGCCTGGGATATTTGAAGGCAACGGACAAAATCCCAGTAATGTGCTTGGTACCATCTTGCGCATCGATGTTGACGGAAGCGATAGCGCAAACGGTCAATACGGGATCCCGGGTGATAATCCGTTTACGCTAAATAACGATATTCCCGACGAGATCTTTGCCTATGGATTTCGCAACCCGTTCCGCGCCAGCTTCGATAGTGAAACTGGGGAATATATCGTCGCCGACGTCGGTCAAGGTGCGATTGAGGAAATCGACATTGTCACCGCCGGTGGTAACTTCGGATGGCGCGCGAAAGAAGGCTCCTTTGCCTTTGTACTTGACGAATTTGGTGAGGACAGTGTGTCCGACGATCTTTCTGGTGTACCGCTAGGGCTGATCGACCCGGTATTGGAATATGATCACACTGAGGGCCTGTCGGTCATTGGCGGATTCGTCTACTACGGCACCGCAATCCCAGAGTTATACGGTAAGTACGTATTCGGTGACTTTTCCACGGGTTTCGGATTTGGTGCCGGGCGGCTGTTCTATGGTGATCTAGATACTGGGCTGATCCAAGAATTCATTATTGGATTGGATGATCGAGCACTGGGGCTTTTTATCAAAGGGTTTGGCATAGACGCATCGGGCGAAATTTACGTGCTCGGAGATACGGGCCTCGGCCCGGACAGCCTCGGTGGTGTCGCACTCAAACTCGTTGCAGCCCCCGTACCGGTCCCTGCCGCCGTGTGGCTATTTGGTTCGGCGCTGGGAGCTCTGGTCGTGCGGCGTCGCAAAACGGCGTTCCGGCAAGCATAGACCAGCAACTTGGTACCCTGGGGAGTTCAAGTTATCTCCCCGGGATGCCCACAACTGCATGAGCGCTGCGCACATCAGAGATCGCGGTCGAGAGGTGCAGCTCGATCGACGCGCGATCATCAGCCATGACGGCAAGCACCGATATGACTTAACGCGCTCACCATCCCTAAAGTGTCATCAGGGTTAAGTCTCTGGCTACCTACCCAAATGGGCGTAGGTCCGCCGCGCAAAAACCGCTAAACTTGCGAACCCCAAATGAATAGACGCTTAGGAGTGACCTTTCAATGGCCGATAGTAATGAAGTATCCCCCGAATTCTTGGCGCGTTTTACCAAAGCCTGGAATGATCAAGATATCGATGGATTAATGGACCACATGGCGGATGACTGCACCTTCATGGCATCGGTCGGTACCGAAGTAGAAGGCTCGCTGTGGGTCGGTCGCGAAAAGGTGCGCGAAGGCTTCGCCAGCCTTTGGATTGGATATCCGGACGCACATTTCGAACCGGTGGGGGAAGATATCATCATCGGCAACAGGGGTTGTTCCGAGTGGGTATTCACCGGTACGAAGGCCGCGGACGGGACTAAAGTCAAAGCCCGCGGATGCGACGTCTACACATTTAAGGACGGCAAGATCCTAATTAAAAACTCGATGCGCAAACAGCGTCCGTAGACGAAACGATGGTCGCGCCTTACAGCGCTAAGCCTCGTGCTGCTGCCACCAGCGTTCGACCGATTGATTAACTTCTGTAGCATGAAAACGGGCGACTTGATCGCTCGGATATAGCGCCTCTTCGTAGAAGAAATCCGGGAGTTCATCATCGACCTCGGTAAAACCCGCGGCCTTATTGAATTGCGCTTCGTACTTCAAGGTGTCGCGGCCGAGTTGCCGAAAAAATTCCGGCTTGAGGTCGGTACCGAGGGCATCGTTAATCGACTCGACGACGAATGCTACGTGCTCGTTGGTTACCGAGCGACCGAATACACATAGTCCAAGCGAGTCCGCGGTCGCGCACAAGATCTGCATTTCCATGCTGATATCGACCAATTCGTCGACGCCCTTTCCGCTACATTCGTATTTCGGGGCGTTACCGGTTGTATGGTCCGCGCCTTGGGCGGTCATCATCATCGAAATACCCGTCACTTCTATCACCCGCGGGTCATAGGCACTGATCGCTTGTTTCTTAATTACCGGCGTTCGATGAACCTTATAATGATCACCGACTCGCGCCGTACCTTGAGCCCACAACATGCCCTGTTCAGTGCCTGCACGAATTTCATCCAATACGGATTTTAGAAACGCCACATCGCCAAACTTCGCTAAACCAGCGTCGAGCAACACACCCATCATTGCGCCAGTTTCGATCGTATCGATGCCGAGATCGTTTGCGAGGTAATTAAGATAGGCTAGGTCGTCGGGGTCGGATAATCCACAATTCGTACCCATCAGTCCGAGTGTTTCATATTCCACTGGCGACACGATTTCTTTACCATCCGCATCTGCGTAGACGTTGCTGCACTCGATTAGACATCCTGGCATGCACGCATGGGACGTCTCTCCGCCACGCGCCATGTTGAGCTCTCGAATATAATCGCCGCCCATTTTCAACGGACCATCATCTGACCCGACCTGCTGGCCGCTACTAAAGTTATTCACCGGCAAGCCGCCGACGTGGTTTGTGTAGTCGGCCATCATCGCCGTGCCGTAGTCCTTGAGCGTAGTGATCGCCGCATCGTCTTTCAGCAATGCCGCGTATTTCTTAACCCCTTGGATAACTTTCTTGCGATCGTGAAAAGTCGGCATCTTATTAAGATCGATAACAATAGCCTTGACCTTCTTTGCCCCCATGACGGCGCCAACTCCGCCGCGCGCGGCGAGTCTCGCGGGGCGGCGGTCCGTATCGCTCATCGCGATGCCTGCGAGTAATCCGAGACGCTCGCCAACTGGGCCGCAAATGGCAAGCGACACTTTATTTCCGTATTTTTCGTGCAGTGCATTCGCACAATCGAAGTTACCGCGCCCCATGAATTCTTCGGCGCTATCGAAACTGTAGCTGCCATCTTTACGCAGGTGAATGACTACCCACTGTTCGGCTGCACCATGGAGCGTAAAGCCCGATAGGTGAAGCTGGCCCATGGCGAGACCGAAGGATCCACCTGAATTTGCCTCTTTAACGCCACCGGTCAACGGGCTTTTACAGCCGACGCTGGTTCGGTTGGCGTTCGACCAGTTACTGCCGGCAAATGGCCCTGCAGAAAATATCAGCGGATTATCGGGTCCCAAAGGATCGACTTGCGCCACACCCATCTCATTTAAGGTTTTGGCAATAAAGTAGCGCCCGGCGTAGGCGGCTTGCTCGCCGGAGACTTCTTCTTCACGCACGCCTTGTGAGTTCAAGTCGATGTGGAGGTATTTACGCATGCGATAGTTCCCTTCTGAAATTTTCGGTGACCGTCAGATTATATCCTTTCGGTCGAAACACTCCTACCGGACTAGGGGGACTGGCCTTGGCCGAGGTCTGTCACACCCGTTTGCCGAGCGTGCTGGTCAAGCGCCTAAGTGCCGGAGAAAAATCGTCCGCCGCCAAATTAACGTGAATTATCGCAAATTGCCCTGTATCGGCTAGCGCCCCACGGACGGCCGCAACTAAATCGACCTCGGTATGCACAGAATATCCCTGACCAGCGCCAATGAGTTTAGTAACCTCGGTTACGGCCCACGGATGCACGTCGTTGAATGGTCCATCGAGCATCGGTCGCTCCGTACCATAACCCTGGTTGTCTAATACCATGACGATCGGGGTTAACCCATAGCGCGCTGCCGTACTCAACTCAAGCCCGGTCATTTGAAACGCCCCGTCACCAACCAATACCAACGGGCGCCAAGCCGGTTCGGCCATTTGCAAGCCGAGCGCAGCGGGCACTGCGAAACCCAATGAGGCGTAGTAAGCGCAACCGATAAATTCGGTGCGCGAATGGATGGTCAGATCGATAGCACCGAATAAGGCGTCGCCCGGGTCGGCGATCACGGCAACCTCATCGGTCAGTTCTGCGTCGAGGCATTCAAACACCCGAGAAACGGTGATTGCACTGTCCGGCGTCGGAGAGAATTCTGTCGGGTGCACGTGTGTACTGGCAGGCTGCGGCGCACGTTCCTTAAGATCTGCAGCGTTCAGTGCTGTCAGGAACGCTCTCAAATCGATGCCAGCATAATGATGCCGGCGGATGGTCAAGGTATCTGCACTAGACATGATGATGCGCGACGGTTCCAAGTGTGCAGTGAAAATTCCCGTATTGAGATCCGTCAGCATTGCGCCAAGATTTAAGATACAGTCACTTTCTTCAACAGCACTGCGCACCTGCGCGTTCGAAAGGCTACCGGCGTAGACACCCACGAATCCGGGCGTTGATTCTGACACGACCGACTTGCCCATTATGGTGGTGGCAAACGGGATCCCGGATACCTCTATGAACCGGAGTAAATCATCTTGAAGGCCAAATCGATGGACTTCGACACCGGCGAGAATAATCGGCCGCTGCGCTGCATTCAGCATCGTTAGCGCCTCGGCTAAGGCCTCGGCCAGCGTTGCCGGGTCGACAGGTGCAAGCTGCGGTGTAATTAAGGCCGTTGTATCGATTGCCAATTGCGCACAATCACGCGGAATTTCGATATAGACGGGTCGCTTGGTCCGCTCAGCCACATTCAGCACGCGCATCAATTCGCCATAGGCGGTATTCGGATTATCAAGGACCGCTTGCGCCTCAGTGACCTCCTCGAATACTCGCAGCTGGGTGCCAAAATCACGCACGCGATGGTGCAATAATGCCTCGCCGGTAATTTCAGAGATCCCAGGGGCACCGCTAATGACCACGACCGGAGACCGTTCGGCATAGGCCTGAGCCGTGGAGTTCACCAATTTCAGCCCACCAACACCATAGGTCACACATGCGGCGCCCAAGCCAACGACACGCGCATAGGCGTCTGCGGCGAATCCCGCACTTTGCTCGTCACAGGTGTTGACGACCGTTAGTGCCGAATGCGTCATTGTGTCGAATAAACTAAGCGCGTAGTCACCCGGGATCCCGAAGACATGCTTCACGCCACGCGCGAGCAATGCATCGCACAGCGCAGTCGAAATGCTTGGTTGTTGCCGCAATTGCTGGTCTCTTACATTATCGTTCATCGCACCCGGATCCGGTTCCTCGTTGACCTGCGCTTGACCGGCGCACAATCGCTTCGCTTAAGATAGCCTTGATGCATCAGATATATCAACTTTGCCAACGCGTCTACAACATGGGCGATATTTTGGCCCCAGTTATAACAGAACGTTTGTTTGGGATCCCTGTGCACCGAGTCTATGGAGCTGACGCACAACAATATGCGCAACATAAGTTACTAGCTGGTCTCGGCAGCATGCTGGCAAATTTTCAGGACCTCGAACTGCACGTGTGGGGTGCGGGTTACGAACCCGGATATTTGATTCAACGCTACGCCGGCGCGACCAGCGCACGCAATCGTTGGCACATTCATGCCGTGCGCGGTCCCCACACGCGGACACTGTTGGGCGCTCCCGACGACATCGTACTAGGGGACCCGGCATTACTAGTGCCCAGGTTTTACACCCCGAAGCCAGTACCTCACGAAGCACGACGGTATTATTATCATTGTGATAATGAAACGACGGATGATATCGACGTCGATTTCCCGCGGCAGCGAACCGCGGAAGAACCGTTTCGTGTTATCGACACAATCGTACATTCGGATTTCGTTTTCACCGAGGCATTGCATGTCGCCATTATTGCCCAAGCCTATGGCATACCCTGGGCCTGGAGTTTCAATCGACACGCTCGCGGCGTGTTTAAATGGTTCGATTGGTTTGCAAGTATCGACATCGCACCACGGTGTTTTCATCCCTCAGAATCGGCTGAAGCACAGTCATGGGCCGAAATGGCCTCAAAGCAGGCACATCCCCCGCCAACCGATCCCTTGCTACAGGCATTTCCTCACTCGGACCTCGCTACCTAACGCCGACTGCGTGGCGATTCATTAGATATTCTGTTGGGCCATTTGCTCCGCAATAAAGTCTGCTTGGCGAATTGCCAGGCTGACTATCGTTAAGGTCGGGTTCTCGGCGGCGCTGGTGGTAAATTGGCTACCGTCCGAGACGAAGAGATTACTGATGTCGTGGCTTTGGCCCCATTTGTTGACCACGCCGTCACTCGCATTCGTGCTCATTCGATTGGTGCCTAAATTGTGCGTCGATGGGTATGGCGGGGTCTCTATTGCACCCATTGCGCCTGCGGCTTCATGGACCCGTTTACCGGCATCAAACGCATGGCGACGCATCGCCAGATCGTTGGCGTGATCGTCATAGTGAACGTTCGGCACTGGTAACCCGTATTGGTCCTTGTCCGAACCATGGAGCGTTACGGCGTTACCTTTTTGCGGTAGATCTTCTCCGACGATCCACATGCCGGCCAAATGATCATAAGCGTCCAGGAAGGCGGTAAAGTCGCGACCACAAGCGCCCGGGAGCAAGAAGGCAGCGAGAAAGGGCAGGCCTAGCGACACAGTTTCCAGTTCGTAGCCACCAACGAATCCACGACTCGGATCGTGACGGGATTCATCTGTGACGATGCCGGCCATCGTGGTCCCACGATACATATGGACGGGCTTATCGAACTTGCTATACACCGATCCCGTAAGGTGTCGCATGTAGTTTTTTCCAACCGCACCCGAGGAATTCGCAAGGCCATCTGGGAATAGGTTCGAAGCAGAATTTAGCAATAACCGTGGACTTTCGATGGAGTTGCCGGCGAGGCAAACAACGCGGGCCTTTTGTCGCTGATGCTTGCCATCGGCGTCGGCGTAGACGACGCCGGTAACTTTGCCAGATGCATCGTGCTCGACGCTTAGGACATGTGCACGCGGTCGGATTTCGAAATTTCCGGTTTGTTCGGCTTGCGGTATTTCGGTATACAAGGTCGACCATTTCGCGCCCATGCGACAGCCTTGAAAACAGAATCCTAGTTGGCGACATGCGTTGCGGCCGTCTCGTGGTTGCGAATTAATCGCCATCCGGCCCGAATGGAACTGTTTGTAGCCGATTTTCTTCGCGCCTGCTGCCATGATTTTGAAGTTGTTGCAGGCTGGTAATCCGGGGATGCCATTGGTACGCGTGACGCCCATCTTAAATTCGGCTTTCGCGTAATACGGCGCTAGATCCTGCAATGTTAGGGGCCAATCGAGTAGATTTGCGTTGTCAATGTCGCCGTAATACGTGCGCGCTTTGAACTCGTGTTCTTGAAAACGGAGACTCGCCCCGGCCCAATGCACGGTGGAACCACCAACGGTTTTGCATATCCAAGCGGGGAGTCCCGGAAAATCCTTCGCCACCTGCCAACTGCCCGACGTTGTCCGTTTGTCGAGCCAGGAAATCTTGTCAAACATCGACCATTCGTCGTTGACGAAATCTTTGCTGTAATCGGTGCGAGAGCCGGCCTCTAGGCACACAACCTTCACACCTTTTTGAGCCAACTCGTTGGATAGTGTGCCACCACCCGCGCCCGATCCGATGACAACAACGACTTGCTGGTCGCTTAGTTCGAATTTAGTCATGCTGGCCTCCGCCGATCGATTAAGTCAGCGTATTACTACGCATTCAACAAGTAGTCGACACGCTTAAAGCTTCAGTCCGTGCGCCTTAGCGACACGATCCAGTGCATCTCAGGGTAGTTTGTTGGGTTCGTTGTGGCAAAAAAGTCCGGCAGCGGAGCTTTGCGATTTGTCGACTGACTCGTGTCAGCGAATCAGGACGCCTGCGGCCTCCAAATCGCTTGATTTGTCGAACCGTAGGGTTCTCTTCATGCCAACCCGCTCCGCCATATTAAAAAGGCCCCGCTTGCGGGGCCTTTTTAATATGGCGGAGAGAGAGGGATTCGAACCCTCGATGGGCTTTTGACCCATACTCCCTTAGCAGGGGAGCGCCTTCAGCCGCTCGGCCACCTCTCCACAAGGTGGATCAGGATACCGGGGGCTGTGCTACTCGTAAACTGTTCTGTAGATGCTAGTCGTTCGCGTTGGCTATCCGTTCGGACCCGTCATCCTGCTCTTGTTGGATCCGCTGATATATCTCTTCGCGGTGGACTGCAACCTCTTTTGGCGCATCGACACCGATTCGAACTTGGTTCCCCTTGATCCCAAGCACCGTGACGTTGACATCGTCTCCTATCATTAGGGACTCACCAACCCGTCTGGTTAGTATTAGCATGCCCGACCTCCAAAATGTCTATCGGCTGTAATTTTATTGTCAATCCATTCGGTTTCGTTTGACTGCATCCATGCATACTTCTTCGCGTTTAAGGTCCTCTACGTCCGCGATATTGTATCTGAGAGCCTTCGAGAAATCTTATAAAAAAGGTTAATTATTGGCCGGAAAACCCTCATTTACCGTCGTTCAGGCGTGCTCAAGCTGAAATTCCGAATGCAGCGTGCGCACCCCTAGTTCGGAGTACTTCTCGTCGACCACGACGGATATCTTGATTTCAGAGGTCGAAATCATCTGAATATTTATCGATTCATTGGCCAGGGCCGCAAACATACGGCTGGCGATACCGGCATGAGAGCGCATGCCGACCCCAACAACGGAAATCTTTGCGATTTTATTATCGCCCTCAATGGCCCGAGCCCCGAGTTCCGCCGAGATTTTCTCCAAGATCGATATCGTCGTGTCGAAATCATTTCGATGGACGGTAAAGGTAAAATCCGTCGTTCCGTCATCGCCCACATTCTGTACGATCATATCGACTTCAATATTTGCCTCTGCAACTGGGCCTAAGATTGTGCTCGCGACACCCGGCCGATCGGGGACGCCAAGCATGGTTAATTTTGCTTCATCCCGATTTAGGGTGACACCAGACAGCAGTGCTTCTTCCATAATGTTCTCCTCCGACGTAATCAGCGTGCCCGGACCATCCTCGAACGAAGACAATACGCGCAGCGCAACTCGGTATTTACTGGCGAACTCGACGGAACGAATTTGCAATACCTTGGCACCGAGACTCGCCATCTCCAGCATCTCTTCGTAAGTAATTCTATCGAGCCGCCGGGCGTCAGCTACGAGGCGCGGATCGGTGGTGTAGACACCGTCTACGTCGGTGTAGATCTGACACTCATCGGCCTTGAGCGCGGCCGCTATTGCCACGGCGGTAGTATCGGAACCACCGCGACCAAGGGTTGTGATGTCACCGCTTTCGCTCATGCCTTGAAATCCCGCGACAACGACAACTTCCCCCTCGCTGAGCGCCGTATTTATTCTTTTCGTATCAATGTTGGTGATGCGCGCTTTGTTATGAGCGGCGTCGGTTGTTATGCGGACCTGTGACCCCGTTAAAGAACGCGCGCGGACGTCGAGCGCTTGCAATGCCAAGACCAACAGCGCAATGGTGACCTGCTCGCCGGTTGATAGCAGTACGTCTAATTCTCGCCCTTTTGGGTTTTTAACAATCTCATTCGCTAGACTGAGTAATCGATCGGTTTCACCGGCCATCGCCGAGACCACAACGATAACTTGATCACCGCGCTGTCGAGAATCTCGCACGCGCCGGGCAACCGCGGCGATCCGCTCGGGATCGGCGACCGAGGTGCCACCAAATTTTTGCACCAGGAGACCCATGAAAACTATCCAATAAAAAATCTTAACGAGATCACGGTTTCAGTTGCCAAACCGCAGTCGAACGAATGACCTCTACAATTGTCATCCAACCTGTTCTTCAACCCACCCGACGACACTTGCGAGCGCCGTATCCAGTTTACTCGGGTCATCGCCACCGGCCTGAGCCATATCCGGGCGTCCACCGCCCTTGCCGCCAACTTGACCGGCTACATAGTTGACCAGCTTCCCGGCAGCCATGCGCGACGTGAGATCTTTAGTTACCCCAGCAATTAATCGGACTTTGTCGTTCTCAACGGTCGCGAGCACAATCACCGCCGCAGACAATCGATCTTTCAGACCGTCCATAGTGCTACGCAGTGTCGCCATGTCGGCACCGTCGATAGCCTGGCTAATCACGTGGATATCACCGACCATCGTGGCGCTAGTGCTGAGATCCCCACTTGCCTGACCGGCAAGGCGACCTTTTAAGGCCTGGATTTCTTTGTCCTGAGCACGAATACGCTCGCCCAAACCCGCCACTCTCTGTTCCACCTGATCAATTGGCGCCTTAACGAGGTCGGCGATAGCGTGCAGGTCGCGCAGGTTCGCCTGCACATGGTCGAGGGCCCGCGTACCCGTGACCGCCTCGATCCGCCGGATCCCCGCGGCAATACCACTTTCTGAGAGCACCTTGAATAAACCGATATCGCCCGTGCGCGAGGCATGGGTGCCGCCGCAAAGTTCGACTGAAAACGAACCCATGCGCAAGACTCGTACTTCATCTGTGTACTTCTCGCCGAATAAGGCCATTGCGCCGCTGTCGATCGCTTGTTGGTACGGCATAAGATCAATCTCGATGGCGATGTTTTCGCGGATCTTCTCATTGACCAATTGCTCGATCTGCTGCAATTGCTCGTCGCTAACCGGATCCGAATGCGAAAAATCGAAGCGAAGGCGGTCGGGGTCGACTAAGGAGCCTTTTTGCACAACGTGGGTACCCAAAACGAGCCTCAGTGCAGCGTGCAATAAATGCGTGGCGGAGTGATTGAGCCGGGTCGCTTGACGGCGATCCGTTTCGACTACCGCGGTAACTTTATCGTCGACCTGTAGCGTTCCAGCCTCCATTTTGCCAAGGTGCAAGATCACACCATCCTGGTTCTGGGCATCGCTTACGGAAAATTCTGCGCCGTCGGTGGCGATTATTCCTTGGTCCCCGATCTGCCCGCCGGATTCCGCATAGAAAGGCGTCGTCGCCAGCACAACGACCGCCGCTTCGCCCGCATTAACCGAGGTCACCAATTCACCATCGACAAATAAGCCAGCGACATCCGCAGCGACTTCGGTATTTTCGTATCCACAAAATGCTTGCTCGATTTCAAGTTCTGCTAGGGCGGCGGCGTTTATCGCCGTGGACGTGTCCGCATTCGCGAAGCGACTCGCGGCGCGTGCGCGTTCCCGCTGAGCGTCCATCGCCGCAGCATATCCCTCCATATCGATTTCTAGGCCGCGCTCGCGCGCGATGTCAGCGGTCAAGTCGACCGGAAATCCATAAGTATCGTTGAGCTTAAACGCGACTTCGCCCGGAATCGTTTGACCCTTAAGACCACTCACAGCCGATTCGAATATGACCAGTCCCTGCTCTAAGGTTTCGGCAAAGCGCTCTTCTTCTCGATGCAGGGTTTTCTCAATTTGCGCGCGTGCGGCGCCAAGTTCCGGCACCGCCTCCCCCATTTGATTCTCGAGTGCGGCGACCAGTTGGTAAAAGAACGGCTCGGTAGTCCCTAATTTATTCCCGTGACGGAGCGCTCGGCGAATAATTCGGCGCAGCACGTAGCCCCGACCCTCGTTCGACGGGTTGACCCCATCCATGATTAAAAACGCACATGAGCGGATGTGATCAGCGAGCACTCTGAGCGACGTAATTTCGGGATCCTTCGCCGGTACGGTCTCACGCACGGCATCGATAAGGCCACGAAAAAGGTCGATATCGTAGTTGTTATGCACGCCCTGTAGAACGGCTGCCATGCGTTCTAATCCCATCCCGGTGTCAACAGACGGCTTCGGGATCGGCGTTAAATTGCCGTCAGCGTCACGGTCGTATTGCATGAATACGAGGTTCCAGATCTCTACAAAGCGATCACCGTCCTCGTCAGCCGTGCCTGGGGGACCACCTGGAATATCCCGCCCATGGTCGTAAAAAATTTCCGAACACGGACCGCATGGCCCGGTGTCGCCCATCATCCAAAAGTTATCTTTTTCGCCGCACCGAGAAAGTCGATCGGGGTTAACGCCGATGTGTCGTATCCAGATGTCGGCCGCTTCCTCGTCATCCTCAAATACCGTGACCCAGAGTTTCTCGGGAGCCAGTTGAAATCGTTCGGTGAGTAACTCCCACGCGAATTCGATCGCTTCACGCTTAAAGTACTCACCAAAACTAAAGTTGCCGAGCATCTCGAAAAAGGTGTGATGCCGGGCGGTGTAGCCCACATTGTCGAGATCGTTATGCTTTCCACCCGCGCGCACACAACGTTGGCTCGTCGTCGCCCGCTTGAAACCGAGGTCGTGGCGCCCGAGAAACACATCTTTAAATTGCACCATGCCGGCATTGGTGAACAACAATGACGGATCATTACCCGGGACGAGCGAACTACTAGGAACTAGGGTATGTCCCTTGCGTTCGAAGTAGGCAAGAAATTCACGTCGAATTTCTGAGGTTTTCATCGGCGGTCCAACAGCATTTCGATACTCGGTCTACGCGATAGGATCTGAATTCAACACACCTGCGATCTGGTCACTGGTAAATCCCCGATACTGCAGAAAGCGGGCCTGTTTTGCGTGCTCAGCGAAATTCGCTGCAGCACTGCTAAATTTCTTCCGCCAAACTGCTTCGACCCGCTCGCCCCAATCGATATCAAGCGCTTCGAAGGAGAGTGCAACAAGCGCTTCGTCGACTCCGCGCTGGCGTAATTCCGCGCGGATTTTCATCGGACCGTAGCCGCGTCCAGCACGGTAATTTATATAGGATTCGGCAAAACGCCCATCGTCTTGCAAGCGCTCTGCCGTCAAGCGGGTGAGCTGAATCTCAATCTCGGATGCGGCGAATCCTTTGGCCGCTAGCTTTCGTTTGAGCTCTAGGAAGCTATGCTCACGACGTGCAAGCGCGGCGATCGCGACATCGCGTATGCGCCGCGCCGCATCCTCATCACTCAGGCTTCAGCCTCCTCCGGCTCCATCGGTTCGGCCGACTCTTCCGACGCTTCGCTGTCAACGTCCTCGAGTTTAGGCAGGGCTATCGCCCTGATCCCGGCGTCGATTTCCGCAGCCATCTCCTTGTTCTCCTTCAACAACATGCGCACGTTTTCCTTACCCTGCCCCAAGCGTTCTCCATTGTAGCTATACCAGGCACCGGTTTTTTCAACCAATCCATGGAGGACGCCGAGTTCAACGAGTTCGCTTTCGATCGAGATCCCTTCGTTGTACAAGATATCGAAGTTCGCTTGTTTAAACGGCGGCGCGACTTTGTTTTTAACGACCTTGACCCGGGTTTCGTTGCCAATGACCTCGTCCCCACGTTTCAGCGATCCGGTACGACGGATGTCCAATCGCACAGAGGAGTAGAACTTCAGAGCGTTACCGCCGGTCGTCGTCTCCGGGCTACCGAACATGACACCTATCTTCATTCGTATCTGGTTGATAAAAATGACTAAGGTGTTGGTGCGTTTGATATTGCCGGTCAACTTGCGCAACGCCTGCGACATCAATCTTGCCTGCAAGCCGACATGGTGGTCACCCATATCACCTTCGATTTCTGCCTTCGGCGTTAATGCCGCTACCGAATCTACAATGACGATATCCACCGCGCCTGAGCGCACGAGCATGTCGGTGATTTCAAGCGCTTGCTCGCCATGGTCAGGCTGCGAGACCAAAAGGTCTTCGATTGTGACTCCTAGCTTTTCTGCATATTGCGGGTCAAGCGCGTGCTCGGCGTCGACGAAGGCAGCGGTACCGCCTTGTTTTTGAATTTCGGCAACGACGTGCAACGCGAGTGTGGTCTTACCCGATGACTCCGGTCCGTAGACTTCTACGACCCGGCCTTTCGGCATGCCACCGATCCCGAGCGCAATGTCGAGACTAAGCGAGCCGGTCGATACGACTTCGACATCTCGCAGCGCGCCGGGGTCCCCCATGCGCATGATTGATCCCGTGCCGAATTGTTTTTCAATTTGTGCAAGCGCCGCTCCTAGCGCTTTTTGGCGGTTTTCGTCCATTGATTTTCCCCCGCAGGTCTACCAGCGTTAATAGAGACCCCCAACCTTGTTTTTTGGCTTTTTCGCCGAGTGGTCAGGGTATCTTGTGAAGTATCGATTATCGCACAATTGCCGCTATCGTTTAATCGGCGCGGGCGAATATTTCGGCTCGGATCCGGAGACAACTGAAGCAAAGGAAAAATTGTCGAAGCACCGAGGACAGCGGGTTTATTTGACCGCAAAACGGTCTCCGCCGGTGCGATTTCGACCCGCTTGACGCTTTATGGCGTCGCCACCGCACCTGCTAGCTCTAACAAGCCATCGAAGGCCACGGCGACGGTTTGCGCACGAATGCTTCGCCGATCGCCGTCGAAGCACACCACCCGACTGACCGGGTCACTATTCTTTGTGCACCAGCCGAAGCACACCGTACCAACTGGCTTATCGGCAGTGCCACCATCTGGTCCGGCGATCCCGGTGACCGAGACGGCTATTTCAACCCCGGCTGTAGTTAATGCGCCGTAGGCCATTTCTCGGGCGACTTCAACGCTGACCGCACCATAATTCAACAGACTAGATTCAGCGACCCCGAGGACCTCCATCTTGGCTCGATTGGAATACGTCACAAAGCCGCGATCGAACCAAGCAGAACTGCCTGAGATCGCCGTAGCTGTCTGTGCGATCCAACCGCCGGTGCAGGATTCGGCCGTCACCAACGACCAAGTTCGTTCAATTAATAGCTCGCCCAAACGTTGCGCTAGGGACTCCAACTGGTACTGGTCGTTTTCAGCCATCGGATCAACGCCGTTCGCGAAAGAAGGTTTGTAGCAGTGCAGCGCATAAACGCTCCGACACGCCGCCGGTAACTTCCACCCGGTGATTGAACTGCGCTTGGTCCAACACATCAATCACACTCCCGGCGGCACCAGAATTCGGGTCATATGCACCGAAAATCAATCGCCTAATTCGGGCGTGCAACATGGCACCGCTGCACATCGCACAGGGCTCTAGGGTGACGTAAAGATCCGCTTTGTTAAGGCGATAATTCCCTTGAAATTGGGCTGCCGCGCGCAAGGCGATAATTTCCGCATGCGCGCTCGGATCAGTATCTGCGATGGGCCGATTAGAACCTTCGCCAATGATCTCACCCTCGCATACCACAACCGCGCCAACCGGGACTTCGCCCGCCGCTGCGCCCGCCTCTGCCAAGCGCAGCGCGTGCGCCATCCACCGCTCGTGTTCGCCGAGAACTGAGCTGTTGTGCGAGACCACATTCACCGCCCCCACTGCAGAGACCACGCTATTCCCATTCAATGGTCGCCGGTGGCTTACCCGAAATATCGTAGGCAACCCGCGAAATACCGTCGACTTCATTAATGATCCGAAGCGACACCTCATCCAAAAACTCATAGGGCAAATGGGCCCAGCGCGCCGTCATAAAATCAATCGTCTCCACTGCACGAAGGGCGATAACAAAATCGTGACGCCGCGCGTCGCCTTGAACACCTACCGATTTCACCGGTAAGAATACGGCGAATGCTTGACTAACCGAGTCGTACAAATCCCAACGTCGCAATGCGTCGATAAATATCGCATCCGCTTGGCGCAGCATATCGGCATATTGTTTGCTCACTGCGCCCAATATGCGCACACCGAGACCCGGCCCGGGAAACGGATGCCGGTAGACCATCTCCGCGGGCAACCCAAGTTCCAAACCTAGTTTGCGAACCTCGTCTTTAAAAAGCTCACGTAGCGGTTCGATCAACTTCAGATCCATATTCGCCGGCAATCCGCCAACATTATGGTGCGATTTGATCACATGCGCTTTGCCGGTACCGGCACCCGCCGACTCGATCACATCGGGATAAATCGTGCCTTGCGCGAGCCAATTCACATCGTCAAGTTGCCGCGCCTGCTGTTCAAAGACCTCGATGAAAACACGGCCGATGATTTTGCGTTTCGCCTCGGGGTCTTCAACCCCGGTAAGCGCTGACAAAAAGCGTTCCTCGGCATCGACTCTGATGACATTCACACCCATGTGTCGATCGAATGTCGCCATCACGTCATCGGCTTCGTTGTGCCGCAATAATCCATTGTCGACGAACACACATACAAGCTGCGAGCCAATTGCCTTGTGTAGCAGCGCCGCTACAACCGAAGAATCCACACCGCCGGAGAGGCCCAACAAAACAGTCTCATTACCGACCAGTCCGCGAACGGCATCGATCGCGTCCGTAGATATATTCGACGCGGTCCACAACCCGTCACATCCGCAGATGTCATGCACAAAGCGACTCAAGATTGCCGCACCTTGGGTGGTGTGCGTTACTTCGGGATGAAATTGGAGTCCGTAGAAACCCCGTTCCTCATCGGCAATGCCGGCGATCGGCGCACTATCCGTAGAGGCGATCAGCTTGAAGCCTGGCGGCAAGTTGGTCACGTGATCGCCATGGCTCATCCATACATCGAGTAGACCGTGACCTGCCTCATTTTTTTCATCCTCAACATCGCGCAGCAGGCGGCTATGACCACGTGCACGAACCTGTGCATAGCCAAATTCGCGCAACGACGAACTCTCGACAGCGCCGCCCAGTTGGCTTGCCATCGTTTGCATGCCGTAACAAATTCCAAGTATCGGTACACCCATTTCGAAAACCGAGGCCGGCGCGGCATATCCGCTGACGACGGTTACCGACTCGGGGCCACCGGATAATATGATCCCTTTCGCACCAAAACTTGTGATCGCAGATGGCGTTAAATCATGCGGTTTGATTTCGCAGTAAACACCTGCTTCACGCACACGCCGCGCGATCAATTGGGTGTATTGAGAACCAAAATCGAGGATCAGGATGCGGTCGGCATGGATATCCTGGTTTGACGATGGTATCGAATTTTGCGGCACCAGGGCTTCCACAGTTGGAGACCTATCAGTCGAGGCGGTAATTCGGAGGTTCCTTGGTGATCTGCACGTCGTGCACATGGCTCTCGCGCATACCCGCCGAAGAAACCCGTAGGAAACGCGGCTTCGTGCGAAACTCTTCGATGTCTCGACAACCTGTATAGCCCATGGCAGCGCGCAAGCCACCGAGCATCTGGTGGACGATAGCGCTGAGCGGGCCTTTGTACGGAACGCGCCCCTCGATCCCCTCCGGCACGAGCTTTTCTATTTCGCCGGCTTCCTGAAAATAGCGATCCGAAGATCCGTGCGCTTGTGACATGGCACCGATGGATCCCATGCCACGATAAGATTTATATGAGCGGCCCTGATATAACTCGACATCACCCGGTGCCTCTTCGGTACCTGCAAACAGACTACCGATCATCACGGCGTGCGCGCCAGCGACGATAACCTTGGCGATATCGCCGGAATACCGGATCCCACCGTCGGATATCAAGGGGACGCCGCTACCTTCGAGTTGTTTAGCCACATCCGCCACCGCGGTGATCTGTGGCACGCCAACCCCGGTCACGATCCTGGTCGTGCAAATCGATCCTGGGCCAATGCCAACTTTCACCGCATCAACACCGGCTTCGCGCATCGCCTGTGCTGCAGCGCCACTCGCGATGTTACCGCCGATCACCTGAATATCCGGGTAGGTGGTTTTGATCCATTTAATCGTATCCAACACGCCCCTAGAGTGACCATGGGCTGTATCGACCACAACAACGTCGACGCCGGCGGTTATCAACGCGTCGACTCTTTCGTGGGTGCCGGCCGAGGTACCAACGGCAGCCCCAACCCGAAGTCTTTGATCTTGATCTTTGCAGGCGTTTGGAAATTCATCCGCCTTTTGCATGTCTTTCACCGTGATCATGCCACGCAGCTCGAAATCGTCGTTGATGACTAGTAGCTTCTCGATTCGGTGTTGGTGCAACAAACCAATCACTTCGTCTTTCTCTGCGTCTTCGCCAACCGTAACGAGCCGATCTTTTGGGGTCATGATCTCACTGACCGGCTCCGCGAAGCGGGTCTCAAAGCGAAGGTCGCGACTGGTGACGATACCGACCAAGTTGTCACCGACGACCACCGGCACGCCGGATATCCGGCGTTCGCGCGTCAACGCGAGCACCTCCCCAATGCTCATATCAGGCGCCACCGTGATCGGATCGCGGATCACGCCGCTTTCGAATTTTTTTACCTCCGACACATGCGCGACCTGATCGGCCATGGTCATATTCTTATGGATAATGCCAATCCCACCCTCCTGCGCGAGGGTGATCGCAAGCTTTGCTTCGGTAACGGTATCCATGGCCGCCGAAATTAACGGGATCTGAAGATCTATCTCCCGAGTAAGGCGGGTTCCGAGCGCCACTTCGCGGGGCAGAACCTCGGAGTAATCAGGCGCTAATAAGACGTCGTCAAAAGAGAGCGATTCGCCGGAAATGCGCATGATTGATTTGGATCTCTTAGAATGATGAGGCTGAATTATATGGGCTGGCCTGGCGCCGGTAAACGAATCTTGAGCGATCGATCTCAATTAGCTGTGGGTAGCACACCGGCGACCCGCGACATCTACACCGTTTCGCGCTTGAACCGCGAGGCCAGGACCCTGTTGGAGCGCGAGTTAGGTGCTGTGTGGATCGAGGGAGAACTTTCAAATCTTGCGCGCCCTCGCTCCGGACACTGGTATTTCTCCCTCAAAGACGATGCCGCGCAAACCCGCTGTGCGATGTTTAAATCGCGAAACAAGCTGCTTGAGTTTGAACCGCGTGAAGGAAGTCACGTGATCGCCCGCGCGCGGGTTGGACTATATGAACCGCGGGGTGAATTTCAACTCATCGTCGAGCATATGGAACCCGCCGGCGAGGGGGTGCTGCGGATAAAATTCGAGCAACTAAAAAGAAAACTGTCCGCCGAGGGCTTGTTTGCGATCGATATTAAGCAAGAACTCCCGGCCTGGCCAAACCGGATCGGGATCGTTACCTCCCCAAGTGGCGCGGCAATTCGAGATATCGTTACCGTTCTTGGCCGGCGTAATCCCGCGATCGAAGTCGTACTCTACCCCGCATCCGTACAAGGCGGTAATGCCGCACCGGAACTGGTGCGCGCAATCAAATTGGCGAACAAACGCACAGAGTGCGACATTCTCATCGTCGGACGCGGCGGTGGCTCGCTTGAGGATTTGTGGGCGTTTAACGAAGAGCCGGTGGCCCGAGCAATTTTCGCCTCCGAGATTCCGGTGGTTTCCGCGGTCGGCCATGAGATCGATTTCACCATCGCAGACTTAGTCGCCGACGTCCGTGCACCGACGCCGTCGGCAAGTGCCGAGATATGCTCTCCTGATCGCGATGAGGCCCTGCGCGTTCTGGCTACCGTCGAACATCGGATCCATCAGGCGATGATTCGAAAAAATGCAGCGCTCGCAAACCAGTTGCGACACCTGCGCGCGCGCTTACAGCATCCGGGGCGACAACTCGAACAGTATCATCAACGCATCGATGAACTCATGCAGCGCCTACCCGCAGCTTTATTAACTGGCATCCAACTGCAACATCGTTCACTAGCGACTTTGCGTGCACGCATTGCGGCATGCGACCCAAAGTCTCGCATCACCCACTATACGGATCGCGTTGCCGACAACCGGCGTCGTTTGGTCGCCGCTATGCGGACAAGCGCTACCGCACGCCAAGCAACACTTGATGAGTGCGTCCGTGCTTTGCGCGCGATTAGCCCACTGGCGACTTTGCAACGCGGCTACGCCATTGTTACGAGTGCCGATGGCACAATCGCGCGGGATGCAAATAAATTTCAGCCGGGCGATAGGGTATCGGCGAGATTAGCCAAAGGCCGGCTTGGACTCAACGTCGAAGAAATTGAGAACGAACCAGTAACCGACGTAACGACGGCACACGATAGTAAGCTATAGACGAAGTGGTAGATCCCTTATGGCTATGTCAATCGTTGGCGAGGCTCGACAGCGCTAGGCCACTCGCTCGCCTGCGGCTTGCAAATCGGCATGGTATGAAGATCGGACCAAGGGACCACTTGCGACATTCGAAAAACCCAATTGACGAGCGAACTCTCCTAATTCATCAAATTCGTCCGGGGTAACATATCGTTCGACGGGAAGATGCGACCGACTCGGTTGCAGATACTGCCCTAAGGTGAGCATTGCGCAGGAATGTGCCCGCAGATCTGACAATACCTGTTTAACTTCTTCGATTTCTTCGCCAAGACCGAGCATCAATCCCGATTTCGTCGGCACATCCGGTTGCTTCTCGGCAAAACGCTTGAGCAAATCAAGCGACCATTGATAGTCGGATCCCGGTCGCACCTGCTTATACAGTCGCGGCACGGTTTCAAGATTGTGATTAAAGATGTCCGGCGGTGAGATCAATAATTCACCAATCGCCTTGTCTAGTCGGCCGCGAAAATCTGGGACTAAGACTTCTATCTTTATCTGGGGCACGTACTCTCGAATAAGACGAATACAATCGGCGAAATGGCGCGCGCCACCGTCACGAAGATCGTCGCGGTCGACTGATGTAACCACTACGTATTGCAGGTCCATCGCGCGTACTGCTTCGGCAAGATGCCTTGGTTCTTCAATGTCCAGGGGCTCCGGACGTCCATGTGCGACATCACAGAAAGGGCAACGCCGGGTGCACAGATCACCCATAATCATGAATGTCGCAGTGCCATGGGTAAAACATTCGCCCAAATTGGGACACGATGCTTCCTCGCATACGGTATGCAGATTTTGTTCGCGCAGTAAGGCTTTGAGCTCCCGTACACGTGGACTGGTTGGAGCCTTGGCCCGGATCCACGACGGTTTGCGTGCTATCGGGCCCCGTGTCGGCTCTACTTTAATGGGAATGCGGGCAACCTTGTCGGCACCCCGCTCGACGCGTCCTACTTGTTTAGACTCGGTCATGACGTTGACTCATCCCTTGCGATATTGCGGCTGGCGCCGCACTTTTGTAATTACGCCGTTGCTCGTTCGTCTCATCGTTATTTGTGTGCTTGCGTTCAGGATATCGCACGTCCACGGTTTGATCCGGACCGTATAGAGAACTGACAAGTTTCGGCAGCAAATGTTCAGCGGCATGGCCACAATCGATGTCGATGCCAAAATCTTTCAGCTGGGTGACTTCGAGCCCTTGATAACCACACGGGTCGATGCGAGTGAACGGCTCTAGGTCAAGATCGACATTTAAAGACAAGCCGTGATAACTCTGGCCTCGACGAATACGTAGACCTAATGCCGCGATCTTTGCGTCGTGAACGTAAACGCCAGGTGCACCGGGGCGACGATCCGCGAGAAGACTAAGACTCGCCAGCATTTCAATGATCCCTTGTTCGATACGGCGCACGAGTTCGCGCGGACCGACACCGAGCCGCTTAATGTCGATTAAGGTGTAGGCGATCAGCTGGCCAGGCCCGTGGTAGGTGACCTGTCCACCGCGATCGCTCTGAACGACGGGAATGTTACCGGTATTGTGCACGTGCACAGCACGCCCGCCCTGTCCTTGAGTGAACACCGGTTCATGCTCAAGAAACCAAATCTCGTCAACCGTATCGGGCCTGCGGCCGTCAACAAACGCCCGCATCTGCGAGAGCGCCCACGCGTAGTCCACAACGTCATAATGTCGAACAACGAGATTCATAGCACCATTAGTATCCGGTCATGGGCGCTAAGCTCGCGATATAGCTCGTCGAGCTGATGTTGACCCTGCGCCTCAAAAGTGACTGTAACTGAGACATATTTACCATTCCGGCTCGGCCGAATGGCGACCGCGCCCTCGTTGATATCGCCGATGTGGCGCATCACAATCTCAACGACCAACGCGTCAAAATTGTTCTCAGCGACCCCCATCACTTTTATCGGGAAATCACACGGAAACTCAAATCCTGTCTGGGTGTTGTCGTTGCTGCGCAATATCGCTATTCCGTGTGGCCTTCAGTGCGTATCCAATTCTAGCGTCAAAAGGACCTCCAATTAAGGAATTTCACAATTCGCTCGCGACGTACGCCACATACGACGTTAGAAATCATGCGGAATTAGTGTTCAACAAATTGGCGCGTCACGGTGCGATATACATCACTGTCGCCCTTCAAATGTTTCTGGCACCACGTCACCTGGACAATTTTATTAATAAAGTGTGAATTGCGGCCGCTATACCTTTGGATCCGCGTCATGGCGCCTCGTTGTTGTTGTTATGACACGAAAAAGGCGGTCCATTAGGTGAAAATCGTCTAGAATTGATCGTCATACAGACAATTAAATGAGAAGGGGGACGGCAGGATGACAGATGCTCTGTTCGGCTTGTTTTATCTGGTCGCCATTGTTGTCGTGATACTACATTTCACTGGCTGGCTAGAAGAGCACAACATGGAGTGGCTGGTATTCGTAATGGCCGTATTGGTGTTTCCGGTCGTTATCTTCTTATAGGGCATTTCATCCCCGACAAACGGCCCTGATCCGAAACTCAAGCGTTAGTCGAGCAACTTCGGCCGCTGGTGGTATAGCGAGGTCCCACATCCTCGATCGAGCATCTCCTGATTCATATTGATGTCGAACGCGTAAACCGCAGCGGTTGGCATTAACTTAGAGAACTCGATCCGGCTCTCCAACCCGGGATCAAGAAAGGCGATCAAGGACTCAAGCCCAGGGTTGTGGCCAATCAGGACCCAGCAGTGGCTAGGCGGCCGACGCGCTACCTCGATTAATTCATTAAGATCAGCGAGATAGAGACTTGCTTCGTAAATAATCGGTATCCCGTCGAGTGCTTCGGCGACAATCTCAGCGGTCTCGGCGGCGCGTCGCGCCGGGGAAGCCTTAATGCAACTAGGCGTGATGTCGAGCTCGCGTAGATATCGTCCCATCCTCAACGCGTCGCTACGGCCTCTAGAATTGATCTGCCGCTCGAAGTCCGTCCCGTGCGTTGCCGTCCAATCCGATTTCGCGTGTCGCATAACAATCAGCCTCTGATCGCCCATTTCTCCTCCCTAATGGTGAACTCTGTCGCAGCCTGACGACGCCAGCTTGTCGCAGCCACATTGTATGGCTATATATCGTATGGGTCCCACAATTCAGGTGAACCCCTAACCACAAATCAATGAAACTGGATTATTCGACGAAACGATGATGCAAGCACTTGCCCTCGCCGAAAACTTGGAGGAACCCCAAGAGGCTGACCATGAAATAACGATCGATCTGGCGGTCCTTGCACAGGTAAGCCGCGGCGACCGTATCGAAGTCGAAAATCTTGCCGACCGTACGCTCGATTTATTTCAACGTACCCTGCGGATAGTCGATGAGCAATCCGACGAGGCCGTAGATAGGAATCTCAATCCACAGGACCCAAACCGATTCGTCCCAGAACACCGGGACCTCAGGCAACGTTTCTTATTTGCCGAGACCCTAGGCAGTTATTCAACGCTCCACGACCTACTCGACGGCTACTCACCTGCCTACCGTCTGTCGATGGATTACGACGAAAAGGCTAGGATCGCACGATTAAATGACTTCGAAGTTCGCGCGCTAGAGGAATATCGCGATCAAATTCACGACGCCTTGCTGCATGCCAATGAGTATCTGCTTGCAAACGCCTCCGCAGGTTACACCTCCGAGGAGCTTCAGCAACTCAATGAAATCTTGCTAGAGGCGCGGGCGCGCTTTGAATCCGTCAACGCGATTCTAGGAATGAATCTCATTTACGAAGTCGAGACCAGCGTGCGGGAGTTATATGCATTCCAGGAAAAGATACGCACGGTTAAGCGCTCTATCGACGGTATCTTCCTAGTCGACAGTGAGGTCATGTTCATGCCCACTAACGACTTGGTGAGAATCGTAAATAACCTATTTAAGGCGGTAGGTAATCCGTTCGTCGCCGAACACATCGATGGCATACTGTTGCTCGCTGCCCGTAACCTTCTGATCCAATCAGTTTCTTTCTATTCCTACTACGGGAAACAGCAAATTTACACGGTCTTCAAGAGAAACAACGCAACCGTCAACCGAAGCATGATTACGCACCATATCCGCAGTGAGATTAAGAAGCTGTTTCGTGCCTGCACGACCGAAAACCGACTCGTTTTAAAGCGCGTAATGAACGATGCGGAACGAGAATTTGAGATTTCGGTCGATTCCATCCGGGCCGAAGCAGAGCGCTCAGCCGTGGAGGTCGTGAATCAATTGATCCCGGAGCCGGTTGCTCCCCCTCCTCCCCCACAAAAATCGTTTATGCAGCGGATTTCCAACTGGTTGTTCCGCTAACGCAATCTGCACTGTAAGATCCACCGTGAGGGAAACACAACGGATCGGTGGAGACGAACGGACATGCCAACATTGCGTGCCAGTGTCGAGTTACTGCAACAGGTGCCCATCTTTGCGAGCTTGACGGAAGATGAGCTACGGCAAATTATCCAATCGCCCGATAACGGAATCGTCAATTTCAAACCACTCGAGACGATAATTTCGGAGGACGAATTCGGCGATTGTATGTACATCATCTTAGATGGTGCGGTGGATGTTCGGATCAAGGCTGTCGGGGGTCGAGAAATCACGATCGCGACATTAAAATCTGGTGAATTCTTCGGCGAGCAAGCGCTACTACCCGGGACAACCGGCAAACGAAATGCTGGTGTTCGAGCGCTGCAAAGCTGCCAGTTGTTTAAGATCACAAAAAAGGATGTCGCACTCGGGATAAGCCAAGACGAAGACTTGAGCGTCGCCCTAGATGATATCAATTCCGCTCCGCCCGATGAGCGCGTGCGAATGCTTATCCGCAGCGTCCGATTGTTTCGTTCGTTATCGAAGAAAGACCTCGATAACATTGAATCTTGGACCGAAGTCGTCAAATACGACGCCGGCGAAATTGTTGTGCGCGAAGCGGAAGAGGGCGACTATATGTACATCGTACTCGACGGCTCTGTAGAAGTGTTCGTGGTCGACGACGACGGTCAAATTGTAGTGTTGAGCGAGCTATTCAAAGGTAATTATTTTGGCGAACAAGCGCTGCTGCCTGAAAGCTCCGGTAAGCGAAACGCGAACGTGCGGGCCAATGGGCCTGCTGTTCTTGTGAAAGTCGCAAAGAAATACTTTCAACTCATCGTAAATCACGACAATAAATTGATGCTGGCATTAAAAGCAGTCGGCGAAGCGCAGAAAAGTAAAATTGTTAACGCAATCGGCCAGTCGTTCGATTGGTAAGCCGATATTCGGCTACCGATTGAATTCTAAGTAAGCAACCCTATTCCAACCAATGCGTCCGGTGGTGTGACCGCGAACGCACCGATCCTAGCTAAATGCACGCCCTAGAAATTCGTAATCTCACAAAAACCTATGCGAGCGGTATTCGTGCACTTGATGGTATCGATCTTAACGTCGATCAAGGCGAATTCTTCGCGCTACTTGGCCCAAACGGGGCCGGAAAGTCCACCGCGATTGGAATAATCTCATCATTGATAAACAAGAGTTCCGGGCTCATTAAGGTCTTCGGAATCGATACTGACCATGACTTCGACCGCGCAAAGTCGTTGATTGGATTGGTGCCGCAAGAACTGAATTTCTCACAGTTCGAGTCAGTGTCCGAAATTGTGCTCAATCAAGCAGGCTACTATGGGATACCTCGCCGGAGCGCCCGCGCCAATACTGAAAGATTCCTCCGTCAATTGGGACTTTGGGATCGCAGAAATCAACGTTCACGAGATCTATCCGGCGGAATGAAGCGCAGACTGATGATTGCGCGCGCTTTGGTACACGAGCCGAAACTGCTTATTCTTGATGAACCAACCGCCGGGGTAGACATCGAGCTGCGGCGATCGATGTGGGATTTCTTGCGCGATCTGAATGCTGCCGGGACAACGATTATTCTAACAACTCACTATTTGGAAGAGGCAGAACACTTATGCCGCAATATCGCGATCATCAACAGAGGCCAAATAATAGAAAACACTTCGATGAAGCGCTTGCTAACACAATTGCATGCCGAAATATTTGTGCTGGATCTGTCAGCGCCAATTAGTGCGGCACCCGAAGGAAGTGATTTCGACTTCCGTCTGAAGGACGATACAACACTGGAAGTGGTGGTTTATTTGGGTCAAACCATCAACGATGTATTCGAATTTTTATCCGGTAAATCTATCCAGGTGACGAGTATGCGAGGAAAATCAAATCGCCTTGAGGAGCTTTTCGTTAATTTGATCCAAGAAGATGAATAGCACCACAACTTTTGAAGTGGACATGAAAAGCCGATGGCAACGTAACAGGATTGCGTTTCAAACAATCTTTTCCAAGGAGCTCGCGCGGTTTCTGCGCATATGGATGCAGACGATCCTACCGTCAGCCATAACGATGGCTTTATATTTTGTGATATTTGGGAATTTAATTGGTTCTCGGATCGGCTCTATGGGCGGCTTCAGCTACATTCAATACATCGCCCCCGGCATCATCATGATGGCTGTTATTACGAACTCGTATTCGAACGTGGTCTCTTCTTTTTTTGGCGCGAAATTCCAACGCCATATCGAAGAAATCCTGGTCTCGCCAGTCCCGCACGTTTTGATTGTCGCCGGCTACGTCGCAGGCGGTGTCGCTCGCGGCGTGATCGTCGCATTTGTCGTACTAATGGTCGCGCTGTTGTTTACAGAAATTCAGATTTATTCGTATGCAATAACGCTAGCAGTCGTAGTCTTAACGGCTACATTATTTTCGATTGGTGGGTTAATCAATGCGATATACGCGAAGAAATTTGACGATATATCGATCGTGCCAACATTTGTTCTGACGCCGCTGACCTATCTAGGCGGTGTATTCTATTCAATTGATTTATTACCAGACTTTTGGCGCACCTTGTCGTTGGCAAATCCAGTGCTGTATATGGTCAACGCATTTCGATATGGAATACTAGGTGTAAGCGATATCGGCCTTGGAACTGCCTTTTTAGTGATCATCGTATTCACCAGTGGCTTGTTCTACTTTAGCCTGTCGCTACTTCGCCGCGGGGTCGGTATCCGAAGCTAGGACTCGTGATTATTCGGTTTTGCCCCCGACGCTTTCTCGATAAATCTGATAAACCGATTTTACGCGCTGAAAAAGCGGGCCGATTGAGCCATCCCCAACCTGCTTTTCGTCGATTTTTATTACTGGGACGAGTTCTCTACTTGAACTTGTCAACCAAACTTCGTCGGCGTCCATCAATTCGTGGAGCGAAATTGATTCTTCGCGCGCCGATGGATCTGTGCCATCGAGTAACTCGACGATCAAGTTTCGTGTAACCCCGGACAGGATTTCGGACGTCAACGGGGGTGTCTTGACTACCCCAGACTTCGCAATGAAGACATTGCAAGCTGCGGCTTCGGTGACAAAGCCATCTCTTATATAGATTGCTTCTTGCGATCCGAGGCTAGCTGCATGTGCCCGAGCCATGACATTGGCGATAAGCGACGTCGTTTTGATATCACATCGATGCCAACGAAAGTCCTCGATCGTGACCGCCGTGATGGGCTCTACGTCGTGCGACCGCTTCAGCGGCGAAGACATTAAAAATACCGTCGGTTCAACGGCCGAATTCAGCACATGGTCTCGGGGCGCGACACCGCGTGACACCTGAATATAGATTGTTTGGTCGCCTTCGCCGTGCAGCCCGATCAACTCTTCTACGATCGACGTCCAACGGTGCGTGGGTAAGGGATCGACAATCGAAACGGCTGCAAGACTGGCGCGGAGCCGCTGAAGATGCTCGAGTAGTCGAAATGCGCCACCGCCGAACACCGGGATGACTTCATAGACCGCATCACCAAAAATAAACCCTCGATCCAATACCGAGACCTTCGCTTCGCGAAGCGGTAAGAAGCGACCATTGAGGTAGCAGATTGAATCCGTCATGAGGCGACATGCAATTTCAAATCACTCAAGGCGCATCATGACTTCATCGAGTGCTCGAGAGAATATGGACCCTTTTCCTACTGCCTCGTTCGCAATAAGCGGCGCCACAGCGACAACTTGTTCTTCAAGTTTTAAATGTAAGCTTCCAACCGATTGCCCTAACTCAACGGGGGCTTTTACGGATTCAGAAATCTCGGCGGCCGCCTCAACATCGTCGTATCTACCCCGTGGTATAGCAACGAATAGATCTGAAGCGACGCCAAGCTGCACCTCGCTGGCCTTACCCTTCCAAACCTTTGCGCTAGCGACTACATCTCCGACGCCGTATATCTTGCGCGATTCGAAAAATCTAAATCCATAATTTAGTAACGCTTGACTTGCCTCGGTTCGTTCTAAATCCGATTTACCGCCCATCACGGCTGCTACCAATCGCATGTCACCACGTAGCGCCGACGACACAAGGCAATATCCGGCGGCCTCCGTATGACCGGTTTTAACCCCATCGACGGACGAGTCGCGACTTAGCAATCTATTGCGGTTGTGCTGACGGATCCCCGCATAGGTGTATTCAGTCTCGGAAAATCGCGCGTAGATTTCGGGGAAATCGCGTATGAATGCCGTTGTCAGCAACGCTAAATCGTGCGCGGTTGAGTAGGTGTTTGGATCTGGTAGGCCAGTACTATTAGCGAAGCTTGAATTTTCCATTCCCAGTCGCGCCGCTTGTTGATTCATGACAGCCGCGAAAACGTCTTCGGATCCTGAGATGTACTCTGCGAGCGCCACACTTGCATCATTGCCGGATTGAATAATGATGCCTTGCAATAGCTCATCCACGGACACCTGTTTGTTCACCTCAATGAACATTCGCGATCCGTCCATCCGCCAAGCCTTTTCGCTAACCGTCGTCACGTCGTCGAGCGCGATCGCACCGGATGTTAGTGCGTCGGCCGCAACGTAAGATGTCATGATTTTGGTCAAGCTCGCGGGATCTGCGCTGTCGTGCGCGTTGTGCTCAGCCAATACCGTACCGCTATTAAAATCGACCAGAATGTAAGAGGCGACATCTAGTTTAGGGGCTGCCGGTACGCCTGGCATGGGGTCGGCGGCGATCGCACCCGGCCCAACCAGAAGTGAAATAACGGCGATTACGCGCAACATGCCGCCAGCTCGATCGCGAAACTTTACGATATCGAAAAAATTTATACTACGGTTAGAAACGCGAGCGACTCGCGTCCTATCAGTTGCTGACAAAGTGATGCTCATTGATGCCCAGGTCAAACAGTGTGTCAACCAGCTGATCGGCAATATCGACTGAGGCGATCGGTCCAAGCTGGACGCGATAGATTGCTCCGGTGCCGTTGCTGGCTTCGTGGATCCGCACTTTTTTGGGTACAAATTGCGCTACCCGTTGCGACAGGCGCTGCGCATTGAGACGATCGTTAAACGCGCCAATTTGAAGATATAGGCCGAGGTCGTCCATCGCTGCTTGTGATTTCGCGTCGACTTTCGCCGTAAGAACAGATTGATCTTCATTAATCGCTGTGACTTCTACGAATGCGGTGCCCTTTTTTGCCAATCCTAGCTTTAATGCGGCAGCATAGGATAGATCGATCACCCGATTTTCGTGGAACGGTCCACGATCATTGACCCTGAGTACGGCGCTACGACCGTTTTCTAGGTTCGTCACCTTTACGTAAGTGGGTAGCGGCAGGTGCTTATGCGCCGCGGTCATCTGGTACATATCATAGACTTCGCCACTCGATGTCTTTCGTCCATGAAACTTTTTACCGTACCACGATGCAATTCCGCGCTCCTGAAATCCGTGGCTTGTCTTTAGCGTGTAATAGCGCTTGCCCAAAACTTCGTAGGACTCTGGGTTGCCGTAGCGGCTGCGAGGCTCTGCTTTTGGGATTGCATTGACAACCTGCCCGCTTGGAACTTCACTGCCAGGGCCGTCCCGTTCTAGCATGACACTGCAGCCGCTCGTCAGCACGATGAAGCTGGCCGCCGCCATAATTTTTGCGCTACGAACCAATGCCATTCGACTAAGACATCGTTCTCATGCGGGCGTCGCGTATTGCCTGTGCAAGCTTTACTACCGCCATCGCATATTTTGTACGCGGGTTATAACGCATGATCACATAGAAATTATTTAGCGCGAGCCAATATTCGGGTGCGACTTCGCCTTCCAACGTAAATAGCGCAGCAAGCGCGTCGCCTGTCTCATCGTTCGCGTTGATCCCAAGGCGACTAAACTCACTAATACTACGGTGCGGTTTGACGCTTTCCGACAATAGACCTTGAACGTCAGTGCTGTCGACGACTGCCGCCACCACGATGGACTTATCGCGGTCCCAACCATGAGCTTTAAGGTAGTTCGCGACGCTACCAATTGCGTCGATTCGGTCTTGCCAAATATTACGCTCGCCGTCGTTGTTAAAATCAACCGCGAATTTTCTGTAACTTTCCGGCATAAACTGAGGGATACCCATTGCACCGGCATAGGAACCTGACAAGCTCAACGGATTAAGATTCTGCTCGCGGCTCATTAAAAACAGGTGCGTCAGCTGCGTACGAAAGTAGGCCATACGCTTCGCATTTTTCTTTGGATAGTGGAAGGCTAACGTGGCCAAGGCATCAACGACACGGTCGCTGCCGACAATCCGGCCGTAAGCGGTTTCGACACCGATGATCGCGACAATTATTTCCGCCGGCACGCCATAGACTTCGGTCGCTTGGACTAATGTGTCAGCATTCAGGTTCCAAAATTTAATGCCCGCATTAATGCGATCTCGGGTGAGAAAATGCTTCTGGTATTCGTACCACGGTTTGGCTTTCTCGGCGGGTCGGGACATTGCCTTTAAGATCCGATCAGAGCGCTTCGCCTGTTTCAGGGTTTCGGCCAACGCTTGCTTATCGAAATTGTGTTCTTCGACCATTTCAGTGATGAAGGCGTCGATCGCTTGCGCGTCTAATTCACCGCCGTGAGCGACCGGGGAGGCGAGCAATAAAATCAAAAAGAGGCCACGAAAATTATTAAACATAAATATCAATAAAGCTCCATAAGCTATTCAAGTATCAACGATAAATCGTCTGTGAGTCTGGATCGACATCAGGATACCCAAACCGGCCAAAATAGTCACTAATGAAGTCCCGCCATAGCTCACAAGTGGTAAGGGAACGCCTACAACCGGCAGCTGTCCGGTAACCATACCCATATTGACAAAAATGTAGATGAATAAGGTCATGGTTAAACTCGCCGCCAGTAAGCGACCGAAACTATCCTGGGCGCTCATAGCGATGCTCAGGCCGCGCGCCAGCACCAGCGCATAGGCTGCCAACATGACAATGACGCCAATGAATCCGAACTCCTCACAATAGACTGCGAAGATGAAATCTGTCGCGCGTTCGGGCAAAAACTCGAGATGCGATTGGGTGCCGTTCAACCAACCCTTTCCAGAAATGCCGCCGGAGCCAACGGCGATGGTTGCCTGAATGATGTGGTACCCAGTCCCCAACGGGTCCTGCTGTGGGTCGAACAATGTAAGAATTCTCTGGCGCTGATAGTCGTGGAGTAGAAACCATGCAAGCGGCGCTGCCAGTAATCCGCAGGCGGCGGCTGACAAGATCCAGCGCCAACTTATTCCGGCAAAAAAAAGCGCGAACAGGCCAGCCGCCATGACTAATAAGGCTGTGCCCAAATCTGGTTGTTCGATGATCAAAAAACCGGGTACCAAAACTAACAGCAGCGCGACAATTGTCGTTCGCAGGTTTGGCGGCAACACCTTATCAAAAAGAAACCATGCTACTGTGACGGGTACAGCGATTTTCATAATTTCGGAAGGTTGGAACTGGACTACCCCCAAGTGCAGCCATCGTTGAGCACCACGCCCCGTGCCGAACATATACACGGCGAGCAACAGACCAATACCAACTAGATAGATAATTGGAGCCCAACGAGCGAGCCGCGCCGGACTTATTTGCGCAACAAGGAGCATTGTGACAATGCCAATAGACATCCGGATCGATTGGCGCATGACAACATCTATGGATTGATCGGCCGCGCTATAGAGAACGACAAGACCCAAACCGCACAATATCAACGCGCCGCTTAATAACTGCGGGTCAATGTGGAGCCGAACTAATAGGCCACGTTCGCTATCCACTGTCACCCTCGGCGATAACTGCACCCGTCAAGTAGTAGTCGAGAATCGAACGCGCAATTGGTGCGGCGGTTCGACTACCGCTGCCGCCATTCTCAACCACCACGGCAACCGCAATTTCGGGATTGTCTACGGGAGCAAAAGCGATAAACAATGCGTGATCGCGGAGATGTTTCAATGTTTCATCGTTATCAATCGTCTCATCTTGTGCGATACCGAATAATTGCGCGGTCCCGGTTTTTCCAGCGAACTGGAAGCTCGCGCCGGCACCGGACCGACGAGCCGTACCGCTCGCACCATGCACGACGTCGACCATCCCCTGGATCACCGCGTCCCAGTTTGACGCCTTTGCGAGCTCCAAAGTTGGCCGCTCGTGGATCCCGATTTCGCTTGCAAGCTGAGCCATCGGGTCTTCAATTTGCCCCACCACATGTGGCGCAAATCGCGCACCGCGATTCGCCAAGGTCGCCGTTGCGTCGGCCAGTTGCAGCGGTGAGGTCAGCATAAAGCCCTGACCAATTCCGGTGATTAATGTCTCGCCGGGATACCACGGCAATGACCGCGCGCGTCGTTTCCATTCGGCCGACGGTAAGAGGCCTCCGGTTTCTCCCGGTAAATCGATCCCAGTGGGTCGACCTAAACCGAATTTCGACAACATTGAGTGGATTCGTGCGATACCGAGGTCACGCGCAAGCGCGTAATAGTAGACATCACACGACTCCGCAATTGAACGCGTAAGGTCAACCTGACCATGGCCGCGCTTTAGCCAGTCCCTGTATCTATGGTCATCTCCTTCGAGGCTGAACCAACCCGGGCACCAAGTTTCGTCATCGCTGTGCCGAATACTGTGCTCGAGACCAGCGAGAGCGACCATGGGTTTTACTGTTGACCCTGGTGGATATTGGGCCTGTAGCGCCCGATTAAACAATGGCCTGTCGCTGGACTCACGAAGTTCACTATAGCGTTCCGTACTGATCCCGTTGACGAACAGATTCGGATCAAAACTCGGCTTGCTAACAAAGGCCAAAATTTCACCCGTTGCCGGATCGATTGCCACGATCGCACCATTGTTATCTGCCAAGGCCTGATCGGCTATCTGCTGGAGTTCTGCATCCAGGGTAAGGTAGATATCGTGGCCTGGGACCGGCGGCACCCGAGTGACAATACGCAATACGCGGCCCTGCGCATTTACCTCGACCTGTTGATAACCAACGGTCCCGTGCAAGACGCCTTCACGCGCCTTCTCTACCCCAACTTTTCCAATATGCGTCGACCCGCGGTATGCAGTCGCGTCCAAATCCCTCTGCTCGTTTTCGTTTATTCGACCCACATAGCCTATTACGTGGGCCATCTCGGCTTCCTTAGGGTAGTAGCGTGCTAATCGAGCTGCGATATTGAAACCTGGGAAGCGATGCCGATTAACCGAAAATAGCGCAACCTGACGTTCGTCTAACCCAGTTTTGACAACGACGGGATCGAAACCGCGAGCGCGCTCCCAGGCCTTGATAATACGTTGTGTCTCGTCATCCTCAAGCTGAAGTAAATTCGCTACTTCGCCGAGTGCCGATGGCACGTCCTTAACCCGCTCGGGCACCATTTCCAATGAAAACGAAGGCCTATTTTCCGCTAAAATTTGGCCGTCGCGGCTGTAGATCAGACCCCGCGTCGGAGGGATCGGTAGGACCTTTAACCGGTTGTCCTGAGAGAGTGTCGTGAAATGTCTATGCTCGATAATTTGAAGATAGGCCAGGCGGCCAATCACCGTGCATATCAATACAACCATCATTGCTATCGCGGCCCAGATCCGTGCCTGGAAAATACGCAACTCACGATTAGGATCTTTCAGGGTGGGTAATTTCTGCATTGCGCCTTCTACCGCATTGGTAGATTTAAATCATGCAACAGACGTTTTCCGACGAAAATCTCGCAGCACGACAAAAATCCACGGCCACAGTAAGGCACTTGTTATAGCCGCCAATAAATAATCGTATCCGTAATGCATCGATCCCAGAAGATTATAAATCAGCAACATCGACGAGGAATAAATGAAAATGAGTGAGCCAATAACCAAAGCCTGGCGAAACAACGGATAAACTCGGATCTGTTGGTGATAGATAACGATGAAATAGGCTATCGTTGCTAATCCGAATGCATGCTGGCCAAGCAATGAACCGTGCATCACATCTAATAAGAGGCCAACAATCCACGCAATGACGACACCGACACGCTGAGGCAGCGCGAGACACCAATAGGCCAATACCAAAGCAACCCAAGCCGGGCGCCACGACACCGCCCAATCGGGCAAGGGTAGCGCGGTCAACATAAACGCAACGATAAAACTCGCCGCGATCGCCCACGTGCCACGTGAGCCAAATTTCATTGCACGGGATCCGACGTCATAGCGCTGACCTGCTCGATTTCCTCATCCTTCGGCTCAGGCCACACGAGCAACACTTCTCGGGCACGGCTTACCTCGGCGCTTGGCGTGACGACAATTCGGGCAAACGGTTCGCCATGGTCGATTTCAACCGCGGTGACTTCGCCCACCGGATAGCCGGCTGGGAAGCGCCCACCCAAACCGGAAGTTACCACTAGATCGCCCACCTTTACGTCGGCGTTGGTCGGAATGAAGGACAATTGCAATTCGTCAATACCATTCGTACCAACTGATATGGCGCGCAGGCCAGTGCGATTGATTTGTACCGGCGCGGCATGCTCGATATCGGTGATCAGAAGCGCCGTACTCGTGAATGGTCCGGTTTGAATGATTTGTCCAAGTACACCGTAAGCATCGACGATCGGCTGACCAACATAGGCACCGTGGCGGCTACCCTTATCGATTACGATTTGGCGCGCCGATGGAGATGTTTCTATTGCCAATACATCTGCACCAACAACGGTCTCTCCGAATTCCGTGGAGGATTCCAACAACTTCCGTAAGCGAACATTTTCGTGCAGTAAGGCAGCGTATTTCTGCGTTCGGGAGAGCAAGACCCTATTTTGTTCACGCAATCGTTCGTTGTTGGCCACAAGCTCCTGGTGCGATTGGACGCGCTTGGAAAGTGCTCCAATTGCGCTGATTGGCGTGTTCACTGCGTATTGCAATGGAAAAATCATCACCGACAATCCGGACCGTATTGCCGCCAGATGTTGGTGTTGGTGATCAATCGATATCAGTAGGAAAGACAGTATGACGCAGCTGATCAAGCGTGAGGTAGGTGATGGCGTATCGGAAAATAGGGGTTTAATCGTCTTACCCCTAAGCTAAGTCCAATTGAAAGTCGGCGGCACGATGAATCCAGCGAAAATATGCCGAGAGGATCGTCCAGCAGTCAGAAAACCGGCTCTCGCTACCGGAAAGATGAGCATTTCGGAGCCATATTTTTACACATCATTGGCAAACCCATGCATATTTTCGGCTGGAGCTACTCTAGCGCCAGAATATCGGCCCCGTGTTCTTCAATCATCTCCAAAACGCGACCACCCCCGCGGGCAACACAGGTTAGTGGGTCTTCAGCGACAATTACGGGTAATCCTGTTTCTTCAACGAGCAGCCTATCGAGATCTTTAAGTAAAGCACCACCCCCGGTCAGCACCATACCCCTATCAGCAACGTCTGATCCAAGCTCCGGCGGCGTATTCTCAAGCGCCGTTTTCACCGCTTCGACTATCCCTGCCAAGGGTTCTTGTAAGGCCTCCAAGATTTCATTGCTGTTCAGTGTGAATGACCTTGGCAGACCCTCCGCAAGATTGCGCCCCTTAATTTCGATTTCACGCACTTCACTTCCTGGATACGCGCAACCGATTTCATGCTTGATCCGCTCCGCTGTCGACTCGCCGATTAAACTACCGTAGTTTCTACGTACGTAATTGACGATAGCATCGTCAAAGCGATCGCCGCCGATTCGAACGGAATCGGAATATACGATCCCGTTTAGTGAGATGACTGCAACTTCCGTTGTCCCGCCACCGATATCCAAAACCATCGAACCGCTAGCATCGCTAACCGGCATACCTGCACCAATGGCCGCCGACATTGGTTCTTCGATTAAGAATACTTCGCGTGCGCCCGCGCCCGCCGCCGATTCACGGATCGCCCGGCGCTCAACCTGTGTTGAGCCGCAAGGCACGCAGACAAGTACGCGCGGACTCGGTTTGAAAAACTGATCACCATGTGCCTTACGAATAAAGTGCTGCAGCATCTTTTCTGTGATCGTGAAATCCGCAATAACACCATCTTTTAAGGGCCTGATGGCATCGATATGGCCCGGCGTACGACCAAGCATGCGCTTTGCCTCAACCCCAACGGCGGCGATTGCTTTCGGATTATTCGAATCACGGCCGCGCCGAATTGCGACAACCGACGGTTCGTTCAGAACGATCCCTTTGCCACGCGCGTAAATTAGGGTGTTCGCGGTCCCAAGATCTATCGAGAGATCGTTGGAGAATACCCCCCTTAGCATTTTGAACATTACGAATGGTCCTCAGATTCAACGCAGTCAGCCGGTGGCTGCGCCGATGACTGCAGCGTACCGGTGTATTGGGCCGGTAGATCCGGAGTCTTCATGGTACACTTTGAACGCGATCCGGGGCGAAATAGTTTCATTCGAACATCTGGGTTTGGCGCGATTGAGTTTGCTTTGAGTGCACCGGATAACGCGTCGTAATTTAACAGTGCTAGTGCAATTCGGCAAGCGAGCGAGGTTGCGTGTTTTCCTTCCATTTCAATAGCTAACGGGTACCAAATGGCAATTAGTGACGACGAAGTGAGCGCTATCGCGCGCCTTGCACGGCTCGAAATCAAGGAACAAGACCTGGCAGCCGTAGGTGCCGGACTCGGCCGGGTCCTGGAATTCGTCCGGCAAATGGATGCCATCGACACCACAAATATAGAACCACTTGCACACCCGCTAGAATTAGCAGCGCACCGGCGCGCTGACGAGGTGCTCGAACCAGATTTGCGAGACGTCTATCAGCTTGGGGCACCACAGGTTCAAAATGCGCTGTATTTAGTCCCGAAAGTCATAGAATAAAACCGTCAGATGTCATCATACCCGGAGACCGTCGCAGGAATTGCGACTGCGCTCGCAAAGGGCGAGTTTTCCAGTGTCGAAATCACCCGTCACTATTTGGATCGAATTGCCGCGCACGATAGCCGTCTGAACAGTTACATTACTGTGTGCGAAGAGCATTCGCTCAATCAAGCGGCCGCCGCCGACGCCATGCTGAAAAGCAAAGATGCGGGTCCGCTGACCGGCGTGCCTTATGCACACAAAGATATCTTCTGCACTAAAGGTATCAAAACGTCATGCGGGTCGCGCATGCTGGACAACTTCGTTGCGCCCTATTCCGCCACTGTGTCTGAACGATTGGATGCGGCATCAATGGTCCTGTTGGGTAAAACTAACATGGATGAATTTGCAATGGGTTCGTCGAATGAAACGAGCTATTTTGGGCCGGTAACAAACCCATGGCGTGAGGGCGCGGTCCCGGGCGGTTCGTCCGGGGGATCGGCGGCCGCCGTTGCGGCCCGTTTAGCGCCGGGTGCTACAGGTACCGACACCGGCGGTTCTATACGCCAACCTGCTGCCCTATGCGGCATTAGCGGACTCAAGCCCACCTACGGCCGCGTATCGCGCTTTGGCTTGATTGCCTTTGCATCAAGCCTCGATCAGGGCGGCCCGATGGCAACGACCGCCGAGGATCTGGCCTTGCTGCTGAACGTCATGGCGGGATTCGACAACAAAGACTCAACGTCTGTCGATCGACCGGATGAGGATTACACGAGATCCCTACGCGAACCCGCCGCCGGCTTGCGTGTCGGTATTCCAAAACAGTTTTTTAGCGCAGACCTCGACGCCGATGTTGCCGCGCCAATACGCTCGGCGATATCAGAGCTTGAGACGATGGGTGCAATATGTACGGAGATCGATCTCAAGCATATGGATCTATCGATCCCGGCTTACTATGTGATCTCCTCGGCAGAATGCTCGTCAAACCTTTCGCGCTACGATGGCGTGCGCTTCGGACATCGATGTGATGACCCTCGTGACATAGAAGACATGTATCGTCGATCCAGAAGTGAGGGATTCGGCGTTGAAACACAAAGACGCATTCTGGTCGGAACCTACGCGCTATCGTCCGGTTACTACGACGCCTATTATCAGAAGGCGCAACAGATCAGGCGCTTGATCCGGGACGAATTTAAGAATGCTCTAGAAAACGTGGATGCCATCCTAGGTCCCACATCGCCAACGACCGCGTTTACTATGGGGCAGAAATCGGACGATCCCGTTGCGATGTATTTGTCCGACATTTATACGACCGCGGTTAACCTCGCGGGGCTCCCGGCAATATCCATACCGGTCGGATTCGCAGACGGCCTGCCGGTCGGGATGCAGCTGATTGGAAATTATTTTGCAGAGGCGAAGCTACTGCAAATTGCACACCAATATCAAAACGTAACTGATTGGCACCAGCATTCGCCATCGCTAGATGACGGCATCGAATAAAATGGAATGGCAACCGGTCATTGGGCTTGAAATCCACTCGCAGCTCGCCACAGCGAGCAAAATATTTTCCGCTGCATCAACTGGCTATGGTGCCGAGCCCAACACTCAAGCCTCGGCGGTAGACCTTGGACTGCCGGGCGTACTTCCCGTATTAAATGAGAAAGTGGTCGAGATGGCCGTTCTGTTCGGCTTGGCGATTGGAGCGACAATCTCAAATGCGTCGATATTTGCCCGCAAGAACTACTTCTATCCCGATCTACCAAAGGGTTACCAAATTAGCCAATACGAGGAACCGATCGTTGCCGGCGGCCGCATTGAGATCCGGCTACCCGATGATCATATAAAGATCATTGACGTCACTCGAGCCCATCTTGAAGAGGATGCTGGAAAATCAGTTCACGAAGATTTTGATCGCTCGACTGGGATCGATCTCAACCGCGCCGGTACGCCGCTATTGGAAATCGTATCAGAGCCGCAGATGCACTCCGCAGCGGAAGCGGTTGCCTACATGCGAGCCATGCATCAACTCGTTCGCTATCTCGGGATCTGCGATGGGAATATGCAGGAAGGCTCATTTCGCTGCGATGCGAATGTTTCGGTTCGACCGCTCGGAGAATCGACGCTTGGGACTCGAACTGAGATTAAGAATTTAAATTCATTTCGATTCGTTGAACGGGCGATTCAATTCGAAATAGATCGTCAAATCGAGGTCATCGAAAATGGCGGACAGATTCATCAAGTAACCATGCTCTATGATGCCGATCGACATGAGACACGGACGATGCGCAGCAAAGAAGACGCGCACGATTATCGTTACTTCCCTGATCCGGATCTGCTGCCAATAGAGATCACAGATGACTATATTCAGTCCATGGCCAACTCACTGCCGGAATTGCCCGCGCAAAAACGAAAGCGGTTCGTCGACGAATACGCACTAACGTCCAAGGATGCAGAGATTTTGTGCGAGGACCGCGGGATCGCAGATTATTTCGAACAAGCAACCGCAGCGTCGTCGGGAAATCCGCGTCTCTGCGCAAATTGGATCACTGGAGAGCTATTTGCGGCGCTCAATGCGTCGAACCTCCAAATAGAGGCTTCGCCAGTTGGACCCGCCGCACTTGGCGTGCTTGTATCGCGCATAGCGGACAACACTATTTCAGGGAAAATCGCTAAGCAAATTTTTGAAACGATGTGGGAGACGGGCCAGGATCCAGACGACGTAATAGCCGAACAAGGCCTACAGCAAGTTACAGACGATTCTGCAATCGCGAACCTTGTCGAGCAGGTATTAAACGATAACCCCGATCAGATTGAACAATATCGAGCTGGCAAGGACAAGGTGTTTGGATTTTTCGTCGGGCAAGTGATGAAACTCTCACAAGGTAAAGCCAACCCTAAGCAAGTCAACAAATTGTTAAAGGCGCGTCTAGACAACTAATTGAGTCGTAAAAGCTGAGACTTGCTCTCTCAAACGTCGAATTTTCGATTCGACCTCATCAGATAGTAATTCGAAACTTCCTACACGCCGTGACGGGCGGTCACGGCTCGCGGACGTAGGTCCGTGGCGCCGACATGTCCACAAGCGCTGCTCACTCAGCTCCCTCAAAACAGACACTTATGGCACGAAACGCCTAATAGCACGCGAATCAAGAGAGTAGAATATAGGGGGCAGACAACGTTATATCTTCTGGGGATCCGGGGAACGGTGGTCTGCCCCCTGTTTCCGGCGACAAGAGAGCTGAAAAAATGAATTGGGATGCCATCGGTGCGTTAAGCGAAGTGTTCGGCGTTCTGGCCGTTGTTGTGACACTTTTATACGTCGCTAAACAAATCGTTCAGACGAATCAAATAGCGAAAGCAGCAGTTGCCCGAGAACTCCAAGATAAGTACGCAGAAGTCTATAGCCTGTTGGCGACAGATCGCAGCATTCAGGATTTAGTAACCAGGCTTAGAGATCCCGAATACGTGGTGCAGTCCGAACAAGAAGAAGAACAGATTGAGGGCTTCTGCACGTTGCTGCTGGGAGTTTGGCTTACTACCGGCATTGCTTATGAACAAGACCAGATCGATCCAAAGCAGTATCGGATGTATCGTGAAGATGTCGCAGTAAAGTTTACTAAATGGCCTGGTATGGTTCCCCATGCAAAAAGGATACTTAAGAGATACTCGGATGCTGAAGAATTCGATATTTTTAAGAACCTATACGATTAGCTAAATCAGTTGGTTATTTATTCTCAGGGAAGACAGGGGCAGACCACGTTTTATCTTCTGGGAAAACATGGTCTGTCCGCTGTTTTCCCTTTTAGGTACCCTAGTAGGCATTAGTTTCGTTTCCCACCATGAGGAGATTGAGAAGTGAAAGAATATAAGGTGGTTATTTATCAGGAAGGAATGCTGGGTTCGTTGTTTCTTGGGGAGTCTAAAGTCAATCCTTTAAAATTTACTGATTTCCTCAACTCTAACGCTGAGGAAGGGTGGCGCGTCGTAACAATGGAAAAAGATGTTAGACGAATGTTGTTACTCTTCTCACGCGAGGCTTATCTCGTAATTTTAGAGCGGGATCGATCGTGAAGTTTGCCGCCTACATTTCCATAGTAATTATTGTCGGCTGGATAGGCATAGCGCTCACACAACTGTGGTTCCAACCACTCAGTGCAAGTTTGTTTATAAAAATAACGGTTACGTGCACGCTTGGGTTGGCCGGAGCCGTTGTAGTGTCGCTGATCCGTCGTGAGTACAGTAATGAAAAGGCGTTAAAAGAGCGGAAATTTATTGACTAACAAACCTAATCAGGCGCTGAAGTCGACCCTTGCCCGCGTCCTCCTTACGCGCCGGCGTTTTCAAGGGCAGCCTAGCTTCACGTTAGGATTATTTAAGTAGATCACATGAACTGGGAAGCAATCGTTGCATTAAGCGAAGTTACCGGCGCCGTAGCCGTTGTAGTTTCTTTGATCTATTTGGCGGTCCAAGTTAAGCAGAATACCGACCTCGCAAAGACGGAATACCACACAAGCAGTGCCAATAGCGCCGCCCGATTTCAAGACTGGAAAGCCGCAAGTACGGAAAATGCCCGAATATTTCGAACGGGCATGCTTGATTTTCAGGCTTTGAACGCTGATGAGCGAGTGATATTGGATGGTGTGTTATTGGATTTAGTTTTGGTATTTAAGGATATATTCGAAGCACATGAACGTGGTTTCATGGATGCCGCCACGTATATGGCTTGGAAAAGCTTCATAGGAACAAATATGGGGATGCCGGGCGCACGCTCATGGTGGGAGCAGGGACGCGTCATCTTCATTGGAAAGATTCAAATAGCGGTAGACGAAGCGATAAAAGAGACCCCGCCATACCAAGAGCTAATGTCAATTGTATTTGAAGAATAGATATATCCTGGAAGGTAGGGAACAGACCTCGTTTTATCTTCTGGGGAAACGTGGTCTGTCCGCCGTTTCCCAAGATTTGAATAATAAACTCGCAACGCATAAAAAAAGCCGGACTAAAGCCCGGCATTTTTCTCAACTTACGGGTCGATTCGCTTAATCGTCGTCTTCCTCAGGCATTGGCCGATCCATTAATTCGACTATCGCCATCGGTGCGCTGTCGCCTGGGCGGAATCCTGTTTTCAATATTCGGAGATAGCCTCCAGGTCGATCGACGTAGCGGGGACCAAGCTCGGTGAAGAGCTTATGCACTGCAAAGTCATCGCGTAGACGTGAGAATGCTAGCCGGCGTTTTGCCACGGAATCTGATTTCGCCATGGTGATCAACGGCTCTGCTGTGCGGCGCAACTCCTTCGCTTTCGGCAATGTCGTGCGGATCAATTCGTGACGAAACAGCGACACCGCCATATTTCTAAACATCGCTTTGCGATGAGAGCTGTTGCGGTTAAGTTGGCGCCCGCTTTGGCGATGTCTCATGGGTATAACCTTGCTTTATCTACTAATTAAATCGAACTCTTATCGGTATCGAACAACCCCGATGGTGGCCAGTTTTCCAATCTCATTCCAAGCGAAAGACCGCGCGCTGCCAATACATCTTTGATTTCGGTTAACGACTTCTTCCCCAAGTTAGGCGTCTTCAGTAATTCTACTTCCGTGCGTTGGATGAGGTCGCCTATGTAATAGATGCTTTCCGCCTTTAGGCAGTTTGCTGAACGCACGGTTAGTTCCAGATCGTCTATCGAGCGTAACAGGATAGGATCAATCTCAACTTCTTCCTTGCGCTCCGGTTCTGCTTGCTCTTCGCTGCTGAGATCAACGAATACCGCAAGTTGACTGCGCAAGATCCCCGCGGCATCGCGAACAGCACGTTCCGGGTCAATCGTTCCATTGGTTTCAATGGTGATGATGAGCTTATCAAGGTCGGTTTGCTGCTCTACGCGAGCGCTTTGGACCTCATAGGCAACGCGCCTAACGGGACTAAACGATGCATCCAACTTCAATCGTCCTATCGCCTGATCGGTTTCTTCACCAACTTCTCTGATGGTTGCTGGTTGATAACCGCGTCCACGAGCGACCTTCAAGGTCATATTTAATTCGCCGTTTTCGCTCAAGCTCGCGATGTGATGCGTTGGATCCACAATCTCGACGTCATGGTCCAGAACAATGTCCCCAGCAACCACAACGCCAGGTCCACGCTTGTTCAAAGTCAAGGTGGCCTCTTCACGGGCGTGCATGTTGATCGCTAGCCCTTTCAGATTCAGCAAGATATCGGTTACATCTTCCTGTACGCCCTCGATCGTCGTGTATTCGTGCAATACGTTTTCTATTTCAGCCTCTACGATCGCGCTGCCAGTCATCGACGACAGCAATACTCGTCTGAGGGCATTGCCTAATGTGTGCCCAAAGCCGCGGTTCAACGGCTCGAGCGTAATCTTCGCGGTTTTTACATTAACCGGACTAACGTCGACAATGTTCGGCTTCAACATTTCACTTGCTGCTGCTGCCATTGCACTTTCTCCTTTAGTTGCCCTACTTGGAGTACAACTCTACGACTAGGGATTCATTAATATCGGCAGGTAAATCACCGCGCTCTGGCGCAGATTTGAACAGACCTTCCATTTTTTTGGAGTCAACTTCCAACCATTCCGGCAGACCGAGCTGCTCGGCAATTGCAAGCGAATCTTGGATCCGCACCTGCTGGCGAGATTTCTCCCTCACTGCGATCACGTCTTTTGGACTCACCTGGAAAGACGGGATATTTACGCTTTTTCCGTTAACCGTAATAGCTTTGTGGCTAACCAACTGCCTTGCTTCAGAACGCGTGCAACCAAAACCCATCCGGTACACAACATTGTCGAGGCGCTGCTCTAGCAATTGAAGTAGGTTTTCACCCGTCGCTCCTTTGCGCTTCGCAGCTTCCTTGTAGTAATTTCTAAACTGCTTCTCAAGAACGCCATACGTGTAACGAAGCTTCTGCTTCTCGCGTAACTGTAGGGCGTAATCCGACTGGCGCCGACCACGGCTATCACCGTGCTGACCCGGCGGTTTTTCCAACTGGCATTTCGACTCGATCGGCCGCGCGCGACTTTTTAGAAAAAGATCTACGCCTTGCCGTCGGCTGAGCTTACATTTTGGTCCGATATATCTTGCCATTAAAAATCCTCGTTCCTATACCCGGCGCTTCTTCGGCGGACGACAGCCATTGTGGGGGATTGGTGTAACGTCGGTAATATTCGTGATCTTAAAACCGGCGGCGTTCAATGCTCGCACCGCGGACTCGCGACCAGGGCCAGGGCCTTTGACGAAAACATCTAGGTTTTGCGTGCCGAAATCATCCATCACCGAACCTAAGCGCTCCGCCGCAACCTGTGCTGCGAAGGGCGTACTCTTTCGAGATCCGCGAAATCCACTACCACCAGCCGTAGCCCAACCGAGGGTATTGCCCTGGCGATCGGTGATCGTAATGATGGTGTTGTTAAACGACGCATGAATGTGCGCTATGCCGTCAATAACAGTTGTTTTTGTCCGCTTCTTCGTGCGAGGAGTTGAAGTTGCCATGAAAATATCTCAGTTACTTCTTTATCATCCGCCGTGGACCTTTACGAGTCCTGGCATTCGTTTGGGTCTGCTGGCCCCGCGTCGGCAAGCCGCGCCGATGCCGGATCCCGCGATAGCAACCCAGGTCCATCAGACGCTTAATGTTCATTGCGATTTCACGTCGAAGATCACCTTCAATCGTAAATTTAGATACTGCGCCTCTGAGCGCTTCGAGCTGCTCTTCAGTCAGGTCTTTTATCATCGCGTGCTGAGTGACACCGGTTTCTTCGCAAATTTTTCGCGCCAGTGTGCCGCCGATCCCATAGATCTCTTGGAGTGCGATGACAGTGTGTTTCCTGTCTGGAATATTTACGCCTGCAACACGCGCCATACTATTATCCTCGTGAGATCCTCAAGTTAACCTTGGCGTTGCTTGTGCCGCGGATCTTTACAAATTATGCGGACCACGCCTTTACGTCTGATGACGCGGCAGTTGCGACAGATCCGCTTGACTGATGCTCGAATTTTCACGTTCTATTCCTCTAAGCCGTTTAGCGTCGGCCGTAGCCCTTTAAATTCGCTTTCTTCAACAGGCCTTCATATTGATGGGACATCAAATGGGCTTGAACTTGCGACATGAAATCCATCACGACGACGACAATAATCAGCAGTGAGGTTCCACCGAAATAAAATGGAACGTTAAACTTCAATATTAAGAATTCCGGGAGTAAGCAAACGGACGTGATGTAAATCGCGCCGGCAACCGTCAGACGTGTCATCACACCGTCGATGTAGCGTGCGGTCTGATCGCCCGGCCGAATGCCCGGGATAAACGCACCCGATTTCTTTAAATTATCCGCCGTTTCTTTCGGATTAAATACCAAGGCGGTGTAGAAAAAGCAGAAAAATATTATCGCTGCCGCGTAGAACATTACGTACAGGGGTTGGCCCGGCGATAGCGTGCTCGCGAGATCACGCATCCAACCCATCCCTTCCATATTGCCAAACCAGCCGCCGATTGTTGCCGGAAATAAGATAATGCTTGAGGCGAATATTGGTGGAATAACGCCGGACATGTTCAACTTTAGCGGCAAGTGACTCGATTGCCCACTGTATTGATTGCGTTGCTTAGCGTAATTGACGGTTATGCGTCTCTGGCCGCGTTCTACAAATACGACGAAAGCCGTGACAAGGATCGCCAGGGCAAACAAGGCGAGGACCATAATGATTGAAAGCTCACCGGTCCGTGATAGTTCTAATGTCCCGCCGATCGCCGACGGCAGCCCAGCTACGATACCGGCGAATATTATCATCGATATACCGTTTCCAATTCCGCGTTCCGTAACCTGCTCACCGAGCCACATTAAGAATAAGGTTCCCGTCACCAGCGTTGTTACGCAGGTGATCCTAAAAGCAAGTCCCGGATCGATAACTAATTGCAATCCCGCAGCCGATTGACCTTCCAGCATCACCGCAACGCCGAGCGACTGGAATAGCGCTAAAGCAACGGTGCCATAGCGTGTGTATTGGGTAATTTTGCGTCGTCCAGACTCACCTTCTTTTTTCAATTGCTCGAGCTTCGGATGCACTACCGTTAGCAGCTGCATAATGATGGAAGCTGATATGTACGGCATGATGCCAAGGGCAACGACCGAGAAGCGCTGCAGCGCGCCGCCGGAGAACATATTGAACATGTCCAAAATCGTACCGCGTTGTTGATCGAACAACGTGACCAAGGCGCTGGGATTGATCCCCGGGACCGGAATATGGGTACAGATCCGGAAGACGACAAGCGCCCCCAGCAGGAAAAATATCCGCTGGCGCAGCTCAGTCAGTTTTCCGAGGCCGGCAAGGCCGCCGGGCATATTTCGATTCGCGGTCGCCATCTTAGCTTTCTATGCTTCCCCCGGCACTTTCGATTGCTGCGCGTGCGCCTTTCGTTACACCCAGTCCTCGAACTTTGACTGCTTTCTCCAGTGCACCCGACAAAATGATTTTGACGGTTTTAATATCGTTGCGTAGCAAGCCCGCAGCTTTCAGCGCCGCCAAATCGATGATCTCGCTATCGATCCCGTTCAGCTCGTGCAGCCGGATCTCGTCCGCATAAACACTGGTGCGCGAATGGAAGCCACCCTTCGGCAGTCGTCGCTGCAACGGCATCTGACCGCCTTCGAAGCCGACTTTATGATATCCACCCGAACGCGAATGCTGTCCCTTGTGGCCTCGCCCAGCGGTCTTGCCTGATCCAGATCCGATACCGCGACCGACGCGTTTGCGCGGCTTCTTCGCACCATTCGCAGGCTTGATCGTATTTAGAAACATCACGCTTCCTCAATATTCAGCATGTAGGACACTTTGTTGATCATGCCTCGATTTTCCACCGTGTCGTCGACCTCGATGGTTTGGCGGATCCGGCGCAGGCCGAGTCCGGCAACGCATGCCTTATGCGACGCGAGTCGGCCATGAAGTCCACGTGTCAGCGTAATCTTGATCTTGCCGGCCATCGTCCTACCCTCGGATTTCCGCAACTGACTTGCCACGCTTGGCCGCCATGCTTTCCGGTGAAGACATGTTTTTCAATCCGTTAATCGTCGCTCGCACAACGTTAACGGGATTCGTTGTGCCGATGCATTTTGCTAGCACATTATGGACACCGACGACTTCGAAAACCGCTCGCATCGGGCCACCGGCAATAATTCCGGTACCTTGTGACGCGGGCTGCATGTAAACCTTCGCCGCACCATGCTCGCCGACGATGGCGTATTGCAAGGTGTCCTCGTTTAACGCAACGGTTTCCATATTGCGACGAGCATTCTCCATCGCTTTTTGAATCGCGACCGGGACTTCGCGAGCTTTACCCCGCCCAAGCCCAACACGACCCGCACCGTCTCCGACAACCGTCAGTGCGGTAAATCCAAAAATTCGTCCGCCCTTTACAACTTTCGCGACCCGATTAACGGCCACCAGTTTCTCGAACAACCCTTCTTGGTTTTGCTGCGTACCCGAAGCGAAAGCCATACCAATCTAACTCCTAGAATTTGAGGCCGTTTTCACGTGCAGCCTCGGCCAGCGCCTTCACGCGGCCGTGATACTTAAACCCAGCACGGTCGAATGCAACTTCCTCGACCCCGGCGGCCCGTGCTCGTTCGGCAACAGCTTTGCCAACGATTACGGCGGCTTCAACGTTTCCACCCGTCTTAATGGATGCGCGGAGGTCCTTATCAAGCGTCGAGGCGCTCGCCAACACAATCCCGCCGTCCGCTGAAATTATCTGCGCGTATATATGTCGCGGCGTCCTATTGACGCACAACCGGGTTGCGCGCAAGTACTTAATGTGGCTGCGAGTCTTCCGAGCCCGCCGTAGCCTTGACAGCTTTTTGTTCATAAGGTCATCAACTCTTCTTGGCTTCCTTGCGCACGATGATTTCATCCGCATACTTTACGCCCTTACCTTTATATGGCTCAGGCTTACGGTAGGCACGAATATTCGCGGCTATTTGACCAACTCTCTGCTTGTCCATTCCCTTAACCACGACTTCCGTTTGGCTCGGTGTCTCGATCGTCACATCATCGGGAATATCGAAATTAATTGGATGCGAATGACCAAGCGACAAATTTAGTACCTTCCCGCTGATCTGCGCGCGATAGCCTACCCCAACGATTTCGAGCTTACGCTCAAATCCTTGCGACACGCCTACCACCATATTGTTTAACAGCGCGCGCGAGGTACCCGACATTGCGACCGCGGATTTTGTCTCTTTGAGCGCTTTAATCTGCATCACGCTACCATCTATGCTGACCGCAACGTCTTCGTGGACCTCCCAGTCCATGGTCCCTATTTTTCCTTTCACGGTTACCGTCTGCCCGTTGACCTGGACGTCAACCGCTTCCGGGATTTCGATAGGTGCATTTGCAATGCGTGACATGGTCCTAGTTCCTCAATTTGGCTCTAATAGACCGAACACAGCACTTCGCCGCCAATACCTTGGGCGCGCGCTTCCCTGTCAGTCATTAATCCGCGGGAAGTTGAGACAATCGCGATCCCGAGTCCACCGACAACAGTCGGAATTTCATCTTTCCCGCGGTAGACCCGCAGACTCGGCTTACTAGTACGTTGAATGTGCTCGATTACCGGCCGGCCATCGTAATATTTTAGTTCGATGACGAGTTCTGGATGACCCTCGCCCTCGACCGTCTTAAAGTCCGAAATATAGCCTTCGTCCTTTAATACCTTCGCAATCGCCGATTTACTTTTTGACGCCGGAATTGACACGTCTTTGCGTGCCCGAGCTTGTGCGTTTCGGATCCGAGTAAACATATCGGCAATGGGGTCTTGCATTGTCATTTCGATAGATCTCTTTCGCTAATCTAGAATTACTGGCCTACCAACTGGCCTTAACCAATCCTGGCACATGTCCTTCCATTGCCAGCCGACGAAGTTCATTCCTAGCCAGACCAAATTTGCGGTAGTAGCCGTGCGGCCGCCCGGTTAATCGGCATCGATTCCGACCACGTGCGGGGCTCGAATCTCGTGGTAGTTTCTGTAATTTGATCCGTGCAGCGTCACGCTCCTCGATCGAGAGCGTCAAATCCGCCGCAGCAGCCTTGAGCGCAGCGCGCTTGGCCGCGAAACGTTCCGCAAGTAGCGCGCGTTTACGTTCACGATTAACCATCGATTTCTTTGCCATAAATAACGCCCTAAGTTCTCAAGGGAAACTTGAATGCCCGCAGCAGCGCACGACCTTCGTCGTCATTTTTCGCGCTAGTCGTAATGCAGATATCCATGCCCCTGATCGCATCTATTTTGTCGTAATCAATTTCAGGAAAAATAATTTGCTCGCGCACCCCAAGCGTATAGTTGCCGCGCCCATCGAACGCGCGGTCACCAAACCCACGAAAATCACGGATACGCGGAATCGCGACGTTAATTAGCCGATCGAGAAACTCGTACATTCGACTGCGCCGAAGCGTGACTTTCGCGCCAATCGGCCACCCATCGCGAATTTTGAATCCCGCGATCGATTTTCGAGATAGGCAAACCACCGGCTTTTGACCAGCAATGAGTTCTAAGTCGCTCAAGGCATGTTCCATCACTTTCTTATCAGTCGTGGCCTCACCGAGCCCCATATTGATCGTGACTTTTGTTATCCGCGGAACCTGCATCAAGCTTTTGCACTGCAACTGTTCTTGCAGCTGTCCGGCTAGCTTTTCGCGATACTCAGTTTCTAATCTTGCCATCGTCTATGTTCCGACACCTAAATGTCGACCACCTCGTTATTCGATTTAAAGAAGCGCACCTTGCGATCATCTTCGAGCGTTTTAATACCAATCCGATCAGGCTTCTGAGTGATCGGGTTAAACAATGCGACATTCGATATATGGATCGGCGCTTCTTTCTCGACGATCCCGCCTGGAATATTCGCTTGCGGGTTCGGCTTAGTGTGGCGTTTCACGAGATGCACGCCCTCTACGATCACCCGATCGTTATCCAAAACACGTAAGACCGCACCGCGTTTGCCCTTGTCCCGCCCGGCCAACACGGAGATTTCGTCGCCTTTTCTAATTTTCTTCATCGAAAATCTCCAGCCGCTATAATACTTCTGGCGCCAAAGACACAATGCGCATGAATCGCTCGCCTCTTAGCTCACGCGTTACGGGCCCAAAAATACGTGTGCCAATCGGCTGTAGCTGTTTGTCCAATAACACTGCGGCATTGCCATCGAATCGAATCAAGGATCCGTCCGGGCGGCGAACACCCTTCCGGGTTCTCACAACGACAGCATCAAACACCTCACCCTTCTTAACTTTCCCGCGCGGAATAGCTTCTTTGACCGTGACCTTTATGACATCACCAATATTCGCGTAACGGCGGCGCGAACCACCCAGCACCTTGATACACATCAGACGGCGCGCACCACTGTTGTCTGCTGCATCAAGCATCGATTGCATTTGTATCATTGTCCGGTCTCCGACCTATCTTCGGTTGCGCAGTTGTTCTAAATCTGAGGTGCGCGCTGAAGCACCTTTTGCAAACGCCACGATTTTCTCTTCGACAGTGGCCGGCATTCTGCAATCTCGACCGTGTCACCCTCGTTGCATTCATTGTTTTCGTCATGCGCCAAAAATTTGGTAGAGCGGCGAATGTATTTTTTGTATAAGGGGTGTTCGACCTGACGTTCGACCATTACTGAAATGGTTTTTTCCATCCGGTTGCTCACGACTTCGCCGACGAGCGTCCGCGCCAAGGTCCCTTGTTCACTCATGCTGCGTCACCCATTTTCTTTTCGCCAAGGATCAGTTTTATTCGCGCTATATCACGGCGCACCTCACCGAAATCACTCGATCTTGGCGGTTGCCCCGAGCCGGCCTGCATGCGTAAGTTAAATTGTTCACGCCGTTTCTCGATCAACAGCTCGTGAAGTTGATCTGCCGTTTTTTCGCGTAGTTCTTTTGCTTTCATTACATCAATTTCCGCGTAGCAAACGCTGTTCGAACGGGCAGCTTCGCGCCGGCCAAGCGAAAGGCTTCGCGGGCAAGCTCTTCGCTAACGCCTTCCATCTCATACAACACGGTACCCGGCTTTATCTGGGCGACCCAATATTCGACATTGCCTTTACCCTTACCTTGGCGGACTTCAAGTGGCTTCTTCGTGATGGGTTTATCTGGAAAAACGCGGATCCACACTTTCGCCCCACGCTTAACGTGGCGGGTAATGGCACGCCTCGCGGCTTCTATTTGACGTGCCGTCACGCGACCTCTGGTTGTTGCCTTCAGGCCGTATTCGCCGAAACTTATTTTGGCGCCGCGCTGCGCGAGGCCGCGATTTCGGCCTTTCTGCTGCTTTCTGAATTTAGTGGTTTTGGGTTGTAACACGACTTAGCCCCCAGTCGCTGCCGTTTCGGTGATCTCTTCTTCAGGCGTTTCCGGCTGCTGAATAATTTCACCTTTAAAGATCCAGACTTTTACGCCAATTACGCCATAGGTCGTATTGGCTTCGGCCAAGCCATAGTCGATATCTGCGCGTAATGTATGCAGCGGTACGCGCCCTTCGCGGTACCACTCAGACCGGGCGATTTCCGCACCGTTTAGTCTTCCTGCTACGTTGATCTTGATACCTTGAGCGCCCAAGCGCATTGAGTTCGAAACCGCACGCTTCATCGCACGTCGAAACATTATTCGGCGCTCGAGCTGTTGGGCTACGGATTCGGCCACGAGATATGCGTCAAGCTCAGGCTTACGTATTTCCTCAACGCTGATATGTGCAGGAATTCCCATTAGCTGAGAAACCTGTTTGCGCAAAGACTCGATATCCTCGCCTTTCTTACCAATCACGATGCCGGGGCGAGCTGTATGGACGACGATCCGAGCGTTATTTGCCGGCCGTTCAATTTGGATCCTGCTCACCGATGCATGCGCGAGCTTCTTTTTCAAGAATTCGCGGATCTCAAGGTCGGCATTTAGGTAATTCGCATAATTCTTCGTATCGGCGTACCACGTTGAAGTCCAATCCTTGACGATGCCAAGACGGAAACCATATGGGTGTACTTTTTGTCCCATCTCTATTGCCCCGTTTCCGAAACGGCCACGGTTACGTGGCTCATCCGTTTCAAAATTTTGTTTGCCCGACCCCTGGCCCGCGGACGCCAACGTTTCATCGTTGTCGCCTCGTCAACCATGATTTCACTAATTGTTAGTTCATCAACGTCCGCAGCGTCGTTGTGCTCCGCGTTGGCTATCGCCGACTCCAAAACTTTCTTGATTATCTTCGCCGCTTTCTTATTGCTGAACGTCAACAAATTTATAGCGTTGTCGACCGGCATTCCGCGTATCTGGTCAGCGACCAGACGCACTTTTTGCGGAGAAATTCGCGCATTCTTGAGTTTCGCCAAGGTTGCCATCAAATCACCCCGTTATTTCGCTTTCCGATCCGCGACGTGTCCGCGAAACGTTCGGGTTGGTGCGAATTCGCCGAGTTTATGCCCGACCATGTTTTCGCTTATGTAGACCGGCATATGTTGTCTACCGTTATGCACCGATATGGTAAGTCCCACCATGTCTGGGACAATCATCGAGCGGCGCGACCAAGTTTTAATTGGACGTTTGTCATTGTTCGCTCGAGACGTATCGACCTTGCTTTGCAGGTGATGGTCGACAAACGGCCCTTTTTTAATAGAACGTGGCATAGCGTGCTCCGCAATTAGCGTTTATTGCGTCGACGAACGATTGATTTATTCGTTCGCTTATTAGTTCGTGTCTTGTGGCCTTTCGTTGGCTGGCCCCACGGGCTAACCGGATGACGTCCGCCAGAAGTTCTACCCTCACCACCACCGTGTGGGTGATCGACTGGGTTCATGGCAACACCTCGGACCGTCGGACGCACCCCACGCCATCGCTTGGCGCCGGCCTTGCCGAGTGATCGCAACGAATGTTCCGAGTTTCCGACCTCACCAATCGTCGCACGGCAATCTGTCGAGACTTTACGCATCTCACCGGAACGTAGGCGTAGGGTTGCCGAGCTACCTTCGCGCGCAACATACTGGATACCGGCACCGGCACTGCGCCCAATTTGCGCGCCTTTCTCCGGTTGCAGCTCGACGCAATGAACAATTGTACCGACTGGAATATTGCGTAATGGCAGACAGTTGCCAACTTGAATCGGAGCGTCTAATCCCGACCGGACGGTGGCGCCGGGGATCAGTCCTTTGGCGGCGATAATGTAACGTCGTTCACCGTCACCGTACAGGAGCAGCGCAATGTGCGCAGAACGATTTGGGTCGTATTCGAGGCGTTCAACCGTAGCGGAGATCCCGTCTTTACGGCGCTTGAAGTCAATCACGCGATATCGTTGCTTATGCCCACCACCGCGGTGACGTACTGTAATTCGCCCGGCATTGTTCCGTCCCGAGGTACGTTTTTTCGGTTCTAGTAACGGCCCGTGCGGTTCACCCTTGTATAGCTCGGGTGTGACCACGCGAACCATTGCGCGGCGGCCTGCAGAAGTCGGTTTTGATTTTATTAGTGCCATGCTTGTCTCAGTCTCAGTCCATCAATCGCCGACCATGAAATCTAATTCGAAGCCCGTCTCAAGTTTGACGTAGGCCTTCTTCCAACCCTGTCGAATTCCAGCGTTACCCCTGAAATGCCGTGTCTTTGCCGGTACGTTGAGCACGGTCACGTCTTCGACCTTTACACTAAATAGCTCTTCCACAGCTGCTTTGATTTCGGGCTTCGTCGCGTCCGACAACACTTTAAAAACATATTGGCGGTTTTCATCGGCAGCGCGCGCCGCCTTCTCCGAAATTTTCGGTTCGACCAAAATCTGCAGCAAACGCTCACGGATCATTTGAGCTGCTCCTCTATCCGGGTTAGAGCAGCTTGCGAAATGACGACCTTCTCAAACGCAAGCAACATTGCCGGGTCTATCGTGGCCACATCAACGAGTCCGACCCAGTACAGGTTCCGGGCAGCCAGATAAAGATTTTCGGTCACGTCCTCGGCGACGATCAGAACATCTTTTGCCGCGAAGTTTTTTAAGGTCGATACCAACGCCTTCGTTTTTGGCTCAGACATCTCGCATGAGTCAACGACGACTAGGCGTTCGGCTCGCACCAGCTCAGAAAATATTGAGCAAAGTGCGTGGCGATACATTTTGCGGTTTACCTTTTGGGAATAGCTCCGAGGCTTAGCCGCAAAGGTCACGCCACCACCCCGCCAAATTGGGCTTCGGATTGTACCCGCGCGTGCGCGGCCTAGTCCTTTCTGGCGAAACGGTTTTGCACCGCCTCCTCGCACCGCAGCTCGGCTCTTACTCGCCTTTGTACCGCGGCGTCCTCCGGCAAAATAGGCCGTGACGACTTGATGAATCAGCGGCTCGTTATAGGCGCGCGCGAAAACATCTTCTGACAGAGCCAGATTCCCCGCCGGGTCGCCGCTAGTGAACGAACGGATCTGCAATTCCATGACTAGTTATCCACACGCGCTTTGATTGATGGTTTGATCATAAGGTCCCCACCCTTGGCACCCGGGACCGCGCCTTTGATCATGAGAAGATTGCGCTCGCTATCGACTCGAACAATTTCTAGTCCCTGGATCGTTCGTCGTACGTTACCCATATGACCGGACATTCGCTTACCCTTGAAAACCCGACCAGGCGTCTGACATTGTCCGATCGATCCTGGGACTCGGTGCGATAAGGAGTTCCCGTGTGTAGCGTCGCCCATCTTGAAGTTGTGACGTTTTATGACCCCGGCGTAACCCTTGCCAATGCTGGTGCCCGTAACATCGACTGTCTGCCCCGCTGCAAACAGTTCCGCGGTTAACTCTCTGCCGGTTGCAAGGTCTCCGACCTCACTTTCTCGAATGCGAAATTCCCACAGTCCGCGTCCAACATCGACACCACTTTTGCCAAATTCGCCGGCTGCAGGTTTGCTGATCCGGTTACGGTGGCGCCCGCCGGTAGTAATTTGGATGGCGCTGTACCCGTCGCTGTCTGCGGTTTTGATACGCGTGATCCGATTCGGCATAACTTCGACCACAGTTACAGGAACCGACTCTCCGCTATCCGAAAATAAACGGGTCATGCCGCGCTTTAGTCCAATTAGTCCGAGTGACATGCTACTTCGCTCCCAGCGCTAATTGAGTTTAATCTGCACGTCAACGCCGGCGGCGAGATCAAGTTTCATTAACGCATCGACGGTTTTATCCGTCGGGTTAACGATATCTAGCAGGCGCTTGTGCGTGCGGATTTCGTATTGATCACGTGCGTCTTTATTCACATGCGGTGAAATCAAAACGGTAAATCGCTCTTTTTTCGTAGGCAGAGGGATCGGCCCTTTGACCTGCGCGCCAGTACGCTTCGCGGTTTCCACGATTTCCCGCGTCGACTGGTCGATCAATCGGTGATCGAAGGCCTTGAGTCGAATTCTTATGATCTGTTGATCCATTTCTGCGCTTCGCTCTTTAGCAATTACTCAATTATTTTTGAAACAACGCCGGCACCGACCGTGCGACCGCCTTCACGGATTGCGAAGCGTAAGCCTTCTTCCATCGCGATCGGGTTGATCAGCTTAACTTCTACCTTCACGTTGTCCCCTGGCATCACCAT